>CAWJJL010000059.1:0-23318 GCA_963843165.1 uncultured delta proteobacterium | reverse complement strand
ATCCGACCGGACCCCCGTATGGGATGACCTTGAACTCATGTACGACCCTAGAAAGGAGCGTCTCAGACATCAGGACTACAGGCTCGATCTAAAATTGAACAAAGTGAAACCATGTCTGTGAATCGCACAAATTACGGATATAGTCTGTCCATGAGCCTTGGAAACGCTATAGCCTCTCGAACGTGGTGAATACCCGCCATCCAAGCCACTGTCCTCTCAATGCCAATGCCAAATCCTGCGTGCGGGACAGATCCGTATCGCCTCAAATCAAGATACCACTCCAGTGGATCCCGATCCAAGCCGGCTTCTGCAATGTTGGATTCTAGAGTATCCAAGCTGTCCTCTCGCTGACCTCCCCCAATGATTTCGCCATGTCCTTCCGTCGCCAGCAGATCCACAGCAAGGGCCAGCTGCGGGTCTTTAGGATCTTTTTTCATGTAAAAGGCTTTAATGGAAGACGGGTAATGCGTAACAAAAAGTGGTTTATCAAAAGCACTTGACAATACCGTCTCTTCATCACCCCCAAAATCATCTCCCCAATTGAACTCGAATTTTTGTTCCTTTAAGATTTCCACTGCCTGTGAATAAGTGATTCGGGGAAATGGCGGCTTGATCTTTTCCAGAGCCCCTCGGTCTCGTTCAAGCGATAAAAGTTCGAACGAGCATTTGTCGAGCACTTCTTCGGCTATTCTGCAAATCAGTCCTTCTGCCAATTCAATCGTTTGATCGAGGTCATAAAACGCCATCTCGGGTTCGATCATCCAGAATTCCGTCAGGTGTCTGCGAGTTTTTGATTTTTCCGCCCGAAATGTGGGTCCGTGCACGTAGATTTTGCCGAGCGCCATAGCAGCGGCCTCACCGTAAAGCTGGCCCGATTGAGTCAGGTAAGCTGAACGGTCGAAATATTCCACCTCGAACAGTGAAGTAGTCCCTTCGCAGGCTGTTGGCGTTAAAATCGGCGCCTCCACTGAAACGAATCCTAGTTCATCAAAATATCGTCGTGCTGAGCCGGAGACCACTGAACGAATTCTTAACAGAGCTGTTTGTTGCGACGATCTAATCCAGAGATGCCGGTGGTCCATGAGAAACCCGACCCCATGCTCCTTTTTGGCTATTGGATAAGGTTGAGCTTCTGAAATCAGCTTCAGATCATTCAAACTGATTTCATATCCTACAGGAGACCGAGTGTCTCGTTTCACTTGCCCGGAAACGATTACGGACGATTCATAAGGAAGTTTGTCAACGAGTTCGAAAACTTCCTGAGAGACCTGATCCGGTGTAACCACGCATTGAATTACGCCATGGCCATCCCGGATCAGCAGGAAACGAATCTTGCCGGATGAACGACGATTAGCGACCCAGCCCCTAAGTTCCACCGTCTGCCCTTCATATCCTGATATATTGTCGATAGTAACCCAGTTCATTGTTTATCCTCGCTATATTCACATGATCCGGCGCACTTAATTTTGAATCCGCCGAGTCACGGTGATAAGTTTTTACCCATTGCATCCAAGCTGCCGCTCTGATAGAAAGATCACGCCATGAGACTAATACTTAATCTAACAAATATGAGCAATCTGCGACATTTTTGCAAGACTGGTGCCGCTTCACATTTTTTGATAGGAATTGCCATCCTGAGCTTATTGCTTCCCCCCTGTTTTGCCCGAGCGGACCCGAACGTCAAACCTCAGGAAATCCCGGATTTCCTCACCCAAAAAGGGAAAAGCCTCTCCGCGCTGAAAGCGGTAATGAACATTACAAGCATTTACGATGCGGGCAAATCACGGCAGGATGTTAAAGGTTTTCTCCTGTATCGCCGGCCGAATGATTTTCGATTCCAAGGACTCGCAGCTGGAGGCAATTCTCTATTCGAATTAATAATTAAGTCAAACAATTTTGAATTGTACGTCCCTACTGAAGGAAAGATCATCCAAGGCGGAAAGGATTGCTTCGGCAGGAAATTTCCGGATGTAGCCGAGATTGAGGGTTTGATACCTTTGATTTTGCTTCAATGGAAGGATGTCCGATTCGATCGAGTGCTCGCCAAAGATGCTGAGAAGACCGTCATCAGAGTGTCTTTTCAAGGAAAAGTATGGGGAGCGACCTTCGATCCTCAAACACTTTACCTGAAACGGCTTGTTAGACTCAGCCCCAAAGGAGATGTCGAACTCACCGCGGATTTCGGAGATTTTAAGACAGGAGAAGACGCTTGGCTGCCGAGACGGTTCGATCTCCAGTCTCCAGCAGGCGCTTGGCGAACTTCCGTTCATATAAACAAGCTGGAGCGTAACCCTTTCCTCATCGAAAAGAATTTTAAGCTTGACCTGACGTTTTCCGCCAAAACAGAAACTTGCCAATAAAGTTCAGCAATTTACCATAATTCCGGCATATTTATGAGCCGCTTGCTTTACAATATTCTTCTTCACACCGTAGCCGCGCCCGCCCTTGCGGTTTATTATTTGCCTCAAATCATCTTCGAAAAAAAATATCGAAGATCTCTCGGCAGTAAATTCGGCTATATGCCAAATGATTTTTCTCCGGAAAAATTACCACGGCCACGCCTCTGGTTCCACGCAGTCTCGGTAGGGGAAGTCGTTGCGTTGAGCCCTTTACTGCAAAATATAAAACGACTGTATCCTCACGCTAGTATATTTGTTTCCACCGGAACTGAGACCGGCCAGGACAAAGCACGCTCGATGATCCCGGAAGCTGATGCCTTTCTTTATCTTCCTTTGGATTTTCCCCTATTCATAAACCGAGTTGTGCAACGTATAGCGCCTGATTTGTTTGTACTTATGGAAACTGAACTCTGGCCGAATCTGATACATAGCCTCAAAAAACATGGCTCTCTAATAGCACTCGTTAATGGGCGTATCTCCGATAGATCGTTTCCGCGATACAGGAAGCTACGGAGATTCTTGTCGTCGACTCTGAAATCCGTCGATCTTTTCCTCATGTCATCGCAAATTGATGCATCACGAATTGCCGAAATGGGCGCTCCAGCCGACCGCGTCAGCGTAACTGGCAATACTAAGTTCGACGCTTGCTTGAGAGAGGCTGTTCCGGGGACCGCAGAGAGATTGCGCGACATTCTGCAACTGAATGAAAATGAGACGGTGTGGGTAGCCGGCAGTACCCACCCCGGTGAACACGACATTATTTTAGATGCTTATAAAGAATTATCTGCCAAATTCCCGGAACTAGTTTTGATTATAGTCCCTCGGCATGTGGAAAAAAGCGGTTCAATTGTTAATGCTGTGGAGAACCTCGGCCTGGCTCCGCCGTTCTTACGCAGCTCTGCGGATCAGGGTGAGAGAAGAGACGGCCGCAAAATAATCATAGTAGACAAGACCGGAGAACTATTTCAGATCTTTTCTCTCGCGACGGTGGTTTTTATGGGAGGCTCACTGGTGCCCAAAGGTGGACAAAATATACTGGAGCCGGCCTCTTGGGGTAAAATAGTTCTTTTTGGGCCGTCAATGGAGGATTTCAGAGACGCGCGGAACATCCTCGTAAACGCAGGAGCAGGAGTTGAAATCAAAGATGCAAAGGACCTTGTATCCAGAATCGAGCAGATTCTCTCAGACCCGAAGTGGGCTGAGGAAAGGGGCAGAAAGGGCCAAGAAGAAATCCTCAAACACGCCGGAAGTGCTGCTAAAAACGCGGAAATTCTAACCGGATACTTGGTTGAGCGATTTTCCACAAGTGTGACAGGTGGTTGATATCCGGGAATTTTGTTGGTCCGCAATAAAAAACCGGGGCAAATTGAAATTTCTCGGATTGCTCTGACTGTAAATTCCTCGGATTTTCTACAAGAATGGCGTGACATCGCCCTTTCCTGCTCGTAAGACCTGAGGAACGTCTTCCAATAAACTTATGATGGATGAGGGCTGGGGCATAATAACCCCGCCGTCCACGACAAGATCGACTTGCCCTTTGTACAGCTTTTCGATTTCTCTCGGATCATCCAGAAGCTGCTCATCAGGCATACGAACAGATGAACTGAGAATGGGATTTCCGAGTTCGCGCGACCAGTGCCTGGCAAATACGATTATCGGGAATACGGATTCCGACCTCGTGACGTTTTGTCAGTACAATTCGGGGGACCAGTCTGGTGGCCTGAAGCACAAAAGTGTATGGGCCGGGCAAATAGCGTCGAAGAATCTTGTACGTTGGATCGTTCACCTGAGCATATTCGGCGATGGCCTTAAGATCCGCAAAAACGAACGAAAGGTGCCGCCGGTTATCTATCTTTTTTATCCGCCGAACTCTATCCAGAGCCTTCTTGCTTTGGATATCGCACCCGAGTCCATATACCGTGTCAGTCGGGTAAACAATTACACCGTCGCTCCTGAGTATTTCCACAATTTTGGCTACATATCTGGGCTGAGGATGAATGGGATTAATTTGTAAAATCATGCCTCTGTCCGAGGACCCGATTTGGGTTTTGATTCCGGGTAATTCCCGATTGCCGGATTTTTATTTGGAATATTGAACTCGTCCATTCAACAGGATGTCCGGTCCTAAACGGGAGAATCGCAGGTCTGTAAGTTTGGGCGCTTCATCCAATGTATTTACGCCCAGTCCTCCTATTCCTGGAGGCGCATCTGACCCTCCAATCATAATAGGCGCATAAAAGAACAGACATCTATCGACCACTCGTGCCTGGAGCGCCGCCCAAGCAATTCCGCTTCCACCTTCCAACAAAACAGATGTGATTCCACTACGGTAAAGGCGAGAGAACAACTCCTTCAAATCTACACAAGTTTCACTTGTAGTGGGTATAATTTTGGCGCCTTTTTTTTCCAATTCAATCCGGCGCTCGGCGGGCGGATTCTTGCTGGTGGCTATGATGATCTCTGCGGGTGATTCCGGATTGAATATATTAGCATTGGTGGGCGTCCTGAGCTTCGAATCCATTACGATTCTAACCGGATCATGTCCTCGGCCGCGAGGCAAGCGCGTCGTGAGGGATGGATTATCAGCCAGAATTGTTCCGATCCCAACGGCAATTCCGGAAACTTGATCTCTCAATCGATGCACTTTCCGACGAGAAGCTTCTGAGGTGATCCATTTGGAATCACCGGTTCTAGTGGCGATCCGTCCGTCAAGGCTCATGGCCAATTTCAAAATGAGAAATGGCCGGCGGAGAGTTACATTTGTAAGATAAATTTCATTAATACGGCGGCAACGATTTTCAGTTACATGCCCGATAACCTCGATTCCGGCATCTCTGAGTGTCTTAGCTCCGCCACCTCGGACACCTGGATTCGGATCATCCACTCCGTACCACACCTTTCTTATGCCTGCCTCGCGAATTGCGTCTGTACATGGGGGAGTTCTCCCATGATGATTGCACGGCTCCAGTGTCACGAACAGTTCAGCCCCTTTAGCATGAGATCCGGCGGATCTAATAGCCTCTACTTCCGCATGCGGCTCGCCGGCCGCGCGATGATAGCCTTGACCGACCACCTGACCGTTTTTCACTAGCACCGCCCCAACGACTGGGTTAGGCGCAGTGCGCCCCAGTCGACGTCGAGCAAGCTCGAGGGCCAGAGACATAAATTTTTCCGCTTCAGGGGGAATCTTGGAATCCTTGACTTTGTTCATTCAGAGGTCCATCTTGAGGACGCTGTTCATCTCGATCTTCTTTGCTTGCCTGCAATTCATCTATTTCCTTAATAAATTCCTCGATGGTCGCAAAAGAACGATAAACCGAAGCAAATCTTACATATGCAACGTGGTCCATATCTTGGAGCGCATTCATCACCCGCCTACCGATTTTCGAAGATTCGATTTCTTTCTCCGGGCTTTCCATCAGCTCCTGTTCGATCGACTCGGCCACAGCTTCGATATCCTCTGTGCGAATGGGTCTTTTTTGACACGCTCTCCGCATTCCTTCAATAATTTTTCTTCTGTCAAAAGGTTCCCGACGTTCATCCTTTTTAATTACTAACGGAAGAACATCTTCTATCCGCTCATAGGTAGTGAATCTCTTGTTACATTGGAGGCATTCACGGCGCCGGCGAATTACAGTATTCTCTTTACCGAGTCGAGAATCAATCACCCGATCGTCGATGTGGCCACAGACAGGGCATTTCATTGTTGTCCGCCTTTACTGTCCCTGGGCTACGAACCTGTATTGACCATATTTATAACGAATCTCGGCATGATGCAAGAAAAATAAAGAATCTTCTTTCCGTCCCTCAGTTGACCCATCGGGACATCAGCCAACTATTTTGAATTGACTATTGGGTCAGCCACACGGGTTCGCTTTTTTTAACTAAGTACATTATACTTGAACAGAATGAACAAGTTACAATCCAGGATAAAACGCTTGCGATCGCAGACCGGAATGACCGCTGGTGACTCTATCCTGTTGATTATCATAGTATTTTCCGCTTTGTTATTTTTCTTAATCATCCCTGGTTGGGCGCTCCCTGGTGGAAAAGTTTTGGAGATACGGGCTGGTGACAAGCTGGTCGGAAGATATTCCTTAAATAACCATAAGGTGGTCAAAGTTTCGGGACGACTCGGAACCACATCGATTATTATCGATAATGGTCGTGCGCGCATACAGTCTTCCCCATGTCCCAACAAGATCTGTTGCGGAATGGGCGAGATTGGTAGTCAGGGCGGGCTGTTGGTCTGTGTTCCCAATGAAGTCATTGTCGCAATTACAGGTGAGCGCGCCGAAGATTTGGATGCGGTGAGTCGATGACAGATCGTGTGGCAAAACTCACAAGGCTTGCCATGCTTTTGGCTTTGGCGACTGTCATTCACACCGCGGAAGGGCTTCTGCCGATCACTTTCGTCTGGTTCAGGTTTGGCTTCGCAAATATTATCGGACTTGCCACGCTGGAGTTGTTCGGGTTTAAGGACGCTTTGCTGGTGACATTGGGGCGTGTTTTTCTTGGATCCATTGCTTACGGTCTGTTTGGATCGCCTGCGTTCATGATGTCCTTGTCCGGCGCTGCTTGTGCCATTTTAGCTATGGGGCTTGCTTACAGCTTTGGACCAAAGGTTTTTTCTGAAATTGGGGTCAGCGTAACCGGCGCGGTGGCCCACAATATGGCGCAGCTTGCAGTTGCGTACTTCCTTCTGATCCGGAATGAAGGAATTTTAATCCTGTTACCAATTCTTCTAGTGGCCGCTGCTGTCACCGGCTTTATAAATGGGCTGGCTGCTCGGTTTTTCGTGAAGCACTTTAGATTGCTGGAAGGGGAAAAAGTCCAGTCTCTTGTTCAATAGGTATTCATAGCTCATGCGGTGTACAGATCGAAGCTGTCTCAAATTAAACTTAGTAGCACAATCGCGCTACCGTCCGGTCTTATGCACCACAGCTAGCGGCGCTGTGTCAAAAGCAGAACAGATGAAAACGGGACAAGACTAGGGCGACTATGGGGTCGCCCTTATGTACTTGCCAGTCCCAATCAATTGGGGAATCTGCAACGGCGGGCATACTTATCGATATTCTACAGCGTTGAAGCTATTATGACCCGCTGAATTTCGTTCGTGCCCTCGTAAATCTGCGTAATCTTTGCATCCCGCATCATTCGTTCAACCGGATATTCTCTGATATATCCATATCCACCTAGAACCTGAACAGCTTCGATCGTAGTCCACATAGCCACATCCGAACAGAAAGCTTTGGACATGGAGGAATAGCGCATAATTTCCGCTGGAACACGCGACAGGTCCTTTTTCACATTATGGTCCAAGAGCGCGCAGGTCTTGTACAACAATTGGCGGGCGGCTGAAATCCTCATGGACATATCAGCCAATTTAAACGCAATACCTTGGTGCCGAATAATCGGCTTACCAAAGGTTTCTCGTTTCTTTGGCATAGGCTGTTGCGTGTTCAAAGGCTCCGGCCGCTATGCCCAGGGCCTGAGCGGCTATTGATGGGCGGCTGAAATCCAACGTTTTCATCATGATATGAAAACCGTCCCCTTCTTCTGCCAAACGGTTTTCCACTGGCACCTCGACGTCTTCGAAAATCAGTTCTGTGGTGGAAGAGGATCGGATTCCAAGCTTGTCCTCGTCCTTGCCCACTGTGAAACCAGGTGTCCCTTTCTCGACGATGAAAACCGATCCTGCTTTATGAGACGGCGCATCAGGGTTGGTAATTGCATATATGGAATAGGTGTCCGCGACGGCTCCATTGGTAATGAAGGTCTTGGTTCCGTTCAGAATGTACTTATCCCCTTTGCGCTCCGCACGGGTCCTGAGGGCCGCTACATCCGATCCACCCTTGGCTTCCGTAAGCCCGAAGGCCGCAACCTTTTCACCGGAAGCAAGAGGCGGGAGATATTTTTGCTTTTGCTCGTGATTTGCGGCCAATATTATCGGCAAAGTTCCCAATTCTTGACATGACGGGATCAAAGCTACAGAAGCATCGGCTTTTGCCAATTCCTCCACCGCGATGCAGTGAGCGATCATGCCCGCAGCCATTCCTCCGTATTCGCTGGGAAAATCGATGCCCATCAGACCGTTTTCTCTCATTAATTCCAACATGTCCCATGGGTATTCCGCTGCTTTATCCCGTTCTTCCGCCCCGGGTGCCACTTTTTCCCGAGTCAGACGACGGACCATGTCCTGAAGCATAATTTCCTCTTCAGTCAAACCGAATCGTTCTACTTCTTGCATTTTCTCCTCCGCTTCAAATAGCGCACTTATAAAGGCGTACTCTAATCTTTGGACGATGCCCTTTCATTGAAGCGCCTTCTAAAACCGATCTTCCATTTGTGATAACACGATCAAGTATAATTGAAGAATCCTTTGCCGGATTTGCGTCCGAGGTGTCCAGCGCGGACCATTTTTCTCAGTAACCCGGGCGGGCGATACTTCGGATCAGCGAACTCTTCGTATAGATGCTGTTGGACGCTCAGCAGAGTATCCAGCCCGACGAGGTCACAAAGGGCCAGCGGTCCCATAGGATGATTTGCTCCCAATTTCATCCCCTCGTCAATTTCAGCCGCAGTCGCGAGCCCTTCCTGCAAAACGAATATAGCCTCACATAACATGGGAACAAGAATACGATTCACCACGAAACCCGGCCCTTCTTGAACCTCGATGGCAGTTTTGCCCATTTTGGAGGCCAATCCTTTGATAATTCCCACGGTGTCGTCGGAGGTGGCTATGCCGCGGATAACTTCTACGAGCTGCATCATGGGGACCGGATTAAAAAAATGCATCCCAACAAAGCGCTCGGGACGCTTCGTCACTGACGCAATCTCGGTTATGCTCAGTCCTGAGGTGTTGGTCGCGAAAATCGCTGCCTCAGGGGCTACAGCTTCCAATTCTTTATAGAAATTTTTCTTCAGATCCATTTTTTCGATGATCGCTTCGATAAAGACATCGACACCCTTGGCCGCGTCCGCCAGAGACAGTATCGGCTTGATTCTAGATCGTACGGCCTCTGCTTCGGAGACATCCATTTTGCCTTTGTCTGTCGAGCGCTTGAGATTTTTCTGAATCGTTTTGAGCCCATTCTGGATAAATCTATCTTCGACATCGTTCAAATTTACATTGAAGCCGCTTTGAGCCGCCACTTGAGCGATGCCCGCACCCATCAATCCGGCGCCGACAACACATATCTGCTTGATTTCCATCGCATGAACCTCCTAGATTTGAAGGACGAATGCCGGAACTTGTAGATTTAATCTCGATTCTCCGGTCAAACAGTATGAGTATCAGAGAGACAAAGATTGAGCAAGAATTTCCAGCATTGATGGCGAGAATCACCATTGCGGAGATCAAGCATAATCAAACTGGTGAACGACTTCTGCTACTTCAATTGATTCGCTCGATTCCCTGTGTTATCATTTCGAGTCTGCCAAATTACAAGAGAATCACGTTCAGCGCTCATAAGGAGGAGTTCCGAATGCCAAAAGTTGCGGTCATCGGTGTTGGGCAGAGTGCGTTCGTGCGGGCTTATCCGGGCTCGATTCGAGAATTGGCCTTTGAGGCTTATAGAGAGGCGATGCAAGATGCCGGCCTCAAACCAGCTCAAATCGATGCTTCGGTTATTTGTTCCGCTCCCGAATACGACAAACAGAGGACGCCGGCCGGTCTCATGGCCGAATATCTCGGCTTGAATCCTCAACCCACGTTCTACGTTGAAAGCGTTTGTTCGTCCAGTTCCAGCGGACTCAGGACAGCTTACGCTCTGATTGCCTCAGGCCTTCATGATGTAGTAATCGTGCTGGGTTTTCAAAAAATGTCAGAGATATCTTCCGCCGAGTCGCAGGAAAGAATGGGACGCGGCGCGGACATTCAGTGGGAAGCTCCATTCGGTACCATGATGCCGGCTTATTATGCGATGTACGCTCGCGGCCATTTCGAAAAATATGGGACCATCGAAGAGGATCTTGCACTAATCAGGGTAAAATCCTCAACTTACGGAGTGATCAATGAGAAAGCGGTTTTCCGCAAAAGCCTCACGCTCGAAAAAATTATGGAACCCAATTACATTGCTACGCCATTGAAAATGTTCGACTGCTGCGCCAATGCGGACGGGTCGTCGTGTGTAATTCTTGCTTCTGAAGAGAAAGCAAAAGACCTTTGTGAAAAACCGGTACGTATACTAGGTCTCGGCATGGCTACTGCACCAATAAATATGGCCGGCCGCGATACATTTGCCGGACTGAGGTGCGCACAATTGGCAGGGAAGAAAGCCTACGCCATGGCGGGAATAAAACCGACGGATGTAAATGTTGCAGAAGTGCATGACTGCTTTACTATTGCCGAGATGATGGCGTACGAAGATCTGGGATTTGCAGAGCCGGGACGTGGCAAAGAACTTATCCGAAACAAGGAAACGTACAAGGATGGCAAGATACCGGTAAATGTGGATGGTGGTCTTCTCTCAAAAGGACATCCAATAGGCGCTACCGGAGGATCACAGATCAGGACGATAGTCATGCAACTTCGCGGTGAAGCCGGAGATATGCAGGTCCCGGGAGCCAAGATCGGCCTGGTTCACAATATCGGCGGCGTCGGTATCTACGGCAACGTCAGCATATTCGGGGTAGATTAAACGAAGCAGAACAGGGCCGGATCAATTTTTATGCACCGCTTGCTGTGCGGGATTGAGCCGGCTCTTTCCAAAACCCTGATAATGTGAATTCTCGCGTTGTGGCTGTGAGGAATTCGATGTCAATTCACAGCACGAGTTGTTTTTGAGAAAAGGCCTTCAACCTAGACGCTGAAAAGCGTCCTTTGGAGGAATGAGATGGGATTTGAAAAATTTGGATTTATAAGTTTTACAGGCGCCACAAAAGCCGACCAATTTGTGGAATTTTTAAAAAATAACGAAATTCGCGGAACCATATGCAAGAGCTGCGGGACCAAGTTTTTTCCGCCACGGAGCGATTGCAACAGCTGTCTAAGTTCCGATATGGATTGGTTTTCTATCAGCGGTCCGGGGACTCTTATTAGTTTTACGAAAGCAATGTACGCTCCAGCGGGCTTCGAAAAAGAGGTGCCATACGCACTGGCGGTTGCGGAGTTCCCTGAGGGAGTGAAGGTGTTCGGCAGAATAGATAAATCTCTCCCGGATGAGGCGATTAAACCAGGGATGAAACTCAAAATCCGCACAGTTAATCTCGAAAACGAACACGTCAGCTATGAATTTATAGCAGCTTAGGCTCAAAAACGTTGGGGAGGTGATTTTCAAAATGCCTCCCCATTCCCTCTGCCAAAATGAAGGGAGGGCAGTTTTTATGGCCGAGTTTGATAAAATCAGATACAAAGCCATCGAACGGGAAACGTATAGTCGTAAAGCCCGGAGTTACGAGAAACACGGCGCTGCAATTTTTGAGGCTTTGGCTTCTCCCCTCCTGGATGCAGCGCAGCTCAAGCCTGGTTACAAAATATTGGATATTGCGTGCGGGGTGGGTATTCCTTCATTGAAAGCAGCTGAGTTGGTTGCTCCAGCCGGATCGGTGATCGGGGTGGACCTGGCGCCCGGAATGATTGAACTTGCTCGCGTTAGGGCAGCTCGAGTGGGATTGACGAATATCTCTTTCCAGGAAGGCGACGCGGAAGAACTTCCGTTTGCCAATGAATCTTTTGACGCTGTCCTGTGTCACCTGGGATTAATCCACTTCACTGATCGGATTAAAGCATTGAGCGAAATGCGCCGCGTTTTAAAACCTGAAGGGCGGGTTGCTCTTTCTGTCTGGAGCACTCCGGATCGAACTGTTGTAATAGGCATGACCGCTAAGGCAGTTGCCGAGCTGTGGCCGGCAGCCGTAATGCCCGGAGCGCCTACTTGGTTCGATTTCGGCCCTCCCGGAGCTATGGAAGGGATCATGCGTCAGATCAACTTTCGGGAAGTTCATATCCAAAGGGTCGATTACCCGCTGGTAGTGCTTGATGGGGAAGAATACTGGAACATAAACTTGGGTATCAGTGGACGACTGGAGATGTTACTGGAAAACATCCCGGCTGAAATTTCACGGCAAATTGCTTCCAAGGCAAAAGGTGAAGCTGAAAAGTGGCGTGATGGCTCAGTCTTGCGCATTCCTTGTGAAGAAATCATTTGTGGGGGAATGAAATAATTTGCTTTAATTAAATCCTGGTCATGCTCTATGGATCCTGGAACGCACGAGATCGTTAAGCCCCACTCTTCTGTCCTTAAGGCCATCCAGTAAAGAACGATAATTCAAAATTTAAATTTTAAAATTAATGCGTCACCTTAGTGAAACCATCGCTACACTTGATGATTAAAAGCTAATGCGAGGACTTAAGCTCCATGTCAGCAAACCGCATTTTCGTAGGAACTTCAGGCTGGACCTATGACGATTGGTACGGAAATTTTTATCCGGAAGATATCAAGAACACGGAACGTTTGTCCTTTTATGCCGAAAAATTCAACACTGTGGAGATCAATGCAACTTTTTACAGGCTGCCCACCGAACCGATGATAAGAGCTTGGAACACCAGGCTCGGAGATGATTTTCACCTCGTGGTGAAAGGTTCTCGTGTGGTTACTCATTTGAAAAAAATTGCGAATTGTAAAGAGGCTTTGGAAAAATTCTTGGAAAGAGCGCTAAAGCTCACCCGCCTGGAAGTCATATTGTGGCAGTTGCCGCCTTCTCTTCACAAGGATGTGGATCGCCTGGAGACCTTTTTATCTTCACTCCCGGAAAAAGTTCGACACGCAGTAGAATTCAGGCATGAGAGTTGGTGGGATGATGAAGTAACCAAAACTCTCGCAGATCATAAAGTCGCATTCGTCGCAGTAAGCCATCCCAGCCTTCCGGAAACAGTCCTGCCAACAACCGATTTTCTATACGTAAGATTTCATGGGCAAGAGCGAGAGGTCTATCGATACGATTACACTGATGAAGAACTCTCATATTGGGTGTCTTTGCTGAAACCACACCTGCGTCGAAACGTACACATTTTTTAACAACGATTACAACGCGAACGCACCGCGAAATGCCTTAACTTTTAAAGAACTCTTCTCCCTTTAATTCATTATCGTAACTTCTCAGTCACAGACGGGCAAAGGCTGTCATTGCGAGCGGAGCGAAGCAATCTCCCAAAGCTTTGGGGATTGCCACGGCCTGACGGCCTCGCAATGACAAATCTAGTCCCCCGCAGCTGAGGGTTGCTTGTCATCTAAAAATCGGCTTGCGTTTTTCAACAAATGCCGAGATGCCTTCTTCGCCTTCCGCGTGAGCCGCGCATGCGGCAAGCGCCTCGCGTTCAAACTGGAGATGCGTCTCGAACGAATTATTAAATGAATCAGTCATAAGTCGTTTGGAGTATCCAAATGAGTGCAATGGACCTTGCGCTATTTCTTCGGCCATTTTCAAGGCCTCGTCCAATGCTTTGCCGTCTTCTACGACTTTTGTAACGAGTCCCCATTGAAGCGCCTGTTCGGCTGAAATCGATTTGTCGAAAGCCGCTATTTCAAGAGCACGAGCCAATCCCACAAGTTTCGGTAATGTAAATGTCCCTCCTCCGTCAATTGATAATCCATAATATGTATAGGCCTGCCTCAAAGTCGCAGATCGGGCCATGACTCTGAAATCACAAGCTAATGCAATTGAAAAGCCTCCTCCGGCCGCGACACCGTTTATCGCGGCTATAACTGGTTTTCTCATCCTTCGGATTTCCAAGGTCGCTTGGTGAAGTCGAGCGGCCAAATTGTGGAAAGCAGCGGCATAACCTTGGGGCCAACTCTTCACCCACTTCAGGTCTCCTCCGGAGCAGAACACCGTCCCCTGTCCCGATATAATTACTCCGCGCACCGTCTCATCGACGGCCAAGTTGACCAGGTGCTCGGCAAAAATCGCCATGGTATCCAAATCCAGGGAATTGTATGATTTGGGTCTATCAAACAGGATGGTTGCTATTTCGCCACATATCGAAGCTTTGATTTGATCGGTCATTTTGTTCTCCACCTGGTGATTCGATTATCAATCATGATTTCATATTACATTTTTCGTTTCAGTAATGGCAGAATTCTTTATCTCCGTTTTTCTCTCCTGGGTTGCCGATTTCAAACAAAAATAAGTTCCAAATTAATTGACGCATGAGCCTCAGGAAGCTACGCTAAAACTTAAATGGAAACGATTTTTTCAGTTAATTGACTAGAGAAATAAAGGGGTCTGTCGGCGCTTCATATATTAGTGATGCTGGAAACTATATGATTTAATTGAAATGAAAGCTTCGTAGAAAATTCAGCTCCGACAAAAAAGCATGTCGTAAGCGATTCAAGTTCAACACTATTACAATAACTGACTGCCCATTCGGGGGAACAATTCCATTCTTGGAGAAAAAATTATGGGCTTTGTGTTGGCAACATTTTACGTTGTTGTGGCTCTGAGTCCGCTGTGGCTTATAGCCGCGCTGCGGATGAAAAGCGACATGACTGTTCTGTTCGATACGGCCACGGGTTTCGCATTGGCGGCGTTTGCTATCATAGCAGTCCAACCGGTCCTCGCCTCGCGTTGGAAGTGGATTGAAAGACCCTTTGGATTCGATGTAGTGATCCGATTCCACAGGTACATGGGAGTATTTGCTGTTTTTCTGCTCCTAGCTCACCCGCCGGGAATGGCTTACGGTGGGCTCGGGCTAGGGCTGCTTACCAGCCTCAACCAGCCTTGGTACGTGTGGGGCGGCAGAGTGGTCCTTTCGCTCCTAATTCTGCACGTAATAATAAGCCTTTGGTATAGCAGTTTTGGACTGACGTTCGAACAATGGCGACGCGTCCACAATGTCCTGGCGGTGCTCATTGTCGCAGGCGCGTTTGTCCATAGCTGGTTTGCAGCCTATGATCTGGCTCCGATTTTGATGCGCATCCTCTGGTTGCTGCTTTTTGCCCTTGCAATCTTCGCGTATGTTCATCACAAGGTGTTAAAACCCAGGCAGTTGGAAAGATCTCCTTATAAAGTAATAGGGGTAGAACAAGAAACACATAATGTGTGGACCGTGAAATTTACTCCTCAGGATGGCCAACCAATTTATGACTACCAGCCCGGCCAGTTTCATTTTCTGACGCTTCGACGATCTGAGGGATTACCGGTTGAAGAGCACCACTGGACAATTTCATCAAGCCCGGCGAATAAAGATTTTATCAGTTCGACAATCAAAGAATCAGGTGATTTCACAGCAACAATAGGACAGACGCGAGTTGGAGATACTGCCCTCGAGGAGGGACCGTTTGGACGTTTTTGCTACACTTTTCATCCTGAGGATAGAGATTTTGTGTTTATCGCTGGAGGAATCGGCATAACTCCAATCATGAGCATGATCCGGCATATGCGAGATACCCGAAAACAAGCAAACGTACTGCTTCTTTACGCCAATCGGACCGAAGAAGACATAGTGTTCAGGTCCGAACTGGCCGAGATCGAGTCCGGTACACAACCTCATCTGAAGGTGATCCACATCGTTGCTAGCCCGAAAACAGGATGGTCCGGGGAATCCGGCCACCTCGATAAAGATAAAATCAGTCGCCTGGTTGGCAATAGAGGAGAACGAACCGGCTATTACATTTGTGCTCCGCCCAGGATGGTCGATATGGCGATTGAAAGCTTGCGATCGATGGGGATATCTTACGCTCAGATCCGCACGGAAGTATTTTTGCTCTAACGGGCAATCGTTTCGACGTAAGGAGATAGATGTGAGAATCAGGAATCTAAAGATTTTTGCAACGTTCTTTATCGCTCTGGTTCTGCTGGCAGTGTACGGTGTGGCTCTGCTGAGGACCTATGCGTTCAAACCGCCGCCCTCGAATTCAAGTCTTCCAACGGCGGTGGCCCCACTGGAAAAAGCTTAAACCGGCATTACTGGATGTGCCTTTTTAATAACAAATTCGGTATCCCTGATCTTCCAGTTCTGCAATGAGCTTTAAGCCCTGCTCTTTGTTCTCGACCGGTATCCACAATCCAAAACCGGTCACGAAAAGTGCGCCGTCCTCTAAGTAAAGTCTCAGAGGACCGCTCGATTTACGGGGAATTTTCAATGGCTCTTTCTTTTCAGTTTCCATTTTCCACTCAAGAATTTAACTTGACCCATTTTCGTATGAGCTTGGGACACATTAAAAATGAAGCTATGTGATCCGTTGCAGCAAAATTATAAAAGATCCATGCGCCGACGTAAACCGTGCGACAGGGACAAGTTGCAAATGAGATAACCCAAATATACGCTCAAGAAAAGATTTCCGGGGGAATCGCTGTACAGTGCCCATTCGAATTTCCACTTTATCATTTAGAGGTGTGATAATGAAGACTTCTGCGCTCAAATGGTTCGGTCTATCAATTCTGCTTTTCTTTTTATTAATCCCGTTTTACAGCCATGCCGATGAATTAACTGCACACGCAAGGCGGGATGCTTATTTTCAAGGAGAAAAACCCGGCCAATGGGCGGTTATATTGAGGTTTAATCACCCGGTGTTTACAACTAATTTGTCAAACAGCACGAAAGTGACTCTGGACGGAGCGGCGGAGAATTTCGAATTGTTAGATCCGGGGACTGAGCAGAAGGCCACCGGCACCATGAGAGAATTCAGGCTGGTCCCACTAGGGACCTCATCCAAAGTCCGGAACTGTAAAGATCACCGATTGAAAAGGGCCTGTCAGACGCATCAGGAAGGCTTCTGATGCAGCGGGAATTCGCGTATCAATTTCTTTCCGCTCAAACAATTTCAGTAACGAGCTTTGGAACTTACTACAAATCGAAAACTGATAAGGGGCTTAATCTGGCGCTCTCGAAGCCGCTTGAAGAAGATGAGCTTATGAGTGCTATTAAGCTAAAACCTGCCGTGCGCGGCTTAACGGTTTCACGTCTAGGGGACACCAGATATAGAATTAAGGGTGATTTTGAACTTGACCGGGATTACGCTGCTTGACATTGCGCCTGCAGTCGTGAACGGCGGAGCGTCGGTCCTGGCCAAGAGGGAATTCAAATTTAAAGGTCCAGGCATAAAGCCGGAAATTTCGGTACGAACTGAACGCTCCGTAGTGGAACTGAAAAGCCGTCAACTTTTGCCTTTGAAACTCGCTGATGTCACGAAGATCAGGTGCAAGCTCACGAGAATACCTCCATATCTCGCCCCATCAATATCGGCATCGCTTACAAGAAACGATCCCCTGCCAAAAATGGGCTCTCCGGAACAGGCTGGAATTCTCCAAGACCTCACCAAAAGTGGGAAAATAGCGCCGGTTTTTCTGGGTGAGTTTTCGGAAGCTTCGGAGGCCTTTTTTGCCCCTGAAGCCAAAGACAATGTATACGGATATTCCCTTCCGCTATCTTTCCGTCCGCAACCGGAACGCGGTGGAATATGGATGAGCGCTCTTTCCGATCCTGATAAGAAAATGCAGGGAGAGAGTTCAAAACTTATCCAGATCACAGATTTGTCAATTAGCTATAAGATCTCGGCAAAAAATCTGCTGTTATGGGTAACTTCGGTGCACACCGGACAACCGGTTGCCGGGGCTGACCTTATGCTGTTTCTATCCAACGGAGTTGCAAGCACAATAGGCAAGACCGATCAAAACGGGATCATTTTTGTGCAAGACGGCCAGCAATTCCCTTCAATCACCGTAGGCGCCGAGGCGACGGGCATTTCGAACCGGCCGTTGAGTACTGCTCAAATCACATCGGCTGTTGCTGCCACGGCTTCGGACGCATGTTTTATTGAACTGAATCAGCTTCGCCTCAAGCCGTTTGGCGTTACTCAGATCGAGGATCTTCGGGAGGTCCCTGACGCCCGAACAGGATATCTTTTCACTGAAAGAGGTGTTTACCGTCCGGGAGAAAATGTTCATTTCAAGTTTTTTGCTAGGGCTTATAAACAAAACCGGATTGTCTCACCTGCGGGTGAAAAGGCGAAATTGGAAATCGTGGGACCGCGGCAAGATGTTGTTTATAGTAAAGAGCTGACGCTGAGCGAATTTGGGACTTGCTATGACTCATTTGCCCTGGAAACCTTCTTCCCTGTCGGCACATATACATTAAAAGCCACTGTCACAAGGTCTGACGATAAAAAGGACGAATTTACGAAAACTTTTCTTGTCCAGGAATACAAGCGGCCCAAGCATTTTGTCTCACTTTCCGTCAAGAGGGGTGAACGCATCAGCAAAGAGTACATTTCCTTGGAGCAACGGGAAGAATTCCTGTCTGTCATCGTCATGGGCGAATATTATACGGGCGGCCCTGTCAAGCATGCCAAGGTTCGTTGGAAGGCTACCCTGGTGCCTTCAACAAACAAAGTCGAAGGATTCGATGCTTACCTGTTCGGGAATGAAGATGAATCGACATTATTCCTGGAATCGGGTGAAAGTATGCTTGATGCGGCGGGGAAGCTTAACTTCACCATACCCCTCGATCAACGGCTACTCACCGGGATTTATGGCGTGAATGTATCGGCCACTGTCTTGGATATAGACGGTGAACCCGCCACCGAAATAGCCACGTATGCTCCGAAACCTCGCTATCTTGTGGGCATCCCCTCCCATCCGCGGCAGGTGCAGACCGGATATGCATCGTCAATGAAGGTGCTTGTTGTGGATCAGCAGGGCAAGAAAATCCAAGAAGGAAAAATAGAAGCCCGCATTATGCAAAAAAAATACTTGTATACCCAAAAACGGGATGAGGCGGGCAATCTGAAGGATCTCTGGGAAGAAGGATGGATGAAAACCCTCACGTCCCAGCAATCTATCGTCAATGGAGAAGCCCCTTTTTCGCTTGAATTCAATGATTATGGGGACTACCTGGTCGCATTCACATACGAAGACAAAACCGGGCGCTACTCAAGCCAGACCCTGTTCAAAGTCGGATGGGATGATTACGACAACTGGATACGGCGTCAAGCGGAGAAGGAAACACGTACCGGTAATCAGGTCTTGGTATCCCTATCCAAAAAAGAGTACCGAGCCGGGGAGCCGGTGCGGATCGAATTTCACACTCCGCGAGCGGTTAAAAAATGTTTAATTGCCCTCGAAAAATCAGGAGTGCTCGAATACAAGATCGTAGACGTAAACGGGACAGAGGGTAGTTACCAGTTCAAAGCATCGGAGCAGATGCAACCGAATGTCTATGTATCGTTAATGGCTTCAGCCGGCAGAGAAGGTTTTCCCACTTACCCGTCCCAAACCGACACTGATATTCCTACTGTGTTTTTCGGTTACGCAGACGTGACAATCCGGAGCGAAGTGCAAAAATTGCGCCTGGATATTGAACCCGAGCAAAAGGAACTTAAGGGACGTCCTGCAGAAAAAAAGACGCTTACCTTCAAGGTGACTGATCAAGCCGGTAAGGGCGCGGCATCTGAACTCGCTGTGTGTGTGGTCGATGAGGCGGTAATGGCTCTCACTCGATTTAAGACACCTGAACTTTCCGCTCTTGCGGTCTTCAATCTTCCTTTATCCGTTTTTTCGGGAGATCTTCGCCTGGCGTTGATCAGTCAGGATTTGTTGCGCATGTTCACCCGCCCGCTGACCGGCGGCGAGATCGGATTGGGAGAAGTTTCCGCAAGTTTAAAAATAAGGAAGGATTTCCGGCCTGTAGCGTATTTCAATCCCGCTGTAGTTACCGATGCCTCCGGACGGGCAACGGTTGAATTTCAGCTCCCCGACACCACCACTGCGTACCGAGTTTATGCGGTGGTTTGTGACAAAGCCGCCGGGTTTGTTTCCGGACAGCGGAACATGGTTGTGACAAAAGAATTCTTTATGGAACCGTCAGTACCAAGATTCCTCATTCCAGGTGATCGCGTCAATTTTCCGGTAGTGCTACATAATAAAACCGCAGAAAAAGGTGATGCCGCATTGTCCGTGGAAAGCTCGCAAAATATTAGCGTCCGCCTGCTTCAGAATTCCGCGAAAATTGAACCGTGGTCCAGTTCAAGTGTAAAGACCGCGGCCGAGGTGACCAGCGGGGTTGAAAATGGTTGGTTCCGATTTAAGGGCAACTTTGTAGTGCCCTCGGCAAAATATGAGGATGCTATTGAACAGAGTCTCCCTATTCACTCCAGGTATATTCCTCTAAATCGTGTAGTTGTCGGCTCTTTTTCGGAAAAAACGGATTTGTCCGTGGATATCCCGGATATTATTAAACAATTGAATCCCGCAGATATCAATCCGGCTGATTTCAAGGCGTACTTGACCCTAAGCACTACCAATTGGACGAGAATAGCTCCAGGCCTGAAATATCTATTGAATTATCCTTATGGGTGCATAGAGCAGACGAGTTCCGGAATTATACCTCTGGTTGGAATTAGAGAATTAATACATTCCGGCACAATCCCTGGAATAAAAATCGAGCAGGTTGATCAATTTCTCAGTAAAGGCGTCGAAAGATTATTGTCTATGCAGCTTCAAGGCGGAGGCTTCTCTTATTGGCCGGGTGGGTCCGATACTTCGTGGTGGGGAAGCATGTATGCAACCTTTGCATTGATAGAAGCCCGTCAGGCCGGCCTTAAGGTACCTGATGCAAGACTAAAAGCTGCTCTCACCAACATCCGCGATGGTGTATTCAAGAAGGAGGATACAAACGGGGCTGAAGAGGAAACCTGGACCAGGGAATTTGCCCTGTTAAATCTTGCTATGGGCGAAATGCTTTCAGCCGCGGAACTGGAACCGTTCTTCCGTAATTACAATTCATTAAGTAATGAGGCCAAGGCCTTGCTGCTGCTGGCTGCCAAAAAAACGCAATATCTACCACAGAAAAAAATCGCCGAAATGATAGCCGCTCTCGATCCCAAGCCTGATGCTGAGAGGATTAATTATTACGATTCCAGTTTTCGTGAAATTGCGGTTTGCCTCATCGCTGCTGTGGAAGCAGGAGCCGCCTCCAAGAAAGCAGACGGATGGGCAGGCAGTCTTCTGAGAGGTCTTCAACCCGATGGAAAATGGATATCTACTGCCGACACCGGCTGGTGCTTATTGGCCCTAAGCAAATACTTCCGAGGCAGAGACGCACACAAAACTAAAACGGTTAAAATCAAGATCGACTATGGCACAGAAAAAGCTGTGGAAACAACTATTTCAGATGCATCGGCTTTTGTGGAAGTGGATCCGCGCAAGTTCCTCGACAAAGGCAAGATCCACATTACCGCGGCTCCGAAAGAACTGATAAATTACAATCTTTCGGTGACTTATCCGGATTTAGTCACCGACCCATCGGCTCTGAGCAAAGGCTTCACATTAAATAAAAAAATTGAAAACCTGAACGGCACCGATGAAATCAGGGTTGGTGATGTTTTGCGAGTGACTGTCGAAATAGGAGTACTTTCTCGATCAAAGCAAGGGTCCTATGACGAGTTTGAATATCTTGCATTGGAGGACCCTGTGCCTGCCGGTCTTGTGCCGGTCAATTCGGAACTGGCCACGGAAGGTGCGGAAGAGAGCCGCCGAAACTACGGAACCGAAGCTGGAGAGAAGGTTTCTCTGATTTTACCCCAACCTATATGGAATTCCGCGATGATGGGGTCCGAGTTTTTAAGAATCGTGCTTGGAAAGGGCAATACAGATATTCATACCTGGCCAGAGCAGTGATGGAGGGCGATTTTTGGATGAGAGGCTCCAGGATTTCTCTTATGTATAATCCGGATCGCTTCGGCAAAACAGAAGGTCGCAAAGTTACCGTGCTGCCGGCCAAATAAATTTATTATTGAAGAAATCAATCACGAGCTAATTAACGTACTGGACGCTTGGCAGTCCCCGACACGTCATACGTGTGAAAAGAAGCAATCTCCGTGCTTTGGGGATTGCTTCATTTTTTCGATTTCTCGCCATGGCAGAGTGATCTATCCGGCCGACCGAAGATCTGCCAATTTTTTCCGCGACACAATATTTTCAATGGCATCAATAAAAGGAAAGGAGCAATCGGTTCGGTTGCGAGCCCGATGCTGAAATACAGGGAGAAGATTGACATGAACTTCAGGGAAATTGTTGTGGCCAAAATTAATGATCTCAAAGACGGCGAAATGAAATCCCACGAAATTGCCGAGGATAAAAAAGTCTTGCTCGTCAAAATTAATGGCGAATTCCACGCTATCGGTGGGCTCTGCCCTCACTACGGCGCTTCGCTGGATGGGGGTGTTCTGAGCGGTGACAGAGTTGTCTGTCCCTGGCACCATGCTGCATATGATGTGAGGTCCGGCGATTTGAAAGAGCCCCCTTCTCTCGATGGTCTGGCTCATTATGAGGTGCGAATAGAAGGAGAAGACATCATCGTTCGAGTTCCCGAGCCATTCGAAGGCAAAAAGTCGCATGAAATTTCTAAATTTGAGCCTGAAATCGATGGGCGCACTTTTGTCGTCATTGGGGCAGGCGCAGCGGGAAACGCGGCGGCTCAAACACTACGTGAGGATGGCTTCAGAGGTCGAATAGTCATGATAACTCACGAGAATCGCTCGCCCTACGATCGACCGCAGTTGAGCAAACAATATATGGAAGGGCAGTCCGATGCGGAAGGGGTGCTACTTCGGCCCGAAGATTTTTATAAAGAACATTGACATTGAGTTAAAATTGCAGACGGAAAGTTATCGGTGTGGATACCTCTAAGAAGAGCGTCTCATTCAAAAACGGAGAAACAATTAATTACGACAAATTGTTGATAGCGAGCGGAGGAATTGCTCGCAATTCCAAAGTTCCGGGCGCGGATTTGGGGAATATCTTCACATTGCGTAGTTTCGAAGATGCCCAGAGAATATTCAGCGCAAGCGAAAAAGCTAATCATATTGTAATGGTAGGCTCAAGTTTTATCGCAATGGAAACTGCTAATGCGCTTCGTGAGCGAAAGCGGCCGGTCACGGTAGTCACACGAGAAGCAGTCCCATTTGGGACAACATT
>CAWJJL010000058.1:0-9053 GCA_963843165.1 uncultured delta proteobacterium | reverse complement strand
GGCCTAACCGAACATGGGTATCGTATGTAGCCGCGTATGACGTTCCTTCTTATTCGCCGGCATCTCGAATCAGGAGTACTCACCGGATGGGCGACTGGGAAGTCGCCGGTAAATAAGAGTGTTCGGCTTCATGGGAGTTTATCTTCACGCAGCGGAGATGGAATGACAGATGGATGTCTTCCAAATATAAAGCTGCTGCTCTGCAACGCCACGAATAACTCCAAATCGAAATTTGATTCTTGTTTCATCACACCCTATAATGGCTCCTTCTCGCGAGAAAGATATTTATTGTAGGAACGGTTGTACATGAGAGACCGCTCATTATTTTTGTCTGTGTTCTATGTTTTTTTGGCGTTCTTCCTCGTTGCCCCTACTCTTGTGTGCGGTAGGGTTCCCAAGCAGAATTGGAACACGGCGAAGCCGCGCTTGAAGCAGGGCGGATCGATGAGGCGGAGTCTATTCTGTCACGGTTGGTTTCAAATGATCCTCAAGCGCAGCATTATTATTATCATGGACTTGCCTTAGGAGCTAAAGCAAGAGATGACCTGGCTATTGAGGATTTTGGCCGCGCCATAGCGTTGGACCCCAACCAGGCTAACTACTATTTCAGGCGAGGAATCGTTCTGTCACGCAATGGAATGTTCCAGGAGGCCATCAGTGATTTCACCAAAACCCTGGAACTCGATCCCGGTTTGTCCCAATCTTTGGGGTACAGGGCCAGAGCGTTTTTTATGACAAATAAACGAGAACAGGCACTTCAGGACCTTGCCCGCTCCATCCAGGGCAATCCAAGTAATGGCGCTTTGTACACGCTTAGAGGAGATATTCTCTCTTCTGCGGGCGAGTACGCCGCAGCGATACAGGATTATGACGAGGCTATCCAGTTGAGGCCGAATGATCCGACTATCTACAATAATCGCGGAATAGCTCTAGCCAATCTCGGTAAAACACGCGAGGCTCTTGCAGATCTGAACGCAGCGATGGATCTGGCTACAGCTATACCTGTTCCGGAGCAAATGAGCGCTCCCGCAAGACATTGGTAGTGAATATGGGTATGAAAATCAATTTTACCATGGCCGTCTTCGACTCTCTTCCCAAAACTTCCAACAATTCGTACCCTTGTCTCTGGATGGCAAGCGCAGAGCAATGTTGAAAGCTTCCGAAGTAAAAAAACTTTTCAAAGAACAGGGTTTGGCGCCGAAGAAATGGATGGGACAAAACCTCCTGGTAGACAAATTCTATTTGAGCAGAATCGTGAGAGCCGCTGATCTGAAGGAGGGAGATAAGGTCGTTGAGGTAGGAGCCGGGCTAGGAGTGTTGACGGCGGCCCTCATTGAGCAAGGTGCCAAAGTCTGGGCTCTGGAAATCGATTCCGGTTTCTTTCGGGCATTGCAGGAAAAATTTGGGGAATCAGAGAATCCGGTTTTGATACACGCTGATGCCCTTAAATTCGATTTCACCGGCCTCGCTGAGAAGATAGGAAAACTGCATGTGGTAGCCAATCTACCTTACAATGTTTCGAGCCGACTGATTTTCACGTTCCATGAACACCGACAGATTTTTTCCTCCATGCATGTATTGTTGCAGAAAGAGGTCGCACAGCGACTCATAGCACCTCCCGGCTCCAAGGACTACGGGGTGCTGACTGTTCTGTTGGGAGTAAGCGCCACAGTCGAAATACTCTTTGATATTCCGCCGAAGGCGTTTGTCCCTGTGCCGGAAGTCACGTCGTCTCTCGTCTACATATCTTTCCCTGATCTCGCACCCATACATGTTTCCGATAGTCAATTATTGACTCGCCTGGTGAAAGCTTCTTTTGCGGGTCGCCGCAAGACCCTGAGAAATACACTTCGGAATGCGCCCATAACAGGGCTCAATCCGGAGATTCTCAGAATCTCGGCAGATCTGGCCGGGATAGATCTTGGACGCCGTGGGGAGACGCTTACTCCGGAAGAGTTTGCCCGGTTCGCAGATGTTATCCAAGCAAATCTGTGATGTGCATTCGTCAAGAACTTTGAGTGATTGGCGGAGAGAGAAACGCGGTCCCACCATTCACCGGTAGTGATCCGCCTTCATGCTGATCGATTAGGCTTATAATCCATTCGGAACCACTTTGTTGAAGCTTTACATTGAGATTGCGTTTTTATGATACAATTGCACTGAGGATCGAGGGAGAGGCGACATTGTCCCGACCAGACAGCGTGGAAAATTTGGCTAATAGACTGCGGGCGATCTTCGAAAAGCACGGAATACTGAAAGCTATGATTTTCGGCTCGTTCGCAAGAGGAGAACCCTCCCGCAGGAGTGATCTGGATATTCTAGTGGTTCAGCACACCCAAAAGCGCTTCCTTGATCGATACGACGGCATTTTCGCAGAAATCACGGACGTGATTCCCGGACGGGGCGTGGATTTGCTCATCTACACTCCGGAGGAACTTGAAAGAATGTCCCATGGACCTTTTGTCGGCCGGGCCCTAAAAGAAGGTGTGGTAATATATGAGTCAGAGCCGTAATCAATATGAAGCCGAACGCTGGCTGTTAACTGCTAAGGAAGATTTGCTGGCCACGGAAACGCTGGCCTCAGCAGGGATATATGCTTTAGCTTGTTTCCACGCTCAGCAAGCTGCGGAAAAAGCCTTAAAGGCTCTGTGGCGACTCATCAGACGCGGATCCTTGGGGACATTCAGTGAAGAAGTTGATTATGGATTTCCCGCGGAAGGATATGATCGAAGATTTGGAAGCCTTGACCGATAAAGCGGCCTTGTTGGACAAATTCTATATTCCCACTCGCTATCCGAACGGACTGCCTGACTTGACACCGGGTCAGATTTACATAAGAGAAGATGCCGAGCAGGGGATTGAGGCCGCAAAGATGTTTCTGGCATTTGCAGAGAAGTGGTTACAACAAAACCGCTCTTAGCCGGCGGGAATAGCCTGCCTCTCAGAATAAAGGTGATACGGGCGGGCCACCGCCCAAGAAATCTGACATGACTGGATAGCATCCATCAAAAATGTGTTAATCCGTTGGCCTGGCAGGGATGCCGGGCCCTACCATTAACCGGTAGTGACCGGCCTCCGCGCCGGTGATTTTATGGTTTATAAAAGCGAACTGGTACAGTTCCTGCCCCCGAGCATGCGCTCTTCCCAAAATTCTGAGTTTCAATCGAGGCATCGTCGGGTCATCCCCACCAGGGGTGAAAAGCACGCGAAATTTGGTTATAATAAGTAATTAACACGGTATTTCGGAGCTGAACAGTGATCTTTTTGAGCAATGTAGCAAAATTCTACAACGGCAAACCGTTGTTTGAGAACGTGAATATAAGCGTCCACAGAGGTGATCGTATCGGAATGGTCGGTCCGAACGGCGCAGGAAAATCGACTCTTCTGGGAATGATGGAAGGAGTCATCACGCCCGACGCAGGTGAAATTTCTATCGAAAAAAGAATACGAATGGGGGTCCTTCATCAGGAATTAATCCAAGGAAATGACGGCCCTATCTTGGAAGAAGTGATGAATATCTCGGATGAACTCCGCCATATTCGCGAACGCCTCAGCCAACTGGAACGCGAGATGACGCAACTGTCGGAGACCAGTGCGGACGCGGAAATCATGGTGGAGGAACATGGCCGTCTATTGCACGAATTCGAACGCTTCAATGGTTACACGCTGGAAGCCAGGGCCCTCAAGGTGCTTCAAGGGCTGGGTTTCCAACCTGGTGATGATAAAAGGCGCTGGAGCGAGTTTTCGGGTGGATGGAGAATGAGGGTGGCCCTCGCCAAGATACTCTTGGCCGAACCGGATGGTCTGCTGCTGGACGAACCGACGAATCACCTGGATCTGGAGAGCCTCCTTTGGGTTGAGGAATATCTTGCCAATTACAAAGGAGCCCTGGTGCTGGTCTCTCATGATAGAGCCTTCTTGAACAAGCTTGTTAACCGAATCATTGAGGTGAATCGTGGGAAAGCCACAGTCTACACCGGGGCCTTTGATGATTATGAACGGAATAAGGAAGTGCAGGAAGATGTTCTCGAGTCTGCGTACAAGAACCAGCAGGAAAAAATCAAACGGATTCAAAAGTTCATCGATCAGAACCGTGTCAAGGCGCGGACCGCGAGCCGTGTTCAGAGCCGTGTGAAAATGCTGGACAAAATGGAAAAAGTTGAACTGCCGCCCCGCCCCAAAACAATTAAGTTCAACTTTCCTCAACCGCCCCCTTCCGGTCGGCGAGTCCTGGAAATAACAGATTTGGTGAAACGTTTCGACAGTCGAGAAGTTTACAGAGGCTTTAGCTTTAACGTTCAAAATCAGGACCGTATCGGATTAGTAGGCCCCAACGGAGCAGGAAAATCCACTCTTCTAAAAATAATGGGAGGAGTCCTTCCATACGAAGGTGGAACTGTTAAACTCGGGCATAATGTGCTTGTAGGCTATTTTGCGCAGCACCAGTCCGAGAACCTGAACACGGACAGATCGGTGCTCGAAGAAGCGTTTTCAGTTTCGCCCGGGATACCCGAGCAGGAAGTTCGAAATCTGCTGGGGGCATTTTTATTTTCCGGCGACGACGTGTTTAAGAGGGTTAAGGTTCTGTCAGGGGGAGAGAAAAGCCGATTGGCCCTAGTCAAAATACTTCTTGCGCCACCGAATTTTCTGTTGATGGATGAGCCCACCAATCATCTGGATATACCTTCGTGCGAGATTCTCGAAGAGGGCCTGAAGCGCTTTACGGGCACTCTTGTTATGATAACTCACGACCGTAGGCTAATGAACACGGTTTGCAATTCAATTCTGGAGATTCGGGACGGCAACGCCGAGCACTACTTCGGAAATTACGAGGATTATCAGTACAAGAAGAAATTAATGGAAAGTTCGGAAGAAATTGAACCCTTGCCTCTGATTGCACCGACTGTAACCAAAATTACCGAGACGTCTTCAGTCGAATCCCGTAAAGACCGCAAACGAAAGGAAGCTCAGAACCGAATCGCACTCAGTAGAAGACAAGCTCCCATAAAAGCTGAGATTGCTGCCATTGAAAAACAGATGGACCAACAGGAATTGCGGCTCCGAGAAATCCAGAATTTGATGGCTGATCCGGCCAACTACGAAAAGAAGGATTTGATCCTGCCTCTTGTGCAAGAATCCGCCGGGCTTAGCCAGGAGGTCAAACGTCTGGAAGCCCGCTGGGAGGAATTGCAAACACAACTCGAGGAGACCGAGAACAGCGTTCTGAGCAATTGATGTCAGTGACGTATAAATGAAATCCCAGTATAGCTAGAACTGCCATGGAGCATTGTTCGGCGAATCACTGTAATTTGTCTAGCCAAGGTCCCCGAATGGGTCTATAGTGGTTCCGAAAATCTATTATGTTCTGAATGGTCCGGTTTCAGATTTGTGGGAAGGGCTTCCAGCCTGTAGGGCGCGGCTCCTACTTTGCGCAATCGTAGCAGACGGCCGCTGTGGGCGTGACCGAAACCGGCGGGTAGCTCGCGCTTCGCAGGACTCAAAGTCATCATGATGGATTTCGGCAGGTCATGCAATTGGACTGGCTTTCGGCATGTCCATCCCATCAATCATTTTTTCGGCCTTTACTTGAGAATCAGCATAAATTCTTAATTGTCTCATGTCATCGAAACAGCAAGGGGAGGTGTATCATGACTGACGGAATGGGCCGAAGGGAGTTTCTGAAGTTTTCTATGGCAACGGGAGCGCTGCTCGCAGTCGGAGAAGCAATGAAGGAGGGTGTAATGGCGCAAGCGACGGCAGGTATTACCGAAGTGGACAAGGTGACCATCTGGGTGCTCACAGACAATTATTACGACGCCCTGAGACCGGACAGCAAAATTACCAAGCGGTATCGGGTTGTGCCCGGGAAGTCCATCCACGCTGAACATGGCCTCTCTTATTATGTGGAATCTGTCGTCAACGGGAAGACGAGTAACTGCATGTTCGACTACGGGCTCGACCCGGTCGGCGTGTATGAATAACATAGCGATGCTGGGGCTCGACCTCGGAAAGACAAATGCCTTCTGTTTGAGCCACGGTCACTTCGATCATTGGATGGCCGCTGTGGAAATTCTGAAGCAGAATCAGTCAAAGATTAGCCGCGGGACTCCATTTCACGTGGGAGAAGAAGCTTTTCTACACAGATACGCGCTGCGCCCCGGAACCAACGAAGCTATGGATATCGGACAGTTGAAGAAAGAAGATATTGAAGCGCTTGGACTGAAAGTTATCGAGGGGAAAGATCCGGTTCAGATCATTCCGGGCGCATACTTTACAGGGAATATTCAGCGACTTACGGAATACGAAAAGATCAATCCGACCCTGCTCTGCAAGCGAGGAGAAACTCCCGAACCCGATGATTTTAGAGGTGAGCAGGCATTATTCTTCAAGCTGAAAGGCAAAGGACTGGTGGTCCTTTCCGGTTGCGCTCACACCGGCATCGTGAACACGGTGAAGCAGGCGCAGAAAGTTGCCGGCACGGACAAGCTCGTTGCGGTTATGGGTGGATTTCATCTCATCAATGCAAAACCCGAGGTCATCGAGCAAACCGTAGCGGACATAAAGGCAATGAAACCGCGATAACATAGTGCCGACCCATTGCACAGGATTCGAAGCAATCAACGCATTCAATAGAGCAATGCCCGCGGAATTCGTTCTCAATACAGCGGGGACGCAGTATACCTTTGAGGCATAGAGGCAAGAAGTTTCTGGGGAGGGCGTTTTTGCAAAAACGCCCTCCCCAGGCTCCTCCCCAAAAACTCCCAGATGATCGGCGTAACACCAACGCCTGTGTACAGCTGATACGGGTTACGTCCCCTGAAACCATGCCTTCCGAAAGTCTTCGTAACTCTTACCTTCTTTGAGCTTCCGAGTGATGATTGCCACAGTTTTCATGAATTGCTCCATACTTGAAGAATTCCAAGGAATTGGATGTGTTAGACTGTAATCATTCACTTACGAGGGGCCTGAATTTGTCATTGCGAGGCCGTAAGGCCGTGGCAATCCCCGAAGTGTAGGAGATTGCTTCGCTTCGCTCGCAATGACATGACCCTAACCATCGGTTTTACAGCCTTTCCCCCGCGTAACTGAATGGATACGTTAGACTTTTAAGTTGAGAATCTTTCGTTTTTCTGGTCAGCTATGAACGGCACTTCACATTATGAAGGAGGTAGCACAGTGGATCCCACCTTTTTTATCCCGGAAATTCCCATCCTTGGCAAAATTGTCCGTCCCCTGGTAGTATTTATTTTCTTGCTCATCGCATTTCGAGTTTTTGGAAAAAGAGAACTCGGCTCGATAAGTCCCTTCGATCTAGTTATATGGTTAACGATATCGAATGTTCTCCAAAATGCCATGATAGGACCGGACAATTCGCTTACGGGAGGACTAATTGGCGCAACCACGATGTTCGCTGCCAATTACTCCTTTGCATCGCTCGCATATCGCTTTCCCAGTTTTGAGCGGCTTATACAGTCCGCACCCACAGTTTTGGTTGAAAATGGAAAAATCCTAACGGGAAACCTGGACAGAGAGCTTCTCTCTATCGAAGATTTGCGCCACGTCTTGCGGAAGAATCAGGTGGACTTGGATGAGGAACTCCCCAATCTAAGAAAGGTCCTTCTGGAATCTGATGGAGCCATAACAATCGTCCGTAGAGTACATGGAGAGAGAGGCATGCAGAAGGTGCGTAAGACAAGACGTTGAAGTAGAAGCGGTGGCAAAGATGAGCCCTAAAGCATCCGGCCCTGCTACAAACGAATACTTGAGGACGCAAAACGAAAAAGGCAGCATTAGATGACGAAGAAAAAGACATTCTGGCATCGTATGACCGCGGTGAATGCGGTCCGGGAAAGATTAAAAAAGTAAATAAAAAAACTCGGTGAACATGCAGGGGACACTCTCCGAAAAGACAAGAGAATAAACACTTGGATGTCATCAAAGGACTTGGATCAAGTGACCGGCGATGGCCGTTGAGGGTGGAATCCCTTATCAGATCTTGACATCCGGCATCATTCACAAATATGTGTCAGGCCGGCTAATTGCAAAAAAGATTAAGCCGTGATTTGGACTTCCTTCATCGCATGTGATATCATTTAATGACACTATGAAATTGAGCAGCAAGCGTCTAAAAACAGTGCGTGCAATTTTTGAAGATCCGATCCGTTCTGACGTTGAATGGACCGACATAGAAAATCTGCTTCATGGTTTGGGGGCTGAATTGAGCGAGGGGCGAGGTTCGAGGATACGGGTTTGTTTCAAAGGGGTCCGAGCTGTCTTTCATCGTCCTCACCCACAAAAAGAGACGGACAAGGGGGCGCTCAAATCAGTAAGGCGGCTTCTGACCGAAGCAGGTATCAAGCTACAGGAGTAGGATCATGCTGAAATATAAAGGATATGCCGGCCATGTGGAATATGATGATGAAGCACGAATTTTTCATGGGGAGGTGCTTGACCTAAGAGATGTCATCACTTTCCAGGGAAAGAACGTTGAAGAACTGGAAAAGGCATTCCGAGAATCTATTGACGACTACCTGGAGTTTTGCGAGCAAAGAGGTGAAGAGCCCGATAAACCATTTTCCGGACGGTTAATGCTGCGCTTACCGCCAAACTTGCATCGCAAGGCGTATGTCAGCGCTGTCCGAGAGGGCAAAAGCCTAAATCAATGGATTGCGGAGAGATTGGAACAGGCTTGATCTCAATGAACGAAGAGCTTGGCACCTTGACCTGGGGAGATGAAGTCGATGTAGCTCCCGAGACTCTGTATGCCGAAGCGACGGGTAGTGGTCTACCGTCATGGATGGAGAGCGATGAAGATCGGACTGGGAATCGTTAATTCAGACGCCGGAGGGTCTGGGCAACACGTCAAACAAGAAGAGTGGTAGCGAACCGTTTCGGAACGCTTACAAAGGGATCTTGAATCAGGGCGAGCCCCGTATGAACCCGCCCCGATTCAACCAAGATTATTGTTCAATAGTGTACTTGGTTTTGTCCTGTTTATCGAAGTCTATGTTGGCCCTGACGTACTTTGCATCAATACCTGCTTTTTTCAGTTC
>CAWJJL010000057.1:0-49379 GCA_963843165.1 uncultured delta proteobacterium | reverse complement strand
TTCACCCGACCACAATGTTGAGCAGTTTGCCGGGGACAATAACCATCTTGCGGACGGTCTTTCCTTCGACAAACTTTTTCACATTTGATTCCGCCAAGGCTGTTGTCTTGATTTGTTCTTCAGGGAGATCCACCGGCACGGTTATTTCTGCCCGTTTCTTACCGTTCACCTGGACCACAATAAGGACCTCGTCCTGTTCCAGCATTGCCGGATCAAAGGTAGGCCATCTGAGCCGAGTCATGCCCGGTTTTTGACCCAGAGCCTCCCACAATTCTTCAGCAACATGAGGCACAAAAGGCGACAAAAGCACGACCACGGTCGCGACTGCGTCAATAAGGGCCGCGGAAATTTCCGGCGAATGGTCAGCCTCTTGGGGTGTCACACGGGCCAATTCGTTGGTCATTTCCATTATCGCAGCAACGGCTGTATTGAAGTGGAAACGGGTATCAATATCCTCGGTAACTTTCTTTATGGTTTTATGAGTGATCCTCCGAATCGAGCGAGACGTGTCGTTTTCCGGTCCCGCTGCGAGAGAGCCTTCGCGATGTTTGTGCTGGTGCACGAGGTTCCAGACCCGGTGAAGAAAGCGGTAAGCCCCTTCGACTCCTTCGGAAGTCCAGTCCAGATCCCTTTCCGGTGGAGCGGCAAACAAACAGAAGAGTCGCACCGTGTCCGCGCCGTATTTGCCTGATCAGGTCCTCGGGATCCACCACATTTCCCTTGGACTTGGACATCTTGGCGCCGTCCTTGATGACCATCCCTTGGGTTAGAAGATTGGTAAAAGGCTCATCGCTTTTCTTGATCTTCATGTCCCTGAGGACCTTGGTGAAGAACCTGGAGTACAACAGGTGCAAAATGGCGTGTTCAATTCCTCCGATGTATTGGTCCACCGGCAGCCAATAAGCATCCGATTCCGGATCGATTATCCCCTTGTCATAGTGCGGACACGCGTATCGGTCAAAGTACCACGACGATTCGACGAAGGTATCCATAGTGTCGGTTTCTCTTCGACCGGGCGCTCCGCATTTTGGGCAGGGGACATTAACCCACCAGTCCAAATCAGGCAAAGGCGATTTTCCGCTCTTGGGAAAATCTATGTCAGTGGGCAGCACCACCGGCAGATCCTCGTCAGGAACCGGCACCGGGCCGCATTTCTCGCAATGAATGATTGGAATCGGCGCGCCCCAATATCTCTGACGGGATATTCCCCAGTCGCGAAGCCGATAGTTTATTGTGGCGCCACCCTTCCCTAGTGATTCGAGTTTGTCCGTGATCGCCTTCATGGCCGCGACATTGTCCATGCCGTCGAACTCTTTCGAGTTGACGAGCTTGCCTTCATCCACATATGCCATCTGCATAGTCGCGGGATCGAGCTTCTCTCCTTCCGGCTGAATAACCACTATGATGTCGAGGCCGTACTTCTTGGCGAATTCAAAGTCTCTCTGATCGTGCGCGGGAACGGCCATTACAGCTCCGGTTCCATAATCGTAAAGAACAAAATTGGCCACATATATCGGCATCCTAAAACCGGTAAGAGGATTGATACAAAATGCACCGGTAAATACGCCTTCTTTTTCGGCCTGATCCCCCACTCGGCTTTGCCAATCCTGACTGAGGACTCTGTTGATGAAAAGCTCCACTTCTTGCTCCTGAGATGTGCCTTTAGAGAGCTTCAGGCAAAGTGGATGCTCGGGCGCAAGGCTCATAAAGGTTGCCCCATGCAATGTGTCGGGCCGGGTCGTGAAAACTTCGATTGATTCCCCGCCTTTTTCCAGATCAAACAGGATCTTGGCCCCTTCGCTGCGCCCGATCCAATTGCGCTGCATAATAAGCACTTTTTCGGGCCAGCCCGGAAGTTTGTCGCACCAGTCAAGGAGTTCCTGAGCATACTGGCTGATCTTCAGGAACCAGCCGTCCTGCTCTTTGTGTATCACCGGAGTGCCGCATCGCCAGCATGCTCCTGCTTCGACCTGCTCATTGGCAAGTATTGTCTGGCACTGCTCGCAATAATTGACAATTGATTTTTTTCTATAAACCAGGCCGTTCTCCAACATTCGTATGAACAGCCACTGTTCCCAGCGGTAATATTCCGGGTCACAAGTCGTGACTTCCCGGTCCCAATCGTAAGAAAAGCCCATGCTTTTGAGCTGCCGGCGCATCTCACTGATATTGTCCATGGTCCATTTATACGGATGCGCGCCATGCTGTATTGCAGCATTTTCCGCAGGCATCCCAAACGCGTCCCAGCCCATAGGATGCAATACGTTGTAGCCTCGCATCATCTGAAAACGGGCGACAACATCTCCGATAGAATAATTGCGAACATGCCCCATATGTATGCGGCCCGAAGGATACGGAAACATTTCAAGCAAGTAATATTTCGTTTTTGAATGATCAATTTCCACCTTGAACAGTTTTTCTTTTTCCCAGAATTTCTGCCATTTCTTTTCGATAACTCCGGGATTGTACTTACTCTGCATATAGCCTCCTCGACCACCGCAAAGCGGGGTTTCAATCAATTTTTCATAACATACGTACTACGCCTCTTCAACGGCTTTCGTTCTTGACCTTAAATAGAGCCCGTTTTATATTTTGCGTTTACCGCGCGTAAAAGCGACAGGAACCGAGATGAACACCGCTTCGAATCGGCCTCTCCCAATACCTCTTCTCGCATCGAACGTGGGGATTTTAAATCCTCCCCTGAGGAGAAGGTAGTGGGGTGGACCAGGATCAGAGGCCTCAAAATTTATTTTTTAGCGCACAGGCACTGAGGGGTAATTCATGCAATCAGAATATTCTGTCAGCCCGGAAGGGGAAAAATTTCCCCTTCCCTCTCCGGAAGAATACGATCAGGAATTCCGGCGCCTCGAGACCTTGGCTGGCCGCCAACCGTGAAAACGGGCGGGAAATAGTAGCCGTGTCGGTATGGGATTTGTCGGAGCTGTGATGGCCGCTGTTGTCGCGGACTCTACGGACGCCTCCGGCAATTCCGGCAAGTTCGTGATCGGCATACAGCGACCCAGCACCAGAAGCTACTGGAAAATACCGCTGATTAACCGTGGTATTGCGCCAATGAAATCTGAGGACCCCGAAGTTCCACAAATCATTCAAAGGTGCGTGATCGAGAAAAAAACCCTGACCGCGTCATTTACTTACCAGGCGCTGAATTTGGCCGACGTGGTGGTGGTTGATGTGCAATGCGATTTCATTAAAGAGTCCCTCAGCGACATTAGCACGGGATACGTGCAAATGGAGGAACTCGAAAAGGCTCTGGAGATAATAGGTGAAACGATCCGCCCTGATACTCTGGTGCTGATCGAAACCACAGTCCCCCCCGGCACCACGGAACAGGTTGCATATCCGCTCATTAAACGAGCTTTCCAAAAGCGCGGCATTGAATCCGAGCCCATAATCGCCCACAGCTATGAAAGGGTGATGCCCGGCGCGGATTATGTCGCTTCCATTAGAAATTTTTGGCGGGTTTGCAGCGGCATAAATTCTGAATCGACCCGCAGGGTGGTCAAATTTCTCAGTGAAGTTATTGATACGGTCAATCACCCCCTGACCGTTCTGGAACGGCCCATGGAATCCGAAACCGCGAAAATAGTCGAAAACAGTTTCAGAGCAACTATACTGGCATTCCTGAACGAATGGAGCCTATTCGCGGAGCGCAACGGTGTGGATCTTATAAAAGTGATCGACGCGATCAAAATGCGCCCAACGCATTCAAATATTATATTCCCCGGTCCTGGAATAGGAGGGTACTGCCTGCCCAAGGATGGCGGCCTCGCCGTATGGTCATACCGGCATTTGATGGGATTTGAAGACGAGCTGTTCAAGATCACCCCAATGGCCATAAACATAAATGACAGCAGGGCCTTACATGTGCCGCAATTAGCACGGGATGCGCTCAGAAACATGGGGCGTTACATTGCCGCCGCTAAAGTGACTCTTCTCGGCGCGGCCTACAGAGAAGATGTGGGGGATACGCGTTACAGCGGCTCGGAACTGATAGTTCGAAGGCTTGCCGAAATGGGCGCGGAAATATGCGTGCATGATCCGTACGTGGATCATTGGTGGGAATTCGAAGCACAGGATTCATACCCTACTCCAGGAAAGAGTCGCTCCCGGTTTTTCAGGACTCAAAAGAAACTCAAGACATTGCATATCGAACCAGATATGTGGAAAGCCCTCAAAGACGCTGACGTCGCTATATTCGCAGTGAGGCATAAGCAGCTTATGGATTTGTCCCCTGAAAAAGTAGTCGAGGCGGCGGGAGGTCCTCTCGCGATAATTGATTGCTTCGGTATGCTCAGCGATGATGCCATCAAACGGTATTTCGAATTGGGATGCGAAGTGAAAGGCCTCGGCCGTGGGCATATAAACAGGCTGAAGAAAATGTACAAGAAATAGACGACAGTTCATGCAAATTGCGCAGCTGGCGCAGAAAAAATGAACGGACAGTAGCGCGACCCGTGGCGGCACCGAGTAAAAGAAATGCTGAGAATATCAATGCGTGGCTTAATTGGAACCATGCCCGGCCACACTGAAGTAAATCTGCACGAAAAGCCCGGCAGTTCACCGGAGGAAACTCAAATAACGCGGAGACATTTCAAATTCTTGCATAGATGCCTCAGCTTGTGACAGCCTTTAGGATTAGAACCCTTCGTTGTTCAGTCCAGAAGCGGTCAGACCTACGCTTTCCTGGACACATACCTTTTCTCAGCGTTCTCCGCGGGGTCTGCGCTGACTTCTGCATTTATTCTTGACTTCACCTGGGCAAAAGTGTTAATATTGCTGTAGTTTCAAAGCATTGGGCTCTGGTTGCATGTTCAACTATTCCGGTGAGTATCGGGATACGGAAAATTATATGTATGTCAAATTCTGGGGAGTTCACGGCAGCCTGCCGCGACCGGGTCCTTCCACTCTGAAATATGGCGGAAATACGCCGTGTGTTGAGCTTCGTCACCAGGACACTCTAATAATATTGGATGCAGGTACGGGCATTCGGGAGCTTGGTGAAGATCTCCTGAGACGTAAGGACCGCTCTGGTAAGCCACTTAGAACGACCGGCCATTTGCTTTTTTCGCATTTGCATTGGGACCATGTGCATGGGTTCCCTTTCTTTGCTCCGGCATTCAAAAAAGGTAATGAGTTCCATCTGTACGGGGCTGCCGGTCTTGACAGGACAATTCAGCAAATTATTGACAATCAAATGCGCCCGCCGAATTGGCCGATCACTCTTGAGCAAATGGCAGCATCTATCTTTTTTCATGATCTATCCCCTGGCGATAGGCTTAATATTGATGAAATCGCTATTCAGGTAGAGCAGTTGGATCATCCTGGAGGAAGCCTTGGCTACAGAATTGAAGTGCAGGGTAAAAGCATAATTTACGCAACCGACACTGAGTTCCACCTGTGCTGTGACCCGAAGGCGATCGAACTCGCCCGAAACGGAGACCTCCTAATCCATGACGGAATGTTCACGCCCGAACAATACCTCGGTTTATGGGATGAGACCTCCCGGGAATCTTGGGGGCACAGCACCTGGGAAGGCGCAGTGGAACTGGCCAAGGCAGCGAATGTCAAACAACTGATCCTATTCCATCACGGCAACGAAGATAAAGTAGTGGCAGAGATCGAAAAAAAAGCGCAAGAGCGATTCCCACGGGCTAGCGCGGCCTACGAAGGTCTAGAAATCGAAATTTAGAGCAGAGTTTCAGCAAAGGGGCTTTTTGCAATCCGTTCGCCGTGGACCCACACAGATCCTTCTTCCAAGAACTTCTATATTTCCTTAGCTTTCATTGCCCCTATTAGGGATAGCTTGTCCACGAATTATTTAACATCTACAATTGCGAGGATTGAAATGACGAAGCAATCTGTTCTCGCCGGTTGGGAGATTGCTTCGGCGTACGCCCGAAGCAATGACAGTTGAATTCTTTTCCAGGTGAATAATTCCCGTTCAAAAATTTTTAATAGCATTGAATTTTCCGAACGAGTTCGACAGAATGGCGTAGAGACGATGCATATTAACGACCAGCTTAAAGAAAAGCTCGATTGTGGTCGCAACACGTTGAACTGGGAGACGGAGCATCTCACAGTCGAGCGCGATAAAAATCTCGGTTGATTTGTGATTAAAACCGGTCTCCTTAGTATCTATCCATAACTTCAAAAGTGGCAAAGTCACATGATTGTCGAGCTTGTAAGTAATTGAAAAAAAACAGAATCAAAATTCGACTCACTTTTTATGGTTGGATAGTCGTATTCCTCCTGGTCTGGATACCCGCCGCATCCATGGTGACCGCGAATAATTTTCTGCTCATAATTTTCCTGATGATTGCAGGTTTGGCCGTGGCTTCCGATCGACTGGCCAGAAGCAACCTAAAGTCCCATCGAATTGTTCAGACGCTTTCCGGACGAAATCTATGCTGAGACCCTTTTCCCGATTGAATATACGCTCATTGGCAAAAGCCGCCGCAGTTCATTCGCATTGGAATTCTCGGAAAATCCGCCTCTGGGGAACCTTGACAGTAAAGTGACTTTTTATCGCGTCGATTCAGGCGAATCAGCTCGGGTTACCAAATTTTTCTCGCTTCCCGCGAGAGGAGACAAGCAAATCGAATCCGGGATGCTCTCGTCACGTTTTCCATTTAATCTGGCGATTTATTCTCGGCCATGCGGTTTTTCGGAATCAATCATAGTGTTTCCTCACGTGGAGCCGATTAATACCGAAATACCGCCTGAATTTGGTCAGATCGGATCAGGCCTGGAACGAGCAGATCCTTTTGGAACCATCCCTTACAATTTCAGAGAATATGTAGATGGCGATCCCTTTAAACATATTGACTGGAAGAAAAGCGCTCGCGCAGGGACTCTGATAACCAGGATTTTGTCAGAAGATTCCGGACGTGAAATCTGCATCAGATTGCCCCAGGGAGCATCCGAAAGGGCGATTTCACGAGCCGCTTCGTTGATAGTCCATTTTGGCGAATTACGAAGACCGGTTTCCATGCAATGTCCGGGTATAAAAATTGGACCCGGTAACGGTCGGGAATTCACGAGGAGGCTACTGACCGTACTGGCAAAATGGAACAACAACCCGGGAGAAATCTCAGATATTCAACCACGTCACGCCACCACAGTGAGAATAGACCAATCTGGAGAGTTCATTTGGATGCGGCCGGGAGAATTGGATGAAGCACCTGAAAAAATACTTCAAACCGGTCCGTAAGGACTCTAACAACACCGGCCCCTATGGTGCACCAAATATCCCGAGCTCTTTCGCGGCTGAGCGTTCATCTGTTCTGAAATTTTTTCTTTTGCTTTTGGTCGCTCTCTCGGTCGGGGCTGTTTGTATTGAAAACGGCTTGCACCCTATTGCGTTGCTTGCTCTCATACCAGTATCTGCTGCGCTTATCCGGCGCGATTATGATCAGCCCTATGTCTCGTCCGAAAAATTTATTTCAATTCTTTTGTTGATCTATGTCGCTGCGGTAATCATCGGAATTGTGCTTATACAGCGGCGCATAGTTATTCCTTTGTTCATGGTTTATTTCACCTTCGGTATTTTGATAGCGAGGGCAATTTTGCCATTGAACAACCGTGCGATATCACAATTAATTTTTCTTTCAGTCGGTCTCATTCTCATCAACTGTATCTTGACCAATCATCTTATTTTCGGTTTGCTGTTGCCTTTTTACCTGTTTGTTTTGATGGGCACATTGCTGGTGTTCCTTCTTGATAGGTCAAAAAGAGCCGACCAAAATGCTTCTTATCCGATCCAGCAGGACTTTAGCCATCCGGTTGGCCTTTTGAAACTAGTGGCAAAATACTCCGGATTAATTTTTATTATGACCATAATCGCTTTTGCCATTATACCTCGGCCGTTCTTAACATTTCCCGGATTTGCGACCGTTGCATCGGCTGGAGGCGGGCTGGTAGATCTCCAGAATTACATCAGCTACAAAGATATAGCGAATATGTCGAGTCGCCACAGAGTTGCCTTTGTCGTATACGCAGAAAGGGGATCTCTGCCGGATTATCCGTACTGGCGAGGCCGCGTGTTGGACAAAACCGACGGCAATCGGTGGGATTCCACCCAGACACGGGGGACCTTAGCCGGGCCTATTCGAGCCAAACGCACGGAGACTTTCGTCTACAAGTTCGTGCCTTATAGACTACTTTCGCAAACGGTTTATGCTGCGGGTCTGCCGTTGCGAGTCGAAGGACGCATGGGCAGGCCCTTGTATTTGAACTCCAGAGCAGAGATACTACTCGATTCCCCTTTCCTGGTGACTGATTCTTATAAGATTACTGCTGTGGATCGTCCTGTTCCTGCGGCATCAAAGATTGCCGCGGTCAATTTGGACAAAACAGGCGTGACGTCAAGGATCACTAAACTGGCGCAAGAGTGGACTTCAGGATTAACATCACCGGCTGAAAGAGCTGTTACACTTGAAAGGAAACTACGGACCCAATTCCGATATGTTCTGGAAAATCCCCCTCCTCCCGAAAATGTGCCGCCCCTTGAGCACTTTCTGTTCCAAAGCAGATCGGGAAACTGCGAGTATTTTGCCGGAGCGCTTTGTCTCATGCTGCGAGCAATTGATATACCAGCCCGCGTGGTAGAAGGTTTTGCGGGTATGGAGCAGACAGACCGGGCCGGCCAATTTCTCGTCCGATTCTCGCACGCACATGCATGGGTTGAAGCGGCGTTGGGGGACGGTAACTGGACGACATTGGATCCCACTCCTCCAGGGCGAGCAGAAGACGGGGCTAGCGTCTGGCCGTTCCTGGTGGACCTATATGATACTTTCGAGTTCAGTTGGATTAGATACGTGGTGCATTTTGATCGATCCGATCAAGCCGCCATGCTCAACAATATTTATCAAATTCTTCCGTCCATAATGGCCTGGATCTCAGAGATTAAGTGGAAAACGACTTGGATTTTATCGGCATTAGGGGGCTGTCTTCATTATCGCTCTTGTATGTTTTGCCGGTAGCCGTTTGTTTAATCGAAGGTTCGGCCCATCGAAAATTTATCTTCAGACAATGAATTCTTTAAGACGCAAAAAAATTCTGAACCGAGTTGACTCATGGCACGAGAATAATTTGGCGCAAATAATTGAAAGAATTCCTGAGTCGAAAGACGCGGCGCAACAATTTATGGAAATTTATTTAAAAGCCAGATTCGGAGGCGAAAGGGCGGGTTCTCAACTCGTTTTGGTTAGAGCGCGGGAAGAGTTGCTTCAAAGCGCGCGACGCTCCAAGCTGTTCGGCTCTCATCAAGTGTAACCAATTATTCTCCGGTTTGATTCGAGTTGTGGGCGGAGGAAACGGATCATACTTAATTACTTGATCTCCGAGTAATAGTCGTGAACTGTCTTTTGATTCGCGGATTCGAAAATCGAAAAATGGGCTAAATTGTGCTTTTGCAGCCTAAAACGAACTGCGGCTCCCAGGACTCCAAGCCCGTATACCACCGATCTTTTGAAGTTTATTGAAGAGGCCTCTGGAAAGTAGCGTGTGGGACAGGAAATCTCACCGATTTTGAAATTAAAGAAAATGGCCTGAGTCAACATCTGATTATCAAAAACAAAATCGTCAGAGTTCTCATAAAGTGGCAGTTCTTCCAACACCCGGCGGGAAAACGCCCGAAATCCGGTGTGAAATTCCGAAAGCTTGGATCCGAGTAGAAAATTTTCCACTAACGTCAAAATACGGTTGGCAAAATACTTGTACGTAGGCATTCCACCTTGCTTAGCTCTGCCGCCAAGTATCCTTGAACCGAGCACAATATCGTATTCTTCGGATACCACCATAGCCGCCATAGCGGATACGAGCTTCGGTGAGTACTGGTAGTCAGGATGCAACATAACTATAACATCGGCACCGGATTTTAGAGCTTCGGTATAACAGGTTTTTTGATTTCGGCCGTACCCGTAGTTCTTATCATGTAAGAATGAGCGTATTCCGAGCTTCTTGGCCAATTGCACGGTCTCATCCGCGCTGAAATCATCCACCAGCAGGATGTCGTCCACGACAAGTCTATCAAGCTCTGAGACCGTTTTTTCCAAGGTCTTGGCCGCATTATATGCCGGCAGGACAACTATTATTCTTTTTCCATTCAGCATGTGAGGTTCTGATTGTTAGCTACTTATTTCGGAAGCACAGAACTTTTCTCCGGATTCATTTGCCGAAGTAGCTCCCAAATGCTTGAGCTGATCTTTACGGTTTCGGATCTGTATCATTTCCCCCACTATAGCAATTCCGATTTCCTCCGGCGTTTCTCCACCTATAGACAGACCAATCGGAGCGTGAACCCTTTCAATGTCTTCGCGGGTAAATCCATCGCCTAGAAGTCGTTCGAAGACAATTCTGTTCTTGCGCCGGGAGCCGATCATTCCTATATAACCGGCTGTTGTCCTGAGCGCTTGTGCAAGAACCGTCCGATCATGACTGTGACCGCGCGTCACAATTACTATAAAGCTTTCCTCATCAACCACGAGATCCGGAAAGGCATTATCGAAAGATTTCAGGATGATAACATGTTCCGCATCGGGAATTCTTTCTGTGCTCGCGAAATCCGCCCTATCGTCCAGCACTACGACCCTGAAGTTCACATAAGATGCCAAATGCGCTACAGATACACCGACATGTCCAGCACCGAAGATAAATACTGTGCCTCTCGGGCGGAGCCATTCCAATAAAACCGGATATTTCAGCTCCTGCGCTTCCAATATTTGAGATGGTTTGAGCAGCCTACGATCAGGCATCATCTTGAGCAAGTGTTCCTCTTCCGGAATATTGCCAATTACAGCGCCATGCTCCTCAACCAGGAGATGCTCAACCGGGCCGGTAATTTGACCGCCACTCGGCATAGAAATATACGTGAATAAATATCCGGGCGTTCGGTTTGTGCTCAGTGTCAGTACCTCGTCCGATTATCTCCTCCAGGAGTTTATCGCCGGCGGATACAAACTCGATTAGTACCTCGGCTTCACCGCCGCAGATCATTTCTGAGGAATGAGAATCTTTGCCGGTGAAGGAAAATACGGCCCTGTGTGAGGTACCTGATTCCAGAGCTACACTGGCAAATCGTTGCACCTCAGCCTCGAACAGACCGCCTCCGATTGTTCCCACTATGGAACCATTTCTCCTCACCAGGAATCTTGTCCCGACATGCCGTGGGGATGAACCACGAACGTCCAATATAGAAGCGAATACAAAATCTCTGCCGTGCTGGAACTCCTCCAGAGCGGCTCTCCAAACGGATATCATGATTGTTTTTCTCTTCGACTTGGGATAATTTCCGTCCCTCTTCTAAAATTGGGATGGCTTGTGTCGCGGAAATTTAAAGTACGTATACAGGCCGAATTTGTCAAGATTCCTGAGCTGCATTAGATCACATTGAAAAAACAATCGTAGTAGTGGAGCCTGTGTTCTAGATTATTCTAAGCTGAACCAATTTGTTGGGGAGGCCTTGGTCGCATAAAGCCGGAGTGCCTTTTTAAGTCGCTCATCTTCTTTCAAAGTATACATTAGGCTCTTTTCGTCATTGATATCCTTCTCAATACGTTTTACGTACCTGAAAGGATTGGCTTTCAGAGCTTTTTCCAAACGCTGAAACACCTTTTCTTCATCATTTAACGCAAGATAGCACTGCGCCATAAGATAATATCCCAGGCCCTTTTCGTCATCTCGTTCATATTTGTCCAGATTCTTATGAATTTCTTCGGCTGCTATAAGGACCTTGCGAGCGCGTTCGGGCTCACTGAGATGAAGAAAAGTTCGGGCGATCAAAATCAAATAAAGAGGATTTTTTTCGAACTCCGCTGCCGCTTCCTTGTAGTAGCCCAATGCAACCTGATGGGAATTGGCTGCGAAATACAAATTGCCCATATTGGCAAAGACTTTGGCCTTGTCTTCTTTTTCATCCGCAAACTCCAGCGCTCGCTCGAAATTCTGCATGGCTTTGGTGTGATCACCCAAATTTTTGTAGCATATCGCTATAGCGTTAAAGCCGAAAAAACTCTCCGGCTCCTCAATGACATGCTTCGTGAACGCTTCTATAGCTGATTCAAATTTCCCTTCCTTCGCCTGCCGCACACCCTCTTCTTTCCAGGACTCCTTCAATGGAGTTTGTTTTCCGGTAAATACCTTATCCAGATCAAAAGGGATCCCGTGCTTACTAATTCTTTTACCGCAGCCGCTCGCAATCAGGAGGATGCACATGCCTATCAGCATTGCGTGGATTAAATTGGATCTCGCCGACGGTCTATTCACCGGCGAAATCGGCTGTACAAACAATTGGCGCATTTTAGGCACGTTCATGTCAGGATTTGAGCAATAAAAGTAAGCTGTTGATTTGTTATCAACTGTTTTGCAGTATTATACCGTGAGGCCACGGCATACAATACTTAATCGGGTCTTTCGTGGCAAGCGCCAGGATGTTCTGCAATGTTGACAAATTAGCTCTCGATCTCTAACATTTGAACCGACGTGTGCGTTTGAAATTAATTGTATAAAAGCCTCAGCGTTTTTGTTATCGATTGCCAGAGAATATTAAATCACGGAATTCCCGCCTCCTATCGAGACAGTCAAATGACGGATGAAGATAAGAAGGTTGTAAGCATAGGATCTCGGGTGGCTTCGTACATCGGTTCGAAAGCCACACGAGAAAAGAAGATGCAAGCTGCTGCCATGCAGGTGGAATTCACTGTTCGGGACACACTGATAATCCTCTGCTATCTCGCTAAAGATTCCGATCCTGAAATCAGTCATCAGGCTCGCAAGAATTTGATTGCAGCCGCTAGAAGTTGGTTTGCGCGACCGGATCGACCCGATCTCCCGGAACCCATTCACCAGGTGGTCACTCAGGTAATCGGCAAAATCGGATTGCCGAAAAAGAAACAGAATCGAAGTCAGAAAAAGAAGAAGTCACCGGAAATATAGGTCTGCTGGGGCTGGGAGAAATAATCCAAACCATTGATCACAACCATCGCACAGTCTGCATAATGCTCGATCAGGCCGGCGAGACGGTTACTGTCTACGCCGATAGAGGAAAAGTCATAGGAGCGGTGGCCCATGATTTGGATGGGCTGGAAGCGTTATACAAAGCATTCGGCTGGATCGAGGCCGGTTTTTCCTATATGCACTCCGAGCCAGGCCCGTTTCAAAATCGGATTAACGTCAACACACTTAATCTAGTGATGGACGCTCTTGAAAGAGGTACCGATCGCGATCCTTTTGAAGCGGAAACCAGCCGAAGCTGGAAAGTCATCGGAGATCTCCGGATTATGAATCTCTTCGAAATTGCCGAGATCTTCGAGATGAATTCAAAGCAGGCTGTGTGTCGGTTGAAGCAGAATGGTGAAGAGGGATATTTGTACTTCCGGAACAGCCGAATTATCAATGCCTCACTGGGAGACATGACGGGCATGGAAGCAGCCTGCCACCTCTTTGCGTGGCCCAACGCTCACTTCGAAATATTTCGTGGAGGTGAGGAGGCGCAAGAAGTAATTCATGTAGGAATGCAGAATCTAATCATCGAAGCCATGCGGCTATTGGACGAAGGTGTAACGGTAACCGACAGAATTGCTAACGAATTGGCGCTCATAAATGAGCTGTTTGACGGTCGAGATGTGATTACATTGCCGGTTCTGGAAAAAGTCCGCCTGGTCTTTAGTGAAGATGAGAGAGCACGAGAAGTTCTTGAAAATGATAGTAATCCGCTCGTGCGAAAGGCCTTGAAAGTAAGAATCTCCAAGACAGTATATAGGTACCTGAATCCGGCCACGGAGCATGATCAGAGACTAAAAGCCGCTCGAGGAATGGTTCCGCTTTCTACCACCGAAAAACTTGTTTTGCTCAGCTATCTTTCACATGATGAATCCCATGAAATCCGTGACCAAGCCAAAAAGACACTAGAATCATTGGATATTCCAACCTACCGCAGAGGCTTGGGAACCGATTTGCATCCGTCGGTAATGGATTTTCTAGTAAAGGAGACTATTCGTGACGAATCCTTGATAAGAGTGGCTGTTTCTTCTGAAAACATTTTAGAGGAAACTGCTTTACACATTTTGGACAAATGGAAGAGCCCGGAATTATTCGCAGCAGTGCTGGATAACAAACGACTTCGGGAAAGAAGCCCTTCTATTATAGCCAAGCTAGCGAATGTATGTGCTGATGATCCTAAATTTATGGAACGTATAGAAGGACTGGAAGAATCAATATTGCTCGGGAGCACCGATATAAAAGTGGAAGGTCCCCTGAGCTATTTCGGTCTGGGCGGTTTACTGCGAGCGGCCAGACAAGGCGGCAGGTCTGGTACCATTATCCTGGAATCACCTGCCCGCGTGGCCCGAGTTTACTTCAAGAAAGGTAAGATTATCGGAGCCTCTACCGGATCATTGGAGGGTATCTCTGCATTGAAGGTTCTATTAGAGACGCGAGATTTCCGTTTTCGTTATCTTTTGAGGACATATTTTCACCAAGAAAACCTCGATCCTTTACAAGCAGATGAATTGTTGAGCACGACCGCTTCGGGACCCGATCAGGAGGCCGCACCTTCAGCAGGGATTGTTCTAGTAACAGGCCACCCTGCTGCTATGGACGTGTTTGAAGTTCTATCAGGCCTTGGAGGGAATCCCTGAACCGGTTGTCCTATCATTGATGTGCGAGGAAGGATCAGGCGAGATCTACAGAGATCGAAACCATATTCTCGACGTTCACATTGACGGAATAAATGATCCTCAAGAAGCGATGGCAGCGCTGCTGTCATGGACTGGGGTTAGATTTATCATTCGTAAAGCTCCGACAGATGTTTCAGCCAGATTGAGCAAATCGCTACATGATTTTTACTCCGACGCCCTGAAGTTGATCCCGGAAGATATGATTCGGATTACCAGCCCAGGGCAATTGCCTGAATGGGAGCTGTCCGAAGCCGAATTCGAAAGCCTCTATCATAGAATTCTACAAATGGGCGTCGGGGACAAAATCAGGCTTGCACTTTTCGGTAATAAGGAGGCCAGAGACATTCTTATACGTGATTCAAACAAGATTGTTGCTTTATCCGTGATAAAATCCCCGAAGATTATGGATGCGGAGGTTGAAGCCATAAGCAAATCTCGGCATGTATGCGAGGATGTTTTGCGGCACATAGCAGGAACAAAGGAATGGATCAGGTCCTACACGCATAAAAATGAACCTTGTTGCAAATGCCAAAACTCCCGTCCCCATCGCCATGAAAATACTGGGTCAAATCCGGGAACCTGACCTGAGGAAGCTTGCTAAGAATAAAAATGTCTCGCAAATAATAGCTCTACAAGCCAGGCGGTTGGCGGACGCCAAATCGTCGAAGTAATGCGGTAAAACACGTCTATTTTGCCAGATTGACAGAAAATTGGATGATATGGTCTGATAAGATTCCAAAAAAACTTCGCAATGTGCTAATGTTTATGAGTGTTCACCGATAAGCTTTTTGGGGGGAGAATTCCCTCTGTATGTCTATGTACTCATTTCAGGAGCAAATTCTTTTTTGTGTTTTTCTTAAGGAATATTGCTCTTAGGATACGGCGGTTCGAGCTTAAATCAAAGTTATTTGGCATAAAGGGCTAGTTCCGATGACTCAACAAAATGGTATTTCTCGAGACATTTTCAGAGGAGCCGAAAAAATCGAAATCTTTGGAAAGTTACCTTCACTCCTTTGGTCCTACATTGATATAGCCCGAAATCTTATTCAAGACCTTAAAACAAAGCCCACTTTAGATTCTCCCGCTATGCCACAAGTGAGAAGAATGCTGGAAATCCTAGATTCTGCCGCGGACCATCTGGAAAACCAGAAACTGAAGGACAGGTTAAATAAGCAGTTAAATATGCTGACCACATTGAATGCCGGGAAACTTTCCGGCGGCTTCATCGATTCATTCGAAGCAGAGTTGTCAACGCTGGCCGAACTTGCAGGTCAACGTGTTGACACGTCATCCAGCGGCTTACTAGATCCGGCATCTCTCGAATTGGAGATGCAAAAAGGTGAAAGAATAAAATCCGGACGCAGTGCAGATCTGATCGTAAACGTGGCGATATTGGATGACGTGAAGAACTATTTGACACAAGAAATCTTGAGCGACGGGGTTTCGTCCGTACTAATAATAGATAATGCAGGAACGTTGATCGTAAACATTGGCACCAAGCCTTCTCTCGACGCCACGTCTCTCGCTGCTGTTGCGGCTGCAAATTATGCTGCAACTCAACAGATTGCCCGTCTAATAGGAGAGCGGGATTTTGTCCTTCTCTTTTACAAAGGGCTTAACGAATCTTTTCATTTCTGTCGCGTCGGTGAAGAATTCATAATTGTTACAGTATTTGAAAATTCCCTTTCTTTAGGACTGCTCAGGTTAAAAATAGCTGAGGCCGCAGCTGTCCTGGAGAAAAAGCTTCCTAAAAGGCAGGCGTGACATGGCGTTCATAAACAAGAGCGCAAAAGAAATACAGGTGAAAATTGTTTATTATGGTCCTGGCAGATGTGGGAAAACGACCAATCTGCTCTATGTGAATCAAAAAATGAATGCCCGATTTATGGGAAAAATGATTTCCATTGACACACGCGGTGACAAAACGCTTTTCTTCGATTTCCTTCCGCTGTCTCTGGGTTCGATTCGCGGATTTAATATCAGAGTTCAGCTTTATACGGTTCCGGGCCAGGTATTATATAATGAGAGCCGGAAAATGGTGCTAAAAGGAGTGGATGGGGTAGTATTTGTGGCGGATTCGATGGAAGTCCAGCAGCTACCGAATAAGGAAAGCCTCCAGAATTTAAGAGAAAATTTGCACGAAGACAATCTAAATCTCGACGAGCTTCCGCTGGTAATTCAGTATAATAAGCGGGATTTAGAGGGGAGTGTTATTCCGGTGCTGGACAAGGCCACTCTGGACCGGGATTTATTAGGAGTGTTTGAATCTTCTGTGCCTGCAGTAATGGCCAGCGCCCTCCAGGGAACAGGCGTTTTTGAAACTCTGCGAGAAATAAGCAAGATCACTCTTAAATCTGTCCATCAGAAGCTCATGGCGTGATGAATTTCGACAGGGAAGCTGATGGCCAAATCTGACGATATTGAAGATCTGGAAAAATTAATCGACAGAGCCGTCGATACCTTCTTTGTGGAGGTTTCCGAGGAAGACGAACGAGCCCTTCAGGATGCACCAGACGCAAAATCCCCCTCCATCTTGCCAAAAGCTTCTCCCCAATCTCATGTCCAACAGGCATCTTTAAGTCGCAGCGAAGCTGATTCTGTAACATTTGAGTCATTTAGTGAGGGGAATATCTCGGACTCAACCGGAAAAATGACATCCGGTGACCCTGAGACCGATCGAGCAATCGATTTGGCAGTGGATACTCTTTTTATAGAAGAACCTGATTCAACCACTCCGGAAACAACTGAAATTGAACTGACTGAGACTGAATCCGTAGACGAAATGCTGACTGATATTGATGAAAAGGGCATAGAAGAAGTATTTATCGAAGATATCAGCAGAGGTGAAATTCAAAGTGGATTGAATGCGCGCCACCAGCAGTCCGCTGTTTCTACAAAACGACCAATTGAATCTCAGCAGCAGGGCATGCCTTTAAAGAAATTGCAGGAGGCCATTCTCACGCTTGAATGGGAAATCTCACCCAGATCGGTTAAGGTTCTTTCAAAGGAATTGACAAAATTGCGGGCCAAGTTTCAAGACGATGTCACCGTGGATTTCGCCGCGTTGGCAATGCGGCTCGTTCTTGATTATGTAATGAAACGAATGTCGCGTGCCCACCCCGAATCCATCCGTTTCTTATTGGTTGTCACGGGCTTTCTTCACAGGAACGCCGGTTCGGAGGAAAAAGATCCACTGGCGGCCTTTCATCAAATTCTGACACGATACGAAAATTTCAAAACGGTGGTCCGCAAAGCGGAAGGACTTCCGGATCGTGGCAAGTTTTCCGCAGATGATCTGGAGATAAAGGATCCGGAGGCTTTTTCCAAAATGGTGGAAGCACAAGCGCTCAATCTGGTTAAGGCCGGGAAGTCGCTTGCGAAACAACTTGACCGAACGCGGGATTCCCGAAATCTCATTCGGTCTTTTAGATTTCTGGTGACAAGATCGGTGAATCGAATATTTGAGAATACTCACAAGAAGGTTATATCAGGAGCGAGAAAAGGTTCAGTCGGGTCGGCTTGATATTAACTCACCACGTTGGTGAATCGCGAAGCAACCGAAAACTCCAGGAGCTAAAAATGAATCACGATGAGTCAGAAGACCAGGAGAGTCGGAGAAAATTCAAACGAAAGTATACATTATTCAAGATTCCGGTATACGATGCCGAGACAAAGAGATTTCTGGGGCTGGTGCAAGATCTGAGCGAAAAAGGGGTCCAACTGCTTGGTGTCAATATGGATGTCAACTCTAAGAAGACACTCATAATACATGCAAACGATTACGTGAAAGGATCCCCCATTTCTTTCGAAGCCGTATGTCGTTGGGTGCGGAAGGAAGACCCACAGGGATATTATATTTCGGGGTTTGAAATTACATACATGCCGGAAGACACCCGAAGGAATCTGATGAGTCTTATGGAATATGTGACTCTGGAATAAAACTGGGCGTTGACAATGTTTAGCTTCGTCATAATAAGGCCTGACGGTCAAGAGGTAGAACAGGCGTTTCGCACGGACAAGACAACACTAGGTCGGCACGAGAAAAGCGATCTGCGCCTCTTGGACAGCATGGTTTCACGACATCACTGCCTTTTGACAAAAGAAGGAGAAAAATTCGTCGTAAAGGATCTGGAAAGTCGCAATGGAACATGGATCAACGGCCGCAAAATAAAAAATAGAAGGCATATTAAGCACGGGGATGTTATCCAGATCGGCCCATTCCGATTGGTTTTTCGTGAGCGAGACACCGAGAACCCGGTCCACAGCCACACGCTTGAAATGACACAAACGGGAACCAAACCTTTTGTCCACAAGCACGAAACTGAAAGGGTTGTTAAACCTATCGGAATGATCAGTAATTATCTGCTGGAGACTTCCAGCTACTCAACCAGTCCGCGCACGAGTAAGACGAGAGCGCCTGAACCGGAATCTCTTGTCTTTATATAGTATTACCGAGCAACTGGTCGTTACCCGAGATCATTGATGAAATGTTGGATTATCTGGTGGATAAGATTTTTGAAATCTTTTCTCCTTCACAAACGACTATAATGCTTAGAGATTCCGGAGAGATGCCAGTTCCCAGGAAAGAAAGATCCGCAGACGGCAAAGGAGCTGTCAGGCCGATAAGCCACACGATCGTGAATCGCATTCTCAAGGATCGAGTGGCCATACTGACCGATAATGCTTTGGAAGATCCTCGATTTGATATGGGTGATAGTATTGTTATTGACGGAATTAGATCGGTCATGGCCGCCCCGATTTGGGAAGACAGAACTATTTTGGGCTTAATATATGTGGACAGTTTGGACGTGGTGGGCGGTTATCAGCCGGAAGACCTGGATCTTCTGACGGCTATAGGTCACCAGGCAGCACTTGCTCTTCAAAGATGGAAGCTAACCGAACGTTTACGAGAAGAGGCGATCAAGCGAGCGGTCATCCAACAAAACCTGGCACGTTTTCATCCACCCCCCGTAGTAAATCTTATTCTTCAGGGAGCCGCGGATCTAGAGGTCAAAGAGACGCTCGGGACGGTATTCTTTTGCGACATAGTTGATTTCACCTCACTGTGTGAGTCAGCTGAGCCGAAGCAACTCCAGGCGATTCTTAATACGTTTTTTAGAACAGTAAACAAGATAGTGTTCGATGAACAGGGCACTTTGGACAAGTTTATCGGGGATGCTGCTATAGCCATCTACGGCGCGCCGTTGCCTCAGGAAGATGCGCCGATAAGGGCCATTCGGTCCGCGCTGCGAGCCCGCCACGAACTCGCAAAGGCCATAGCATCCGTAGCACCAGGTCTAAAATTCCAGGTGCGATATGGAATAAATACCGGTAACACTATAGTGGGGAACTTCGGATCGGACGAGAGAATGGATTACACCGTTCTAGGGCATGCAGTAAACATGGCATCCAGAATCTGCCAAACCGCTGAACCTGACCAGATCCTGATCGGACCGGAGACCTTCGAAAAGATCAAAGGGCAGAAGCTCTTCGCATTGAGGAAAATCGGAACACGTCAACTCAAAGGCCTCAAGGACAAAATCAAACTTTTTGAAATCAACGATTTTCTTTAGCATGTGGCTCACCATTGTTCCCCGCCTGATATAAACAGGTAAGCGAGATCATGAATAGGACCTTGAATTTCAAACTCCTTGTTGATTACTGTCTGTTTTTGCTGGTTCGTCTATTTGAAGAGATTTTTTGTATGATCCCGGAATCGTGGGCTCTAGCAACAGGGCGCTTCCTCGGCAGATGCGCTTTTGTTCTAATTCCCGACCGTCGTGAAGCCGCAGTGGAAAACCTGACAATTGCTTTCGGTAAGGAGCAATCTCATCAATGGATACTCAGGACCGCGCGGAAGAGTTTTGAACATCTCGGGATGTTAGGCGTTGAGTTCTTCCTTATCCGCCGCTGGGACCAACAGGAAATGGATAGGAGGATTGTGTACGAAGGAAAGGCTCCTCTTAACCTGACAATGATGCCTGGACAATCACGGCATACTTCTTTTGACCTCTCATTTTGGATGTTTTGAGGTCTCCGCAGCCACAGTTAAATTCCTCGGGATGAAAACCCATTCTCATTATGACCCCTTTGAAAAATCCTTTTTTGGCCCAATATATGTTCAGTCGAGCCGGTAAGGAGACTGGAATCATCGACTCATCGCGATCGGGGAGTCGTCCAGGAAATGATCGAGAACATGCGAAACGGCGAAATGCTCGCTGTCTTGGGTGACCAGAGAGGAGATGCAGAGAGGGGAATATTTGTCGACTTCTTCGGCACTCCGGCTCCTGCTAATGAGATCTTTGCCCGGTCTGGCAATAGACAGCGGAGCCCGAATTCTTCCGCTATGCACTTACCGGCGGGATGATGGGAAATATCACAGTATTTGGTGGGACGAAATCCCAATTCATATCACCGGTGATAAAAAGCAAGACCTGATCAGGGTTAGTCAACAATTTCATAGCATGTTCGAACAATGGCTGCGCATAAGACCGGAACAAGGTTTCTGGGTGCAGCGCAAATGGCGGAGGAAGCCCTCACGCAGGCGATCACGGCAGCTTGCAGCAAAAGCCGATCAAATTGACGATCCAAAGTTGATCGGGAAGCCTGAAAATTCAGAGCAGACCAATTCTTAGGTTTGGAATCAAAGCAAACTCCAATCCAGGAGGCGATCCAGAATGAAGCTGAAAGACATAGGCGAATTCGGCTTTATTAATCGGATAGCCAACTTGGGAAATATCCGACGTGAAGGCGTGATCAAGGGAATCGGTGATGATTGCGCAGTGATACAGGTTCAAGCCGATGAATACTTGCTTGTTACGACTGATTTATTATTGGAGAAGGTTCATTTCTTAATAGATTGGGCAGCGCCGGAAATAATCGGCGCCAGGGCTCTCACGGCGAATCTCTCAGACATCGCGGCTTGCGGGGGCAATCCCCGCGACGTTTTCCTCAGTCTCGCGATACCCGATAGAATGGAAGTGGAATGGCTCGATGCATTCTATCGAGGATTGACCGAGCTTGCGCGCCAATACAAGGTGAATGTGCTTGGCGGCGACACGACGTCTTCAAAGACGGATTTCGTAATCAACATAGCTGTCACCGGTCTCGTCCCTTCAGAGCAAGTTTTGTTACGACACACTGCCAAAGAAGGTGACATCATAATATTGACCGGCCCCACCGGTCTATCACGTGCAGGTTGCGATATTCTCATCAGACAAAAGGGTCTGAAAACCGAAGCTGCCATTGCCGCCATCGAAGCTCATCTCAAACCGAGGCCACATATCGCAGAAGGCCGGATGCTGGCGACCTCCGGTGCGTGCACCGCGGCCATTGACGTTTCGGATGGGATTTCATCAGATCTGGCACACCTGTGCCAGGATTCCGCCCTAGGAGCCGTCTTACATGAAACAAAAATCCCCATCGCTCCTGAGCTAACCCAACTTGGCAAAGTTCTTGGAAGTGATCCTATGGATTGGGTTTTAAATGGCGGGGAGGATTACGTGCTTCTGGCAGCCATAACTCCGACGAAACTGCAAGGCGTGATTGAGCAGGCCGAAAAAAATAATTGGAAATTCTGTCCCATAGGCGAATTCGTGGCCGGCCGAAAAATGCAGCTTCTAAGGTTGGATGGTAAAACACAAGAAATCGTGCCCGCGGGTTGGGACCATTTTGCTTAATTAACATTGAGATATTGCCCACCTTTTCCATATTGGTACCGAATAAACCACACCTATCGTAGATGTCGGTGTCTAAAAAAGCCTTTCCCGTTGATTTTTGTCCCGGTGTTCTTTGGGGAACCATCAGGATTGCTGAATTACGTCCACTTTGGTCGGCAAACTTCTTTTGACAAAAATCTTTGGTGCGAAAATCTTCTTGACTGAATATAAATATTTCTATATAAATATATTCATGATTGGTGACTGGGAGGAGATATGAAGAAAACCGGCATCACTCGCCGAAAATTCCTCGCCGCTTCTGCAGCAGGCGGAGCTGCAATTGTCGCAGGTTCTTATTTGACGCTGGACTCTTTGGCAGCAAAAGAAAAACCTGCTCAGGATGTGAAAATCATTCCCACACTCTGCGACGGATGCGGCAATTGGTGCGCGATTAATGTTTATACCCGGGGTGGCAAAATCTGGAAAGCGGAAGGCAACCCGATAGCAGGCAATAACCTCGGTCGAATCTGCGCCAAGGGACACGCTCTTCTCCATGAAGTATATAACAAGGATCGCATTAAATCACCGCTGAAGAGGATCGGCCCAAACAAGTTCGAGCCCATTTCCTGGGAACAAGCGTACCGAGAAATAGGTGAGAAGACCAGGGCGATTTCGGAGAAATTTGGCCCCGAATCATTGTTTTGGCTTCATTATCCCGAAGGGAATGCCGAGATGGCAACCCGCTTCATGAGGGCGCTCAAATCTCCCAATGTTTTCTCGCATGCCAGTACGTGTTTTCTGCCAAGGAATATCGGATGGTGGTTGACCGTCGGTGACAGTAAGCCTGAACATGATTTTGAAAACAGCAGGTTCATAATGCTGCTGGGGCGGAATCCGGGCGCGGGTTTGCAATTACGGAAGCTAAGAGACATAGCTGCGGGTAAAGAACGCGGCGCCCGCCTGGTTGCGGTGGATCCACGTTTCAGTGAGTCGGCTTCAATTGCCCACGAGTGGATACGCATCCGTCCCGGAACTGATTTGGCATTCATGCTCGCGATTGCGCACGTGATGATTGAAGAGAAAATCTATCAAAAGAATTTCGTGGAGAAATACACCGAAGGATTTGAAGAGTTCAGTAAAGGGATCGAGGAATATACTCCCGCTTGGGCACAAGAAAAAACCTCCGTCCCCAAGGAAACCATAGTGCGGATAGCTCGTGAAATGGCGACCGCGGCCCCAAGGGCGCTGATCCATCGCGGATACCATGGCGCTATGGGGACCCAATATAAAAATAGTTTACAGCTGGTCAGGGCGGTAGCGTGTGTGAACGGGCTCATGGGAAATTTCAATCAACTCGGCGGATTATTTCCTGCACCAAAAGTAAAATTAGGTAAACTCGATCCGGGTAAATTCCCCGGTCCTGAGGAGGTTTCGGACTCAATGATCGACGGGAGCGGTGACCCGGAACGGTATCCGATTACACCCGCGGGGCACGGACTGACACACGCAATACCGGAACTCGCCATACAAGGGAAACTGAAGGCCGGCTTCATCTACCACAACAATCCATTGCGCACGAATCCTAATCCAGCCAGAGTAATCGAAGGTTATCGCAAGCTGGAGTTGCTGGTGAGTTTCGATTATGTCCTTTCCGAGACTGCATCGATCTCACACTATGTCCTTCCCGAATCGTACTACTTGGAGCGCGATGATGTCGTTCATACGAACCATTCCTACAACACAAAACAAGTCGCGATAAGACAGCAAGTTATTAAACCGCTGTACGATACTAAACCGCTGGCTCACATCCTCAAAGAGTTGGCGCCCCAGCTCGGTATAGAGAATTATTTCAATTTCACCCTGGACGAGTGGAACAGTGCTGCGTTGCAGCCTCTTGGCATCACCGTGGAACAGCTCAAGAAAGAAGGTGTAATAGATCTCGGGGGCAAATGGCAGCCCGGCGAGCCTGAATTCAAAACTCCGACCGGGAAACTTGAATTCGCGTCGACTACTCTACGCGACCTGAACCTTCCGGTAATTCCCCAATGGGAGGACCCCCTCGTAATGCCGGATACAAATGATCCGCATTCATTCAGACTTATTCATGGCAAGCAAGGTCATCATACCCATGCTCGAACAGTGAACCAAAAGTATCTTCAGCAGATAACCACGATGAATGATTGGGGCCGCGTCTGGATTCATCCGGATAGGGCCAAAGCGCTTGATATTAAAGACGGGGATTGTATGACCATTTCCTCGTCTGTTGGCAAAGGCCGTGCCCGAGCGCGGATCATTGAAGGAATCCATCCTGATTGCATTTTCTTGCCCAGCGGGTACGGCGTGTTTTCCCGGAACCTTCATACGGGCTTCGGCTATGGCATTTCCTACAATGATTTCTTGCCCACTTATTTTGAGCCGGTATTGGGGCACACAATGTCATGCGAGATTGTCGTGCGTGTGGAGAAGACTTACGCATAATCAGCAGACGATAAAAGTCTTAACTGGAGCCTAATATGCCGCGATACGGAATCGCTATCGACACTACTAAATGCATAGGATGCCATTCCTGCAGGGTTGCCTGTCAAAATCAGCAAGATCTGGATTATAAACACGCGTTCAACTGGGTCAAAGAAAAAGAACGGGGCAAGTCTCCGGCATTTTCCAAAGAATTCATTCCCATGCAGTGCAACCATTGCGAAGATGCTCCGTGTCAGCGCGTTTGCCCCACAGGCGCCATTTATACGTCCCCGGAAGGGGTTGTCCTGGTTCACAGAAACAGATGTGTGGGTTGCAAATACTGTATAGAAGCTTGCCCCTACAAGGTTCGGTTTATGGATGAACGTGAAGGCATCTCCGTAAAATGTTGGCTTTGCATAGATTTGGTTCGTAAAGGCGAAGAGCCGGCATGTGTGAGCACCTGTCCGACTCAGGTAAGAATTTTCGGCGACCTGGATGACCCAAACAGCCGGATTTCCAAATTTATCGCTAGAAACACGAGCAGAAGCTTTGAGACCGGATCTCGGGACTCGCCCTAAAATCTTTTACAAAAGGAGTTGACCATGCCGGAGAGTGCATGGGGATGGTTGATCATCTCTTATCTTTTCCTCGCAGGCGCTGGGTCCGGAGCGTTCATGGCAGCGGTCGCGTGCGATTTACTGGCGCCGGATTGGTCCAAAAGTCTTGCCCGGGCCGGATCGTTGGCCTCGGCGCCATTAGTGGCAATTGGAACCGCCTGTCTGGTCTTGGATCTTGAAGCCGGATTTTGGCAGCCATGGCGTCAGATCTATCTGCTCAGTAATTTCTCCAGCATGATTACTTGGGGCGTGATTATCCTTTCTTTGTTTATACCTGTGGCGCTCGTGTACGCTGCGGCCCTCAATGAGATAACGGTTTTGGGAACCCACGCCCGCAAGTATCTGTTCCCATTGCAAATTATCGGTAGCTTTCTAGCAGTGGCTACTGCGGTCTATACCGGGGTGCTCATAGCTGTGATCAATGGTGTACCTTTCTGGAATACTCCTCTCATGCCGGTTTTATTTCTAGCTTCCGCGGTTTCGACGGGTCTTGCTGTCGCCATGGTCGGGGCCGCAATCCTGGACATCACAAGTATACGGACGTTGTCCAATTTTGCCCTAGGGCATGTCATTTTTCTTGCGGTTGAAGGATTCGTGTTGGCGCTGTTTATTTTCATGTCGCTGACTCGTTCCGTTGAAGCGGCTGCGTCCGCTGGAATGTTGATTTCAGGAATTTTCAGTCCCTATTTTTGGGGACTGGTAGTGGTCATAGGCATACTGGCCCCCTTTCTGCTGAGCATCGTGGAATATTATGAGTACGGGCGGATGTCCAAGTATCTGGTCGTCGGAGCGGATCTATGTGTACTCATCGGCGGGATGAGTCTGAGGGCCGTAATTATATTCTCAGGAACACCGCCGCAGATAATTTCATGAAATCAACGGAATGCAAGATTTTCAAATCATAGGAGAAGCCCAATGGGCGAAGAGGAAAAAGATACTCTTTTGAACACAGATGCGACCGAAGCAAAAACCATAGAGGGGCCTTCGGCTGATGAACCTAAAGAGCCGCCAACCGAAGAGGAAAAACCTGCTGACGAGGTGAAGGAACTTGCCATAAGAAGAGGCCGTATCGTGGCAACGGGCTTGGTGACAGCCGTGATCCTCTCGCTGATTGCCGTGATTGTGGCTGGGATATTCCAGATCACATCAAGATTATTGATTCCATGCCCTACGGATCTGCCGGTAAATGATCCGGCTCCGATACTCTGGAAGAATATGACCTCGCGACAAGTGGCTGCGCAGCCCCTCGGGATCTCAGATAAAATCTCCGGAGAAGTAAAACTTAAAGAAGCATCCGTACCGCCGGCGGAGACCGGAATCAGAGGTCAAATCGGATGACAACAAATAAAGCCGGAATAGCGAGGAAATTATGAAACAATTGGAATATGCCAAAGGATTCTGGAATCCGTATGCAGCCGGCATAGCACTGGGATTGGTGCTGTTGCTGACGTTCTATCTTATGGGCACAGGATTGGGAGCTTCCGGAGCGGTCGCCAGGACCTCGGCCGTAATAGCTCATGCAGCAACCCCGACAGCCGTCGAACAGAATTCTTATTTTAAAGAATTCTACAAACCGGGTGGGAAGCATCCTTTGAACAATTGGATAGTAGTTGAAGTGCTCGGGGTTTTTCTGGGTGGTTTGGTAGCTGTCCTGACCGCCAGAAGATTCAACCCCGGCGTAGGCCGCGGGCCTACTGCCGGAGTCGGACTAAGGTTGAGCTTGGCTTTCATTGGTGGAGCGATCGGCGGTATTGGAACTAGATTTGCCATGGGGTGCACAAGCGGTCAGGCTTTGAGCGGTGGCGCCACGATGGTTGTGGGTAGTTGGGCATTTATGATGGCCGTATTTGCCGCAGCCTTTGTAACAGCTTACTTCGTGAGGAGGGAATGGTCATGACAGGACCTCTTTATCTATTGGGCGTGTTTGATTCGGCAACGAGCCTGTGGATTGCCCTTGGTGTTGGTTTTCTCTTTGGATTTGTGTTAGAGCGTGCTGGATTTGGTGATGCTCGCAATTTAACCAATATATTTTACTTCAGGGACATGAGAGTGCTGCGAGTGATGTTCTCAGCGATCGTCACTTGCTTGGTGGGTCTGATAATACTGAGTCAGATTGGTCTGTTCGATTATTCGGTGCTCCTTGATTATTCGCTCCTCCCAACTTACCTTTGGCCTCAAATCTTGGGCGGACTAATATTCGGCGTGGGATTTGCCGTCGGTGGCTATTGCCCCGGCACGGCTGCTGTTGGCGTGGTATCGGGAAAATTAGATGCTGTTATTTTTCTGCTAGGCATGATTTTCGGGATATGGATTTTCGCACTAGGATTTCCGATCTGGGGCGACTTGTATATGAGCGGATCATTCGGAAGAATAACCCTGTGGCAGGTTTTTGGATTAAACAGCCTGGTGATGGCCGGAATCATCGTGATCATGGCACTGGCAGCTTTCTTGCTTGCCGGTCTTGCGGAAAAATGGGCACCTTATGATAAATAATGTGTTGACAGAACACCGGCTCGTGCCAGGAAGATTGTTGTATAAATTTTTCGAGGGGGATTGATTAATGAAAAAGACGATTCGTTGTTGCATTATCATGGTCGCTCTAATTGCTTTCGGAATGGCTACAATGGCGATCGCCGCGGATTTCTATGTGGTGAAGGATGCCTCGGGCAAAATGATGGTCGTTGACAAGAAACCGGCTGACGCAAAATCCATTGTAAAAGGTCCATTTAACACAAAAGAGCAAGCGGACAAGGAAATGAAAGCCGGCGGATCTGCAGGCAAACCGATTAAGCCTCCAACCGAAGGATGCTGACCCGACCAATTCCGGGGATGAAAAATATCGAGCAGGATATGTGATTTGTAGGGCTACATAGGGACTGTCTCAAGAAACGAAGATCCTGCGATCCCTTGTGTACGGCGCGTTCGTGAACCGTCCGGAATCCGAGACGCTTTTCGATGCGCCCCTAAGTGAAAGAACCGGTGTGCCGAAAGTTTGAAACAGCCATCAAAAACTCGCCGTCTGCCCGTTGAATTTTCTAGTTCTTGAGAATTAGTGACTCTCTTTTTGCAGAGCTATTAATTATTCTTTTGGAGGCCATCCGTTTGAAAACGCCTGAAAAGGCCGCAGGCAGGAGATTCTTTCTCAAGCTGATTATATCCGGTCTGATCTCAACTGTAGCATTAATGCTGACCTGGGCAATCGGAAGGTTCGCATTTTTCCGCGGCCAAAAGAATATTAAAAGAGAACTGCACCCGGAAATCCTTGATACGCTCCAGGTAGGGATCCCTTTACACGTGCCCGAAGCCGGCGCATGGATCCTGAAGACTGAAGGGGTGTCTCCAAAGCTGACGGCATTCGATGATCGCTGTACTCATCTTGGGTGTCGCCAAAAGTGGAACCAAGATAAAGGGCTCTTTGAATGCGCATGTCATGGGAGTGAATTCGACCTGGAAGGTCGAGTGAAACGTGGTCCTGCGGACCGGTCTTTACCGAGACTCTCTTTTAACCGGTCGGAGGAGAATAAAATACGCCTTTTGGAAATTTCAGCCGATGGATTGAGTACGTCATGAACGGCCGCTTGTCCAAAGGATCGTTTTCAGCTCTCCTCCTGCATCTCCATCCGCCCACAATTCCTGAATCATCTGCAAAAGTCGGATTCACATGGTGCTTAGGCGGATTGGCAGCTTTGATGTTTTTGATCGAGACAGTTACCGGGATCTTGCTATTGCTGCATTACATTCCCACAGCCGGCGGGGCTTATACTTCAGTGCAGGATATCATTCATGTAATCCCGTACGGTTTTTTCCTCAGGAACATTCATTATTGGGCAGGCCAGATCATGGTTGGATTGGTAGGTTTGCATATGGTGAGGGTTTTTTGGACCGGTTCATTTGCGCCGCCGCGGCAATTCAATTGGATAATTGGTTTGATGCTGTTGGTTGGAACGCTTCTTATAGATTTCACCGGACATTTGCTGGTGTGGGATACCCGTTCATTATGGGCGTGGACAATTGCGAGAAACCTTTGCGGGACGGTCCCGGTCATAGGCGCAGCTACAGGATCTCTCCTTTTCGGCCCGGAGCAGTCGTCGGACTCCGTGCTCATCCGAATATATGTATGGCACGTAGTACTGCTGCCAGCGATCATGGCGGTTTTCGTATCCTGGCATTTCTGGCGCACTAGAAAAGATGGCGGAATCTCCGAACCACTTTGAATTGTGGAATGTCTTATACGGATTCGCTTTCAACCAAGTGACTTGATTTTGAGAATCTCTTCTTAAGTATTAAGTTACACGACGCAAGGGTAGCCAGCCCCGAAGGGGCTATCCAAAAGTAGCCGTGGGTGCCAACCCACGGAAGAGATTTGATAAAACCTCATCGAGGACCCTGGCGGGGTCCCCCAATCTTTTGGGGATCGTAGCCTGATGGTCGACCCCGCCAGGGTCGGTGGTGATGCGCTGGGACTTCCTTATTCCACGGGTTTCACCCCGCGGTACGCGGGACTACTGTTGGTCGGCCCCTTCGGGGCCAGAACTCTTCTTCCCGTCCGTAACTGATAGATACATTGCCCTTCCCACTCTGACTGTTCCTAGGTCAGTGTGGGAAGGCAATCTTGAATTCAAATCACTTCTACGAAAGCGAATCGGTATTAGAAATTCACTCCTAACGTGATCCCTCCGCCGGCCACGTACTTGGTCATAGTTGCCGTGACTTGCTTTGTTGTAGAGAGGGAAGGGGCACTGCTGACGAATTGCAAATCCGCGTCCTGGTGCATACGCATCCAACTGCCGTTTGCCCACAGGCCAAACGATATCGCCGAACTCAGAGGGGTATTGTATTGCAGCATGGCATTGATCAAATCACCGGGCTTGTTCCAAGAATAACGCAATTCGGTCAATCTGTTCTGCGTACTCGTTAAAGAGAGATTTGTATCGGAGTAAGCCAGGGGACTGTATATAAAGGTGAACACCGCGCCGCACGCCGGCACAGACAAGCCGATAAAAGGGGCGAAAGTTTTCGTTAGAATATCTCCCTTTAAGGTTTGATTAGGCAGCGGACCGGCTGCATTGCGCGGGTCAATGAGTTCGAATTCCAACTGGTCCCAATACAATCCCAGTAGAAGAGGTCCAAGGCCGATACCCGATTGAGTGAACCAGCTCTCGACATTGGAATTGGTGAATTCTATATAGACGGGAGCCCCAACCGGCCCAATACTTACCGGAACAGTTCCCGAAGTCACAAACCGGCGTCCAAGGATTCCACCTGCCGAGGAGAAAATACTCAATTTTTCCTTAAATGTTACACTGTATCCAACCATTCCGGACCAGAAATTCGCGTTCTTCAGTGACACATCCAAATCGCCTATTTCCAACCCAACATCGGGTGCTAGAAATCGCTCAGTCTGAATGGGGAGGTTCAAATTCGATCCTATCCATTGATAACCCGCTTGAGCGTAATAATTCACTTTCATATTGCTCATTAAGCCCGAGAGGTCGAAAAGTCCTCCAGGCGCTAGCCCCTGGGCAAAAATATTTGCGGGAAAACACAAAAATAAGGCCACTGCAATGGGCCAAATCTTCTTCATCCAAATTCCTCCAACTAAATAAAATGTCCTCAGCGTAACCCACCAGGTTACAGGCAGCCGAAGAATGTCATTGCGACCCCATGACGCGGGACCTGTCATTGCGAGCGAAGCGAAGCAATCTCGCTTTGGGACTGCTTTCCCCGCGCCCCTCCTCACTGGAGGGGTACCTGTCGGCTATTTTTCCTTATCCTTCTTTATATCTTTTCTTTTTTCTCTGATGATGTTCTTGATGGCTTCTTCAATCATTCCTTTTTTCGTTATCAGCTCAACAGAATCTTTTGTAATGTATCCGCCGGCGCCGGTAGGCGGCCTGTTCGGGATTTCACTGGTTTCCTTCAGAAATGTGTCCAGGACATTCTGAGTGTTGTAAATGATTCTCCACATTCTATCGCCGGATTGGGCACTGAAGAAAAGGTCGTGCTGTTCCTGTGGATCCCACTGAAGATTATAGAGAGCTGGAATATTCTTGTCCTTTTTGTAATCGAGCCAGGTGTCCCGTTGTGTGTAAAGAGTTTTATAGTTTCCGGCGCGGATGCCGCCGAAATCAAGATCTTCAAAATAGACAAAAGAATTTCGTTTGGAAGGACCCTTTCCGAGGAATAGATCCGTCTGATCGACTCCATCAAAAACCATCGGTTTGCCCGCTTTGTCCTTCCATACGTGAGGAGGCGTCGGCAGACCTGCTAATTTGGCCGCAGTGGGGAAAATGTCCATATTAGCCACGATCTCGTCACAGCGGCCGCCTGCCGGCACATGACCGGGCCACCAGACGATAGCGGGAATTCGGAACCCAGCTTCAAAATTGGTGCCCTTGGCACCTCTGAATGGTGTGTAACCGGCGTCCGGCCAAACATCGACCCAAGCTCCGTTATCAGGGAACCAGACTACCAGAGTGTTCTCAGCGATCCCCGCATCTCGGATGGCCTGTACCACTCCCCCCGAATTGTGGTCTAACTCCATAAGCGAATCCAGATAAGGATGGCCGCCGGGAGCTTTACCTTTCCAATCCGGAGAAGGAATAGTCGGATTATGCAATTTCATGAAGCACAGGTACATGAAAAAGGGATTATTATCTTTGGCGTGGGCATTTATCCATTTGACAGCAGTCTCGGCCATTCTGTTGTCGCAAGTCGCCAGATCCTCTGAGGTGAAGACTTTGGTCTTCTTTGGGGGCTGACCCTTTACGCCCTCCCATTCTCCATCGTTATATGTTTCTTTGAACCATTTCATGTACTCCGGATCGTTCCTTGGGAAATCGGGGTAGATCTGTGGGTCGGTCCAGGTATATGCGTTGGCATAATAGGGAAGCATGTGATACATCTCGTCAAATCCCACTACTGTCGGGTAGAACTCAGGCCGGTCCCCCAGATGCCATTTGCCGATTTGAACGGATCGGTAACCTGCCTGTCCCAGATAGTCTGCCAGAGTGATCTCGTCCTTGTGAATACCGCCCGGGCTTGCGATAGTAAGCACTTCGCTCAGACCCGAGCGTACAGGATATCTTCCGAGAAGAAATGCTGCTCGGCCCGCAGTGCAACTTGCCTGGCCGTAGAAGTTGGTAAAGTACATTCCTTCTTTTGCCAGCCGATCAAGATTAGGAGTGGGCGCGCCACGATTGGCTCCTCCACCGTAAACACCTAAGTCACCCCATCCCACGTCATCAGTCATAATGACTACAATGTTGGGTTTTTTCTGTTCAGTTTTGGTTTGAGCATTCGTAAGGGCAGGAAGCGTGATGCCAGACAGAAACATGGTCATTGCCGTCACTATAGTAATAATATCTTTCTTATGCATTTTGTCTCTCCGGTAAGCTCGATTGCCTTACGAATGTCTTCACATATCAGCTCACAATTGGTCTAAAAACGCGGACTTACGTTACTCCGCCTCCCAGGGTCAGTAGCGGAAGTTGAGCGAAACATCTCCAGTTCAATCCCAAAAACAAAACTCTCTAAAAAATCCGCAACCTTTCATCAGAAAACGCAAAGCCGTAATTGTAATTAAATATGCCAAGCAGAGCAAGAATTTTCGCGGTGCTCTCCTAACCCCCCTTTAATACCAATGCGCTTTCTGACAGATGACACGAATTCGATTTCCAATTGTAGGATACCCGCGTCTGTAGGGGCGGACCCGTGTGTCTGCCCGTTCCATGGGCGCACACGCAGGTGCGCCCCTACAAAAGGCATGTTACGCCTTTGAACGCGAATCGGTATAAGAGGGGCGTGGATCTGTCGTTGCGAGGAGTGAAATCCCGCGTTCCGCGGGAAAGCAATCTCGCTTTGGAGGCCCATGAGATTGCTTCGCTCCGCTCGCAATGACAGCCCTCGCGTCAGGAACCTCCTCCCGGGCCCTGCCCTATATCTATATGAAATTCTGGCCTACAATCGAGGCGGAGCCCAAGGTCAACCCAGGGCGGCAGGTTTCTAGCTCCGGTACCGCGCGGCCCGAATATTCATTCCAGGAAATCCCTGTGGCTCCAGGTCGTTCACACATCTTTACTCTCTGCGTTCTCCGCGTTCTCAGCGGTGAATTCCCCTCATCAAGGGCAGATCCATTGACACCACCTGGATACAGGCAAACGCGAAGAATGTGCGCAACACGACCGTACCTGTCCTTCCCCGGCTAAAACCTAGCCCTTCAAAACTTTTTATCTGATCCGCAGATTCCACAGATGTGCGCAGATGATAAAACACGAGACGTTTGAGTTCCAGGCGAGGAGAGCCGAAATTCAGCAGTAGTCCTCGCCAGACCCGTGGCCTTGAGATAGTTCAATAGCTCTGGCCTCTTGAATCTGCGATCATCTGAGAAATCTGTGGATCGATTTCTCTCGTTTTAAAGGGAGCCAGGCTTACCTCAGCAGGGCAACAATAATCGTTTCCTCGCCAGGACAAGTGTTTTCCTTGACAGAGGGCCTCTTAATGGGTGACCCCAAGCTCAGACCAAAGAATATTCCTCTTGTCGGAGAGTCCGACTATTTGCCGGGAACGAAATAGAAACCGAGTCCGAAAATAGCGTAGATGGCGAGCAACAGCACCCCCTTGAACCAGTGCGATTGACCATTGCTCACGATCTGGCTGCAGATGCTCACCGACAATATTACGGTCAGTAACTGTCCTGCGGTGAAAAGAAGATCCATCGGAGCGGGGGCTATACAGTAGCTCAGCAGGACCAGCAGGGGAGCGACAAAAAGAGCGATCTGCACGCTGCTACCAATAGCGATGCTGAGGCTCAGGTCCATCCTGTTCTTCAAGGCCATCATTACAGCGGAACTGTGCTCGGCAGCGTTCCCGACCATCGCAACCACGATGACGCCGATGAACACACTCGACATGCCCAGGGCCTTTGTTGCGTAAGATACGGAGCCTACGAGGATTTCGCTCATCCAGGCAATGAATATCGTCGAGATCCCCAGAACCGCCACAGAGTATCCGAGCCCCCAAGGTAGGTTCTCGGATTCACCGACTTTTCCTTGGTCACCGCGGGTACCTGAAAACAATTCCCGGTGAGTGTACATTGAGAACAAAAGACTCAGCAGATAGACAGCGAGCAGAATGACAGAAATGATCACGCTGAGCTTGTGCAAGGTTGGATTCAACGCCTCTTGGCCGAAGTAACGGAACATCGCAGGCACGATGAGCGCTATCGAGACGAGGGTCAGGGAAGATACCAAGGACTGAGCCGCAGGCACGTTGAACTCCTGCATCCTGTGACGCATTCCGCCTGCCAGGAAAGCTGCTCCCAACACAAGCAGAACGTTTCCTATGATGGAGCCGGTCAAAGACGCTTGGACCACGTCGATCATCCCCTGTTTCAGTGCCACGATTGCAATGATCAATTCGGCGGCGTTTCCCAGCGTAGCGTTGAGAAATCCCCCAATATTCTCCCCGGCTCTATCTGCAATCTGTTCGGTCGCTTTTCCCAATAGAGCCGCGAGAGGAACTATCGCGCAACACGACAAACCGAAAATAAGGGTGTGAGATTCCGGGTGCATGTGCTCCACGTACACGCAAGCCGGCAAGAGGATCAATAACCAATTGAGAGAAGGCCTAAACATCTGTCTCATTTTCCACTCCTCCTTCGCCACATACGTGGAAATATCCCACGGTCCCTATAAGAAGTTTCCGGACCCCTCCCCCGATTAGCTCTAAGATGATATTGCGGATTCCAAATCTCAAGCCGCTGCTGCAGGTGAACTCACCGACGAGGAGTCGCCCCTGACTTGCCCAGGATAAACCGGTATGCAACCGGTATCCGAAAATACTTCATAGCCCTCTCTCCGGTCAACATCAACTTGCGGGTTGCGGGGTCAAGCCTGCTCTTGACTCATGTTTCAGAGCCAAGAGCAGACCTGATGGTGACAAAAGAGGCTTTATAGCTGTCATGGGTAACAGAGAACGACCAATGCGTGAAGATCCACAGCGCTGATCCATTGATGTTTTTTGGTGTTTTTGGGGTCAGGTCTTGAAATGACAGGGCCTCGGTTTCTGGAATAGAGCATGGAGACGCCTCAAAATTCACTACAACATTATCGGTAAACTGATTTCGGGAACCGCCAATTCTGATAACCCGCTTTCAACCCTTAGTCCCATAATAGCGATCAGGAGCCACAACACGCCCCAATCCAGCCATCAATAGACAGTAACACTCTTCCCCCGCCCTTCTTTCAATTAAGTATGGTGTACCCGGAATTCCGCGGCGGCCTTTCCAGGCAGGGCAAGCCCTGCCCCTACCGCGGCCTTGGCGGGTTAAACTAGCATCTTTCCCTTATCTTCCCTGCTCATTGGTTTCCCAGAAGCCTTCTCTGGCCTCTAGATAGCGGCTATAGGACGGGCAGACTCACGGGTCTGCCCCTACAGACGCGGCGATCTTACGATTGAAAATTCGCGCCATCCCCGCTGGATTGCCACGTCGCTTTGCTCCTCGCAATGACAGCCCTAGCCGGGGCTGCTCATTTCATGTCTAGTAATAAAATTCGTGCTACCGCCAGCAATATTAGAGTTTTTACCTGAAAATACCCGGTCGGGTACACCGATGGGTTCGAGATTGATCCCATATGGGATGGCACAGCGCGGGGGATCACGCGGATTGTCTTGGGGGTTGGGGTTAGTCGTTGCGGCAAAGGTCCTCAGGGCAAAGTTTATGGCTGTCAGCGGATGGTAAAAAGTCTTACCTACGTGGTCCCCAAGGCGGAAAAGGGGACATTCTTCTTTTTTGTTACTCTTCCCGATGGCCTTCTCAGGGGCTCTAGGTAGCGGGAGCGCTGCGTGTGCGGCCAGAACACGGGCAGATTCGCAGGTCTGCCCCTACAGATGCCGCGATGTTACGATTGAGAATCGAGTTCGCTCCATGTGCGTTTATGCTTCCCAGAGACACGGAGAAAAGGGCGACCGCCGGTCGCACCCTACAGCAGCTTGGATGACAATCACTCCCCCCTCTGCCCTTTGCGGCATAGTATGTCATGATATCGGTATCGAATTCGGGGTACGTAATTCGGGGTACACCATACTTAATTCTTGGAGCGGCAGGGTGTCAGAGCCGGAGAGCGGGGTCAGTCTGCTCTTGGCTCACCTTTCGACGTGCGAGTCTGCGGGAGTGTTTCAGGACGACCGGCATGGACGCCGGCCGCTACCAAAGCCGAGAACGGGCCCGCTCCGAGACACATTGGGCCACCCATGTCACGGTACTCGCAATATTCTATGATCGACCCCCAAACATATAAAAATTCTTGCCGGAGGGGTCCGGGGAATCCGGCTTGTTTCAAGAAGCGGGTTCCCCGGCACTCTTCATTGCAGGGGCCGGGAACCGGCTTTTTACTCAAAAAGCGGGTTCCCGATGGCGTTCTCGGGGCCTCTATGGAACATGCATTTGGGTCCCGCGGGTGCGGTTTAGGAATCATTGCTGCTCCCAGACTTTTTGTTAAGCCTGACCAGCAGCCACTCTTGCGTCCTGTCCTTTCCAATGTGCATAAGGGCCGGAGCTTGGTCTTTTGTGAGGTTTGCCAAGCCTGTATCAATCACAGTGCTCTTGTTGTCGCCCATGGTCCACGAGACTCGTTGCGTCTTTTTGTCCACTGCTCCTTGAACGGGGAGCGTTGTATCCGTTACGGTGTTGTAGAAGTTGCCCCGTATAATTCCTTGATGGTTGACAGCCAACTGGAAAATCATCGTGGGGTCAGTCTGTTGACCCTGAACCATGCCGAATACTCCCAGGGGCAACCATTTGGTTTGATCATCCTGCTTTGCATCCCCGGAAGCTGCAAGGGAACTGGCCTGATCGTAGTATTGGGCGTCGGATCCCGCGGGTTGTCCCTCCACGTATACGTTGCCTCCCTGATAAAGAACCGTAGTCCCGTAATCGTAATCTTCGGGAGTCGAATCACAGCCCACCCAGTCCGAGGCGCTGCCCCAGCTCGGAGCAGCCCAAGCCGATGCAATGATAGCCGCGTTATTCCAGGCGTTCCTGTGTGCTGCATACCATTCGCGATTGAATATATCGTGCCTGTTAAAATTGTTTCTCACCATCCAGCCTTGCCCGACAGCCTCACTCCGTGGAATATAATGGAACGGTGCGCCGGGGACCGACGCAGCTGTTCTACGCAGAGGGGCTCCTTCCCGTTCTGCGGCCACGCGGCCCGCTTCAGACAAGTCACCGCCGTGTGCAGGGGCAATATGGTTAAACCCCGCGTCTGTGGGTAATCCGAGAAACTTATTTAGCTGAGTGCGCGATACCCCTCCTGGATCGGCAACTCGGCCATCATTGAAGCCCCCGCGAGGACTCAACCTATCTCCCGAATAGCTTCTGGCCGGATCCGGGCGATAATCTTCGCCTCGTGATAGCCCAGTATCGCCGCGGCGGAAATCGTCAGGGTCCCGCTGGCTCACTCCTCCAAATCGTCCAGAGTCAAAGCTTTGGTTGCGGAAACCCCCACCATCAAATCCATCTCCTCGGAATCCTCCAAAATCACCACGATCAAGGCCGCCTCCTCGAAAACCGCCGAAGCCGGCCCCACCAAAACCGCCTCCCCTAGCTCCCCCGAAACCGCGTCCCAGAGCGCTCCCAAGTGCAAGAAGCGTGAGCAATAACGCCACAAGCAGGAATCGTATTAACTTATTCATTTTCGACCTCGTTATCTGGAATTCCATTGTTCGAACCCCATTGGCTCAGGTTGAGAGTCTTTGTGAAATGAAACTACTTTCTCACCGGGATTTTCGTTTCAGTACCACAGGTTCCATATCATTCAGGCTTTGCCCGGCTACGCTTCGATTGACCGATTGCCAAGATAAACTGTCTCCATCAATTTTAGAAACAAGATCGCTCGATGTGGTCAGCGCACCATCCGGCATCATCCCCCGCGATTCGATGATTAATCCTTTTTTTAGGAGCCTCCATTGCCCTTGGCCGTAGCCTCCGGTGGAATCGAAGCTCCAGGAGATTACGTGGCCTGACGAAGGATCACGGCCGATGATCTGTATACCCGACCTGGCCAGACCATCCTTATCCCGAACGATATATGAAAGTTCGATGAACTTCTTATCCGCAATCCATTTGAAACTGAGTTTCAGGGTCCTGGAGTCCTTTGCTGCACTCCAGTCTCCAATCAACCACTCCAGATCTTCGAAGTTTGAATGCTTGGACAGCGAGGGGGTGGCACGTTCCCGAACGCTGGCCATGAGCCACTTGTCGCCTTCTTTCAGATGAATAACCGTATACGAAGCTTGCGACATGATCACGCCGTTTGCGTTCTTGACGATCGCCGTACCATCCTCTATGGCGGAATGACCTATAATCCTGACGGACGAGATGGAGGTCTCCATCTTCAGACCGGGGTTGGCTGCGAAGAATGCGGCATATTCCTTCTCTATTGTATCGCGTCCTCTGAATATCCGGCCTGTCTCGTCAACATATTCACAATCGGTCGTCCATAGTGCTCCTATCCGTTTTGCATCACCCTTATTGAAGGCCGTGACAAATTCTTCCGCCGACGCGCGAATGGCCTTCTCATCAGCAGCCTGAGGGGTTTGTATTTGAGCCGAAACTGCCTTCTTATCGGTCCCTTGCTCGCCTTCTGCCCCGAACCCGGCGACGGGGAATATACAAAGAATTAGCCCAATCAGTAGAATTGTATTTCGCATAAAACGCCTACCTTTCATCGTGTGCCCACGGACTGCGGAGTTACCCCGGCTTGTTCAACTGACTTTTCAGGCTTGCGCCTCCTTGCCTGTACGAATATGAACTTCCCTTTGGGGGAACGGCATCTCGATTCCCCTTCTCTGGAACTCTTCGCAGATAGCTCGGTTTATCTGATCTGTTGCCTTTGCTCTGAATTCCGGCTGAATGATCCAGACCAGCACTTGGAACTCCATGGCTGAATCACCAAAACTCACGAGCCTGACCGATGGCGGCGGCTCAGGCAACGCGTACTCGCACCTCTGAGAAGCGGTGAGAAGGGCCTGCTCCACTTCGTTCACAGAGGATCCGTAAGCTGCTCCTACGGAAACGGTAATCTGACATTCGGCCACCGGAGCACTTTCGTTGATAATGTTCATATTTGCTACGCTGGCATTAGGGATTGACACGAGTATTCCGTCGAGTCTCTTAAGACGAGTGCTGCGGAGACCTATTTCGGTGACCGTTCCAGCGTCTCCCTGTCCCAATACAACGAAATCGCCCAATTTGAATGGCCTATCCAAGAGAATGGCTATGGTGCCGATCAGATTTGACAAAGCTTCTCGCCCAGCCAAAGCCACGGCTAGTCCGCCGACGCCTAATCCTGTGACCAAAGAGTAGGTAGGCAGGCCCAAGCGCGCCCCCAGCCGGATGGCTGCGGCAACAACAATGACGACGGTCACAACATCGAATCCGAAACGTATGAGTTGCCCATGCATACCCATCGGTTCGAGTCTGGCGATGGCGATTACAAATCCCGCGGCTCGATTGAGGATGGCACCGACGAACCACATCCTCGAGCCATAGGAGATCAACAAGAATGTGAAAGCTATGACCAAATATGTATCTGCATCCCGAAAGTGCAGACCATACACAACAAACCAGAGGCCGGTCTCCGCACACAGGACCAGCATGACCGGTATGACGAGACCGCCTATTGAATCGTTGAAGCTCAGGTTGAATTTCGCATCTAGGATGCCGAGCGCCTTTTGTACGCACCTGCACGTAAGCAGCACGATCCCGGCGGCGACCAGGAAGTACAGAATCAACCCTATCCATTGCCACACGGCCTGTCCGAAGATTTGCGCCCTACTCCATCCCGGCAGCCGGTCCATGAGTTCTTTCGAAACCAACGGCCCTGCCGAAGAAGTCAACTGCTCGTAGAGCGCTCCTTGTGCACCGGGTTTGTACGGCAGATTTCTGACTTTGTCGTAGAATTGTTCCGATCTTTTTACAGTGTCGGGTGAAAAGAGGAATCGTGCCCCTGAAGGTCCATTTTTGGCGGCCGCAATGGTGATCTCCGTGTAGGGGATTGTCCAACCGGTCAGCTTCTCGGTTTCAATAGTCTTGGCGTCAGGAACCTGGTCGAAGGGAGGAATATCTATTCGATCGAGTGTTTCCTTGAGGTGCAGAGCAGCATACAGACCCAGGACAGGCCTGAGGGCTGGCGGTTCCGCGTCCAGATTGAGGCAGCGCACAGCTCGATCGAGGAAAGCCCGAGCCTGGTCTCTGTGGCCGGCCCTGTGGGCGTCTACGGCCTTATTCATTTCGTTTAGAAACGTATTGAGCGTCGCTCTCGGACTTGAAGTGTCCGGCGGCGCCAGAGGATGGAGAGCTTCGGCGCCGTAGACAGTGGTTCCGCAGATCAACAACAACAGGAGACACAACACTGTCATAGAGAAATTGGCTCGCATAGCCATAGGATTAATTTTGAGAGCTAACATTTCTATTTTCTTTTACCCATGCTTATCGTGCCGATGCTAGATGCCTGGTCGGAGGTGTTCGCGGTCGCAAGCTTGCCCACGACTGGCGATAAAGCACAGACGTACGCCATCACCGACCCGGGCCAAACAACGAATTCATTTCCGTCTCCGTTTCATGGCAATCGGAAGTAAACGCCACCATCCTCATTGGTTATCTAGCGCTGTCGAGCGCGCCAACAGAGCCGTCAAGACAGCATGCACGACAACCGCCGGCCACAACAGCGGCCCGGTCCATTGGCCACCGATGCCCACGTAAGCGAGATAGGCCATCGCCATGGCGCTGTAGATCAGCATGCCGACCCGCGGTGGGCCCGGCCAGCAGGCGACCCCTAACGCGATCAGGGCGATGCCGGCGATGCGACTCATCACAGTCCCCGCGCCGGAAATTTCAGCTCCGAACAACAGCCGGATGACGAGCGAAGGGTAGATCACCAAAGCAAGCCCCATGAACGCTTCACCCGCTCCCACTACAGCAAGCAACCTTCGTATCGCCATTTCTTTTTCTCCACGCGAAGACAAGGGAATTGATTCACTGCACCTTTTTGACCGGCGGCACCTGGTAGATGCCATCCCACGCCGCTTCCTTCGGGAAATAATTGCGGAGCGTGAGATTAAACTGCCCCGGCGGGGTCGGCAGCCAGTTCGACTCTTTGTCCGGCCCCGGCGAGTCGGCCTGCAGGTAGATGTCGAGCGAGCCGTCCGCGTTGAACTTGAGCGGCATCCAGGGGGCGATCACATATCGGTTGAGGATGTTCCGCGCGTAGAAGTTACCCTTGTACTGCGACACGGACCAGGCGGTGTTCGTTGGCGGCAGCGTGTTCCTTCTCGAAATGCAGGATGTACCTGTTGGCGCTGTCGAGCGGCTTGCCGTCGCCCTCGAAGTACGTCGTGGGATAGACGGTGTCCTCCTTCATGTCGGCGCCGAGCCCCATGTACGCAACGCCGGCCCGCGTGTTGTAGTCGGTGCCGTAGCGGCCCGTATTGGTCATGTTGATCCAGCCGTTCACGTTCTTTATCTTCGTGATTTCTTCGGCCATCTTGATCTGCACTTCCTTGACCGCCTTGGCGAGGCCTGCAGCGATCTTCGGATCCACCTTGGCGATGTCGAAGGGCTTGCCGGGCTCGATGCCGAGCTTCTTCAGCTTCTCGATCGCCGGCTTGTCATCAGCGTACGGCGGGTTCTCCTTCATCGCGAGTGCGAGCCGGTTGAAGAACGTCGCCGGCATCCATCCGAGCTACCTGATCGGTCGGAGTGACCTTGAGGTCGATTTTCGGATCGACCGGTACGTTGTCCGGCGGCGTGTAGGGCTTGCCCCAGGCGGAGAGCGGCGTCAGCTTGTATTGGGCCTGGAGCGCGTTCACCGCAGCGAAATCATCCGGGCCGTTCACCTGCGTCTGGCCGAGGAGCCAGGCGTACCGCGTCGGTGAGCGGAAAGTTTGCTTGGCGTCCGGCGGCGTAGTGCCCTTCCAGTTCGGCCCGACGATGAGAAAGTTGCCCCGGCCCGTCCCGGTCGTACGCTTGCCGATGGAGCCAAACACGTCCGTCCACATGTTCATCAGCGAGAATACGTAGTAGCGGTCCTTGGTGTCGGGCACCGACAGCACGATCGCGTCCTTCTCGAGATCCACCCAGCCGGTGGTCCACAGCGAGTTCAGGCTGATGCGCACGACGTTCTTGAAATCGGGGCTGACGTAGTGCGGCATCTTGGCGAACTGGTTGATCGGCGCCGCCGTGCCCTCAAAGTTTGGCGCCGCAGCGGCTGTCAGCACCTCTCGGGTCACATCCATCATCACCAGCGGATAACCGAATACGTACGATTCCATGCCATACAGATAGGCTTCTCCTTCCTTCACCACCCCACAGCCGATCACGGAAATCAGGAAGGCGAGGGAGGCGGTGGACAAAATCACGCGTTTGCTTAGTCTCCAGAACCTCGATCGCGATCTCATGACAACTCCTTTTCGCTATAACAATGATAACTCTTGTACGATTGAGCGCCAATACCGGCCACACGGGCTACCGGAATCGAAACTCCGGTAAGCTCGGCGCCGAGCAATAGCCGCCCGACGAGTGCTGGAGCAACCAGCCGCACCAAACGCGTGGTCGCTTCGTCCACAACGGCGAGAGTGAGCAGTCTTTTCATTCGTCGAACCGCTTTTAGTCTCGCGACCGGGCGACGCTCTCAGCGACTTGTTTTTGTTCTTCTTCGGTGAGCTGCGCCTGTTCGAGCTTAAACGTTAGCTTGCCGATTTTACCGGTGAACTTGAACGGAGAATCGTAACGATACTCCAGCATCGCGACCGGGGTGCGCGTGTCCTCGCCGATGTCGAAGGTTTCGTCCTCCGGGAACGTGATCGGGGTAGTGTGTTCCATGGAATTCCGGGCCACTTCCTTACCGTCAACGTGCAGCACGCCCGTGCCTCCCTTGCCCAAGCCTGGACCGTCGGACTTGAAGTCGAAGACGATAGTGTGCTTCCCAGCTGTCAACTCAGGCCCTTCCCAGATCGTCCGCTTGAGGTCAAGCAGGTTGTAGAGGAACACCACCCTGCCCCGGTTGAAGCCGAATTCGCCTTTGCTCAGGAACAGGCCGTAGCCACCGAAACGCCCGCCCTGGGTGACGATCATGCCTTCCGCTCCCCCCTCCGGGATCTCGACCTCCGCAGTTATGGTGTACGACTTGTTCAGGATGTCCGGCGCAGCGCTGGCCGGCACGCCGGTCAGTCCGCCTGTATACGTGAAGACCGTCCGCCCCGCCTCGAGGCTCGGCTTCGGCGCATTCCAGCGGCTGAGCGACGTGTTGTCGAGCGGCAGCACGTCGTATTTCTTCGCCTCCTAGATAGAAGAGGCTCCTGCATCTGCTTGAGCTTCTCCGGCATCTTGGCGGCCAGGTCGTTGAATTGTGTGGGGTCCTCCTGGAAGTTGTAGAGCTCCCACTTGTACCCGGTGATCACGTCAGGAGGCGTGGCGGTGCTGAGCTCCCACGGAAGATTTGCCGGGGTCGTGCCGCCATCCAGCCCTCGTGGTAGATGGCGCGATTGCCGAGCATCTCGAAGTACTGCGTGGTGTGTCGGGTAGGCGCGTTGGCGTTCGCCTTGTCCCACGTGTACGACCATGCTCACGCCTTCGATGGGGCGCTGCTTGATGCCGTTGATCGTATCGGGCGCCGAGATGCCGGTCGCTTCGAGGATGGTCGGCACGATGTCGATGATGTGGTGGAACTGGCGGCGGATGCCGCCCACGTCCTTGATGTGGCCGGGCCAGGACATGGCCATGCCCTGGGCCGTCCCGCCGTAGTGCGACGCCACCTGTTTCATCCACTTGAACGGCGTGTCCATCGCCCACGCCCAGCCTGCCGCAAAGTGCGGGAACGTCCGTTCCGAGCCCCAGAACTCGTACCAGAGAAACTGGTCCTTCACCGGCACGGAAACGCCATTGAACGTGGTGAACTCGTTCGGCGTGCCGTTGAGCATGCCTTCAGCGCTCGCGCCGTTGTCGCCGCTGATGTAGATGATCAAGGTGTTGTCGAGCTGCCCGAGGTCTTCGACGGCCTGGATGACCCGGCCGATCTCGTGGTCGGTGTACGCGAGGTACGCCCCGTACACGTCGGCCTGCTTGATGAAGAGCTTCTTCTCCTCCCAACTGAGGGAATCCCACTCCGGCAGTTCCTTCGGCCACGGCGTCAGCTTGGCGTTCTCGGGCATGATGCCCAGCCGTTTCTGGTTGGCGAAGATGGTCTCGCGGAGCTTGTTCCAACCCTGATCGAAGAGGTGCATGTCGCTGATCTTCTTGATCCATTCCGGCGTCGGATGATGCGGCGCGTGCGTGCCGCCCGGCACGTAATAGACAAAGAACGGTTTGTCGGGCGCGATCTCTTTGAGCTGCTTCATGTACTGGATCGCCTCGTCGGCCATGGCCGTGGTCAGGTTCCAGCCTGGGTTGCCCTGGAAGGGGTAGATGGCCGTCGTATTGCGGAACAGGTTTGGTTGCCACTGGCTGGTGTCGCCGCCGACGAAGCCGTAGAAATACTCGAAGCCCATCCCGGTCGGCCATTGATCGAACGGCCCGGCCTGGCTCGCCTGGTAGAAGGGCGTGTTGTGGTCCTTGCCGAACCACGAGGTCGCGTACCCGTTCTCCTTCAGGATGGTGCCGATGGTGCCGTTCTCCTTCCTGATGATCGAGTCGTAACCCGGGAACCCCGTCGCAATTTCGCCAACGACCCCAAAGCCGGCCACGTGATGGTTGCGTCCCGTGATCAATGCTGCCCGCGTCGGTGAGCACAGCGACGTGGAATGAAAGTTCGTGTACCTCAGCCCGTTCTCCGCGATGCGATCCAGGGCCGGGGTCGGGACGACGCCGCCGAAGGTGCCCGGCGCACCGTAGCCGACATCGTCGGTCATGATGAGCAGCACGTTGGGCGCGCCCTTCGGCGGCACGATGCGCGGCGCCCACCAGGCCTTCGACTCCGAGGCTTTCTCCTTGATCACCCCGCCGAATTTCGGGTCTGGTGGCGGAAGCTGCTTTCCGTCAATGGTTGTGGTCGCATCCGGTGAGCCCGGTACGCCGGTGACCTGCTGCGCCATGACAGGCCACGTCACTGGCATTACAGTCAAGACGAGTGCCAAGGCCGTCCAGATTAGTGCTTTGTTCTTCATGTTTGTTTGCTCCTTTCTTTCCGACCGAGCAGCCAAAGCGCAGCCGCTTCGAATCCTCATTATAATCCGGCTATTCGTCCACGGCAAACGCACCGGTAGCCCCCTCTGGAACTGCCCTCACGTGTCCATAGCCCTACTCACTCACCCTGTTGTAGCCCTGCGCTTCCATGGCCCGATTCTCATTTATCGGCCTGAGCTTCGCGTTGTTGATCTTCGGCGCAAACCCGATCCGCGGGCCTCACCGAGGCCCACCGACATGGTTGCAGACTAATTGGGCCCTCGCTGCAGATGCTTCGGTGCTCCGTCCGCTGCCTTCGCTTCAGCTTCCTTCAGCTTCTTCACGTCTTCAAGCGTAAGTTGCGGCTGGTCGATTGCGATCGTTAGCTTGTCAATCTTGCCCGTGAATTTGAAAGGCACCTGGTAGTCGCGATCGTCAACCGGAGTGCCCGTATCCGATCCGATATCGAAGGTTTCGTCCCACGGCAAGGTCAAGGGGACTGTGTGGTCCAGTTTTTGGGTAGCGACTGCGTTCCCGTCCACCTTGAAGGTTCCCGTGCCGGGGCGACCGAGTCCGCTGACGTTGTTGAAGGCCAGTGTGGCGAAGCCAAGCCCGTCGTACTTGAAATCGAACTCGAGCGTGTGCTTGCCGGGCGAGAGCATGTCCTTGCCCTCCCACCGAACCCGCTTGAGATCGAGCAAGTTCCACAGGAACACCGGCTTGCCCTTCAAGAGATACAGCCCATAGCCGCCGAACCGGCCGCCGTCGGTCACGATCATGCCCTCGGCACCCTCTTGCGGTACGTCAATGTCAGCGGTGATGGTGTAGGACGTGTTTAGAAGGCTCGGCGCGGTGCCCCGGGGTATGCCGGTGATCGGCGTGCCCGAATAATTGAACACCGACCGTCCCGCGGCCAGCGACGGCCGCGGGGTGACCATGCGCGTTGCCACGGAGGCATCAAGTGGCAGCACCTGGTATTTCGCGAATTCAGCGAACATCAGGTCCCGCATTTCCCGCATCTTACCCGGATTGCCGGCGGAGACGTCGGTAAACTGAGTCCAGTCGTTGCGGACGTCGTAAAGCTCGAACTTGAAGGCGCCGGCCGGATCCTGGATGGCGGCGCCGAGCAGTTGCCAGGGCGGACGGATCGGGACCGCACTCAACATCCAACCGTCGTTGTACAAGCCCTGCACTCCCATCATCTCAAAATACTGGGTGCGGTGCTTCGACGGCGCGTTAGCGTTGGATTTGTCGAAAGTATAAGCCATGCTCACGCCTTCGATAGGCTTTTGCCCGACCCCATCGACCATCACCGGCGCGGGGATACCGGTGACTTCCAGAATGGTCGGCACGATGTCGATGACGTGGTGGAACTGTTGGCGGATGCCGCCGGTGTCTTTAATTGTCTTCGGCCAAGAGATCGCCATGCCCTGGCGGGTGCCGCCGAAGAAAGACGGAATCTGCTTTGTCCACCTGAATGGGGTGTCAAAAGCCCAAGCCCAGGGGACTGCCATGTGGTTGTAGGTCCGGTCCGTACCCCAGACGTCGTAGAATTTCATCTGCTCGGCGACCGGCAGCTCGACTCCGTTGAATTGCAGAACCTCGCTGGGGGTTCCGTTGGGCGAGCCTTCCGCGCTCGCGCCGTTGTCACCGCTGATGTAGATGATCAACGTGTTGTCTAGCTTGCCCATGTCTTCGACCGCCTGGATCACGCGGCCGATCTCGTGATCGGTATAAGCGAGATACGCGGCGTAGACGTCCGCCTGGCGGATGAAGAGCTTTTTCTCCTCGGCGGTGAGGGTGTCCCACTTCTTCAGCAGGTCATCCGGCCAGGGCGTGAGCTTGGCATCCTGGGGGACCACGCCGAGCTTTTTTTGGTTCTCAAAGATCTGTTCGCGGAAGGCATTCCAGCCTTTGTCGAACAGGTGCATATCGCTTATTTTCTTGATCCACTCCGGCGTTGCGTGGTGCGGCGCGTGGGTGCCGCCGGGGACGTAGTGGAGAAAGAACGCCATCGACGGATCAATGTCGTTGAGTTCATTCATCCAGCGAATGGCATCATCCGCCATTGCCGTGGTCAGGTTCCATTTCGGATTCCCCATATACGAATAGATCGCCGTGGTGTTGCGGAAGAGGTTCGGTTGCCACTGGCTGGCGTCGCCCCCGACGAAGCCGTAGAAATACTCGAAGCCCATGCCGGTCGGCCACTGGTCGAACGGCCCGGCCTGACTCACAGTCCCCTCCGGGGTGTTGTGGTCCTTGCCGAACCAGGACGTGCGATAGCCGTTCTCCAAAAGAATGCGCCCAATCGTTGCGTTATCCTTGCCGATCACGCTGTTGTAGCCGGGGAAGCCGCTTGCTCCCTCGGAGACGACGCCGAATCCCACCGAGTGGTGGTTCCGCCCGGTGATGAGAGCAGCACGCGTAGGCGAGCATAGCGATGTGGAATGGAAGTTGGTGTACCGGAGGCCAGCTTTTACGATCCGGTCCAAGGCCGGTGTCGGGATCACGCCGCCGAACGTGGAAGGTGCAGCGAAGCCGACGTCGTCAGTCATGATCAGCAGGATATTCGGCGCGCCCTTTGGCGGCACCACCCGCATGGGCCAAGCCGCCCTTGACTGCGCGGCGTTCAACTCGATCTGTCCCCTGAACGGCTGGGGCGGTGACGGAATGTACCGGCCGTCGATGGTCGTAGTGGCGTCCGGCGAACCGGGTACACCGGTGGTCTGTTGGGCCGCAACGAGACCTGCCGAAAGCATGCCGAAAGTCATGATGGCCAGGATGACCGCAAGCCACACTTTTGTTTTCATGTATTTCCTCCTTTCAGGCTTTCGCAAAGACGTCTGCAAGTCGATCAGCTAGTGCCGGTTGGCAAAACCTTTGCACCCTCCTTAAGTGACGGTGGGCGACTCTTAAAGAGTACCTCGCTGCCGATTCCCCTTATCTGCCCGATCGTCAGACACGCTTGCCGGCGTACCTGAGTTCACAGTTCGTCACTTATTCTCAGGAAAATGCGCTTGAACGGACCTCAATGATCAAACTGGCACGATGGCTTGAGGTGAACATGAACGATAGAATAGCAATTCGCATGCCGTTTCGTCATCATAATCAGTTGGAACACAAGTTGTTGTATTTGTGCCGAAAATAAGTCGGGCCGATATGTGTCGGTGTAAAGCGAAGTGAGCCAAAGAGGCTCTGAGTTTATATAGAACCTGAAAATAGCTGATTAAAGTGTATTTTGCGAGGGTCAATTCGGCTCTGACCGGTACCGCCTCACACAAGCTAAGTTTTGTCACAACGCAATGGCAACACTCCAATTCGTTTCTTCGTTATTCCTAATCCTTACATCGACAGCCGAACCCCAACAATGAGAATTTCTTTGTGTTTCGGTCCTGCAGTAGTTGAAGTGTACGGAGATTCTGATCCTTATCGAGGCATTGGTAGCAGATGATCTGCCCTTCCCCCTTGTCACACGAATTGAGGATGTCCAATCCAAGCGCTTCTTTGATTTTCTTGGCGTCAGTTGTGTCAGGTCTTTTTATAACTTCAGCCAAATCCTTCTGGACTTTATCGCACTTGGCGGCCATTTCGACAACCTGTGCACGAGCCGACGTTGAACAAATCATAATGAACGTAAGTAGTGCCACAGCGAACGAAGTTTTCATCTATTCTCCTCTCCCGGTATAATCAACCTTATAAATCCAGGAACTACAGTCCTTTTGACCGCACAAGGGACCTTTGAAAAGGACTCTGAATTGCCCGGTTGGCCTGGTGATCTCAATCCTCTTCA
>CAWJJL010000056.1:0-14569 GCA_963843165.1 uncultured delta proteobacterium | reverse complement strand
ATCTAATAGTTTTTTGAAAGAGGTCTGGAGGAAATCCCCCGCAGGCGCGGGACTAAAAAGTTTCCTCCAGAAAACTCTTCACTCTACCCCGCCTCGATTATAACTTGTTTTTCGCGCATGACTTCTTTGAATTTTTTGGGATCTCCGATGACTTTACCGATAACATTCACCGGTGATGCGGGGACGATTTCGCCCGGTGAACTCATGGGCGTCTGACCGAAAAAAATGCAGAAAGCCGCGCCCTGCGGCCAGTAACCAATGTCACCAAGCTCGACAACAGCTTTCGCTCCGGGTTCGAGCCCGGCTTTGACTGGGATGGAAAAATAGATTTCGTCACCCCAAGTGTTAAATGACGATTTTATAGGTAGGGCTTCAGCCACTTTTTGGGCAGTGGGTGTTTCATTGAGTTCCGCGTCCATGGAAAGGCTGCCGATCTTGATTTTGATTTTCATTGGGTCCTCTTGCGCATACATTTTTAATATGGGACGATTCTGGCTCAATTCGGGGAAATTTTCAAAAGTTAATAACGCGAAAGTCATGGCTGCCCAAGCAACTTTTCTTGACAGATTAGCCTCATCGTAGTACATGGGAGCCTTCTAGCCAGGATCTTTGCATGAAAAAAAATTCTTCAATAGCGATTGCGAGAAGGGGCAAAGAAAGCCTCGATAAGCGATTAAAGTTTGCGCATTTTCCTTTTCTTCAAGAGACGATTTCAGGTGAACGCAAGCCAGGTTCCCCGCCTTTGCGGGTGCTCGATGTTGGTTGCGGGCCTGGGACTCTTGGATTCTTTTGTGGAGACCAAATCGGATGCAGACTCTTCGGAATTGATCTCTGGCCGAACCAGCTCCGGCAGGCGTCAGAGAAGAATTCTTATGAAGCGCTTTTCCAGGTAAATCTGATCCATGGGCTTCCATTTTTGAGCGAGTCCTTCGATATCATCGTGTGCAATGAAGTTTTAATGTATCTACCAAACGCTCTTGAATCTCTCATGGAATTCGATCGAGTATTGGCTCCGGGCGGGAAATTGTTTGTATACAACCCGATCAGTCGCTTCCCCAGACTGTGCTCCGCGGTCAAGAGATTCATGAGAAAAATCTATCAGGAGCGAAAGAGCATCGCTCTCGATGTCCAATCAAATTGGAAAGAAGCGGAAAGGGCTTGCAGGATAACCTATTATTCGTATCACACTTTGATCGAGCAGATCCGATCAGCCAACTTTCGCATTTCCGAGACCACGGGATTCCGCATTTTCCGTAATCGGATACGCTTAATGAGGCTTCTTGAAAATTATGCTGGTTATCGGCGACTGATCCTGTCTGTTGCCGCACGATATCCTCGCCTTGCGTCGGATATTCTGGTGGTGAGCCACAAGAAAACGGTTGCGGATGAACCTCGAGTATCACTGGATAAAGCTGCTGCCTAACCCACCTCGTCGATTCCGGTTTTTACTATGCTCCGATCCATCGAAATAGCAATTCAGTTCCTCACGATTTTCAAAGTTAGCCTGGATCCTGCCGCGGACTTGCAAGAAACCGGCAGGTCCGCGTGGGCCTTCCCGATAGTTGGCGCATTCATAGGTCTCCTGCTCGTGATAGCTTATTCTGCGCTTTCCTCTCATTTGCCATCAAGTCTGCTGGCGATCCTGGTAATCGGATTATGGGTGTTCCTGACCGGTGGATTACACATAGACGGTTGGACCGATTGCTGGGATGCTCTCGCAGCCGCTGTTACACCGGAGCGCAGATTCGAGATATTAAAGGATTCAAGATTGGGAACTTTCGGGGCCGTCGCGCTGATTCTTTTGCTTGTCGTGAAGATCGCAGCGGTCGGACAGGCAGATTTTCCTTTAATGATGCTGTTTTTAGCTCCCATAATAGCTCGAGGACTCATGGTGGTGACTGTGTACGGTTCAGATCACCGCGGAGCCGGAATGGCGGCTCAGTTCCTCTCCGGGGTGGACCGTCGAGTAGTCCGATGGGTGGGGATTCTCGGGCTCGGACCGGCTCTTTTGGCCGGTTGGATGGGCATATGTGCATTGGTCGTGGCCTATTTGGGAGCGGTCTGTTTCAGGCGACTCGCTGAGGCACGGTTGGGGATTGTCAACGGGGATGTAATAGGCGCCATCTGCGAACTGGCAGAAGGGCTGGTGCTGCTAACCGCATGCGTAGGATAAGAAAATTATTTAGAACGCTCCGACGAACCCTTTTCTGCAATGGATTATTGCATTAGCTCCGCAACGGATTGCCGTGCTCTCAGTGAAGATCTAGTATGCCTTAGCGCTGAAGCTCCTCGCGTCCAGGATGGACGCTCCGACAGTAGGCCGGCGATTCATCGCCGGCCTACTGCGACGACATACCGGAAAGTCCCGTTAGGGACGACTGATAGCAACGTCTCCCGAAGACGCGAACTCAGTTCGTCCCTATGGGACTAATATAGATTTACCTTGCACCGTCACCTGGCAATGAATTGCCGGGCTATTTTCAATCGCCCCTTTGGGGCTCGAGCGGAGCTAACGCAACCATTCATTCCGTAAAAAAGAGTTCCCCGCTCCGTCCAGAAATCCAATATTATGTTGCAGTAGCCGATGATGCGAATAGGAACTACCTCGTACATTTATCCTGCTAATATCATCACCAACGTGCGTAGACTCGCTGGCAGAGTGCAGGACGTGGAGTTGGTGTTATTCGAAGTCAATGATCCGCGGTGGGATTTGCCTAATCGGTCCGTCATTCAAGAACTCCGGCAAATCGCACTGGATAATGCTTCAACTTACACCGTGCATCTGCCACTCAATCTCGGTCTGGCCGGAAATCAGCCCAATCTGGATCTGGCGCGGCGAGTGATTTCTGGTACCTTGGATCTCGACCCATATGCTTTCATTATCCATTTGGAGGACGGCCCCTGGAAAGCGTCAAATAAATTAGAAACATGGGTTGAGAATTCAAAAAAATCATTAGAATTGATTGGAGATGCAACCGGCGTTTTGGAGAAACTTTGCGTTGAGAACCTGGAAGATCACCCATCGAGCTTGATGGATTCAATTTTGGCATCAATTCCTGTTTCGTGCTGTGTTGATATCGGCCATCTCTGGAAACAGGGACTGGATCCGCTTCCTTACCTGGAATCGTGGCTGCCGCGGATGCGGGTCGCGCATCTTCACGGTGTCGGCCGGAGAGATCATCAGAAACTGTCCATTAATGCCGGAATCAAAGTTGATTCCCGGTAATCATCTTCTGAGAAGAACTTTCATGGGGTGTCACGATTGAGGTGTTCAACGAAACAGATCTTGCGGAATCATTAGTCGTGCTTCGGAAATTAAGTGTGCCTTCCTGATTTCAATTTTGGTATTAGAATGACTTTTTGAACTCTCTTCTCAGCTCTGCGGTGAGACTCTATTATGCATGTTGCCTTTCGGCTGATTCTCTCTTGACACTCTCTGTCCGGGAGTGTGATAATCATAACTAATTCAGTGCCGAAGTGGCGGAACTGGTAGACGCGCCAGGTTCAGGGTCTGGTGGGCGCAAGCCTGTAGGAGTTCGAGTCTCCTCTTCGGCACCAACATTGATCGTAATATTTCCGGCGGCGAAGGCCGGGTTTTTTATTGTAATCAGAGCCGCTGCAAAATCTGATTTACAGACACAGGGGGCGGAGGGTAGCGGCCTCATTCTCTGCTAGATAGTCGATAATTTCTCACGGATCGAGTCAGAACCGGGTATTCCTTATACCAATTGACGAACTGCGCAAGCCCATCTGCTCAGGCTGGTTTTGGGCGTGAAACCCAATTTATTTTGAGCTTTCTCTATATCGGCATAGGTCGCTACAACATCGCCCGGTTGCGCGGGTATCATTTCTTTAACCGCCGTCTTGCCGCTAAGCTCTTCAAGGATTTGAACGAAATCGAGGACAGCCACGGGATTGTTATTGCCCAGGTTTATCAATTCGTACGCTTCCAAGTCCGTTGAAAACAGCGCCCGGACAACACCTTCCACGATGTCATCAATATAAGTGAAGTCCCGTCGGTTCTTTCCGTAATTGAAAATCTTTATTGGCTCTTGATGGAGTATAGCTTCAAGGAAAGACCAGTAGGCCATATCGGGTCTTCCCCAGGGGCCGTACACAGTAAAGAACCGCAGCCCAATGGTCCGGAGTCCCCAGAGATGCGTGTAAGTGTAGGCCATTAGCTCGTTGGCTCGTTTCGTGGCCGCGTACAGACTCACTGGGGTGTTCACGGGGTCATCTTCCGAGTAGGGCATCTTAGTGTTTCCGCCGTACACGCTGGAACTGGAGGCATACACAAATCGTTCAACCGGCAGCAAACGAGATTGTTCGATCATATTGATAAATGCTTCCAGATTTGATTTTTGGTAGGCGAACGGATTCTTAAGCGAATACCTTACCCCGGGCTGCGCGGCCAAATGACATACCAATTGCGGCGAGAAGTCCTGGAAGCACTTCTCAACTGCTTCTCTATTCGCAAGATCAATTTCAAGGCCAGTGAACTTCGGATATTCTATCAGAATTTCCGTTCGTGCCCTCTTCAGGGCCGGATCATAGTACGAATTAAAGTTATCCGCGCCGATAACCGTCTCGCCTGCATCAAGTAAAGCTTTCGCCACATGAAAGCCGATGAAACCAGCGCTGCCTGTTACAAGAATCGTTCGACATTTTTTCCCCGTTGGTATGAATAAAGGGAATCCGGGGAGGCCGTTTCTGCCGCTCATAGCCCCTCACCATTCAATCAAGTGAATTGTATGAAACATCAAATCTGGGGCGGACTTTCCAGCCTGTCTATTGATATGTCATTGCGGGCACAGCGAAGCAATCTCCCTGGTTGGGGATTGCTTTCCCGCGGAACGCGGGATTTCACTCCTCGCAATGACAGAATGAAATCATGGCAGGCTTTCGAGCTTGCCCACAGTCCTTTCTCTAACAGTGCTTCTCATACCCGTTCGGGTGTTCTGTAACCCACTGTAAGACCTCGGCTGCGATTTTATCCAAATCCGATCGTGAGGCGCTCCACCCGAGAACTCGCAGAGCTTCTGAAGCATCCGCGACGAGTTCGGGAGGATCGCCGGGTCTCCTCGGGCCGATTTGAGGTTTCAACTTTTGGCCGGAAACCCGAGCTACCGCATCGATTACTTGAAAATTGGAAGATCCATGCCCTGTGCCCAGATTCAGCTTAATAAGCGGCGTCTCGTCAAACTTGTCCAGGACCTTTAGATGTGCTTCCGCCAAATCAGTCACATGAATATAATCTCTGATACAGGTTCCATCAGGCGTCGGATAATCATTTCCGAATATGACCAGTTCCTTATTCAGCTTCAAAGCATATCGAACGACATTGGGGATCAGGTGGGTTTCCGGCTCATGGTCCTCGCCGAGCCCATCCTGAGGTTCACAACCTGCCGCATTAAAATATCTGAGCCGTGCGGAACGAATGCCGTAAGCATGATAATAGTCTTCCAGCATCCATTCGATGGCCAGCTTTGTTCGTCCGTACGGTGAAATCGGATTGGTTGGATGATCTTCACGCAAAGGGAGCTTCTGCGGTACACCGTAGACAGCGCAGGTGGAGGAAAAGACTACACGGTCGTGATCCGTGGCCCTCATTGCTTCCAGCATGTTATACGCGGCTATGACATTATTGTCGTAATATTTTGCAGGGTCTGCCACCGATTCGCCCACCAGACAACTGGCTGCAAAATGAAAAATGGCGTTGTAGCGGTTTTCTGCGAGATGATTGGAGAAAAACTCTCGATCATGCAAGTCGGCTTTGAGAAATCGATTGTCTTTCAAGGCCGTTTGATGGCCAGTGGACAAATTGTCAATTATCGTAATATCAAATCCGGCCGACGCGGCATATCGAGCAAAATGCGATCCAACATAGCCTGCGCCACCGATTACCAGAATTCTATGGTCGTTCATGCAAAAAATACTCGCCTCAATTCAGTGCCGCGAACTATAACATTCAGAGACATCCTTCGGCAAAAAATTAGCTTCTGTGGAAAAGTTGATCATGTATCAAAAGAAGGAGGTGACAGATGTCATTTGAAATCACCGATATCAGGGCGCGTGAGATTCTGGATTCCCGAGGGAACCCCACAATCGAGGTAGATGTAATCCTCGACGATGAATTCATTGGACGTGCAGCAATACCTTCAGGCGCTTCGACCGGTGAGCGAGAAGCCATCGAGCTGCGTGACGGAGAGAAAGCTCGCTACGGCGGCAAAGGGGTTTGGAAAGCCGTGGAGAACGTTATGGAAGAGATCCGTCCAGCGGTGCTGTGCCTGGACGCGTTCGACCAACAGGGACTCGACCGTGCGCTCATTGATCTGGATGGCACTCCTAACAAGGCAAACTGGGGGCAAACGCGATTCTTGGCGTAAGTCTGGCAGCGGCCAAGGCTTGCGCGGCAAGATTGGAGATCCCTCTATATCGTTATCTGGGCGGCGTCGGCGCAGTGAGGCTACCGGTCCCAATGATGAACATATTGAACGGCGGCGCCCACGCGGATAACAATGTAGACATTCAGGAATTTATGGTCATGCCTTTGGGCGCGTCCAGCTTCAGGGAAGGGCTGCGCATGGGCGCGGAAGTCTTTCATGCCCTGAAGAAGGTTCTCAAGGGGAAAGGTCTCAACACCGCGGTGGGAGATGAGGGGGGCTTCGCACCGAATCTGCAATCCAATGAAGAGGCCCTTCAGGTTATTATGCAGGCTATAGGGGAAGCGGGATACGCTCCCGGGAAAGACGTATTTATAGCATTGGATCCGGCTGCCAGTTCATTTTTTGAAAACGGATCTTACAATCTTGCTGCCGAAGGCACAAAGAAGACGTCCGCGGAAATGGTTTCTTTCTATGCGGATTACGTCGATCGGTATCCTATTGTGAGTATTGAAGATGGGCTGGCGGAAAATGATTGGGACGGATGGAAATTGCTTACGGAAAAGTTAGGTTCGAGAATCCAAATTGTTGGTGATGATATCTTTGTGACAAATATCGAGCTTTTGAAAAAGGGCATTGAGTTGTCCGTGGCCAATTCCATTCTTATCAAACTCAATCAGATCGGCACTCTGACTGAAACCATCGAAGCCGTGAAGCTTGCCGCGAAAAATGGTTATGCGTCAGTTGTTTCTCATCGGAGTGGTGAAACTGAAGACACGACGATTGCGGACCTCGCTGTTGCTCTGGGAAATGGTCAGATAAAGACCGGCTCAGCATCACGTACGGACCGCGTAGCCAAATACAATCAACTATTGCGCATAGAAGAAGAATTGGGTGATTCAGCCACATACGGCTGCCCTGAGCTGCTTAAGTAGCGAGCCCGATCAGAGGCTACCAACCGGTGGCCTCTGATCGGTTACATTTTGCAGAAACGATCTATCCTGGCCGTCGGTTTGGTTGTGTTCGCCATTTCTTTAATTCTGCGTCTGGGCATTATCGCGCTCACCCCCGGCGCGGATCGCTACATTGATATTGACATTTATCGTTGTAGCGGGGCCTTGGTGAAGTCAGGTGTAAATCCTTGGGATTTCTCGGCCAGCCCGGAAATTCGCGAAAAGCCGAGAGAGAACTCTGAAGTCGAGCGGGTAAAGGAAAGCCAGGAGCGATGGAATTTCTACTTTTCCGGCAACCTGCCATTCAATTTATTGTACTTTGCCGGAATTGATCTTGTTCCTTGGGATTTTCACATTTTCACTATTATCGAGACCCTATGGGGACGCTCAGTGGTTCGACGGCATATTCATTACGCCTCTGGTGGTGCTGTATTGTATCGCGCTATTGCAGCTCGTCTTAGGCCCCGTTCAGGGAATCCTTTCAGATAAGGCGGACTCCGCCATTTGGCCTGATGCTCTAAGGAAGCTTAAATAAAAGCCAATCCGCGGCGGTTGCCAAAATGCCGGCATATGCATAAGATGAAAATTCATGTGCATTCACCTTATATCATGCTGCCGGAGGCTCCTTGTCCACTGACATTGTTTTGGTAGTCCCCGTCACCCGCTCACACTATGTCGTTCCCCCTCTCGGACTAGGCTATCTGGCAACGGCAGTTCGGTCGGCCGGTTTCGACCGGGTGCGCATACTGGATTGTGTAAAAGAGAAGCTTAATTTCGCGGGACTTCAAGTCAGGCTGAAAGAAATGAAGCCTAAGCTGGTGGGCTTTCAGGTTTTTTCTTCGGATTTCGCTTCGGTCAAGCAGAGCCTGGAACTTGTGAAACAAACTCTACCTTCGACAGTGACGATCGTAGGCGGCGCCCATGTATCAGCGACCGGGATTACGGTCATGCGAGATATGCCGCAAGCGGATTTTGCTTTTGTTGGTGAAGCGGAAATCGGGTTTCCTGTCTTCGTCAGGCGTGTTCTTGGCGGGGAGAATATACCTCTCGAAGATATTCCTGGCCTAACCTGGCGAGATGGCGAGGGAGCAAAACAGAACAATCGAGCTATCGTCAAAGATCTGGACAGCATAGGTTTTCCCGCGTGGGACCTCATGCCGCCTGAAACATACCCTGACGCACCACAGGGAGCATTTTATAAGCAGTTCCCCATAGCCCCCATGGCTACTTCGAGAGGCTGTCCATATAGATGCGCGTTTTGCGGCTCACCGGTTAACATGGGAAATCGACTCAGAGTCCGAAGTTTACCGCATGTTTTCTCGGAAATGGAGCTGCTCTATAACCAGCACGGAGTCAGAGAATTCCATTTTGTGGACGATATGTTCAATGCCATTCCCAGTCGAGTCAAAGATTTTTGCCGCATACTAGGAGAGAAACACTGGAATATAAGTTATACCTTTCCCAATGGCCTGCGACTCAATACCTTAAGCCGGGAAATGCTCGCGGATATGAAGCGGACAGGCGCTTATGCATTTACCGTGGGCATCGAATCAGGTTCGCAGAGAATCCTGGATTCTATGAACAAGAAGCTCACTGTGGAGATGATTCGTAAAAAAGTGCAGATGATAAAAGATGCGGGCATGGAACCCAGTGGGTTTTTTCTATTAGGCTTCCCAGGTGAAAACAAGCGGGACATGGAGCAAACTTTGCAGCTGGCTAAAAGCCTACCAATTAAGCGTGCTCATTTCAGTAATTTCTTGCCATTGCCGGGTACCGAGGCTACCCGGCTCCTGCTGGATAGAGGAGAAATAGATCCCCCGAAATGGGACGAATTGGCCTATTCCAAAGTTCCGTATGCCCCAAAGGGAATAACGAAAAAAGAACTTAAGGCGTTTCAGAGGCGATGCTTTCTGGAATTCCATTTGCGACCGAAAATTTTATTCAGGATGCTTTCGGAGATCAAGAGCCCGCATCATCTATGGTCAATATTGAAAAGAGCGAGAGACTACTTGTTTTCTTAAGGCTGGACTGATGCAGGACAAAAACGCGGAAAAGGTATTCTTTGATGAATTGGCTCAGGTACAGGATTACGACGTATTCGATGAACGGGGCTATACCAGGTTGCTCCGATTGTTCTCCGATTTGATAAAACCTCTGCCCAATGAACGATTATTGGACGTGGGATGCGGTTCCGGGGCTTTCACGGAACATGTGTCTGCCATGAGTCTACAAATAGTTGGGGTCGACTTATCTTTCCACCTAGTTCGATCCGCGGTCGGTAAAGTCTCTAATTGTAATTTTGTGGTGGGTGACGCGGAAATCCTGCCATTCGATGATAATCGATTCGATATAATTATTTTTGGCGGTATACTCCATCATCTAACGACACTCAAATTCGCATTCGACGAGGCACACAGGATCCTGAAGCCCGGAGGAAGATTATTTGCGTACGACCCTAATGGGCAAAATCCTGCCATGTGGGTTTACAGGAGCCCGAGTTCACCATTCGGTTCCAGGCAGGGCTGGACCGCAAATGAACGGCTTCTCAAGCGCAATGAGATCATAAGTGGGTTGAAATTGGCCGGATTTCGGGAGACCGCATGCATAGGCGTATCCGGAATAACCTACAAATACGTGAAAAGCGCGTTCATAAAGAAAATGTTGGGAATTTACAACATATTGGATATGTGCCTGGACGGATCAGGCCTTGGAAGAAGATTCGGCGCATTTCTTGTCTCGCATGCCAAGAAGGGCTAAGACAGAATACGTAGTGATAAAAGTAGCTTCTTTATGGGACGGGCATGTTGCCCGGCATTTCGAAAATGGGCAAGCAGATTGCCGGCTCAGAGAATTATGGATTCTGACAAAGTCACAATAATAATCGGCGCAGGCATAACCGGCCTCACAGCGGCTTATCACTTGGTGAAGAGAGGTTCTCGAGTAAAAATTATCGAGGCCTCCCTGCATGTCGGCGGTTTAGCCGGTTCTCTGCTTGTAGACGGTAAACCAATCGAGAAATATTACCACTTCATTTGCCGGGGAGATGATTATCTGCTCGATTTCATTAATGAGATTGGGCTAGGAGATAAACTACATTGGCGAGAGGCCGGCACTGCCTTTTTCGTCAACGGGATCACCTATGATTTCAATACCCCATGGGACTTGCTGGGATTCTCAGCCATTCCGTTCAGTCAAAGGTTGCGCTTTGGCTTCGCCGCCTTCACGGCTCAGCACCGCAGAACCTGGCATGACCTGGATGGGGTACCCGGGAAGCAATGGCTTCTCGATCAGATGGGCAACAAGGCCTACCAAGTTATCTGGGACCCTTTATTACGGATCAAATTCGGTCGATTTGATTCTGAAGTTTCGGCCGCTTGGATTTGGCATCGAATCCACAGAGTGGCTAGCTCTCGGCTCAACACGTTCGGAGGTAATTCTTACGGCTACCTTGAGCAAGGCTGTTCTATGCTCATTGATGCGATTATTAACGAACTTAAAGCTTCCGGTTTGTGCGATATACTCACAGGCGCTCAGGCGAAAAGAATAATAATTGAGGGTTCAAGAACAACAGGGGTCGCCACAAACGAAGGAAAACTCTTCCCAGCAACGGCAGTCATTTCGACGGTGGCAATACCGAATTTTCTTAAACTCATTCCGTTCCTGGGTGATTATTCGGAAAGACTGATGAGGATTGATTATCTCAACATTTTGTGCGTCCTCCTGCAGCTGAAAAATCCTATCAGCAATAACTTCTGGCTTAATATTAATGACGCCAGAATCGCGTTTAACGGTGTAGTGGAAACAACTAATCTCAACCCTCGGGAAGATCTTATCGATAGTCATCTTGCCTATATTCCGTTTTATCTGCACCAAACAGACTCTCGATGGAGTTTTGACAATAATCAGCTTTACCGAGAATGCATTTCAGCCCTCCGCCTTATACAACCTGCATTCGATGAGGAATGGATTCGGAATTGGTGGATATTCAGGGATGACCATGCTCAAGCCGTGTGCAGAGTGGGTTTTATGGATTTGATGCCCTCACACAAGACGCCGGTGGAGGGTCTTTATATAACCGATTCGTCGCAGTACTACCCTGAAGACCGAACCGTAAGCGCATCCGTGCGGCTGGGGCGCCAAGTAGCCGATCTGGTCTCCAATCGTGATTCAAAACCGGAAGAATTGTAGGAAGTACAGTCTTGTAACGGGGGGCATGACCTGGGAGATTGATGCCGAGAGACGGGGAGATGATCAAGATTTGCGTGAATACACCGTTCTGCGCGGCACATAGGGGCGCTAAACTCTACTTTTGCAAGTTTGAAGATGATAAAATCTGGTTCATGCAGTTGAAATATTTAGGTTGCTGAGGCGAAATCCTGTAACAATAGCGACATCGTGGAAAACAAATAGGGACGGCCGACCGTGCGCCTCTGCGAGATATGTTTTGAATCGTCATCAATCTGGGCACGTTTAATTTCAGGGGAGGGAAAACCATGAGAATGCCTAAACAGTGGGGATTTCTTAGTCTTAGGTGGTGGATCGTGCACTTTATCGGATTTACTCTCGTGTATACCGCGGGACGACTGACAGCGATATTTTTGGGGAGGTGATCGCAATGATCCAACACATTTTATTCCCAAAAGTCGGCTGGATAATTTTGCATGTAATAATAATTTCTGCAATATTTTTGCTTGGTTATTCTATTCATTTCCAGTAGGGGGGAACGATGAAAGCGCAGCGTGTGCAGCTCTGGATAGCTCTCGTGGGCTTGGCCCTCGGGGCATTCATGTTACATTATAGAATACACCCTCCTCAGGCCAGCTTGACGAATTTCTGGGCCTCTCTGTTTCCCGGCATTGATCTAATCCTGGTCAGCATTCTTTTTCTGTTCAGAGGCACCGTGATATGGGGCCTGTTGCTAAATAGTTTCATAGCATACATTGGTATAATTCTAATGTCCGACCTGACGATTGCATCCATCCTCGAGGGAGCGATTAAGGTCAGTCCATGGGAGCAGCCGTTTGCTTGGTTATCGCAGACGATGTTGCCGGACATTCTGATTTTGATAGCGGACCTCTTCGTGGGTATGGCTCTGTACAAGATCACGGTGAGTTCTCCGAGAGAAAAGTAGCTGATATATTCGTTTTTTATCCTAAGATATCTTGTTTGCAGGCTCCAGCATGGGAACACATATCGGGAGGCTCTGCCTCATATGCGCTAACTTTGTGTTATCGCGCATGTGATTTCAGTAAGTTATCACCCTCCCCCTTCCCCCTCCCGTCAAGGGAGGGGGATTTGGAAACCCTCTCCCCTGGCGGGAGAGGGGAGGGAGAGGGGGAGTATGAAAGCAAAATTTCGCATTTAAAGTTAGCGCCTATGGAACTAATCCTAGTTTAGAACGGAGTTCATGGTGTTTTCGGAACGAGAATTAATGCAAGTCCAAGCCGCGGCAGAAGTACATGACCGGACCTGTTACCATCAGGGTCTACAGGACTGGATCCAATGACGCTTTTGAAACCAACCTCGCAAATATCGCGGCCCAAGTCGCGGGCGTTTCCATGAATAGGATAAAATTAGAGGAATCGACAGAACCAATACTCGCTGGAAAACCTTCTTTGACGTTGGCTGGGGACTAGCCGGGAATATACACTATCTTGCCGCGCCCGAAGGTCATGAATTTGAGCCGTTCTTGAATGCTATGAAATGGCTCGGAAACCCTAGCGATGCCCCCAACCCGGATTTGCAGAAGAAACTCAATTCGCTGACTGCGCGAAACCAGATAATGGTTTCTGATGGCCGATGCTTGCACATATTGTCCCCATGTGGTGCAGTCCGTCCTAGCTATGGCCGTTCACCAGCCGTTGATCACAGCTATCATTGTGGATGCGATCCAGTTCGGAGATTTGGCCGAACGCTTCAAGGTCAAATCGGTTCCGACCACGATCATCAATGATAATAGGACAGTTTTAGGTCAAGTGAGTCTCAACCAATTGGTGGACCACGTGCTCAATCTACAAGGGCCGGAGTCGCTCACTGCCGATCTTGATTCAATGATTCAAAGCGGGCGGGCTGAAGACGCAGCGGCATTGCTATGCAGCCGAAAAGAACCGCACGCTATCCTACCTTTGTACATCTCAAAAGAATTTTCCAAGCGCATCGGCGCTCTGGTAACGCTCGAAGAAGCTCTGGCCATAAATCCACGAATTTTGGATCCGGTGCTCAACGAATTAATCGACTTGCTTTCACACGAAGATGTCGGGCTCCGAGGGCATACCGCGGAACTGCTGGGTAAAATAGGAAATCCCGCGTCAATCCCGCGTGAAAAAGGCCCTCGACGACCCCGATCCCGACTACGAGAAGCCGCAACAGAAGCCTTGGAAACCCTGATGCACAGCACCCTGCAATTGCCCTAGCAGCTTTAGTAGGACCGGCATCTTGCCGGTCCGCTCAGGGTGTTTGTATCGACCAGGGACCGGCAAGATGCCGGTCCTACTGACGGGTATTTATGATCCGTATCCTTTTTTCACAAAAGTTGCCTTCGATCCGCCTTCCAAAAACTTCTAATTATGGTAGGTTTGCTTCGGTGTTTTGTAGGTGTGGAGCTATGCTAATGATTCAATTGCTTTTTATGCAAAGAGGACAATGATTGGAAAAAAATAAAACGAAAAAAGAAAAAGGTGAGCAATTCTGGTTCAAAATGATCCTCTTCCTTGTTCCTCGTCTTGTGTCAGCCTATCTCAAGCTTGTAGAGATGACATCCAAGACAATATTCCTCAATAGAGAATACGAAGAGGAGATTTGTTGGAAACGACCATTCGCCTGCGCATGCTTTCATGGAACAATGCTCTTTCCGGTCTATTACTGTCGACGCTTCCCTGGCGTGGTCATGATAAGCCGGTCGTGGGATGGGGAAATAATCGACAGATCTCTTCGGAGAATGGGGTACGACACCACCCGAGGCTCTTCATTGAGAGGCGGCAAGGAGGCCCTTGCCGAATTGATAGAGATGATCAAAGAAAAGAATTACTGCTCAGGTCTGGCCATCGACGCGCCAAGAGGGCCTTCCAGAAAAAGTGAAAATGAGGATGGTTGTGATCGCGCAAAAGGAGCGGGACAGCCGCCGGTGGTGCCGTTGGTCAGTTGGTCCACTCGTCAGATCAAATTCAATTCATGGGATGGGATGATCCCCCCTCTTCCATTTTCCACTATCGTAATGGCGTGGGGAAAAACCTA
>CAWJJL010000055.1:0-37467 GCA_963843165.1 uncultured delta proteobacterium | reverse complement strand
TATGAGCCGGAGACGTTGCGAAGTTAAGTACATAGGTATACCAGGAAATGGTGATATCACAAGTAATACTGCAACGCCATCCCGTCTGGATTGTTGACCGCCCTAGTAGGCGAAACGTAGGTCAGTGACTCCCATAAAATGACAAATAAATCCGTTTCAGAAGTTGGTCAGCTGCATCACTGGCTGGCTCGTATTTCTCTCGTGGATAAAGCTAAAGCTCGGGGTCCGTGAAGATATTTGAGGGAAATTGATGTGAGAGCCAGACAAGGCCTTTCTCGATCCACGTTTTTGTCACGCGGTCGAGGGATAATATGGTTCAGACCAAGACATTAGAGGAGCCTCGATCGAGACTACTCCAATCAAGAAAATCAAGGCAACCGTGAGTCATATTCTTCCAATAAACTGTAAATACGTCCCGGAGATTCGGCTTTTTGAAGTCCGCTGAGCAACAAGGGATCTTTTAGCAGCCTGGATATTCGGGCCAGAGCTTTAAGGTGCTCTCCCGCTGATTTTTTGGGAGCGACCAGCAAAAAGAAAATAAATGCAGGCTTATTATCCATGGAACTGAAATCAATACCTTTGTGACTTTTGCCGAAGCTGGACACCAGATGTTTCAAGCCGTCGAATTTGCCATGTGGGATGGCTATGCCGCCACCAATCCCGGTACTCCCCAAATTTTCTCTTTCCATGAGGATTTTAATTAACCCGGTTTTGTCAAGATTAGGATTGGTTTTAGTTATTGGTTTTACGAGTTCCTCAAGAATTCCCGCCTTTGTATCTGATTCAAGAGGGCAGATAATTCCATCCATTTTAAGAAAATCTAAAATTTTCATGTTTAGCACGCTTTAGAGCGAGGCCAAATTATATTGAGACGGAATCTAAACCCTGACGCGCAAATCTGGCTCGCTTCTTTTGCCAAAAACTATTTTTTGTCTGGTTCTAACCGATTTATGTGAACGGTTAATAAAATGTGCCCGATGTCAGATCGTTCAAGATGCCGACACCGGGCATGCCTTTCATCGCTCTACCCGAATTCTCGAATGGGATGCCGGGTTTATTTTCTTCAAGAGCTTTGAGGGACTATGAGACCGTAGTTGCCGTCCTTCCTTCGATATAGCACGTTAACAGTTTGGGTTCCCGCATTATTGAAGACCAGGAACTCTTGTTGAGACAAGTTCATCTGCATTGCGGCTTCGTCCACTGACATGGGTTTTACAAAATAATGTTCAGTTTTAATGACAGCCGGCTCCCTGTCTTCTTCGAAACTTTCCTGGTCATAAATGTCTCTACGCCACTTTATTTCTTTTTCCGGTAAGGGTTTGTGTCTTCTTATCTTATCTCTATATTTCTTTACTTGACGTTCGATTTTTTCCATCACCAAGTCGATTGCGGCATACATGTCTTCATGAGATTCCTGTCCCGCGATTCGTATACCGTTGACGTTCACAATCAATTCGGCGATTTGCCTGAATTTTTCTACGGAAAGAGTCGCTTGGCTATCGATAGGTTTATCAATGTACTTGGTCAGTTTAGACGTTCGTTCAATTACATAACCTTTCAAGGCTTCCGAAGGCTCCATATGCCTGAAAGTTACAGACACCTGCATTACATCCACCTCCCTGTCGTATTACAAATGATTGGATTTTTTAAAATTTCTTTCTTCGCCTGCTCGATGGAGGAATACCCAATACGTCTCTATACTTTGCCACTGTTCTGACGGGCTATGTATATATTAGATCTGGCAAGTTCCTCCACAATTTGTTTATCACTTGCGGGTTTCTTGATATTTTCACTTTTAACAATCCGCAAAATTTGATTTTTAACCGATTCCGATGCAATGGCATCCGCCCCATGCCTAATTCCAGAATTAAAAAAATATTTTAGCTCGAATATGCCTCTCGGCGTATGCACGTATTTGTTGGTTGTAACTCGACTTATTGTGGATTCATGCATTTCTACATCATCGGCTACATCTTTCAGGATCAACGGTCTCAGATAATCGATACCTTTATCAAAAAATGCTCTTTGAAATTTTATAATAGATTGAGTCACCTTGTAGATCGTCCGCTGCCGTTGGTGAATGCTCTTAATCAGCCACACCGCCGCGCGCATCTTTTCTTGAATATAATCCTTGGCGCCCGGCGAAGAAATACCGGAATGAAGGGCCTGCTGATAAAACGAACTGATCCTTAATCTCGGTAGCCCATCGTCATTCAGAACTATGGAGTAATCGTTTCCGAGCTTTATTACGAAAATATCCGGAACAATGTAGATCGTATCCGAATTTCCGAAAATTCCGCCGGGCCTGGGATTCAGACCTGAAATGACCCTCACGGCTCCTCTCGCGTGTTCTACTGACACTTTGAGCTTTCTGGCAACTTCATCTATTTTACCGCGATGAAGTGAATCAAAAGCTTCTTCGAGAATTCGCACTGCCAAGTGATCCGAGGGCTCCAAGGCTCTGGCCTGAATCAACAGGCATTCTCTCAAATCACGCGCAGCGATACCACGCGGATCGAATTGTTGAACTTCAGCCAAGACAGCACGGATTTTATCCGCATCACCATTGGACGATCTGGACAATTCTTCGAGAGAAACGTCCAAATATCCGTTCTCATCCAGATTGCCTATTATTTCCAGAGCAATTCTGCGGTCGCCCTCATCAAGACTACAGAAGTGAAGCTGTTCGAGAAGGTGGTCGAACAGGTTTTCCTTCCCCGAAGCCCGATTTTCCAAAGGCCGCTGTTCCGAAAAATCCCGCATCGCGGGCGAATAATCACCGCCATAACTGTCCAGGTAGTTTTCCCAATCGGCGTCCAGAACATCTCTCTCCGGCCGCTCGGGCTCTCTGATCGTGTCCTCCAATGCCTCAAGATCGTTTCGGCTTTCAATCTCTTTCTCGGTGAACGGATCATCATACGCTGCGGCTTCCAGCAGGGGGTTCTCCACCATTTCCTGCTCCACCGCAGTGACCATTTCCAAATGGTTGAATTGGAGCAGTTTGATCGCCTGCTGAAGTTGAGGCGTCATTACCAATTGCTGTGTTTGACGCAGCTGTTGTCTTATCTCAAGGGCCATAATTGCTGTTACATTCTGAATTTTTTCCCGAGATACACTTCTCGGGCACGTTCGCTTGCCGCTATTGTTCCCGGATCGCCATATTCCAGTATACGACCTTTATCCAATAAGTAAATTGTATCACAAACGCCTAGTGTCTCTCTAGTATTGTGGTCGGTAATTACTATGCCAATGCCTCGATCCTTGAGTTTTTTGATTATTTTTTGAATCTCGAGCACCACGATTGGATCCAAACCCGAAAACGGCTCATCCAGTAGAATGAAATCAGGGTCGGTCACCAGCGCACGAGTTATCTCGAGTCGTCTTTTCTGACCGCCGGAAAGACTATCCGCCCTCTGGTCCCGTAGAGCGGAAATATCCAACTCACCAAGTAGTTCACCCAATCTTTCGTTTCGCCGACTTTTGTCAGACTCGACAGTTTCCAGAATCGCCATGATATTGTCGCTGACCGTCAGCTTCCGAAAAACCGAAGTCTCCTGCGGAAGATAGCTGATTCCCAGTCGAGCCCGCAGATATACTGGCAGTTGAGAGATGTCCTGATCATCCAGGTAAACTTCTCCGCTGTCCGGTTTCACAAGTCCGGTAATCATATAGAAAGTGGTGGTTTTCCCAGCTCCGTTCGGACCCAACAAGCCTACGACCTGGCCCGAATTTATCCGGAGACTAACTTCGTCAACTACCCGCCTTCCGCTGTATGCTTTAACCAAACCTTTGGCTTTTAATTCTCTTACCGTGGCGATTACTTCTTGATCTCCTTTTTCTGTTCACCAGGATCTATTGTGAAATTTGGCTTGAACAATTCAAAACGGTTTTCGTCCAGATACATGATGACAGCATCCGCCATGCCCGAATCACGTCCCTGCCAAAATCTGGGCGGCCCTTCGGTCAATGTGACCGTTCGTTTTAAGTGGTCATAAATTGCCTTACCTGCTGTAACCGTTCGGTCCTTCTGGGTAATCTTAACGTTTCCCAGTGCCGTAATGGTCTTTACCGCACTATTTATCTGCCAATCCTTGGAAAGCCTTTTCGTTCGACCATCAGGCGCTGTGCTTCCCTTGTTCTCATCACTGATTATAACCAATCTGTCACAAAGCAAGGTGATATCCCCTTGCTTGACTGTCACATTGCCTTCGAAAATAGCTTCTCTTCCATCAGCGCACGGCCTTGATGTGAATTTTTTGGAGGTTACATCGACTGTTCCTTCCGGGTTTTTCCGGCTAATTACTTGACCGTTTTCGGTATGTGCGGCCTGTGGCAGCATAGTCAGGGCCAAACTCAGTACCATAATGCTAATTTTTATTGAAAAAACCTTATTTTTCACCTCAGGCGCCTATTATCTTACACTCCTTTTAACATCAGCCTACAGCGGAGCGTCCAGATCCTTAGCCGCACATTGCTGCCGCCGTGAACCTGGAGCAAGCCTTTGACCTTTAATTATTTCTTTGTGGCGATTCCTTCTTTTTCCCATTCTTCAGGTCGCCGGGGTGAATCGTGAACTTGATTGGGCTGTTATCGTCGCCCCGGAACTCCCACCGGTTTTCATCCAGATACATGACAATGGCATCCGCTATGCCCGCGTCACGGCCTTGCCAGATCCGCGGGCCATCAGTCAATGTGATAATCCGATTGACACTGTCGAAAAAAGCTTTACCTGCTGTTGCCATTCGTTCATCCTGAACGATTTTGACATTACCCGATGCTGTAATGGATTTTATGTTGCCATCGGCAGGCCGGTCTTTAGAAGACTTCCTGTCCTGACTTCCTATCTGAGCGGCCCCCTTTTTCTCGTCATAGGATACGATCAACTTGTCACAAGTCAGTTTGATGTTGCCCTGAACGACCTGGACCTTGCCTTCAAATGTTCTTCCCTCATCAGGCGTTCCTGTGACCTTAATGGCAGTTATATGAATCTTCTGTGAGCCTTGACCGAGAGCGAGATACTCATTCTCTGCGTGTACGGCAGACAGCATTACCCCCAAAATCAGAAAGCCTAATACGCCAGAAATTCTATATTTCATGGAAAACTCTCCATTTTCAGGTTGGCAGCCTCCCGTTGCTCTTTGTCCACTTAAATCAATTAACAGGGCTTCCAAATCATTGTCGACTACTATTTCTTCTCACCATGACATCTCGTTATTCTTGAAGAAATAGTTTGTGCGTTTTGCCTCCGTAAACAGATCTTCCACTCTGCAAAATGGTCACATTGCCCGATGCAGTGAAGTATCTACGGCTGGCAGTCACAAGCATCACCAATTTGTCGCAAGCCAGGGTAGTATCACCCCGATAGGCCTTCACATTTTCTAGGAAAATAAGTTCCTTTCCTTCCGCAATTTCTCTAGCAGTGCAATTCTTAGATTGAATCTCAGGCGTCGAACTTCCCCAAAATTGCCGGTATGCGTCATCAATGTGTCCTATTATCAGGGCACCTTCGAGCATCGGCCCGTTTGGCAGTGGCGGTCTCTTATTCTGTGCGTCCGCCGGAAGCGGCATGCCACACAAAACCATAATGCCGATCAGGCTTATCACCGCACGTTTCATCAACAAGTGCTCCAATCACATCGGCAGCCTGCCCTTGCTCTCCTCTACCCATCTTAAATTAAATAACCGGGCCTTAACGTCATTTTCGATCACTATTTCTTCATTTTCGAGATTCACTGTCATTCCCGTTCCCGTCAGGCTCAGATCCGTGGCCTCAAAAAATACGGGAGATGAAGTTGAAGCGCTGAGTTTCTCATGCGAGTAGTTCATTTCATCCGAGCGAAAGACATAATCTTTGTATGTCAGGGTTACCTCTCCACGTGCGACCACGCTAAGGGTCTTTTTATGCAAGTTCCCGGTCTGAGATGCCAGTGAAATTCTTCCGCTCGGGCCTGCATGGTAAATGATCCGTGGTTCTTGCAGGGTAACCTCGTCCAGAGATTCCGATACTATGGCCGAAGGCGCGTGCAGTTCCCACGGGCGCGGACCTGGAACGGAATAAGAAAAATTCTCAATTCGTATTCCTGCGTCGGATGGGATAAATGAATCCAATTGTGATGGATCAGGCCTGATAAGCCAGGCAGATACCACGTATCCGGAAACTGCGAGCACCGAGCACAAGACAATCATCAACTGCGATGCCCTTTTAATATTTCTAAGTCTGTACCAGCGCTCAAGCTCTTTATGATTCATCTAGCGGCCCCTGAGCCGCCCTGTCAACGAAGTACCCAATCTCATGACATGAAACTAGGCGGATTTCGATTATAAATCTCGTAACACTCCGTGCCAGGTCATTTATAATATCTAGCCAAGGCGCTATCCCACTTACCTTGGGCCTTTAAAATAACCTCGACCATCTCTCGGGCCGCGCCGCGGCCACCACGTCGCGTGGTCACGTAATCCGCGGCCATTCGGACTTCTTCAGGCGCATCAGCGACGGCGAATCCGACTCCTACTCGACGTAAGAGCGGAATGTCCACCACATCATCTCCAATGACCGCCACTTCTTCCGGCTGAAGATTCAGGGATTCCATCAGCTCGGCTAAAACCGGCTTTTTGTCCAGAATTCCCTGATAAACCCTCGAAATCTCCAGATCGCGCGCCCGTTTGAGCACGACTTCCGAGGTCCTCCCAGTGACCAGGGCGACTTCGAGACCAAACCTCATAGCAATCTTTATACCATGTCCGTCTCTGACATCAAAGGATTTTATCTCAAGATCACCGCTGCCGAACGTGATTCTACCGTCTGTGAGCACTCCATCTACATCAAAGAGCAGTAAACGAATTTTTTTTAATTTTTCTTCCAAGGGGTAAATAGGGGGTTCCGGCTTCTCTATAATGGATGATGCTCCACTCACGACAGGGTCCTTTGCCGATACTATCTTATGGATTTCCTTAAGGTTCATGACGAGCGATTCCAAATTCTCCAGTGCCAACGAATTTGGCCCGTCGCACAGGGCTCGATCAGGATCAGGATGAACTTCCATGAAAATCCCATCAGCGCCTGCGGCAACTGCGGCTCTAGCCAGTGGCGCAACATATGACCTTTCCCCACTTGAACAGGCCTCGCCGCGCCCGGGAAATTGGGAGGAGTGGGTGGCATCAAACACTACGGGAAAACCGAAAGACTTCATGCGCAATATGAGAACGCATGTCAGCCACAAGGTCACCATAACCGAAAGCCGCGCCGCGTTCAGTAAGCAAGATGGCGGAATTCCCGGTGCTCGTGATCTTATTGACAACGTGCTCCATGTCTTCTGGAGCCATGAACTGGCCTTTTTTTACGTTAATTGTTTTTCCGGTTCTTCCCGCAGCCAGAAGGAGATCCGTTTGCCGGCATAGGAAAGCTGGTATCTGAATAACATCAAGAATTTCTCCCGCGACCGAAGCCTGATCCGGGATGTGGATGTCTGAGACTATTGGAAGACCGGTCTTCTCTCGCACATGCGCCAAGATGCTCAAACCCTTCTGCAGGCCGGGGCCTCTGAAGGATGTTACGGATGTCCGGTTAGCTTTGTCGAATGATGCTTTGAACAGAACAGGAATGCCCGTAGTACGACCGATTCGAGCCACTTCCACCGCAACATCTAATGTTAGCGCTTCAGATTCAATGACGCACGGACCCAAAATCAAAAATAACTGATCGCTGCGTCCGAGACAATAACGACCCACGGACACGCCGTTGGGAATAGGGTTAGAATTATCCATCAAACTCCCTCTCATTAACCGCGATAGTACTAGACAAATTTTAAGATACCGGGGAGTTAATTGAAAAACAAACGAAATAAGCAATTCGTCCGATGACCCTGGAATCAAGAATTTATGGTCAGATGAACTTTTTAGCCGGCCCTAATGATTTAGCTAACCACTCCGTATGGCGGATTTGAAGAAGCCTTTCAAAATCCTTGATTCCAGAATACTATGTGGGTCCCGCCAGACACGGGATAATTGCCCAAATAAACACAAATCTCGAAGCCCCACTACGCCAGAACCCGCCAGGTCGAATTTTGAGACAACCCCTTATACCGCCGTAGGTCGGCAATCAGCAAAACGGGGCGGTTTGAAACCTGCCCCGTTTTGCTTCCGAAATTGTTGAGACAGCAAAAAACTAAGCTTTTCCGATCATCAACTTTCGAGTCCTAGCTTCCTCACCAAAAGCTTCCTCATCATGTTCTCTTCGGATTCTCGTTTACTATATTCCACACAAGCCTTGATATAGGAGACGAACAGCGGATGAGGCTCCATGGGACGTGATTTGAACTCCGGATGAAATTGACATCCAACTAACCAGGGATGATCTCCCGTATATTCGACTAGTTCAACCAATTTGCCATCCGGCGAAAGTCCCCCTGCTTTCAATCCTTTCTCTTCGAATATCTCCTTATACTTGGAATTGAATTCATATCTGTGGCGGTGACGCTCATTTATAGTCTCTCTACCGTAAATCCGTGAAACAAAGCTGCCCGGAGCAAGTCGACATTCGTAACTCCCGAGTCGCATGGTTCCACCTTTATCAGTAATGCAACGCTGCTCGTCCATTATGTCTATTACCGGGTAAGGCGTATTCGAATCAAATTCCGTCGAATTGGCCCCGTTCATTCCACACACGTTCCTGGCAAATTCAACCACCGCCATCTGCATTCCCAGGCAGATCCCAAAATATGGTACGCGATTTTCTCGAGCATACTGAACCGCCAGAATCTTTCCCTCTATGCCTCTTGAACCAAATCCACCGGGAACGAGTATCCCATCCACATTGTCGAATTCATTTCCAATCCCGACTTTCTGAATATTTTCAGAGTCGATGAATTTGAGACGAACTCTTGCATCGTTATAAACCCCACCAGCGAAAAGGGCTTCATTAAGACTTTTATAAGATTCATGAAGATCCACATATTTTCCGACAATCCCGATCGTGACCTCGAATTCCAGGGATTTCACCCTTTTCACGAAATCCACCCATTGATCCAGCCTTGGCGCTCTTGTCCAGATATTAAGATGCTCGACGACCTTTTGATCAAGTCCTTCTTCGTGAAGCTTCAAAGGCAATTCATAAATGCACTCGACATCTTCATTGGCTATGACTTCCTCGGGGCGTACATTACAGAAAAGAGCAATTTTTTCCTTTACGTCTCTCGTAATCTTTTTTTCCGTCCTGCATATCAGAATATCCGGCTGAATTCCGACTTCTCGAAGAGCTTTGACACTGTGCTGGGTTGGTTTGGTTTTCACCTCACCTGATGCCTTGACATACGGCACCAGAGTAACATGAACATAAAGTACATTTTGAGGTCCCAAATCTGCGCGCAACTGACGGATGGCTTCCAAGAACGGCAGACTTTCTATGTCGCCGACTGTGCCGCCAACTTCCACAATTGCCACATCAACTCCGTTACCAAGATTCCTGATTTTATCCTTGATTTCATCAGTGACATGAGGAATTACCTGAACAGTTTTCCCCAAGTATTCGCCACGTCGTTCTTTTTGGATAACGGAATCGTAAATTTGGCCTGTAGTAAAGTTATTCTTTTGTCGCAAGGTCGCGTGCGTGAATCTCTCGTAATGGCCCAAATCCAAATCGGTTTCTGCGCCATCATCCGTTACGAAAACTTCCCCATGCTGAAACGGGTTCATCGTACCAGGATCCACGTTTATATACGGATCCATTTTCAGTAATGTAACGGTGAGCCCCCGACCTTCCATAAGTGCGCCAACACTAGCGGCCGATAACCCTTTTCCTAGTGATGAAAGCACTCCGCCTGTAATGAATATGAATTTGGTGCTCTTGTACATTTATTTACTCCAGTTAGGCCCGCATTAAGATCATGGATTGGTAGACTATGAAATTCCGAATCATATATTCCAGAATCAGAAGAAAAGCCAAATCCGGAATTATCCTTCGGCACATCATATGGAGAGCTCAGCCAAAAGTTCGTCATGATTGCTCATCAATATAATACTACATGATCCACGGATTGTCCCAACCCAGTGAAGACCTGGGCAATCCAGACGTCGGATTGACAATCCCCGTGTGCCGAAGCCGTTCGGAGCCAATCTGAAACTGAATTTTGCCTAAACACCGGGGGTCATATTTATCGCAACCGTTGCCGATGTCAAGTTGTGATTTTATGAATTTCGGCTGTGAACAAATCGATGAGATCTGCAATTTTTTTAAACAAAATTGCTAAACAATTTACTTTTCAAACAGCCCGTTATAAATTTGCAAATTCAAAGCACACGCTATTACGGAGGCCGATTTGAAGACGCTCAAAGCCAGGGATTTGATGGTCACCTTGGATCAATGTCCAAGGGTTTCTGAAGAAGCTGTTTTGAGAGACGCTGTTCTGGCGTTGGAGGCAACTCGATTAAGAGGTGACCCCTGGGATTACCGGCCTCGAGTCGTGTTGATCCAAGATAAAAACAACAATGTAATCGGGGTTCTGAGACAATTTGAGATCCTGAAAGCTCTCGAGCCGAAGTATGACGAACTCCTAAAAAATTTAGATGCAAAATACACGCCTGCCATGAAGATGCTCGATGCAAACGTGACAAGCCTCGATCACATGAAAATCTTGTTCTGCCTCGGCTTAAGTCCTGGATTTGTGAAATCCAGTTTAAAAGAGTTTCACCTGTGGGATGAATCCCTGGGTGAGATGAGCCGCAGAGCTTCTTCAGTAAAAGTGACAAAGATCATGTCAGTACTCACTGAACATGGGCTGATTGAACACGATGCATCATTAAGTGAGGCCGTGCACAGAATGCTTGTGGGAAATTTGCTTTCATTGGTGGTCGTGGAGGATGGCCGGTCTCTGGGAATATTAAGAATGATTGATATTTTCAATGAGGCATGCAGCGCAATAAAGCTGTCCGAAGTCTAGCGCGTAAGGTGATCACCACTAAAGGATAAGCCGTCTTTTGGTTTATTGACAGGTCTCACGGACTTCCGTGACTAGATCAGCCGACTCAATGAGGCCTCTAGGCGCGTCGGGTCCTGTGACAATGATGTTTGTACCTGCAGGACAGGCGCGTAGGAAATCCACTACTGATTCTCTATTCAAAGTACCGCTTTGGAAAAGCGCCGTTAAACCTTCGAGAACCACTATGCGGAATTCTTTTGAGACAATGGCTTTCTGCGCCAGGTTCCATGGGTGAGCTGAGGACGCGGAATTCTTCCTTTCTGGATCCGAGTCGGTTGAGTTTTTCTCAAACGGGTGAAACTCCAGCAATTCATTATACGGTATTACATGGAATGATTCGCAAGCAGCGGGATTTTCACAAAACTGGATGTAACAGATCCTGAAGCCCCGGCCGATAGCCCTCAATGTTTGTCCAAGCGCCATTTCAGTCGTTCCTGCTTGGTTACCTATATAAAGCATCAAAAGACCTTTCTTCATCCATCACACCTCTGTTCTTTGAGCTGTAAACTACATGGAAGTTATATTTTTTGCATCAGACAAATAGTTCGCCATGAACATAAGACTTGTTAATAATGTTCTCACTGTAATTCTTCTGTTATTTGTTGGAATTCGCCACGCCTTCGTCCGGAATGGTGGTGGGCATCGCTGATGGAGCTACAATCACAGGCTTGGTGATATGGTCGGTACCGCGCTGAAATACGGAAGAACTCGCTCGCGTGAAAAGAAACAAATCGGCTGTGGTGACAATCCCAATGCTTCCCCCCCACGGGGATTCCAGGATTCAGCCGTTACATGGAATGAAAGAATTGCTGTGCGCGATTCATGCACTCTGATGTTTGAACGCCCGACCGTTATAGTGCGCATCCCATATCTATGCCGGCCGCCGCGCGCCACCATGTCTGTATACTATCTTCCTGACCCGCTGGACCCGGACTCCAACTGGAGCTACCAGCTTGGTAGTCAACGAACCGAGTCCCGATCCGGTCCGCAAAAGCTGTTTACTGACCTTCACCACTTTACGCCATAATTGCGGTTCAAGCGCGTAATATACGACATAGTCTCTGCTTAGCGGCGGCCCGGCCATTATCGAAATCGGGGTTAATAGCAATAGCCCCCGGAGCATCCCCGGCCGCCAAAGCTTGCGCCAAAGAATGGAAGACCGCCCCCGCTTCCTAAGAATCCGCCGCGACGCCCACCATAGCCTCCGTAGCCACCATAGCCCCAGCCATAGCTGGGATATCCCCAGTAGCCTCCGTAGCCGGGATAATATCCGCCATACCAGCCACCGTATCCGCATCCGCCGCAAGCCGGGGCTGAGGGCGGCACCAGTGCGGTCATAGCCATAACAGCGAAAACCAATGCAACAATTACTAATCCTTTTTTCATAATTCACCTCCGGTTACTCATCATTTGCAATTTGCCGGTAGCTTCCAATTGCCTATTTATCCAAAGATTGTACTCGTACCCCAACATGTCAAGAGCGCAAATTCGTTACCAGCCGGCGAATACGTGCATAAGAATAGAATATTTAACTGCATTGGGTATGGATACTTGCTTTTCACACTTCCATAAGGCTATCGCGGGGATTAAATGAAAATACGGAAAGCGAATATACCAATTAAATACACTTTCCATTTGTAGGAGGAATATTATGTCAGCTGAGAAATTGACCGACGAGGATTTAAAAACGATTCTTACTAACGCCAAGACTGTTGCTGTCGTCGGATTATCTACAAATCCGTCCAGGGATAGTTATGGAGTAGCTGCGTACCTGAAGAAAAACGGATACCGCATCATACCGGTAAATCCGGCTGTGGATGAGATTTTGGGGGAAAAAAGTTATCCGGACTTGCTATCAATAAATGAAACTGTGGATGTGGTGGATGTATTCCGGCGGCCGGAATTTTTGCCTGAAATTGCTGAGCAAGCTGTTAAAATCAAAGCAAAGGTCCTTTGGATGCAATTGGGAGCACAAAACGAAGAAGCCGCAAATATTGCGAGAAAAGCGGGAATAACAGTCGTACAGGACCATTGCATGATGGCTGAACATTCAAGGCTCATTGCGAATAAATAATATTACCTATTTAGAAGTTTTAACCGGGAGGACCTACTTGGAATCTTCTATCCTGTCCTGTCTATATGAAAGCGCTACAAAAGTATTGTAGGAAAGTTCCGGGGGAAAGAGCGCAACTCTGTCGCCTTCTTGGAGCAAGATTGACAATGTCCCGGCTCGGCTGTTTACGAAGATCATTCTTACTCGTTCGGCGGGCAAACCCAATACACTAACAAGATCGACCCCGCGCGCCTGCTCGGGCAACTCCACAGTTCGCTCCATAGGCCCATTGTGTGCTTCAGTTCTGAGATGGCCGCCTAATAGGACTGTAACGCGCATTTGGTGTCTAGGCTCTCAAATTCGATTTAAATAATGTCGGCCTCCGGGGGAATATTTCCCCCGGAGAACTATGCGTCTATCTTAAAGGTCGGCAAACGTCTTGTCCAGCTCCTCATCCGACACCTGGAAAACTATATTGTGCGGCGGCAGAGGTTGGGTTTTGAAAAAATAAGGCAATCGATCATCCACTGGAGAAAAACCTGCGGCTTTGTTGAATTCCCTCTCCGCTCGCAAGACCTGTTTTCCGAACGCGACAAGGTCGTCCAAAGTCATATTCCAACCGTATACGACCGTTGAGCATCTTGGGTATGGCTTCCAGCCCACTGGGGATGTCCAGGATAGCAAACGCGGTAAACACGCACAGCCCAGCGCTGTCCACGGCAGCGGTGGCGATTTGAAGATTTCGGGAGAGTTCCACTTGACCCTCCGGCTTGAGAGGATCCACGTATCCACCGACCTTCATGACGTTTGTGGCTATGGCATATCCGGCGGTATGATCCGCGCCCATGGGCGTTGTCGCATAAGTAACGCCTATCCCCATGACAGGTCTCGGATCGTAAGCAGGGAGACTTTGCCGCTTTACGACCGGGACATGATCGACTCCGAACGCCTGGCCGGTGACCGATGTGCCGTTGCCGAGAATGCGACCCAGATATGATCCTTTGCCCATTTCATGAACAAGTTCAATGGCTCCTTCGGCGTCCCCGAATTTCTTCACTCCCGCGTACATTGCTACGGCAATCGTGCATCCGACTTCGATCGTATCCAGTCCATAGTCATCACAGAGATAACTGATTTTCGCGATGGCATCCAGATCGTCTATTCCGCAATTTGCTCCATTAGCCCAAATGGTCTCGTATTCGAAGCCGGATGTCAGATATTTCTTATTTTTGTCGTTATACACATTAGAGCACTGGATAATGCAGGTGGTACAGGCTGCGTGCGTCGTGGAGCCTTCTCGTTCCTTTATGATGTCGTGCATTGTTTCGCCGCTTATTTTGCTTGCTCCCTCAAAACGTCCTTCCGTGAAGTTTCGAGTGGGGAATGCTCCGGCCTCGTTAATCACATTTACGAGTACGTTCGTTCCGTAAACCGCCAAGCCTCCACCGGGTTTGGTCACAGGATGTTCCCTGAGAGCGTCTCTAAAAATAACGGAAGCGGCCTTGAATCCTTCCTGATCTTGATAAGTAACACCAGGGGCCTCTTTGTCATCCACGACGATTGCCTTTACGCCTTTTGCCCCCATTACCGCGCCTACACCGCCTCTTCCGGCATGCCTGGCCGGTAGGCCCATAGTGTCTGTGACAGCGACCGAAGCGGACGACATGAGCATCTCACCCGCTGGGCCTATAGAAATTATAGATACTTTATCACCATGCTTGCTTTTCAACCGCTCGCAAAGCTCAAAATTCTTGAGGCCCTTCATATCGTCGGCAGGCAAGAGTTCCGCGCCGTCTTTGTTTATAAAAATGTAGAAAAGCTTTCCAGCGGGAGGGCTCTGTTCAAGCACGATTCCTGCTATATTTAATCGGCCGAGTTTAAATGCTGCCGTTCCGCCGACGTTGCTTTCCTTAATGCCTCCTGTTAACGGGCTCTTAGCCCCTACCGACAGACGGCCGGAGTTGGCGCAAGTCGTGCCCGAAAGAAGCCCTCCCGCAATAACCAATTTGTTCTCCGGACCAAGAGGATGACATTGCGGCGGAACCTCGCGCGAAACGATAATGGACGTGAGGGCACGGCCTCCGAATCGCGAATATTCTGCTGCTAGATCTTCATATTTTATTTTTTCCTGACTCATATCTACTCGGACAAGTTTTCTCATGGAGACCCCCTTTGAGAAAAGGTATGAAAGCGTGGGCGATGGCTCGCGAAAAATCAGTAGCCGGATATCTGTTAAACTTGATATCAGTCTATGAACTTGAGCACACGGGTGTCAAGGAAAATTAATAAGAAAATTGAGGCATTATGGGATTTTTGACATAACCCGGAGCACGGAATTTTGACCTTTTGGAGGAATCGCGTTAATTTGTATAATGGAATAGAATTTAAGGTTGCAGATATGAAAAAGCGAATTTTCAGGCTCTTTCGGCGCGTGAGTTTAAGCGGCTGGTTTTTGCTTGTTTCAATCTTCGTGCTCTTTTTAGCCTTGTTCCTTCGCGGAGCTGTCTGTGGCGGTAGATGCGTCAGACAGCAAGGCGATCGGATCAAGCAATCCCGCAGGCACGGCTGAGAAAGACAATGGAATCTCACCAACCCAAAGCGGACAGGACAATAAAAAATTATGACGGCGAAGAGCAGCAAAAATGGCTCCCGCCGGGAAATCGGGTTCCTTATCCGATCATTACTTCCGAATCGGATAGGGCAATTCGAAGCATAAGAAGGGGCCAAACCGATTTTGACCGGAGCATGAGGAATTTGAATGATAGTCTCAGGCGAGCAAACGACGCCATCAACCGCATAAGATCCCTGAATAGGAAATTTTAGTCCGCCAATCCTGCTTCACATTTAAAAGAAGCTGTCCTGGAGTTATTTTCTTGGCGATCTCTTGGCAGAGTGGTAGGATTTTTTCGCCACCAAGACTGGGAGGCCATCAATGGGAGTTAGATCAGGCCCTGGTACAGAAGGGCTCGGTAAATCTCGCTAAAACAACCGAGATGATAGCGGAAGCAACTAAAGAATGGGCACAGACTAAAGATTTCTTGGAAGGAATACTCCATAGTTCATCGGCGATATCCATCATTCTTACCGACTTCGATCAGAATGTTCTTTTTTGGAATAAAGGGGCAGAGAATATTTTTGGCTACACAGCAGAAGAAATGACCGGCTCGAAGATTTCCAGGCTGTACCAGGATGATGGGCTCACAGCTGAAACAGTCGAAATGCTTCGTCAACAAATCTTGCAGAAGGGCGGCACGCTGCGTGCGCAGGTGCGGCAAGTCGCGAAGGACGGCAGAGAACTGATCATTTCTTTAGCCATTTCTCCGATGATAGATGCCGCGGGTAAGGTGCGCGGAATACTCGGCATCGGACAGGACATTACGGAAGAAGCTCGCCTGCACGAAGAGTTGTTAAAATCGTACAAGAGGATACAGAGAATACAGCGTTCTTCCATATTCGCTCTAGCTAGATTGGCAGAGTTTCGTGACGAGGAGACCGGACAACATTTAAAAAGGATGCAAGACTATTGCAGAACACTCTCTTGTAGGGTCCGGCTAAATGAGAAATATTCAGGGATCTTGTCAGAGGAGTTCATAGATGACCTCGTCCAATCATCCTTGCTTCATGATATCGGCAAAGTTTGGCTGCCGGATTCCATTCTCTTCAAGCCGGCTAAATTTAACCGCGAAGAATATGACATTATGAAACGGCACTGCACATATGGAGCCCAGGCGCTCGAACAAGCGGCAGATGAAACGGAACATGATAGTTTCCTGGCCATGGGAAGGCATATAGCCTATTATCACCATGAGCGGTGGGACGGTACAGGCTACCCGTCCGGTTTAAGTGGAGAAGAAATTCCGTTGGCGGCACGAATAGTAGCAATTGCGGATGTTTATGACGCGCTCACGACCGAAAGGCGGTACAAAAGAGCTTACACGCACGAAGAAGCCTGTTCATTAATTATCGAAAATAAAGGACATCAATTCGATCCCGATCTGGTGGACGCATTTCTCGAAGTAGAACAAGAGTTCCGGAAAATTCGCGAGCAGAGCCCCAAGGCGGATCGTTTTGGTTCGCTCAAAGGTTCTCAACAAGACCCCACCTAAAAAGCCTTGCGCATGGTTCTTCACTCTGGATAATTGAGTTCGTTCGGCTGGAACAAGGCTGATTGACACAGGTTTTGCCCGGTGATAATGTTGCCTCGTCAAAATAGGATTCAAATCCATATGAAATCAGCTCACGAGATTGCTTCCCAGAAAATCCGGAAAATAATAATTGAAGAATCCAAAAGGGCGAATGTCGGCCACATTGGATCCGCATTATCCATAGCAGACATTTTGGCCGTTCTTTTTCAAGGCATACTGCACGGGACGGGGACCAATGATCCGGCAAGAGATCGTTTCATTCTGTCGAAAGGACATGCCGCATTAGCCTTGTATGCAGCCTTGTACCTCAAGTCAATCCTGAATCGTGATCAACTTCAAACCTATTGTTGCGACGGCAGCTTTCTTGGAGTACATCCTGAACATCGGCTCGATGGCATTGATTTCTCTACAGGTTCTTTGGGTCATGGCTTGGCCATGGGGTCCGGGGTGGCTCTTGCATCGCGGTTACTCGAAATATACTACCGATGCTTCGTTTCTAGTGAGTGACGCGGAATGCAATGAAGGTTCGCTTTGGGAAAGCGTGATGTTTGCCGCGCATCACAAGTTGTCGAATTTAATAGTAATTGTAGACAACAACGGCCAGCAGGCTTTTGGGAAGACTAAAGAGGTGATCGATCTGGAGCCTCTCGGAGAAAAATGGCGGGCGTTCGGATGGGAAGTCCATCATGTGGAAGGACACGATACAGATGAACTGATGAGATCTTTTCAAGCGCTTGACACCCGTAACGGCTCACCCAAGGTGCTGATTGCCAACACAATCTGCGGAAAGGGTGTATCGTTTATGGAGGGAAAGGTGGAATGGCACTACCTTCCGCTCTCTGAAGACCAATACGTCCAGGCGCTTGGTGAAGTAGAGGGGATTGACGATAAGTGAGACGTGCGCTTACAACAGCATTACGTGAAATAGCGGAGTCGGATGCCAGAATAATCCTTCTGACCGCTGATCTGGGATTCATGGTTTTGGAGGAGTTTGCCGAGGCCCATCCGTCGCGCTTTTTTAATGTGGGTGTGGCTGAAGCCAACATGATCGGCCTAGCCACCGGTTTGGCCGCTTGCGGTTTTATTCCTTTCACGTATTCGATAGCTACCTTTGCCTCAATGCGCTGTTATGAGCAGATCCGCAACGGTCCCATTTTGCACGGTTTGCCCGTAAGAATCGTCGGGGTAGGAGGCGGCTTTGAATACGGACACGCTGGCTACACTCATCATGCTCTCGAAGATCTCGGAATCGCCAGAATCCAACCGGGTTTAACTGTGATTGCACCCGCGGATCACTTGCAAGCTTCAACTGCGATTCGCATGACTTACGATTTGCCCGGTCCGGTTTATTATCGTCTTGGGAAAAGGGATGATTACATTCTACCTGGCCTTGACGGACGTTTCAGATTGGGCCGGGTGGAAACGATTAGGACGGGGTCTGATATACTCGTGCTCACAATTGGGAGTATTTCCACTGAGGCGGTCAAAGCTGTGGAGCTGCTCGCGTTGCAAGGCATAGAGGCAACAATTTGTGTGGTGTCGTCATTGCGCCCTGCCCCATTGGAAGATCTTTTGGAGTTACTGGCGCGTTTCAAGATCACATTGACCGTCGAAGAACACTATTCGGAAGGAGGGCTCGGATCTTTGGTTTCCGAAATTGCTGCGGAAGCTGGATCCGGCTGCAAGGTCATTCGCTGTGGCATCAAGACCATGCCTGCCTCGGTATGCGGGAGCGAAGCTTGTCTCCGGGATGCCAACGGTCTGGGCGCTGACGGAATATTTAAAAGCGCTCTAGCTGCCATGGGAGTTCCGCCGAATGAATGATAAGCCTGACATATCTGTTGTGCTTCCCATCTATAATCAGGCTGATCACGTTGAAGGCATCGTACAGCAATATTTGGCGTCTCTGGGGAATTTGAAGCATTCTTGTGAACTTATTCTCGTAGTTAACGGCAATGAGGATGGGTCACTAGAACGTTGTCAGGTTCTGGCGGAATCATATGATTTGTTGAAGGTCCTGTACGATGAGCGATCCGGCTGGGGTCGAGCCGTTCGCAAGGGCCTGGAAGCCGCAACGGGAGATATCTTATGCTACACCAATTCCGCTCGAACATCATCGTATCATTTGGCGCTGCACGTGATGCTTGCCCTGGCAAATCCCGGATTAGTCATAAAGGCCAATCGAAGACTACGACATCCATTTGCACGACGCATCGGATCGGTAATTTACAATGTCGAATGCCGCACATTATTTGATCTGCCGGTTTGGGACATTAACGGTACCCCGAAGGTTTTCGGCCGGGAGACATATGAGCGACTTAATCTCCAAGAAAACGGCGATCTTATTGATCTTGAATTTATAATTCGGTGCGGTCAGCTTGGACTGCAAATACTGGAAGTCCCCATTGTTTCATCCGCCAGGCACGGTGGCGGCTCCACGACGAATTTTATTTCAGCGGCTCGCATGTATTGGGGAGCTTTATCTATGCGATTATACGCGGACAAGCCGGTCTCGACGCCAGAAGGATCTGAAACTTGACCAGCTGCGGCAAGGATCAAGAAAAATTGGGACTCTGGGAAAGTCAGAATTCGGAATTTCGTAATCCCGCTGAAATAGTCTCTTACTGGCAAGATGCGTGTCGAATTGATCCTCTGCTCTTGAAATTCGAAACCGCGGGGCAATGGTGGTCTGCTTTGCACGATTCGGGTATCACGCTCCTTGTCACCCGCGAATACGAGCACCTTCTTCTGGGCATGTATGTGCATGATTCATACGGCCCGACAGTTTCCATGATGAGAATGCCTCATCCATCAGGCATTGCGGTAAATCAGTCGCAAAGAGTGGTACACGTAGCAAGTACTCAGAAACCCGAATCAGATATTTGACCTTATGCCCGTGGACGGGTCATTGCCGCGGCTGGATCTTGAAGAAGTATCTCTGCATGACAGACCTCTGTTGCCGGTGCGTACCAGTTTTTACCCGGGATGCCTGTACACGCATGATCTTGCGATGATCGGCGACAAGCTCCACGCCAATTCGGTCGGTCAGAATGCAATTGTGAAATTATCCGGTTCAGGTGCGTACGACCGAGTTTGGTGGCCCAAGTGTATCGAAACTGATAATGGTCCGGTCTTTGAGCAAAATCATCTTCAACTCAATTCCATTGCAGCCGGCCCAACTTTAGAGACGAGCTTTTTCTCTGCGTCCGCTGACGAGATGTCCAGCGTACGACCCGGAGACCCGTCGTTTCCGGTTGACGGCCGAGGCGTCATATTTTCGGGCGCTACCAGGGAGCCAATCGCTCGTGGTTTGACGCGTCCACATTCCGCCCGGCTACACAATCAAAAGATTTGGGTTGAAAACAGCGGTTATGGGCAGATTGGTTACATAGACGGTGAGAAATTTCAGTCAGTAGCAAACCTGCCGGGTTGGACGCGAGGCTTATGCTTTTTTAATGATATTATGTTTGTGGGGACTTCCCGTATCCTGTCGCGTTTTCAACAGTATGCTCCCGGAGTGAACATTGACCTCAGCTGTTGTGGAATACATGCGCTCGACATCAAATCAGGTCTAAGTCTGGGGAGCATCATTTGGCCGCACGGTAGCCAGATATTTGGTATCGAGGCGGTACCTCTTGATTTCACTACAGGATTTCCGTTTCCAGCGGATGGGAGATCGCTCGAACACATCGGAAATGCACTTTTTTATTCGTTTCAAATGAATTTTTCTCAGGAGGATTAATGGAATTCCGCTTATTAATGCTCTCCGCTATGTATGAAAATGGCGGAAACACCGTACATAGATTTCTCGATGGACATCCCGAGATGTTCGTTTATCCTTTTGAATCTCAATTAGGTACCCGATTTGTGCAGGACCATCTTGCTTCGATGTTTCCCGTGAAGTATCGCTGGCCCGAGTTTAGTTTGGAAGCCACGCCTTTACAGGATTATAAAGCGATAATCGATGAGGAGTGCAAGGTGCGCGCGAGAACTCCTCAAGTGAGCAAATTCCGGCACATGCCTTTTGATCTCAGTGATGACGATCGACTCGATTTATTCATTAAGCACTCGTCTGAAGCCGGTCGGTCACGAGGAAATAATGTCGCTGCGTTTTTTCGCTCAACCTTTGACGCGTGGAAGGATTACCGTCGAACAAATGACGAAAAAATATATGTCGGCTACAGTCCGATAATTGCCGTTGACGCGAACAAAATCCTTGCCGATTTTCCCAAAGCACACGTTCTTCATGTAGTCCGCAATCCCTGGTCTGCCTATGCGGACACAAAGAAGCGACCGGTCCCATCTATCCTTGGAACGCTACCTCACGGCCTGGGTCACCACCCAATATCATGCGCTTGTATTCCAAAAACTGTGGCCGGATCATATTCATATCCGTACGCTATGAAGATGTTGTTGCGGACCCGGAGGCTTGCCTGGGCAAGGTGTGCGAAAAAATCGGGATAGCTTCGGCAGAAAGTTTACGAGCACCCACTTGGAATGCTAAACCCCTCGAAGAGGTCTATCCATGGGGAACAATTCGCAAAGCTACTATACAGGCTAATAAGACAACTGCTCAGGAGCTTTCCGGAGATGAGATTGAGTCTGTGCGGACATGGACGGATGTTTATTTGGAAATTTTTGATTACAAGACTTTTTTGTGAACCAAACGGGCGCGCATCGGTCCCTTAAACAATCCGGTTTTGCCATAATTGAGCTGCTGACAAAATGAAAAAAGTTCTCATCACAGGCGCGTCCGGCTTTGTCGGAAACAATCTGGCCCGTTTTCTTCTGAGCCGGGGCGATGAAGTCCATCTGCTTTTGCGGGAATCCCATGCTCAATGGCGCCTAAAGGATATTCTCCAGGATGTAAATATTCATATTGCGGATCTCGTTGATCCGGATAGCGTCGCAGCAGCGGTGAACAGTTCACGCGCGGAATGGATATTCCATCTGGCAGCGCATGGAGCATATTCATCCCAGATCGACACTGCGAAGATAGTTCAGACCAATATTATAGGGACCATCAATCTGGTCCAGGCTTGCTTAAAGACCGGATTTGAAGCGTTTGTCAATACGGGATCATCTTCGGAATACGGTTTTAAAGATCATGCTCCGGCTGAAAATGAATGGATAGACCCGAATAGTCATTATGCTGTGGCCAAAGCTTCGGCCACCCTTTTCTGTCGTTACACCGCTCGTAATCTTGGTGTGCGGATTCCGACATTGAGGCTCTACTCTGTATACGGTCACTATGAAGAGCCGACGCGGTTAGTGCCTACATTGATCGTAAATGGGTTGGAAAAGAAATTGCCGCCTCTGGTGAATCCGAAGATTGCCCGCGATTTCGTGTATGTGGACGATGTGACGTGCGCATATTTGTTGGCAGCAACTGTAGAATCGGACGACCCGGGAGCGGTGTACAATATCGGCTCCGGGACTCAGACCTCCATTGCTGAGGTGGTAGAAACAGCGCGTCGGGCGCTTGGGATAACGATGCAACCTGAGTGGGGCTCCATGGAGGATCGTATTTGGGATACGGATACATGGATCTGTGATAATCGGCTTGCCATTGAAAAGCTAGATTGGCGGCCGGATCATTCCTTTGAGCAAGGATTCCAAAAAATGGTCGAATGGTTCCGTAATAACCCTGAAATCACTTCCCATTACCGTAATTACCAGCAGGGAAACGCTGCCTGAGCGCATATCAAATCTTAGCTGAAATATCCGAACCTGCCGGAAACTTATATATTACCTACCGGTACCGAAACGCACTGTCTAATTTGCGTTGAACGCTTACTCTCTATCTGCTATTTCAATTGTACTCTCCATCCGAATTCAAGGAGTCGGCGAATGCTTGAGGATTATCCCAAGGAGATCATGATCAAGGATGGTACTACGCTCACTCTTCGTCCTGTTGTCGCTCAAGATGAGGAAGCTCTGAATAAGTTTTTTTTCGAGATCCCTGAAGAAGAACGATGGTATCGAAGACAAAAATTGACCGACCCGGAAGTGCTCCACAAATGGATTGAGACGCTCGACTATAAACGGATCATTCCACTTATAGCCGTGAACCGGGATACAGGCTACATAGTAGCTAATTTGACACTGTTATTCTCGTCGTCTGTTTCTCTAAAACATGTGGCGCATTTACGATTAATGGTGCATCCCTGGTATCGTCATCAGAAGTTAGGCGGTCTAATGATGCTGGAATGCGCAGAGCTTGCCATGAGCTTGGGAATTGAGCGATTAATCGCAGAATTTGTCATAGGAATCGAAGAGTCGGCCATAGCAGCCGCTCAAAAGTTGGATTTTTATCAAGCTACCGTCCTAAAGGATTACGTTAAAGATCCCGAGGGCAAATACCGCGACCTCTTGATAATGGTCAAGAATCTTCATGCAGAATGGGGCGACTTCTGATTTCTTCCAAGCCGCGTAATTTTGATGGAACACTCTTACCCGCTTTTTTTCCCTTGACTGTTCGATGCGCTCAAGCGACCATAGGACTGAGCGGTAAAGTGGGAATTTACGTATTCATCGGAAAAGGAGGAGATTATGGAAACGAGTCCTCTGAACGGTAAAGAAATTCTCGCCGTTGATGATGAAGATGATGTTTTGCAGGTTTTAGAGGAGAGCCTCACCGGCTACGGGGCGAAACTCGATTCCGCGACTTCATTCGAGGAAGCACGGCAAAAGATTAATTCCCTCACCTATGATCTGGTGGTGCTCGATATCATGGGCGTCCGCGGTTTTGATCTACTGCAGCTTGCCGTAGCCAAGAATTTGCCTGTCATCATGCTTACAGCCCATGCCGCCACTCCCAACGCCATCAAGAAATCCATAGAGCTAGGCGCACAGAGCGTACCTGCTGAAGGATGAGTTGGCAGATGTGCCTGCATTCCTGGAGGATGTTCTGCAGCTGAATTATCAGGAAGTCTGGAAAAAGAGTCTTGAAACAACGGATGGCGTTTTCGGCAAAAAATTTGGGCCGGAGTGGCGGATATCGGAAAAAGAATTCTGGCAGAAATTGGACAATGATCTGAAGCTGGAAAAATCAGTCATTATAACCTAATGACACCTGTACATATCATTTTCCTCCATTTCAAAGCGCGAGAGCATCCCAGTATTTGACCGAGGCCATCCTGTGACCAATTTCACCAGTGCACATGCTGTCTCGCCGCGCGTACTGATAGATTTTTTTGAGAAGACACTCCCTTTTTCTGAATTGGATCGGAACGTTCTGAATCAACCGGCTCTTGGTGGCCTCGTAGATTTCTATCCTAAAGGTCAAATAATCCTGCAACAAGACGCGTCGCGGGTAGATAAACTGTATTTGATACAAAAGGGCGCGGTCAAAATCTATCGGGTAAATCCTGACAAGAGTCCGGCCCCCATCCAGCGAACGGGCACCTGCCCAAACATCCCCGAAAAGGAAAGGCCGCCGCATTAATTCAGGGTAATACAGACCGCAAGGGCGTATTTGTCGCCGTGCGGCCCTTTTGTAAAATATCGAGACAGAGGTGTTAACATGCCACATTCAATGCCGGTTTCAAAGCTCATGATACACAGAAACGAGTGGCCGCAGCTCTCAGGCGACACGGATGTGAGTACTGCCATAAAGATCCTTAGGATCGTCACCGAAGACGAAAAACTGGAACATGGACATTCGCCGTTAGTCATGGACGAAAATTACAATCTCCTCGGCTTTGTGCATCTTACCGATCTGCTCAAAGCCATAAGACCTCTTTGCGACAAACCGAATGAACCTTGCGAGTTGCCCGAGGCCACCATGAAGCTAAAAGAGCTTGTCGTGCCGTTCGCCGGCACAGTACATCCCGATGATAGCATTCTCAAGGCCCTGGACATCATGATGGACAACAACGTGTCGATGGTGCCGGTAATGAAGGACGGGAAACTGCAAGGAATTGTAAAATTATCGGACATATTTAACACAGTGGCCGCTCTGCTGTTCGACGAGCAAGACCCGGAGGAGCGTCACAGGCTGTTGAGAGATTACCGTTTGTTTCACAGTTGATGTTTGCCGATCAAGAGGCCGCAGTTCAGGTTCCGGTTGCCTGCTCAGACTCTCGGCCTTGTTGTTGAAGAGATAAAGAGACCGGGAGAGGGGTAGTTGAAATGATACCAACGAAGCTCCTGCTCGTTGACGATGAAAAAGCTTTTGTCAAACCACATCGGGTCGATTCAGAAACTCTCACCGGAACGAGGGGACGTGTATCTACACTGATCGCTTGACAATACGAACCAAACTTACCTTTGCCGGACATTACCGCACTGTGTTCGGGTAGGCGGGCACGTGCTGGATTGTTCTTGACCGAGGGTCGTGAGGTAAGGTACGCTCAGGAACACTAAAATAAAGGATTTTTCAGCAACTTGACGACGGTTTTACCTCTATCAGGTCTTGTGGGGAACCACATGGGGACCTGTTCGAGGTCAAAGGAACCATGCCACGACCGGTTACTGCCCGAAGACCGCACAAATGGGAGGACCGCCGCATGATTCCTGCCCCAGGTGACGCTCTGACTTCGCTCATTCGTAAAATAGATCATGTCCTTGAAGGTTGGCATGAAGCGCTGACCACGACTCAAATCAGTGAGGGCCCGTTTTCGGTATCCGAAAAAGGCTGGTTCTACAATACAATAACGAGGAATGGATCATGATGTTCAAGGTGTTGTCCCTCATAGCTATCGTTCTCGCTTCCCTCATCGTGCCGGGTCACTGTGTAGGAGATAATCCTCGCAGGCGAATCAGGCTGTGCTGGCCGTCCATGGCAAAGTGCTGGACTCAGCGGGTAACCCACTCAACGACGCAAGTGTTCTCCCTTACCACAATGGGCGCCTCTTCTTGCCCAAGGCAACTGGGGGAGAGCACCAGAAGGATTTCTTCACCGGCCGAAACGGTTTGTTCATGATCGAGGTCCCAGCGCCGGCGGAAACGATCAAAGACGGAAAATGGTCGATCAAGATCACCAGGCCTAGCTTCAAGCCGTCCCGGATGATCCCGCTGAAGATCAGTGGTCAGGAGACTGACGGGAAGGGCGCTGAACGGTTCCTCGCGGCCGTATCGCTCTCGATGGACCGGTATCAGGGGACTGCGTTTCTGGATTGCCTTAATTGTCTTTCTGGTTATGTACGGCCTGATCGCGTTCGAAGTGATCCATCGGACGTTGGCCGCGTTTCTTGGAGCTGCTGTGCTTCTGTTCATTACCCACACGTTGGGCACCTACGACGAAGCTTACAAGGTGCTGACCTACGAACAGGCGATTCACGCGGTTGACTGGAACGTGATCTTCCTTCTCATGGGCATGATGATCATTGTCGGCGTGCTGAAGGCCTCGGGTGTGTTTCAATGGCTGGCGTACAAGTCCTTCGAGGTTTCCAAGGGCAAGGTCTTTCTGCTCTGTTCGGCCCTGTGCGTTGTCACGGCAACCATCAGCGCGTTCCTGGATAATGTGACCACCATGATGCTAATGACGCCGGTCACGATGGAGATCGCTGTCGTCCTCGGGATATCTCCCTTCGTGCTCCTCGTACCGGAGATCCTCGCGTCGAACTTCGGCGGCACAGCTACCCTGATTGGTGATCCGCCCAATATCATGATCGGCTCTTACGCAGGGATTACCTTTAATGAGTTCGTGTTAAACTTGACCCCTGTCGTGATAGCGGTGATGGTCGCTCAGATCCTCTACAACAAGTTCTATTACGGCCGCGAGTACCAGCAGGGGTAAAGTGGAAGACGTGCCCAAGATGACAAGTTTCCTGAGGGAAAAGTACCGGATCACCGATCAGCGGGTGCTCAAGATAGGGGGCACGGTGTTGGCCGGTGTGATTGCCATGTTCATCGGGCACGGACAACTCGAGATGCAGGTGAGCGTTGCCGCCCTCTTTGGAGCTGCTTTGGTCATCGTCCTGAACAGGATGGACATCGTTGAACTCTTGGAAAAGGAGGTCGAATGGCCTTCGCTGGTCTTTTTCATCATGCTCTTCATGGTGGTGGGAGGAGCTGAGCAGACCGGGATTCTCCAGGCCTTAGCAGACTACATCCTCACGGTCTGCCAGGGCAACCTGACAGCGGCTGTCCTTATTATACTATGGGTCTCCGGCTTCACATCCGCGATTGTGGACAATATCCCCTACACCGCGACCATGCTGCCCATAGTCGGGTACTTGAGCAAGACGATTCCCGGCGGAGAGAGTGGGGTGCTCTGGTGGGCCTTGTCCCTCGGGGCCTGCTTTGGAGGTAATGGAACGATCATCGGCGCGTCGGCCAATGTAGTGACTACGGGATTGGCAGAAAAGGCCGGGTACAAAATCACCTTCTACGAGTTCATGAAGCAGGCGGCCCCCATCACGATCATAAGCCTCATGATCTCGTCGGTTTTCCTACTGCTACGGGTACCAGGAGCGGTTACAGGAGCTAGGACTCCTTCGGATGAGGGTCGGAAGCGCTCTCCCGACGAGCGGTCCCCCGATGGCACAGCAATGGCAAGGATCGAGACGGATGGATTTCAATCTGTCGGGTCAAGGGATCATCATCGGTTTCTCCATAGCTGCGCCGGTGTGACCCATCGCGCGGTCATTGGTACGACGCATTAAGATGAAGATGATTTCTCAAGGAACAAGTGGACAAACGAAAAGGGGCACCGGCGGCGGCACAAGAATTGGATTTTTTTCAAGCTGCTGTCCTGAAGCATTATGTTAAAGGGCCGAAGGCAAATACCGCTATCTCCGTTATCATGGTCGAGCACCTCCATGCAGAATGGGGCGATTCTTGACCGTCGCGATTTGGGCAGGCGTGGCGGAGATCGGTGAAGAATTCTGGGAAAAATTTAAGCATGACAAGGAGCTGGAAGAATCAGTCATTTTTAACTCAATAAGGCTTGAATATATCATTTTCTTCCATTTCAACGCGCCGGGACATCCCAGCAGTTGAAGGGGCCATCCTGTGACCAATTTCACCAGTGCACATGCTGTCTCGCCGCGCGTACTAATAGATTTTTTTGAGAAGACACTCCCTTTTTCGGAATTGGATCGGAACGTTCTGAATCAACTGGCTCTTGGTGGCCTCGTAGATTTCTATCCTAAAGGTCAAATAATCCTGCAACAAGACGCGTCGCGGGTAGATAAACTTTATTTGATACAAAAGGGCGCGGTCAAAATCTATCGGGTAAACCCTGACAAGAGTTCGGCTTTGGTTGATCATCGCGGGGAAGGTTCGAGTTTCGGAGCCGTTGCCCTGATAAGTGGTTCCAAATCGACCCTTACTGTGGAAGCCGTTGAAGATACCTTCTGTTTTCTAATTGGTAAAGAGCCATTCCTCGAAACGCTTCAACATGATCCGATATTTTCGCAGCACTTCTTCCGAGGTATATCCGACGGTATTGTCGACAAGGCCTATTCCGAGTTGCGGCGCGTAAAGGTGGGAATGCGAGCTGATGAAGCATTCCACCTCTTCAGCCGCCGAATCAAGGATGTTATTAAAAAACCTGCCGAATTTATTGGTGGATCGGAATCGATCCGGATTGCCGCGAAAAAAATGACCGATCTGGAGATTGGTTCACTGTTGGTAACCAATTCTAGTGAAGACGTCATCGGCATTATTACGGATAAAGATTTGCGAACAAAGGTGGTTGCAGAAGGGCTAAATGTTACGGAACCTGTTGAGAAGGTCATGTCTTTTCCGGTCTTGAAAGTGTCCGCGGCTGATCTTTGCTTCGAAGCGCTCATCGAAATGATGAATCGGCAGGTGCATTACCTGAGTGTTGAGTGGAACGGCAAAATGGTGGGAGTAGTTACTGACCGTGATATTATGGTCATTCCAGGCAATTCCCCGTTGGATCTCCTGCGTCAGGTCGGTTCCCAGCGAAGTATTGAAGGTTTATACGAACTATCTGAAAGGGCGCCATTGGTAGTACGGAGTCTCATAGAGGAAGGAGCAAAGGCAAGCCACATCACACGAGTCATTACAGTTGTAAACGATCATATTCTGGAACGCCTACTCGACTTAATGAAGAACGAGATGGGACCCGCTCCTGTGCCATTTTGCTGGATGGTTACCGGGAGTGAGGGGCGAAAAGAGCAAACTTTTAAGACCGATCAAGACAATGCGATCATGTATGAAGACCCGGGCGAGGAATGGGAGACCGTCAAAGCAGCGAAGCTCTATTTTAGACGACTCGGCAACAAGGCCATAGAGCATCTGGTGGCGTGCGGATACCCTCTTTGTAAGGGACAGATGATGGCTTCCAATTCGAGGTGGCGCAAGCCATATGCGGTGTGGGTAGGGTACTTTGATAGCTGGATGTCCACGGCGGAACCTATGGAAACCCTTAATGCAAAGATTTTCTTTGACTTTCGGCCCGCTTATGGTTCGGCGGATGTTGCGGATCGTTTGAGAGAGCACCTTACAGAGAGGGCCCAGCATTCAAAATTCGTCATCAGGCATCTCGCCCGTGATTTCATCGAAGCTCAAACCCCTCTCTCCTTTTTCCGCAACTTCATGGTCGAAAAGGACGGAGAGCACAAAAATCGGTTTGATCTTAAGCTTCGCGGATTGGTCCCTTTCGTGGATTTCGCGCGAATGATGGCCTTAAGATACGGCATTAAAGAGACCAATACCTTGGAGCGGCTCCAAATGTTGGCCGTATTGGGACATATGTCGGAAGAAATGGTCCGCGAAACTGTTGAGGCTTATGAGTTTATTATGCAGGTCCGGTTAGCGCATCAGCTAAAAATGATCGAGGCTGGAACCACCCCACACAATTTTGTCGATCCCGCACAATTATCCGACCTTGAAAGGATGACTCTTAAGGCCGCATTTGACGTAATCAACCGGCTTCAAACCTTTGTTGCAAAGCTCGGTTTTACAGACGAATATTAACACCTTGCACAGCAGGTGAACCGCCTTGGTAATGAACCGATTTAGACAATGGTTCCATGGTACGCCTAAGCACCCGATGCTGAAGAGTAATGAGGAATCATTCCTCATGTTCGACGAAGGTCGGCCTTTGGAGGAATGCGATTTTGTAGTGCTTGATACCGAGCTTACCGGACTTAATCCGCGGAGACACGAAATTATTTCCATAGGCGCTGTGCGAGTGAGAAACATGCGTATTGTCGTCGGGGAAAATTTCCACACTTATGTACATGCTGTCAAACCTTCCCTAAATGAAAACACTCTCATTCATCGCATAACACCTGAGCAACTCGAAGTTGCCCCCAGTCTGGAGGAAGTCCTACCGAAATTTATTGAATTCTGCGGGGCCTCGGTGCTGATAGGACACTACCTGCACCTTGATCTGGCCTTTATAAATAAAGCCGTAAAAAAGATACTTGGCGGTCGTCTGCAGAATCCCAATATAGATTGTGCTCGGCTGGCTCAGGCCCATTTGGCCTATCTTAACCGCGCGGGTGTTAAACGAATCAGTATTGACGACACCTTCCAATTGCCGAAACTTGCCAGAGAATATGGACTGCCTTTATTTGTCCCACACGATGCCTTAGAGGATGCGATGCAGACAGCGTACCTATTCTTGTTCCTCGCAGCAAAACTGCGAGAACACGGTCTCGTGACCTTCAGAGATTTTCGCCAAGCCGCGGAACAAGGGCTCGGCGACGATGAATTCTTTTAGATTAGATGCCCAGTCTGAAGGTCTAGACGTTTTAGCCTGTCGGAAGCCATGTGGGCACGCGCCAAGAGGCGATTCATTATCCTCCTTCTATAAAGGGGGAATATTGGGATTGTTGTGGTAAGGGGTCCAGCGAAACGCGGGATGTCTGCCAATTTCTGCCCCCTGCTGCTACCGCCGTTGGTGTCAAACCGTAGGGCAAAGCTGATAATTTGGTAATCATCTCCGAACTATTACAGCATATCAAACGAATTTATTTGCAAGCCGCTCAAAGGATTCGGTCTATGAGAAGGCTTCCTCTTGCCTGCTACACAGCAGACAGGCTCTTCGGAATAATTGCGCTCAGGTGCTGTTTGCGCTAAGACATTGACTTGACTAACAACATCTGAGGCAGCTCCCATGACTCAAAAGATAGGGAAAACTGGGAAACTTAGGTATGAATCCCATCTAAAACGAGGCCGTTTTACAGATCAAAGACAATCGAAGAAAGCCGGACTACCTCCCGGCTCGGTGGTGCATATCGGAAGCAAAGTAGTGGATAAGACCACGATTTCGGTAATCGATTACAGTGAGAAGGAATTTCGGCAGAAGAATATCACCAATGTTCACGAGCTCGCGCCTCATTTAGAAAATCACGAAACCACCTGGATAAGAGTTCAAGGACTTCAGCATACCGAAATTATTGAAGCCATCGGCAAACTTTGCCAGATACACCCGCTCTTTCTCGAAGATATCGTGAACACCAGCCAACGCCCTAAAGCAGAAGATGCAGGCGACTATTTCTTCGTCACAATAAAAATATTGGGCTACGACCACGAAAAAGACTCAATCGTGACGGAGCAGTTGAGTTTCATTCTGGCTCCGAATTTTCCGCTGTCATTTGAGGAGAAATCAGGAAAAATTTTCGATTCTGTAATGGAGCGGATCAGAGGGGGCAAGGGTCGGATCAGAAAAAGCGGGACAGATTATCTTGCCTATTGTCTGATTGATATTGTGGTAGATAACTATTTCGGATTGCTGGAAAGGCTAGGAGAGAAAATAGAGTTGCTCGAAGAAGATCTGGTGACCAACCCAACTCCTGAGATTCTGAGCCAGATTCACAATTTTAAAATGGATATGATATTTCTCAGGAGGTCGGTCTGGCCTTTGAGAGAAGTCATAAACATGCTCGCTCTGGGCGAATCGAATCTGATAAAGGAGTCTTCTCGTCCTTATTTCCGGGATGTGTACGATCATACGATTCACATAATCGACACAATGGAGACGTATCGAGATATTGTATCGGGAATGCTGGACATTTATCTGTCGAGCATCAGCTACAAATTAAATGAAATCATGAAAATCTTAACCATCCATCCTCGCTACCATTTTTATTCCATTAACTTGGATTGCCGGTTGGTACGGAGTGAATTTCAAACATATGCCCGAGTTGAAATGGCGTTGGGGCTATCCAATGGTCATAGGTGTTTCGATAGCGGTTGTGGTGGGCCTATTCTTGTTCTTCAGGCGAAGAGGATGGTTGTAATCCGGCATATCAGGAGCCTACCTATTGACAACTAATTCTATCATTAACCGATACATATTCCGGGAAATCCTTGTTTCTTTTGTGTTTTGTTTTTCGGTGTTCCTTTTTTCCGGTATCATTGCCGGTTTTTTGCCGCTACTTCAGAAAGGGATGGAAGCCGGTCTTGAGCTTACCCTGATATTGTTTCAGGTTCTGATCAGTGCTCTGCCGGGCACGCTCGTCACAGTATTGCCTCTGTCGATCACAATCGGGATTCTGCTTGGGTTGGGCCGGATGGCGTCCGATAATGAAATCGCGGCAATCAAGTCATCCGGTATCTCGATATGGCGTTTGCTTCCGCCTGTACTGCTTCTCGGTTTTATTGGATTTCTATTAAGCCTCCTTTCCACTCTGGTCCTAATCCCGAAGGGTATTTCGGAGGGTCGCAAACTGCTTAATGAGGCCGCGACAAAAAGAGCGGACGCGGGCATAGACGAGCGAACCTTTTTTGATTCTTTAAAAAATCTAGTTGTGTATGTCGAGAAAAAGGATCCTGCGACCGGACTTCTGCATCGCGTCTTTATAAAAGAATCATCACAGCCTGAGGAGATCCAAACCATAATAGCTCAATATGGGCAGGTCAAAACCGATCCTGAAGGTAAAGCATTGATTCTCAATCTGCGCAATGGCACGATTGTTCGGGAAGACAAGAATGGAGACGCCACTGGGTCCCTGGCCTTTGAAACCTACCAATTCCGATACTCTCTGAATAGAACAAAGTTGGAAAATTCGAACACCACATTTGAAGAGCTTTCAATAGCGGAGATTCGCGAGCGGATCAGGGAGCTAATCACTGAAGACAACAAAGATTTGCCGGGGATAGAAATTTACCGGCACCGGGTTGGAATTATTTCGGAAATTCTAATTGCCCAGAGGTTCATTCATCCACTTGCGTGTATTGCGCTCGCTTTTGCGGCATTTCCACTGGGAACGCTTTATCTTGGAAAAAGCCGACTCAATAATGTTTCCATAGGGATGATAGCGGTTTTTCTCTATTATGGATTTACCCTGGCTACGGAAAGGATGGCTAGGTCAGATCTGGCTCCCCCTCAAATAGTCTTGCCTTTGCCTCCGTTGATTTTCATCATGGTTTCAGGTTATTTTACTAGGTGCGTGGATTTGGAAAGAGTGCCTGGGTTCATCAGTCAATTTTCTAAATATATTTCAAGACTACGGCCGAAGATTGGCTAACAAGCCGTTACAATTTTAATGATTTTTATAGGTCTACTGTTAGAGACACTGCTGTACTGCGGCTGACGCGAGCGCTTCGCGGTTGTATAATCCGCGATAATTATTGTTGATTTCGGCAGTTTCTTTTGATATACGGTACATAGAGCTATACCGTCGCAATAACCTAATATAGAAACAGTAGTGGAAGTCGTTCCGCTGAAGATCCTTAATGGGACGAGGATTACAGTTCGGAACGTTTGAGGAACTTGCCCCCTTAAGGGCTTCCTTATTCAGCGATCCCTTCCGGTGTTGACCGGATCTGAATGGCATTGAGGATTCCATACTGAAATGCGAGCAAGCGATAACGCTGAGTTGCCGGACAGTTTATCGGAGATCATGGATTTTTCCAGTTATGATCTTTGTACGACTGTAAGGCTGATTGTACTGAGTGGAGAAACCAGGACAGTCCAGGTAACAAGAGGGAGCAAACAGGGCTCAATTTATATCAAAGGAGGCGAAATCTACGCAGCTGTTACGAATAGCTGCCAGGGAGACGAAGCTTTTTTCGAGATGCTTTCTTGGGATACCGCCAATCACGATGACTATAATGAACTGAACGGTTCTGAAAGAAACATGAGGATCCCGACTAAGGTCCTTCTCGAAGTTATGAACAGCAGAACGCTAGAACCGTAGTTTGGAATAAGCTTGCAGGCAATCGTGCGGGAAGGAATTATAAAGATCAGATAGCTCCCGCATTCCCAGAACAGCCTGTATTGTATTGCCTCGTAATTACGCACAATCTCCGGCCCGTGCGGGCGCCCTTTCGTTAAGGCCACCAATTGCTAATTCATTAGAAGGTTAGATATTAAGCTCGAGGAGTTGTATTTGACGAAACAAAGGATATTAATCCTAGAGAAATACAGGGATTTGAGCGGTTCTGTTGAGAGATATTTCACACAGAAAGAAGCGGATTATCAAATATTGGCGGTAGACACAGTGCGCCAAGCCATTGAAAAAATGACCAATGATAATGCCGTCGGCCTCGCGATTTCAAAGCACGATGAATCGGACGGCATCAATGGACTGGAGTTGCTACGGGGAATTCGGGAAACTGATTTGCCCGTACGCACCCTGCTGTTAGCGGATTCTTCTCTGGAAAACGACCGCAATATCGCTCTCAGTTTGGGTTGCGCCAGTTATTTGGTCAAGCCGGTTTCGGAAGAAAAGTTCTGCGATTTGGCCTTTAGTATGCTTCAACCCAATCAGGGTTTTGCCGGAAGAGTTGTCGGGATGAGGTTGGAAGATATAGTGCAAATGTTCTGCTATCGCAGAGACAGCACTCTGCTGACTGTATTCCATAACGGCTCCGAAGGCACGATTTACGTACATAATGGTGGAATCGTTCATTCCAGGTGCGGCTCGGTCACCGGGGTAGACGCCTTTTACGAAATTCTCGAGTGGGAATACGGGGAATTCCTTTCACAGGTAACTTTCGATGTTCCGGAACAAACCATTTTTCTTGATTGGCAAAGCCTTCTTATGGAGGGCATTCGCCAGAAGGACGAAATTCGACACGCTCTGTCTCCGATTCCCGATCCCAAAGTCGCTAATGGCATCACACCTACCTCCTTGCCGGATGAATCCGGTTCGAGGATTGAATTCCACGCAGCGGAAGCGCCTCCAAGGCGGATCATGATTGTTGATGATTCGCGGTTTATACGAAAAATAGTTCAAGAAATAATCGAGTCTGATTCGGCCCTGAGTGTCGTTGGTTACGCAACCAACGGACAGGATGCTCTCGCCAAAATAGAGGAAATCAAACCGGATTTAATACTCCTTGACTGGGATATGCCGGTGATGAAGGGTAGTACCGGCTCTCATGCACATCATGATAAAGACTCCGTGCCCGGTCATTATCCTAAGCAGCTTTGCAGGAGGCGTCGGGATCAACCCTATCGATTTATTGTGCCTCGGAGGAGCAGATTTCCTGCGAAAGCCTCAAAATAATTGGCGTCTCGATGGTCGTGCAGACGACCTGGTGCGGAGGGTTAAGGAAGCCAGTTCTATTAAATTCGGCCGAATCAGGCGAGTAAAGGTTCCACCTCAGGTCAATCGAAATCAGGATTTACGGAATGATTCGCGTCCTGCACAATTTTTGACTATTCTTGCTTCGTCTGTGGGCGGTTCCGCGGATTTGATTAGGCTGATCCCATCCTTGCCGGCAGAGCTTCCTTCCGCGGTGATCGCGGTGCACGACATGCAACAGGAGGCGCTGCCCGCGTTTATCGACTACTTGGAAAGGCGCAGCCGAATCGAGGTTCAACCATTAAAGCCGGGCCACTGGTTGTCTCAGGGTGTCTGTTATATCCACCCGGCCGCGGTACCTATCGAACTCGCAAGAGAGCAGAACGGCATAGTTGTCGGAACCCGTGGGGCCCCTCAATCTTCGACCTTGGATGTTCTGCTTCTTTCGGCATCCAAGATTTTGAAAGCAAATCTATTGTCCGTTTTGCTGTCAGGGGGTTCAGAGCAGGGAATTGAGGGATTCAAGGCGGTCCGTCAAGAAGGCGGAATTACCTTGGTGCAGGATCCGTCATCCAGCGCGAGCCCTCGAATGGCAGAGGCTGCCATAGGCCAGGACACTGTAGATTATATCATATCGGCCGAGTCATTGGTTGCAAGCATTGAAAACTTAATTAGAAAAACTCAGGTCAAATTTTCGGCGACCCCGATAACAGGAGAGCTTCCATGGACGGTAGGGACCAAATAGCGAGGGCGATTCCGGAGCCGGAACAATTGATGCAGCTTATAAGCTTCTCTGTAGGTTCCGAGATTTTCGGAGTCGAGATCCTGGTAGTACAGGAAATCATCATGATGTCGACCATCACTGAGATCCCGAATGCGCCCGATTTTGTCGAAGGTGTGATTAATCTTCGGGGCAATATTATTCCAGTCCTGGACCTGAAAAGAAGGCTTCGTTTGCGAAATTATAAGCCACCGGAAAACAAGTCCGGGACACGAATTCTGGTTGTCGAGATCGAGGGTGAAGTAACCGGCTTCATCGTGGATTCCGTAGCAAAGGTTTTGAGTGTGGCTACTTCAAAAATCTTGCCGCCGCCGGACATAGTGGTAGCAGGGGTTCAGAGCCAATACATCAATGGGGTCCTGCACATGGATAATGGTATTTTGGTTCTGCTTGATTTCAAAAGGATCCTGTCTCCGGAGGAAAAGGAAACTTTGAGCGGCATATCTCAGCAGAGCCCGACTGCATTGGAGTTGGCCTCAAGCTAAGCTACTACGTTTGCGAGAAGCCTAACATTTTTAGAGATAAATAAGAGACTGCAACAATATGCAATATTTAAAAAATAACAAAAAATCCCAGGAGGAAAGGCCATGAAGATACCCTTAATACCCCGGCTCGTGGGAAGCCTCAGGAACAAGCTCCTTATTTATTCTTTGATAATCATGATTGTTCCGTTCCTAGTCGCGGGCGTGCTCGGTTATTGGAGTTTTAGTGTTCAGGCCGAGAAAAGTGCTGCTCGTGAAACTACCAACGTAGCCGATTCTGCTTCGCAGATCCTCGGCGGCTTCATGAACGATCGCGTAAACGATATTATCGTTTGGGCCGACTTGAGATTGATGAAAGAAGCTATTGAAGTAGCCGAAGTGCGAGAGGATGCATCTCAGGCTTTGAGAGAAGTTGTTAAAGCCTACGGATCGTATGATGCATTCTTACTGGCCGACTCAAAAGGAAATTGTGTCGCATCGAGTTGGCCGGCCCTCGTAGCCACAGATTTGTCAGGCAACGAAGCCTTTAAAGGCGCGAAAGAAGGAAAGCTGACCGTAAGAGATTTTGAAAAGTCTCCTATTGTCGAGCAAATCGATCCTGAGTCGAAAGGATGGACCATTGCCATTTCTGC
>CAWJJL010000054.1:0-11394 GCA_963843165.1 uncultured delta proteobacterium | reverse complement strand
TTCGCCGACAGAAGTGCAATACATCTCGTGAGGCAAACCCTTCCAATCCTACCTGTTCCAGCAGAGCATCTATCTTTGAGGTAGTCAAATCTTGGCCGTGTTGGTGCGGCCCGAACCGCAAATTGTCCACGACGGTTCCGGGAAATAGGTAGGCAGCCTGCATCACCATCCCCGACGCGACGCCTTAACTTTTCGCGGGGCTATCTCACGATAATCTTGACCATAGAGGAGCACTGTCCCGCCCGATGGCTCATCGAGGCGGTTGAGCAGCCGTAAGAAGGACGACTTACCGGCTCCACTAGGTCCGACTACTGCTAATACTTCCCCCTCATGCACGTTCAGGCTGATATTGCTGACAAGAGTCTTACCTCTGACCAAACGAGACAAATCCCTTGTTTCAAGCGCTACCTTTCGATCGGAAGCAACTGCTGCGGATGACCGAAAGGCTTTCTGACTGGCCAGAGTTGAAATCACGAATTATGTTGCTGCACTACAGAAATTTGTTTCTTTGGAGAAGGACTTTCAGATGCTCTCTTTTCCAACCCGTCCAAGCCCACCGCACCGTCTCGGATTCTAATGATTCGATCACAAGCCAGACCTATTTCCTCTTCATGTGTTACCAGCACAACCGTATAGCCCTGGCGTGCTAATGATCTTAATTGTCCTACAACTATATCTGTATTTTTCTGATCGAGCTGGCCCGTGGGCTCATCGCCTAATATTAATGATGGATTATTAACGAGCGCTCTTGCCATGGCCGCCCTTTGGCGCTCACCACCTGACAAACGATTGGCCCAATGGTCAACTCTATGTGATAGTCCTACCTTGTCTAATGCATCTAAAATTTTCTTCCTCGGGTACGCTTATCGGATGATGCATAAATAAGAGGAAGCTCCAGATTTTCAAAAACAGTTGAGTTGGCTAGGAGATCGCAACTTTGGAAAACGAACCCCATCTCCCTGTTCCTGAAGAGCGCTTGTTCTTGGGTGCTGAAATCGAGGACATTTTGACCCTTGAATAGGTAAACGCCGGAAGTTGGAGCATGTAGGAGTCCTAGAACATAAAGAAGGGTCGATTTCCCGGACCCTGACGGACCCATTATTGCCACCATCTCCCCGCGGAAAATTCTTATATTTGCCCCGCGAAGGGCGTGGATAACATTGGTTCCGTCAATATAATCCTTTACAAGGCCACGAGTTTCTATTACCAGCCCGTCGTTCATCAATTACCTTGCGTCCCGGTCCGGTTCTCAAAAATCGTATTTGTCAGTATAGCGCATCGGCCGGGGAATTCCTATAACAATACGGCCTAAACATCTTGCCCTGTTCGTCGAGGCCATGCTACATATATATAATGTTCCGTCTCACCAGGCAAGCTCAAGGCAGACATGGTTCATTCGTCAAACTTGCCCAGTTTGATTCGGAGGACTATGCCGTAATTGTGAGGTCTCCATTTGATATGAGACTTCATCAGAGCTATATCGGGCCAGACCTCGCAAAGGCAGAGGAAATCTTCACCTCTGAGGTCACCAAAATAGCTGACTTGGCTAAAGAGCGGTAGCCCGAATCGTATGCATCGTTCGAGAAGATCTTTTTTCTGAATCCTTGTCGTTCAACCACTTGCCTTATTGGCTCCGCTAGTCCTAAAATTCCTCATTTCGCGAATCTCATCGTCATGCAGATCTTCAGGAGATCATTCTATGGCTAAATTACAATTGAAAGGGGAATGGAAACTCTGGGCTGGATTTGCCGCCATTTTTATTCTAGCAGCTTTTTATCTTTATATGGTGAGTCGGCCTCCTACGGAAGGCGGGGAATACCTGTGGCGCGTTGACAAGATAATCAGTTCACGAGAATTCAGCCTTAGAAGCTTAGGAAATATTATTCGATTCCGATTGATCGGCTTGCATGTGCCGCAGTCCCAAGAACAGCCGGCCAAGGCCTACCTGACCTCCTCTCTGGAGAATCAATGGGTTCGGATTAAGGTACTGCGCGATGACCCACAAGGCACAAAAGAAGGTTTTTTATATATGTCAGGAGAAGATATTATTGCCAGAATGATCAGACAGGGTCTGGCTGAAATTGATCGAGACGAAAAGAGCTTTGACGTAAGGCCATATATGGAACTCGAGCAGGAGGCGAAAAGAGAAACGGAAAGGTCTTTGGGCCCAATCACCACAAGGAGCAAAATAAAATGAAGGTCCTGCTAGTCGGGTCGGGGGGACGCGAACATACTCTGGCATGGAAAATGGCCCAATCGGAACTAGTCTCTGAAGTGCTTGCAGCACCGGGAAATGTGGGTATAGCCGGAGAACCGAAATGCCGGATAATAAACATCTCAGCGGATGATATCGGGGTGCTTCGTAAGTTTGCTTTGGAAGAGAATGTAGATCTCACTGTCGTAGGCCCGGAAGCCCCCTTGGTAAACGGTTTGACTGACGCATTTCAGGAAGTCGGACTTAAAGTGTTTGGCCCTTCTGCCAAAGCCGCTCAACTTGAAGGTAGCAAAGTATTTACTAAAAACCTTCTGCAAAAATATGGCATACCAAGTGCAGATTTCGAGGTTTTTGAATATTTTGGAGCCGCGTCAAAATATCTGGAGGAAGTACCTTTGCCTGTAGTGATCAAGGCGGACGGGCTTGCCGCGGGAAAAGGAGTTTTTGTTTGTCATGATCGCACACAAGCTCTCGCAGCCTTGAATTCCATTATGAAAGATCGAGCCTTTGGCGACGCGGGAAACAGGGTCATCATAGAGGAGTGCCTGGAAGGTGAGGAAGCATCGTTCATAGCTTTGACCGACGGCAAATTTGTACTCCCCCTGGCCAGCTCTCAGGATCATAAACCTGTATTCGACGACGATAAGGGGCCCAACACCGGAGGAATGGGCGCGTATTCGCCCGCACCGGTGGTGACCGAAAATCTTCATCATCAAATCATGAATAAAATCATGTTTCCAGTAACACGTGCATTGGAAGCCGAAAATGCTTCATATCTTGGATTTCTTTATGCCGGATTGATGATAAAAGATGGACAAGCTAAGGTGCTGGAATTCAACGCGCGCATGGGTGATCCCGAAGCGCAGCCGCTGCTGTTCAGAATGGAATCCGACTTGGTGCCTCTGATGGTTGGTGCTATTGATGGGACCCTCGAAGGAATGACAATTCAGTGGGAGCCTCTTGATTCGGTGTGCGTGGTCATGGCTTCAGGAGGATATCCTGGAGCTTACGAAAAAGGTAAAACCATCACGGGAATTCGAGATGCCGAATCCCTGAAAGGAGTAAAAGTTTTCCACGCGGGGACCGCCAATGGACCGAAAGGGTTAATCACTGGGGGAGGCCGGGTTCTGGGGGTTACCGCCAAATGCAACGGAATCTCTCAGGCCATACATAAAGTTTACCAAGCAGTAGATAAAATCAGTTGGCAAAACGTGCATTACAGAAAAGATATCGGCAAGAAAGCCTTGGCTAGGACGGGTTGAGTATCAGGAATTTGCAGCCTTTCCGTTCGGGGGGGTTGTTGACCGCATCAGTTGCAAGTGATATGTTTCATCATGGAGATTGTGAGAAAAATCTCGCAGTGAGTAGTGAGCGTGACGACAAAGACAGACGAACAGTCAGTGAAGAGTCACTCCGAAGAGGAAACAGATCAATCGTGGTTCTGGACTGACGAATGGCAGCAGAGGTATGCAGAAGCCATGAATGATCTGAAAGAAGGACGTGTCAAAGAGTACGATGATGTGGAAGATTTAATTGCTGACTTGAACCGCGAATGAATCATGCTCCGTCATCACGATATCTTTCGCAGTGCCGCCACAATATCTTCAGGCTCCATTCTTTTAGTATAATCTGCATCCACAAAAGCGAACCTGATCTTTTGATCCTGATCAATCACGTAAGTTGCCGTGAGCGGCAGCTCAAATGAATCGTCGCCATTGACCGAAGGAAGATTAATTCCGAACTTTGCGTAAATCGGCCTCAATTCAGTCGGGAGTTGGAATACGATTCCGAACTGCCGTGCAAGCTTGTTCCCTGAGTCACTAAGGACATCGAACGAAAGTTGATTTCTCTCCATTGTTTGTAAAGAGCTTTCAGTCGCTTGAGGCGATACAGCCACAACAGTTGCTCCCAGTTCCCTAATACGTTCCATTTGGCGCTGCAACGACCGCAGCTCTAAATTGCAGTACGGTCACCAGCCGCCTCTATAAAAACTCAACACCACCGGACCTTTTTTCAGAAGTTCCCGTAAAGCAACTGATTTTCCAAGAGCATTCGGTAAATCAAAATCGGGCGCCAGATCCCCAATTTTCAGACATGTTTCAGTTATCCCGGACTCAGCCAAAGTCTGTGCAGCATCCTGCATGACCTGCCATTTATCCTCAGGAATGCGTCTGTGAGATATTTCTCGTTGCCTGTCCAGTTCTTCTTTTAAGGACATGATTATTCCTTTCTTAAGCGGATTTCATGAGAGAGGCGTCAGCTAAGCCTAGCCTATTCTTGCCCGACCAGGCGTTTGAAATTCTCAGCGTCAACGATTACATACGTACCTGTTGCTCTTGTGCAAATTGTACCATCCTGATCAGCAATTTCCGCCGAAAAGTTCATTCTTGGCCCATCCTGCGAAGCAAACCTGCATCGAACTTCGATTTCCTGCTCCACATACAGTGGTTTAAGAAATTCAATTTGTAGTGAACCTGTTACACTGGGTTTCCCGGTTAATTGAGCAGTGGACCACCCCATAATTTCGTCAAATAGGCCGCTTTGAATACCCCCATGTAATATTTTGCCGTAGCCGGCATAAAGTGAGCCAGGATTGAGGCGGCAGACCAGTTCCTTGGGTTCACCTTCAGTTTCGTAGAATATTAATTTCAATCCAATGGGATTATCGGCTCCGCAGAAAAAACAAGTTCTCGGTACATACGGATTGGGAATCTGCTTCATGCGAGTGACTCCTACATGCGATTTTGTCTTTCATACAATAAAGCGACAGCAGAATCTAGATAGGGCGTGTTTGGCTAAAGTCACAGCAAGTCGGCGCCGGGTTCCATCAGGGCACAATCTGGCCTTGACCGCGATCAGCGACGAAGTATAATGAGATCAACAGGCGAGCATTTTCTCCCGCATGTCCGGGTTTTCCTTGTGGAGGCCCGGACATGCGCGTTCTCGGGGATTCTCTACTGAAAGCAAAAATTGTTTTCGCGAGGTCCCGTGTCTCGCGATTGAGACCTCTTTCAGAAACTCCCAAACGGCAAAGAACTATTGACTGGGCTTTTCTTTCTGCGCACCAGCATGCCCCATACGCTGTAGGTGACGTCGAATAGCTGCTCAGGTACAAAAAAAGAGGCCCGTTACTCGAACGGGCCAAGGAAGGATTAGGTTTGGTTTGTCGCTGGGGAATAAAAGACCATTTTTCTAGAAAGTTGTCAAGCTTTTTTAAATTAAAATATAATTAAAAGTGATGCAGCATCATACAGTATTTATGTATGTATCGATCATTACAATCAATTTTCATAATTGCCACATTTTAGCCAAAATCCGAACAAGCACAATTCTCCCAATTGCAAGGCGCGACTAACAAGCTGGGCAGTTTACTGGATCCGCTGCTTATGTTCTACTTCGCCGGTCGTTGGCAGGCTGCCGAGCAGTATGGCGCTTCTTCCGGATTTTCCATGTCGCAGATGGCGCATGAGCACGCGTCCGGATGATCTTCCGGTTTCTTGAGCTTTTCGCCTTCCATCTTGGCTTTATAATCCGCGATGGCCCGTTGCAGGGCATCCGCGCCAAGATTCGAACAATGGTGTTTCTGTTTCGGCAGTCCGTTTAGAGCATCGATCACTGATTTTTTAGAGATTTTCATTGCCTCTTCAAGTGACTTGCCTTTGGCCATTTCACTAACCATGCTCGAAACTGCAATCGCGGCCCCACAGCCGAAAGTCTGGAATTTCACGTCTTCCAAAATGTTATCCTTGACCTTAATATAAAAGGTCATTATGTCGCCACATGCCGGATTGCCCACTTCACCTACACCGTCAGCATCCGGTATTTCCCCCACATTACGAGGATTTTTAAAATGATCCATTACGACTTCGTTATACATTTCCTCACTCCTGATGTGATAAAGCTTTTGTTCCGCTAAAACATGTGGATTATTATAATAAGAGACTCTTTTATCCGCGTCGATTTACTATCCCACAGTCTTGAATTTCGAGCTCCTCTTATATAGGGGCGACATATCTCTCAACCTTTGAACGATAGGCGGTAAAATTTTCACCACATCATTAACATCCTCATCCGTATTGTCGCGGCCCAGAGTGAATAACAGAGAGCCCTGAGCAGTGCCTGCATCAATGCCCATCGCGAGCATAACATGAGAGACTTTGAGAGATCGAGAAATACAAGCTGAGCCGCTGGCTATCAATATACCATCCATGTCCAAGAACAGCAGCATGGCCTCGCCCTCTACATAGCGAACCAAGACACTCACATTTCCCGGTAATCGCTGTGTTGGATGTCCAACAACGGCAACTTCTTCCATGGCCTCGGGAAGCTCTTTCATCAATCTATTTCTAAGAGGCACGAGGTGAGCGGTACGGGAATCCATTTCAATCGGAGCTATTTCAGCGGCTTTTCCCATGCCTATGATTCCCGGCACATTTTCCGTTCCAGCGCGCAGTCCGCGCTTCTTGAATCCCCCCGTCCAACAGGGGAGCTATTTTTGCTCTTTTTCGGACATAGAGCGCGCCGACACCGAACGGACCGTAAAACGGATTAGCGGCCATGGATAAAAAATCCACATTCAAAGATTCCACATCGACAGGTATGACTCCCGCAGTTGCAACAGCATCGGTATGGAACGGGATATTATGCTCTCGCGCTATTTTACCGATTTCTTCAATAGGCTGAATGCTCCCGACTTCATTGTTCGCGTGCATGATTGAGATGAGAGCCGTTTTGGGTGTAATTGCCTTCTCAACATCCTGTGGATCCACAATGCCATAATTATCAACGGGCAGCCGGGTCACTTCTATTCCCTCTTTTTCCAGGGACTTTATTGCGTGCATAATCGAGAAATGTTCTATCGAGGAAGTTATTAGATGATTGCCTCGTGACCTATTTGCCTGCATGGCGCCTTTTAATGCCCAATTATTAGCTTCAGTACCTCCCGAAGTGAAAACGATTTCGTCTTCTTGAGCATTTATCATGGCCGCTACTTTAGCTCTCGCTTCCTCAATAGCGTCTGAGACAACCTCTCCCACGCTGTGCATACTCGAAGGATTCCCGTATTTGTCGGTTAAGAACGGCATCATCGCGTCCAAGACTTCCGGAAGTAGCGGCGATCCGGCCACATGGTCCATATTAATGGTTCTCATTGATCATCCCTCGAAAAAGAGTTTGAGTTTGAAATCCGCGGCCCCTACTAAGATGCATTTAACTTAATAACACAGTCCCTCAATGTCAACGCTGGTCATTGCGCTTTCGGAGTTGTGTCTGAGGAGAGACTGTGTTAAAAAATGCATATTAGCCGTTTGGACCAACCGCTGATCCAGTTCTCCTAACACGGTAATTTCTTGAAAGATCCCAGAGACCGAACAGCGATCAGCTTCTGTTCCGTGCCAATTCCGAGGAGCGAAAAAGCTTATGAAAAGCTCTAAATGGGGTATATCCCGCGAAGAAGCTATCGAGTTGATGGAGCAACACCTTGACACCGAACCATTGCGCAAGCATAGCCTCGCGACGGAGGCCATAATGCGGTCCCTGGCGACCCGTTTTGATGAAGACCCGGAAAAGTGGGGGCTAATTGGTTTATTGCACGACATAGATTATAACGAGACACGTGACAAAATGGATAAACATACGCTTGTAACCGAGCAGATCCTACTCGAGAAAGGCGTTGATCCTTCAATACCCGAAGCCATAAAGTATCACAACGCAATGAATCTCGGCCTTACTCGTGACCAACCTGTCCACTGGGCCCTCACGGCCGCCGAGACCATGACCGGTATGATTGTGGCAGCGACTCTGGTCAACCCGGATAAGAAATTATCCTCTCTCAAGGCTAAGTCGGTCAAAAAACGAATGAAAGCCAAAGAATTTGCCCGATCAGTGAATCGGGACCATATCCTTCTGTGCGAGAAAATAGGGCTTAGCTTGGACGATTTTATTGAAATCAGCATTAATGCCATGGGGGCCATAAGCGATCGTCTCGGCCTGTAGCCTCATGCTTCACCGTGCGACAATTCTCCGGTCTTGGACAAGCATCTGCAGCAATTCCCCAGTCAGATTCCTGCACGGATTTCCTAGATTTCTGCAAAATTCAACGCCAATTTACTAATGAGCTGAGGCCTGGGGTTCGATTATGACCTTTATGGATTCCGCTGCCTTGCTCACGAGGGCAAAACCGTTCACGGTTTTTTCCAGCGGCAGACGATGCGTAATCATATCGTCTACATTTATTCTTCCTGATGAAATGAGTTCAATGGCTTTGTGAATATCACGCGGACTTCCTGCATATGCGGAAGTCATGGTGATTTCTTTTCTCCAGAGTTCGTTGAAAGGCATATCAATTTTGGCCCCCGGATCCGACGGAGCGAAAAAAGGATAGTCCCTCCCCGATCAACAGCTCCAAAAGCTTGCTGTATTGCTTGTGGCGCTCCTGTAGAAACAATAACCAACTCCGCAAGCCGGCCGTCGTTATTCTCTTTCAAACGTTCTAATAGATCGTCGCCTGCCGGTAAGGTGATATCCGCGCCCAGATCAGCCGCAGCGGCCAACCTCCGGGGATTGATATCCACAGCTATGATTCGAGACGCGCCTGCGATCTTTGCCAATTGCACGTGAAGCAGCCCGGCGATACCGGTACCAAATATTGCCACTCGTCTCCCGGGAACCCACCCGGCGTGTAGCTGGCCGCGAAAAACGCAAGCAAGCGGCTCGATAAATACTGCTTGGTCATAGGACATTTGGTCCGGCAACTCGTAAACGCCGTTCCTTACATTAATTGCCGGCACTCGCAAATATTCGCTGAAACCGCCCGGATCGAAATTTGTGGAAGCCAACGTATCGCACACCGAATGATGCCCGGCTAAGCAGTAACGGCACATATTGCAGGGCACATGATGCGAAACGAATACCCTGTCACCTTTCTTCCAGAGCGGAACATCTCGGCCTATTTCGGCAATTTCCCCCGCTATTTCATGCCCGAGCACAAGCGGCGCTTTCGGCACTCGATACCATTCAAGCACGTCACTGCCGCAGATCCCGCTCGCCCAGACTTTAACAAGGAGTTCATCAGGCCCAATACGAGGGATATCCATTTGCTGGATCCTGATATCCTCGTTGTTATAATACATTGCTACTTTCATTGAACATCCGCGGCCTGGTGGTGAGCGCTCATTTCCTTGGCTTAGGCTTAGAAACGGGGGCTTTGGTTTTTGAGGGCTTCAGTCTTTTTTTCTCATCCTCGTAAATTTTGAGTGCTGTTTTCGGTTTTTCATTGTAGTGAACGACCGCTCTAACAGCTTTTATCATTCCCACCGGGCAATCGGACTGGAAGATATTGCGCCCCATGTCCACTCCGACGGCCCCTTCGGAAACCGCGTTAAAAGCCATTGCCAGCGCTTCCAGTTCGGGCAGTTTTTTTCCGCCCGCCATGACGATAGGCACGGGGCACGTCCCGGTTACTTTTGTGAAATTTTGGCAATAGTACGTTTTGACTATATTGGCGCCCATTTCCGCGGCTATCCTGCTGGCCAGGCTCAGATATCTCGCATCCCGAGCCATTTCCCGGCCAACGGCCGTAACAGCCAGCACAGGGATACCTGCGGCATATCCTGCATCTATAAGATCCGAGAAAGCTACCAGGGTCTGGTGCTCATGCTGAGCGCCGACATAAATGGAAAAAGCCATCCCAGCCGCATTCAATCGAATGCAATCATCCACGTCCACGTTCCAAGTTTCATTAGATAACTCGGTCAGGACGCTTTGGCCACCGGACACTCTCAATACAATCGGCGTCTGACAACCCGGCGGCACTGAGGAGCGAAGAATGCCTCTGGTCAGCATCAGGCAATCTGCGTATGGAATCAGAGGTTCGAGGGTCTTCTCCATCACTTCCAGGCCGGAAGTGGGGCCCTGAAAGTATCCGTGATCCACGGCCAACATTACCGTGCGTCCGGTGTCCGGTTTGATGATCCTCGACATGCGGTTTTTCATTCCCCAGTCCAGGTGAGCTGATCCCTTCAAATGAAAACCTGCTGCGCTCCCTGTTCCGGAGATCTTCACATCCTTCGCTTCTCTCAGTCCTTCAATGTCGGCCATAGCTGATCCACCTTTCTGATGAATGATGCGAGGAGTGAATGCTAACAAACGTATTGGGAGGCTGTCAACTTGGCATTGAGATGATCTGAGATAGATAAAAAGGTTGATTCAGTGGGGACCGGCGGCCCGACAGCCCTTACCAATTCGCTGGCGCCGTGTAATCAGTAAAATACGGCTTTTTTCAGAATAGCGTCCGGAAATTTGAGTCCAAGGCTTTTCATCATTCCTTCGTTAATGCATATCGTCGGGTCCGGGTCCATTTTCACTGGTACTCTTGAAATCGGCTTTCGATTGACGAGCACATCAACCACCGATTCTGCGAGCATCGGCCGAACTTGGCTTCATCCACTCCCATCCCAGCGAGGACACCCTGTTTCACCGGTTCACTCGCATAGGAAAACACAGGGATTTTTTTTGTGTTAGCTATGGGGAGCAAGCTAGTTGTGAATTCCATCGCAAGCCGTGTGTTGCTAATGATAATTAAGTCCACATTGTCGGCAAGCTCATTTGTTTCCGCTATCAACTTCTTGAGATCGGAAGCCACGACATCATTGTATTTGAGATTGAGTCGGGCGCATTGCGATCGTGTGGCCTGCTGCTCGATCAGTCCACTCGGTCAGCCAACTCTACCACTAGTCCCACTCGTTTTATGTTAGGGAACAGTTGCATGATGATTTCCAACCGTTTGTTATACGGCACATAGTACGTAACGCCGGTAACCTTCCCTTCGGGAGCCTCGAGAGATTTTATGACGCCTAGATCGACAGGGTTATTCGTTGCTCCTACAAAGCACGGAATCTTTGGTTTGGCGGTTGCCAGAAACTCCGCCCCCGTGGAGTCAAGAAAAACTATGCCGTCCATTGTTTTCTCCGACTCACGAAAGATTGCTTCCGCTTCATCCATGCTCTTAAGCTGCCGGTGCAGCTTCACTTGCATGTCAGGGGCCAGTTCCCTCAGTTTTGGGAGAAACCCCAAAATAAGATCCGTGGGCCTGTGGGACTTGCCGACCCACACTACAGGGATTTCTCTTTCCACTGCGCTCACTTCTCTCGGCATCCCTCCGTAACCAGCAATCCCGCGCA
>CAWJJL010000053.1:0-23482 GCA_963843165.1 uncultured delta proteobacterium | reverse complement strand
CTCTCTGCGGTAAGTACTGGACAAATAAATGCCCACTACACCTATACAAGAATACGCTGATTCAGACGGCCGTTACGGACAGGTCGAGACTCAATATGCGGACTTTGATGGAATTAAACTGGAGTCGGGTTTGTTCTTGGGTCCATTGACAGTGGCGTATGAGACGTACGGCACTCTTTCCCCCGAGCGGGATAATGCGGTTTTGATCCTTCACGCTTTCTCGGGCGATGCCCACGCTGCGGGGGTGGACGAAAACGGTAGACTTGGTTGGTGGGACGCCATGATTGGCCCTGGCAAGGGAATCGATACGAATAAGTATTTTGTGATTTGCTCCAATTGTCTTGGCGGGTGCAAGGGCACCACAGGTCCATGCAGTATTGATCCTGACACAGGCAGACCGTACGGGCGTGAATTTCCGCTAATGACTATGGCAGACATGGTAAATGTTCAGGTCATGCTTATAGAGCGCCTGGGCATCGGGAGACTACATAATGTTATCGGGGGCTCCATGGGAGGGATGCAGGCTCTCCAGTGGGCGGTAACGCATCCTGACAAAGTAAAATCGGCCTTGGTGATTGCAGCAACGGCAAGACTGTCACCACAGGGCATAGCATTCAACTGGGTCGGACGAAACGCCATATATAGCGACCCGGCACGCGTATGCCCGGAGCCCGGCGGCCCCAGTGAAAACGACAAAATGGCAAAAGGTTTGGCTGTCGCGAGGATGATCGGCCACATCACTTATCTATCCGAAGAGACTATGGAAGTCAAATTCGGCCGCAAGCTGACACTAAAAGATGTCGATGGATACAGGTACAGCCTAGGCGAAAACGGAGAAGAAGGCGGCGAATTTGAGGTGGAATCTTACCTCGAACATCAGGGGAGCGTCTTTATGCAGAGGTTTGATGAGGATTCCTATATAATAATTACCAAGGCCATAGACTACTTTGATCTGGAAGCTACTTATGGAGATCTATTAACTGCTTTTCAGAATGTTACGGCCAAGATGCTTGTCATTTCATTTGGTTCCGATTGGCTGTACCCGACCTCCATGTCGCTTCCCATCGTTCGGGCACTGCAGGCGCTGCAAAAGCACGTTTCTTTTGCGGAGCTGGATCTTCCGTATGGCCATGATTCATTCCTGGTGAATGCCGGGATTCCCACAATGACAAGAATAATAAGTGGTTTCTTACAGAGTGTGTGATGAAATTCCTGTTCAATGGTTTTCCTGAAGAGCGTGACGGATGCGAATTAAGCGTTCAGCGGCTTTTGGATGAGGTTAAGGAAAATGATCCGGCAGTAATCGTTGAGGTGAACGGCCGTTTTGTTCATCGAAAGGATTTCAGTTCAACAATAATAAGAGATGATGACAAAGTGGAGTTCATTCATCCGTCATTTGGTGGATGATGTCTACGAATTTAGATACGCCGCTCGATTCAAGAAGTGAAGGCCGCTTCTCCTCCGCTCATCCCATACGCCTTCTCTGAAACTTGACAATAATAAGTGATAATGATGAAATATTCGATCCTGCATGGACCATCCACGGGAGATTGGATGAAGCTCCGCGAGATACTCGATATACTTTCGGCAAGGATGCTGGTGGACCATCAAGGTCTTGACGGAGAAGTGCCGATGGGCGGAGCTGCAGACCTGATGAGTGATGTGCTGGCTTTCGGATCGGAAGGCATGGTGCTCATGACCGGGCTCACCAATCCTCAAGTGATAAGAACCGCCGAAATGGCCGGGATAAATGTCGTCATATTCGTTCGAGACAAGACGCCTCCTCCGGAAACACTCGAGTTGGCAAACGATTCCGGAATAACCGTGTTGGTCACCGGATATACCATGTACGAGGCGTGCGGTCGATTGTACAAAGCCGGATTGCCTGGTTTGGGTCTGGTTAAAATCGAAAATAGCACCTGGTGAACATGCAAGTAGAAGGCATAACCAAAGTTCAGGAACTCATCTATTCCACTAAAGTGGAGACGGTTATGGCCACGGAAGTGGTCATCTTCGGGCCGGACATGCCACTGGAAGAGGCGAAAACAATCCTGAAATCCAAACGCATTTCCGGCGCTCCGGTCGTGGAAGGTGAGAATCTAATCGGAATATTGAGCATGTCCGATGTGTTGACGGCATTGGAAAACAATAAATTGGATCAGTCGGTTCGCGAGGCTATGACTTCGCAGGTCAAAACCGTATCAAAGGATTCTTATCTCATTGAGGCAGTGAATCAACTGGGAAGCAGAGGATTTGGCCGACTGCCCGTGGTGGACGGAAGTGGAAAACTGGTAGGTATTGTAACTCCAGGTACTATGATGCGATCGCTGTTGCATGAAATGGATGCCAGTTTTCTACAAAAGGAAACTGAAAAGCTTCAAGCATATCGAGCCAGTCACATTTTTGACGATATAGTTTCCGATGCCACAAGTCTTGTTCTTCACTTTAGAGTGGATGATCGCGATTTTGCCAATGCCGGTAAAGCTTCCAGCACGATAAAGAAATCACTGCGACGATTGGGAGTGGCGCCTGCGATAATCCGTAGGGTTTCGGTCGCGGTTTATGAGGCTGAAATGAATTTGGTGATCCACACTGATGTGGGAGGAGAAATAATCGTAGAAGTTCGTCGGGATCGATTAAAAATATCCGCGGTCGATCACGGACCGGGAATAGAAGACGTGAAGAAGGTGCTCCAACCGGGATATTCGACTGCGCCGCAGTGGATCAGGGCCATGGGGTTTGGCGCGGGCATGGGATTAGCCAATATCAAAAGGTGTTCTGATTTTATGACATTGATGTCCGAGCCGGGTGTCGGAACCAGGTTAGAGATATTATTCCGCTTCGGAGCACATGCATTGGGTGGTCGAACGGCAATAGGAAAAAGGGCTTGACAACCCTAAATTGACGATTAATATAGAGTCTTTGTATCAGGGAAGGCTGCCTCGGGTAAAAATACCCTCCCTAATATACAATTACCTCTTTCAAGTTATATCCGCTCAGGTCTGCCACTTGGGCGCTCAGCTACAAATAACCGGAGTAGAGGATGATAAATAGCTATCTTCCTATTCTTGTCATTTTTCTAGTCTCGGCCTTTATCGGGGTGGCTATTATTGTGTTATCCACACTTGTGGCTCGCAGAAATCCGACACCCATAAAATTAATGCCTTACGAGTGCGGCATGGATCCGATCGGAACCGCCAGAAGGCGATTTTCCGTCAGATTTTTCGTTATCGGCATGTTGTTCATAGTGTTCGATATCGAACTAATCTTTCTTTTTCCGTGGGCAGCTATCTATGACAAACTTATGCTGTTCGGGTTTGTGGAGATGCTCATATTTGTCCTTGTACTATTGGTGGGATTGATTTACGTTTGGAAAAAAGGCGCCTTGCAATGGGAATAGAAAGACATCTTAATGATACGGTGCATGTCACCAACCTGGAATGGCTTGTAAACTGGTCGCGAAAATCATCGATGTGGCCTCTGGGTTTCGGTTTGGCTTGCTGTGCTCTCGAAATGATAGCCACATTTGTCAGTAGATATGATCTGGCACGTTTTGGCATGGAGGTCGCCAGACCTTCTCCCCGACATGCCGACCTGATGATAGTCTCAGGCACTGCCTCAAAAAAAATGCTTCCCGCTATTTTGAGGATCTACGAGCAAATGGCGGAACCTAAATGGGTTATAGCTATGGGAGCGTGCGCATCCACCGGCGGAATCTATAAGAATTATGCCGTAGTTCAGGGTATCGACCGCCATCTCCCCGTGGATGTTTACATTCCAGGATGTCCCCCCAGGCCGGAAGCATTGCTGGATGGAATACTTCAGCTTCATGCCAAGGTCATGAAAGAACAATCATTACACAATCCACCTATCCCAAAAATCAGGTCGGCCGGCTAATGAAACAAGAAGAAATCCAAGAAAAGCTATCAATCGGCTTTTTCATCTGATGTAATTCAAGCTTACGCTGAATTTCAGGGCCAGGTGTACATGACCGTAGCCCCTGAGAAAATTCGTGAGGTCTGTCTATTTTTGAGAAATGATCCGGATCTGGCCTTTAATTTTCTCTCTTTTGTTGGTGCGGTAGACAGGTATCCCGACAAGCCTCGTTTCGAAGTTGTTTACCAACTATATTCATTGGAGAAAAACCATCGATTTCGAATTAAGGCCCTTATCGATGAAACTGAAGAAGCTCCCGCGAGTATAGATTCGGTAGTTACTGTCTGGCCCACAGCGAATTGGCACGAGCGAGAAACAGCGGAGATGTTCGGAATCATTTTTAACGGCCACCCGGATCCGAGAAAACTCCTTCTACCGGACAATTGGGAAGTGCATCCACTTAGAAAAGATTTTTCCGTCCTGGGCAATGATCAAGATACTCCGGACCTGCCTTCCAGGACCGGAAACTAAGGAATAAGCGCATGTCCGAACTAGCGAGCGCAACAACAAAACCTGTAACTGAGTTGCTGGAACTTAATCTCGGTCCTCATCACCCGAGCACGCATGGCGTCTTCCGGGCTGTGGTGGAACTGGACGGCGAAATAGTTGTTAATGTAGTGCCGCATTTGGGTTACCTGCATCGCGGCTATGAAAAGACCTGCGAAAATAAACATTATCATCAGGTTATCCCGCTGGCCGAACGCTGCGATTATATGGGGGCATCGAGCAATTCACTGGCCTATTGTCTGACCGTGGAGAAGCTGCTCGGCGTGGAAGTTCCCGAGCGAGCCCAGGTAATCAGGGTTATCATGGCGGAACTCAGCCGGATCTTTAGTCACCTTTTTTGGCTGGGAACTCATGCGCACGATGTTGGAGCGATGACGCCGCTTTTTTATATGCTGCGGGAGCGAGAAGAGATTATGAATCTCTTTGAGCTCACTGCCGGCGGGCGTTTGATGCCCAATTATCTCAGAATCGGCGGACTAATACGGGACCTTGAAGACGGTTTCGTAGAGCGACTGCGAACTTTCACGGACAATTTCGATCGTCGTGTGGATGAATATGAAGAACTGCTCACAAAGAATGCTATCTATATCGACCGGACCAAAGGAATAGGTCTGCTTTCCAAAGAAGATGCCATAGCCATGGGGGCAAGCGGCCCTATGGCCAGGGCTTCGGGAATAAATTGGGACATACGAAAGTCCGAACCATATAGCGGATATGAGCAGTATAGCTTTGATGTGCCTGTTGAGACCGGGTGCGATGTCTATTCAAGGTATCTGGTTAGAGTCGCGGAGATGAGACAGAGCAGACGGATCCTGGCTCAAACGCTGGAGAAACTTTCGCCCGGGCCGATCAGAGCTACCAAACCTGGGGTCATTTTCCCGCCTCAGGAGGAGATTTACACTAAAATGGAATCGCTCATCCACCACTTTATGCTCGTGGTGGAGGGCTTAAAACCCCCTGTAGGTGAAGTTTATCAGTGTATTGAGTCACCTCGAGGCGAAATGGGGGCCTATCTGATCAGTGATGGCGGACCCCAGCCTTACCGGTTGAAGTGGCGAGCACCCGCGTTTGTGAATCTCGAATCTTTGGCGCTTATGAGCAAGGGTTGTTTTTTTGCCGATCTGATTGCGATACTTTCAAGTGTGGATATAGTTCTAGCCGAGGTCGATCGATGAAGCGGCGGAAGAAGCATCCGCATTTAGGAGACCTCTCATGACTCTCGGAGACTTAGTAGAAGCGCTGGCGCTGGAAGTAAGGGCGTGCAGCGACCAAATGAACCGTGTGGTTGAAGGTGGCTATGTAAGCGACCTTCTCAGTGATGTGATAGCTGGATCAAAAGAAGGGGATCTGTGGATCACTCTTCAGCTGCATCAGAATATTGTTGCCGTGGCTTTTCTGAATAATCTGGCAGGCGTGGTGATTGTAGGCGGACGAGAACCGGAACCGGAAACCCTGGAAAAAGCTGAAGAACAGGGAGTCCCTATTTTGGTGAGTGGACTGCCGGCCTATGAAATAGCCGGGAGATTATACGAAATGGGGATTCGACGATAGCTTCGAAGCGTAGCCGGGTAAAGGAGAGTGATTAGTCCCTCATCATCAAACCTTCCAAACGATCAACGAGCTGCTTGACAAGCTAAGTTCAAGAGCGGAAAGACGAGGGGCCGAAAGTAGCCGGTGACAGGTTCAAACGAAATTGTTGACCGGTATGACTTTGCGTTCGATATCTCCGGATTGGGAGTTTTTTTGAGCAAAGCGGATGCAGGATCTGTCGCTGCATATCCTCGATGTTGCGGAAAACGGGATAAATGCGGGCGCGGACCTTGTACGAATAACGGTGGAAGAAGACATTAAGGCAGACAGCCTTACGATCATTATAGAAGATAACGGACAAGGAATGGAACCGGAGTTCCTGCTTAAAGCGCTTGATCCGTTTGTCACCACGCGTGCTAATCGAAAAGTCGGGCTCGGTTTATCATTGCTGCAACAGTCCGCGAGACTGGCGGAAGGCGACATTAAAATTGATTCAACTCCCGGAGTGGGAACCAAGGTGCTGGCATTCATGAAATATGGGCATATCGATCGCAAGCCTATGGGCAACATGTCTGAAACCATGGTCACCCTCATACAAGGGAATCCGGACGTTGATTTTGTATATGTGCATAGAAGAAATACGAAGGAGTATCAGTTCGATACCCGAGAATTACGAAGCGAGCTTGAAGAAATTCCATTGAATCAGCCTGAGGTGGTGACCCTCATTAACAATAATCTTAGTGAGGGACTAGAGGAACTTGCCGCGAATGTAAGGTCAAATCGCTGAATTCCAGGGGAGTAAAGATAAGTGAAAGAACGAGACGATATCCTAAAGGCTCAAGCTAAACCACTCGTTGAAACGCTTCCGCCTGAAGAACTGGAAAAGCTTGAGACGATCATCGACAAATATGAGGGCCGGGCCAATTACATTATTCCTGCTTTAAAGGAAGCGCAGGAGATGTATGGTTATCTGCCTATGGAAGTGCAGATCAAACTGGCTGAAGGTCTGAACGTGTCAGCATCGCACGTGTATGGCGTGGTAACCTTCTATTCCTTTTTTACGATCACGCCCAGGGGCCGGCATACGGTTCGCCTGTGCCTCGGGACGGCTTGTTATGTGAAGGGATCGAAAGAAATTCTTGCGACCATGACCAGAGAGCTCGGCCTCACAGTTGGAGAAACATCTGCGGACGGCCGATTCACTCTCGAGGCCGTCCGATGTCTAGGGGCTTGTGGGCTTGCTCCAGTGATGCTGATCGGTGAGGATACGCACGGCAATATAAATCCCAACGATACCTTGAAAATTATGGATGGCTATCAATGAGAGTAAAGCCGATCTGATTTTAGATCGTTTGTTGGTGTGAGTGCCTGAGAGTCGATACAAAAGCCTCCAGGAGGAAGCATAGTGCCAAAGATTTCCATAGAGGATCTGAAGAAAATCAAGGAACGTGAGCGCGGGAAAATGGCCCAACGAGAGGGCGTGTACCGGGCCAAAATTACTGTGCATATGGGAACCTGCGGCATTGCGGCAGGTGCCCGTGATGTGATGACCGAGTTTCGTGATTCGGTTGCAGCCCGTGGAATCAGTGGACGTCATAGTGATTAACTCAGGTTGCGCCGGCCTCTGCGCCAAGGAGCCCATGGCTACAGTTGAACTCAAGGATCAATCGCCGGTGAAGTACATCTTGTTGGATCGCGAGAAGGCAAAGCAGATCTTTGATGAACATATAATGGGTGGAAAGCCCGTAGAAAAGTACGCTCTTGCCCCTGAGAGCGAAACCACGGCAGGGTAATTAAGCCCGAAGAGCTTGGTGATATGCTCGGGGTGCGCGACAGCGCACAGCCCGTTGGAGAATAGTCGATGAGTGCCAGTCCTAGTTGTAGACAGTTCATGCTATGCGCAGGTACCGGATGCCTGGCCAGTGGCTCCATGGATGTAAAAGAAGCCATGGAAAGGGAATTGAAAAAGAGGAACCTGCAAGACGAGGCCCAGATAATTACTACAGGGTGTAATGGTTTTTGCGCCAGAGGCCCGCTTATGGCGGTCTATCCGGATGGCGTTTTTTACAACCAGGTTAAACCTGAACACACTCCTCTGATTGTGGAAGAGCACGTGCTAAAAGGGCGTGTGGTAGAGTCGCTCCTGTTCAAGGAAGAAGCCAAAGAATCAATAGCTCTATTGCACGATATCAGGTTCTTTGGCTTGCAGCGGTTGATAGTTTTGCGAAATCGCGGGCTGATAGATGCGGAAAATATCGATGAGTACATCGCGAGAGACGGATATACTGCCCTGGCCAAAGTCCTAACTGAAATGACACCGGAAGAGGTCATTGAAGAAGTCAAGAAATCAGGATTGCGTGGCAGGGGCGGCGGCGGTTTCCCTACCGGACTTAAATGGGAGGAGTGCCGACGATACGAAAATTTCCCCAAGTACACCATCTGCAACGGTGACGAAGGCGACCCCGGAGCTTTTATGGACCGCTCCGTCATGGAAGGCGATCCGCATTCGGTACTCGAAGGTATGGCCATCTCCGGGTATGCTATCGGCGCGGAGAAAGGTTATATCTACGTAAGAGCCGAGTATCCGCTCGCTATTCAAAGGCTTCAAAAAGCAATCAACGATGCCCGGGATTACGGTCTGCTGGGAGAAAATATTCTCGACAAAGGATTCAATTTTGACATCGAGATTTATCCGGGAGCAGGCGCTTTTGTTTGCGGCGAGTCAACTGCATTGATGTTCTCGATAGAAGGCAAGCGTGGAATGCCTCGTATCAAGCCACCTCGAAGCGCAGAGGCAGGTCTGAACAATCAGCCCACAAACCTCAACAATGTAGAGACCTTCGCTAATCTTAATCCGCTCATACTTCACGGCGCAGAGTGGTTTGCCTCCATCGGAACCGAAGGCAGCAAGGGGACAAAAGTTTTTGCTCTTACGGGAGCCGTAAATAACGTCGGCCTGGTCGAAGTACCTATGGGAACTACCTTGAAGAGCCTAATATTCGATATAGGCGGAGGGATCCCAAAGAAAAGGAAGTTTAAAGCCGCGCAGATGGGCGGTCCCTCGGGTGGCTGCATACCTAATCAGATGGTGGACGTGGAAATCGATTACGAATCTCTCATCGATGCCGGCGCGATGATGGGATCGGGCGGAGTTGTCGTTATGGACGACCATACCTGTATGGTCGATACTGCCAGGTTTTTTACCGAATTCTGCGTGGACGAGTCATGCGGCAAATGTACCCCTTGCCGTGAAGGGCTCAAGGTCATGTTCGATAAATTGACCGACATAGTTGAAGGCAGAGGCCAGGAAGGAGATGTGGAGTTTCTTCAAGAATGGGGAAAACACATCAACTCGACCTCCCATTGCGGGTTAGGAAAAGCCGCGGCAAATCCTGTGCTTTCGACCATACGGTACTTCCGCGATGAATACGATGCTCACATCCGCGATAAGCATTGTCCCGCGCTGGTGTGTCCGAAGCTGATCGATTTCGTGGTTATGGAAGACAAATGCAAGATGTGCGGTCTGTGCTATCGAAACTGCCCATCCGGCGCAATTAGTGTGGGAAAAGAAGCAGACAGCACGAATCGACCTGGAAAAATGCACTAAATGCCGGACTTGTATTACGAACTGTAAATTCGGAGCCATTAGATAAAATATATTATGCGGTCCCGACCAATCCGGAGATTGCGGCGCCGCCTCAAAACATTGTTTGTGAGATAATTTCTATGGAGACCCTTACCGTTGACGGTGTTGAAGTTAGTGTAGAACGAGGAACCAGCATCCTGGAAGCCGCGCAGAAGGCGGGAATTCGTATTCCGACCTTGTGTCATGACAAGCGGCTTGTGCCTTATGGAGCTTGTCGTCTCTGTATGGTCGAAGTGACGGCCCGGGGTCGCACCCGTACTATGCCCGCGTGCTTCAATCCGGCGCGCGAAGGCATGGAAGTCGTAACCAACAGCCCCAAACTTGACAAAAGTCGGCGTATGCAGCTCATGCTGCTCCTGAGATCCCATCCTCTTCTGTGTCCGTCATGCGACGCGGCAGGAGCATGTCACCTTCAAAATCTCGTGCGGGAATTTGAACTTGCAGACCCGCCTTTCTCGCGGGAAACCAGATATTTCCATGTGGATAATGCATCTCATTTTATCCGCTTCAACATGAATCTGTGTATCAAATGCGGAATGTGCGTCAGGATTTGTGACGAGGTTCAGGGAGAAAATGAGCTGAGCTTTACAAACCGGGGCATGCACGCGGAAGTCTCGACCGATTTCGGACGACCCCTGAATTGCGAATTCTGCGGTCAATGCGCTTCGATCTGTCCGGTTGGGGCCATTACGTCAAAATGGCTTGTGGGAACCGGCAGAGAATTCGAGTTGAAGAAGACCACAACAACGTGCTCTTTTTGCAGTCTTGGATGCACACTAAGCTTGGGACAAAAAGCCGACAAGGTGGTGTACGTCAAGTCGCCCGCAGATAGCCATAATGAGGGCAATTTGTGCGTCAAAGGTCGGTACGGTTGGCCTTATATCTATTCCGAGCAGAGACTTGTTAATCCGCTTATCCGCAAAAACGGCTCACTTCAGGAAGTCGGATGGAACGAGGCGCTCAGTTTCGTAGCCGAAGGATTCAGTAAGATCAAGAATAAGTATGGATCGACAAGTCTTGCAGCCCTGGGTTCCGAGCGCCTGACCAACGAAGATGCATATGTATTCAACCGTTTCGTTCGTACTGTGATGGGAACACCTCATCTCGACCATGCAGGCGGATTTGCCTACAAGGCTCTCCTTGAAGCAGTAGAACCTGCATTGGGTTACCCGGCAGGAACAAACGCCATCCGGGAAATCAGAAATGCAGAGGTGATACTTCTTCTCGGGGCAGACCTGACCGAGACACATCCTGTGGCGAAAAATGAGGTAATAATCGCCGCGTCCAGGCATAGGGCCCAAATAATTGTAGTTGATTCGATCACTACAAAGCTTGCCAGGCGGGCGGGATCGCTTCACCTGCGCTGTGTCCCAGGATCGGAGCATATAATACCAAACGCTATACTCAAATTGATTATCGATCAGGGTCTCTTTGACAAGACCAGCTCTCGTCCTCAAGGCTGATGGGCTGGATGAACTGACGGCTTCACTTGCGGATTTCAATATTGAAAATGTTTCCGGTCTGACCGGAGTGGATGCTGACCTGATCCGACAGGCCGCCAAAATGTACGCGGATGCTCAGAGAGCCACCATAATACTTACCTTTGGAATGAATCGCCTCACTGGGGACACAGAATCCGCGAAAGCAGCCGTCAATTTGGCTCTCTTGACCGGGCGCATAGGTAAGGAATCGTGTGGTGTGCACTTGTTCGGAGAAAAGGCCAATGCCCAAGGGGCCATTGATATGGGATTGGCTCCTGGTCTGCTCCCCGGTTTTCACCGCATTTCGGATGAGACCGCCAGGAAAAAATTTGAAACAGTATGGGGCGCTTCTATTCCGTCCGAGAAAGGACTGGATGCCCTTCAGATATTAGATAAGGCTGAGTCCGGGGAGATTCGTGGGCTTTATATAGTGGGCGAAAATCCGTTGGAAACATATCCTGAAAGGACGAAGACTGAAAAGGCTCTGGGGAATTTGGAATTTCTTGTAGTTCAGGATCTTTTTCTGACTTCCACTGCGAAAATGGCGCACGCTGTGCTGCCGGTATCGTCATTTGCCGAAAAAATCGGGACTTACACCAGTGCTGAAAGACTGGTTCAACGGATCAGACCTGTATTGCCCTCGGCTAAGGGCAAGGCCGACATGGAGATCTTTACCGCATTGGCCGCGCTCATGGGCAGTCCTTCCATGACCTATGCCGGCCCGGAACAGGTTATGAACGAGATAGCCGGTCTAGTAGATGTGTACCGAGGGATTTCGTATGATCGGTTAACGGAAAAAGGTATCCCCTGGCCCTGTGTGGATGCGGAAGATCCGGGAAAGAGCATTCTTTATGAGAGCGGGTTTCCGGGAGGAAAAGCCCATTTTGTTCCTGCTGCGCCGCCCAGTACCCTATCAAAAGACGGACTACCCATGAGATTAGTGCCTGGAATTCTCAAGTTTCATTCGGGTTCATTTTCTGAATGGAGTTCATCCCTGATGGAAGTCTGCCCTGAAGGTTTTGTGGAAATGAACTCCAAGTGACATGAAAGAACTGGGGCTACAGGAAGAAGAGAGAGTGAAAATCACATCCCGCGACGGAACCGCCATACATGTGCGAGTGAAGAAGTCTCATCGGGCCCCAAAAGGAACTGTTATAGTCCCTGAGCACTTCTCCCTGATAAAGCTCAATATTTTAACTCAGCGGCGGCAGCCCGTTGTTAACGTCAGAGTAGAAAAGACCTAGATCTATTAAAGGTTGCGCTAATGGATTACGCAATTCCCATCGTCGTATTGGTCGTTAAAGTATTGTTTGTTTTGGTAGTGGTTCTCACTTTCGTGGCCTACCTCACGCTTATGGAACGTAAAGTGCTCGGCTGGATTCAGGTACGGCTAGGTCCTAACCGGGTGGGTCCATGGGGACTATTGCAACCTCTGGCTGACGGCGTGAAGCTTATAATGAAAGAAGAAATAACCGTAGCGGGCGCTAATAAAGTTATTTACATTATTGCTCCGCTGATCGTTGTTACCTGCGCTCTAATACCGTTTGCGGTAATACCCTTTGCGAAGGGACTGGGACTGGAGAGTATATTAGGACCTCTTGCTCAAAAATACGCTCTGAATTCAGGGGTTATTTCCGACATTAATGTTGGAATTCTCTATATTTTCGGTATTTCCTCATTGGGCGTGTATGGTGTGGTCCTGGGCGGCTGGGCATCCAATAATAAGTATTCGCTTCTGGGTTCCATACGAACAGGCGCACAAATGATCAGTTATGAGCTTGGGTTAAGCCTTTCCGTGATCGGTGTGCTCATGTTGGCAGGAACATTGAGCTTGACCGGCATAGTCGAAGCTCAGGACTCGGTGTGGAAGTGGTTTATTTTTAGGCAGCCGTTGGGTTTCCTTCTGTTCTTAATTGCAGGCAGCGCAGAAATTGCCCGAACCCCATTTGATTTGCTCGAATGCGAGAATGAACTTGTAGCAGGATATCAGACAGAATACAGCTCTATGAAATTCGGACTGTTTTACCTCGGTGAGTATGCTCATCTGCTGTTCTTGAGCGCTCTCGCTTCCACGTTGTATCTGGGAGGCTGGCAAGGACCCATACTCCCACCCGTTGTCTGGTTCCTGTTGAAAACATTTTTCTTCGTGTTCCTTTTTGTGTGGATTAGAGGAACCTATCCGAGGCTGCGGTATGACCGTGTTATGAACTTCGGATGGAAGGTATTGTTGCCGGTGGGTCTATTCAACGTGATGATAACCGCTTTTTTCTATGCTCTGTACTTGCAGCGAGGCGTTTGATGGTGCCGGATGCGGTCCGGGAAATCCGCCGCCGATTCGACAGCGCGAGTTGTGGGCATCAGAACCGATTCGATTATGAGGTTTGAAAAATGATTCTCCCCTTATTGCAGGGATTGAAGTTGACACTTAGTTACTTTTTCTCTCGAAAGGTTACCTTGCAGTACCCGGATGAAAAATGGGACGTGGCGCCCCGATGGCGCGGACGGCACGTTCTGACAAAGCACGCATCGGGAAAGATCCGCTGTGTGGCTTGCATGCTTTGCGCTACAGTTTGTCCGGCACAGTGCATATATATAGAAGCCGCAGCTGAACCTGATAACAGGAAATATCCGGAGAAATACGAACTCGATTTGGGACGCTGCATTTTCTGTGGTTATTGCGTGGAGGTTTGTCCGAGACAGGCCATAGAAATGACCACAGCCTATGAATTATCAGAATACAGCCGAGAAGATTTGATTTTTGATAAGGAGAGGCTGCTCGAGCCCCCCGAGCCGCGATATGAATCGAAACGAAAGGCCGGTTAATCGGGCCTGTTCAATTGCCGGCCCGACTGATTGGGTCGGTGTTGAGGTTATGGATAGTCCATGGAAGCTCTGATTTTTTATGTATTGGGCGTTATTACGGTAGCCTCTGCTGTTTGCGTAATTTTGTTACGCAAACCTCTGCACAACGTTCTCTTCATGATTCTTACCATGATCGGCCTTGCGGGCTTTTTTATACTCTTAAACGCTGAATTTGTAGGAATGGTGCAGCTCATCGTCTATGCGGGGGCTGTGATGGTCTTGTTCCTTTTTGTGATCATGCTGCTGAATCTGGATCAGCTCCCTTCCACGGGTAGCCCGAAAGCCATGCGCTGGTGGATTGGAATTGGATTGGCAGTAGTTCTGGCAGCATTGCTCATCCCGATTATAAAGACCTTTGGGCCGCCCACAGGGCAGGGTGTACTGTCAGGAGCGGGCGCTCAAGGGCTCTCCAACACCGAAATCATAGCCAAGGAGCTTTTCACGACGTATCTTCTCCCGTTTGAGGTCGCTTCAGTATTGCTCCTGTCTGCTATTATCGGAGCTGTGGTGTTGACTCGGAAAAGGAAATCTGTGAAACAAGCCCTCTCTGGCGGGACAGGAGGGAGAGGGGGCAAATAGTGTGAAATAACAAATCTGAATACTCACATCGCTTGAACAGTTAGCAGATTTAGGAAACTAAAGAGATGGTCACTTTACAGCACTATTTGGTCTTATCCGCGATTCTCTTTTCCCTCGGTATCATGGGGGTAATGTTTCGAAGAAATCTTATAGTCATTCTGATGTCTCTGGAACTAATGCTCAACGCGGTGAACCTGACCTTCATCGCGTTTGCACGTTACCTGGATTCTGTGGAGGGACAGATATTCGTTTTGTTCATTATGGTTGTGGCCGCTGCTGAAGTAGCTGTCGGTCTGGCTGTTGCTGTGGCCATTTTCAGAGAAAGCGGATCTATCGACGTCAATGATGTTAAGCTTATGAAATGGTGAGCGAGACTGATAGGCGTTAATTTTGGAACGGGCCTGCTTGATCCTTTGGAATTTCAAATTGGGAGCCTGGAATGATTGACCTGGTGTGGCTGATACCCATATTCCCCCTTATTGGTTTTCTGATTAACGGGCTTTTCGGCAAACGGTTCCCCGAGAAAGTCATTGGCTGGATCGGAGCCTTGTCCGTCGGAGCCTCATTTTTAGTCGCGTTATCAATTTTTATTCAGCTTTTGGGAATGGACCCGGCCTCTAGATCGATCCAAAAGATTGTCTATACATGGATATTGTCAGGCGAACTGAATGTCCCAATCGGATTCCTGGTAGATCCGCTAAGCATGGTGATGCTGCTTGTGGTGACCGGAGTAGGATTCATCATTCATGTCTATTCAATCGGATACATGCATGGCGAACTGGGATTTCGTCGGTTTTTCGCTTATCTGAACTTGTTTGTGTTCAACATGCTGATCCTGGTCTCGGCCAACAACTTCCTGCTGATGTTCGTAGGCTGGGAAGGTGTGGGCTTATGCTCTTATCTGCTCATAGGATATTACTACGAGAAGAAGTCTGCTTCGGATGCCGGCAAGAAAGCCTTTATCGTTAACCGGGTGGGAGACTTCGGGTTTATTCTGGGCGTGTTGCTGATCTTCGTTACATTCGGCACGCTTACTTTTCCCGACGTTTTTGCAGCGGCTCAAGACAAACTGCCTGCAGGCGGCGCTCTGGTTACCGTCATCACGCTGATGTTATTCTTGGGCGCCACGGGCAAGTCCGCCCAGATTCCTCTGTTCACCTGGTTACCTGACGCGATGGAAGGTCCGACACCGGTCAGCGCTTTGATTCACGCTGCTACCATGGTGACCGCCGGAGTGTACATGGTGGCCCGCTGCAGCGTCTTGTTTGCGCTGGCGCCTGTTTCATTGACCGTAGTGGCCGTCATCGGTGGCGCAACGGCCTTTTTCGCGGCCACTATCGGCATCACCCAGTTCGATATTAAACGAGTCCTTGCCTATTCCACTATAAGTCAGCTCGGTTACATGTTTATGGCCTGCGGAGTGGGAGCCTTCTCGTCAGGGATTTTTCACCTGATGACACATGCGTTCTTCAAGGCCTTGCTCTTCCTTGCAGCAGGGAGCGTTATGCACGCCATGTCCGGCGAATTGGACATGCGCAAGATGGGCGCTTTGAGATCGAAGCTACCTTACACGTGGGGGACCTATCTTTTCGGCACCTTGGCCATTGCCGGGATTTTTCCCTTTGCAGGGTTCTTTAGCAAGGACGAGATTCTTTACTATTCCTTTCAGCGACATGAAGGATTCTGGATATTGGGAGCGGTCGCGGCTATTATGACTTCGTTTTACATGTTTCGCTCTCTGTTTATGACCTTCCACGGAAAATCAAGAGTAGATCCCGAAACAGCGCATCATGTCCATGAATCCCCGTCAATCATGACAGTTCCTTTAATGATTCTCGCGTTCGGATCGCTGGTGGCCGGCCTTGTCGGCATCCCGATTTTTGAGGGCGCGAACCGATTTGGAGACTTCCTGGCGCCGGTTTTCAAGCCTGCAAAAATGATTTTGGAACATGGAGCGGATCACGCAGGGCATCATAGTATCGCTGGTGAGCTGATATTAATGGGTGTTTCGTTAGCGATTGCCATAGCCGGATGGCTTTTCGCACGACGACTGTACGTCACCGATCCTCCCGCGGCCGACAGGATGGTCGAGCGTTTTCGGCCGCTGCACACGCTCGTTTATAACAAATATTGGATTGACGAACTCTATGACGTTCTGTTCGTCAATTCCATCGTGAATTTCTCTCGATTCCTTTGGAGGGCGTTTGACGAGAAAGTCATCGACGGAATCGTCAACGGAGTCGCTGAACTCGTCCGAGGCTGGGCAAGGGAATTGAGGCAGGTGGAGACGGGTCTCGTAAAAGATTATGCGCTCGCCATGTTGATGGGAGTCGTGGTGGTTATTGGATATTTCGTCCTGAAATAGGACATGGAGGAATTGGTTCAATGGCGAATGTTTCGTTCCCCATTCTAAGCTATATAACGTTCGTGCCTCTCATAGGAGTGGTGATCCTGCTGTTTCTTAATCGAGAACGTTTGGAACTGCTGCGCTGGGTAGCTATCGTTGCCATGCTGGCTGATTTTGTGCTCAGCCTGGTGATGTTTGCTATGTTTGATCCAACCTCCGGGGCAATGCAGCTGGTGGAAAGCCATATTTGGGTTCGAGGATGGGGTATTTCCTACAAAATCGGAATTGACGGGATCAGCCTCTTTCTTGTGCTGTTGACCACGCTGCTCGGGCCTATTGTGATTTTGGCGTCATGGAAGGACATCACCAATCGAGTAAAAGAATTTCTTGTCTGCCTTCTTATACTTCAAACAGGAATGATCGGCGTTTTCGTAGCCCTGGATCTTTTTCTCTTTTATGTGTTTTGGGAAGTCATGTTGATACCCATGTATCTCTTGATAGGTGTCTGGGGCAACCCTGCTCGCAAACTTTATGCTGCCATCAAATTCGTTTTGTACACGATGGTCGGCAGTCTGTTGATGTTAGTTGCTATTCTGTCTCTCTATGTGATGGCGGGACAGGGCGGTGACTATACATTCGATCTTTTGAAGCTCTATGAATTTCCTGTCCCTATTCACGCTCAGTACTGGATGTTTCTGGCATTCTTTCTGGCGTTCGCGATCAAAGTTCCCATGTTTCCCTTTCATACGTGGCTTCCTGATGCCCACACCGAAGCCCCGACGGTGGGCAGCGTCGTGCTGGCTGCGGTCTTACTAAAAATGGGGACATACGGTTTTATCCGCTTTGCCATTCCGCTCTTCCCCAATGCGGCTTTGGATGCAGCATGGTGGATCGGCTTGCTCGCAGTGATAGGAATTATTTACGGCGCGTGGGTCGCGATGGTGCAAGTGGATGTAAAAAGGCTGGTAGCTTTCTCGAGCGTCAGCCATCTCGGGTTCTGCATGTTGGGGATGTTTGCCCTCACGGTGCAGGGGCTTCAAGGCAGCATTGTTCAAATGATCAACCACGGGCTCAGCACCGGCGCTTTGTTTCTCATTGTGGGCATGATTTACGAGAGAAGGCATACCCGATTGATAGCCGAATTCGGCGGTCTGTCCAAGGTGATGCCTCTCTTTTCGGTATTTTTTATGATCTTTACACTGTCTTCCGTAGGACTTCCGGGACTTAACGGTTTCATCGGTGAGTTTCTTATCCTGCTCGGGAGCTTCAAGGTATTTCCGTGGTACACCGTGTTTGCGGCATCAGGAGTAATCTTTGCGGCAGTGTATATGCTCTGGATGTTTCAACGTGTCATGTTCGGCGAGGTGACAAACCCAAAGAACAAAGGATTGAAGGATTTGAGTCTGCGTGAGGTTTTCGTACTGGTTCCGCTGGTGATTTTTGTGGTCTGGATAGGCGTTTATCCGGGCACTTTTCTGAAACCTATGGAGCCTTCAGTGAAAAGCTTCATTCAGCAAGTAGAAGCAAAGAAGGCAGCTGTCATAAACATCGAGAAGGCAAAAAAACAGGCTGAAATGGACGCTGCTAAGACAAGAATTACTTCTGTACCTTCTCCGGTGACTGCGAATCGCTGATTTTTGATATAGGAGCAATCGGGATGATTTCAATACCCCCCGACCTTGATTTCGGAGGTATATTGCCGGCGATTTTGCTTTGCCTGGCCGGCATGATCGTTATGGTGCTCGGTTTATTCATTAACAGGGCAAGGTGACCTCCGCGGCTCTGATTAGTTTGATTGGTGTGTTAGTGGCCATTGGAGCCAATACGCCCCTCAGGTGGATGAACAAATCGGCCTTTGCGGGATTGATAAGCCTTGACGCATACACGTGGTTTTTCAATTTGCTGGTGCTGATTGCCGTGGGCATAACGGTTTTGGTTTCTATTCGTTATTTCAACGATGACGGTTCGGATTTATATGAGTTTTTCGCTCTGCTGCTGTTCTCGGCTGCAGGTATGATGTTCATGGTTTCCGCCAATCATATTCTCGTGATATTTATTGGCCTGGAAACATTGTCGATCTCAATATACGTGCTGGCTGGAATACTGCCGGGCAATGTCAAAGCTAAAGAGGCTTCGTTAAAGTACCTGATCCTAGGCGGCTTCTCCAGCGCAATCTTTCTCTACGGAGCTGCATTGATGTACGGCGCGGCCGGATCTTTGAGCTTGCCCGTTTTGACCAAATATTTTCAATCAGGATCTGTCGGCACGATGGCAACCATCGGTGTCGGCATGTTGTTGGTGGGATTTGGGTTTAAAGTGGCTGCGGTTCCGTTTCACATGTGGACTCCCGATGTTTACGAAGGCGCCCCAACTCCCTTGACCGGCTTTATGTCTGTAGGCGTAAAAGCGGCTGCATTTGCGGCATTCGTTAGAGTATTTTTTGAGTCGTTGACGCCGATTGAGGTGAACTGGTCCCAGATACTGTGGATATTGGCCGCTCTGACAATGGTGCTCGGCAATGTCACCGCAGTGGTCCAAGATAACATTAAGCGAATGTTGGCTTATTCGAGTATTGCCCATGCAGGTTATATATTGATCGGAATGGTCGCAGGTAAAGAGGCCGGGATAGCGGGAATTTTATATTATCTACTTGCATATACCTTCACAAATCTCGGCGCGTTTGCAGTGGTGGCTTTGGTCGGAAGGCAAGGTGAAGCCAACGTGATGATCGATGATTACAAAGGTCTGGCAAATAGTCATCCTGCGTTGGCTCTGGTAATGTCGCTTTTCCTTTTTTCTTTGGCCGGCTTCCCGCCGACTGCCGGATTCGTAGGCAAGTTCACGATTTTCAGCGCAGCGATAGGTCAAGGCTATATCTGGCTGGTAATCTTGGGAGTGCTAACCAGCGCCGTGTCAGTATTTTATTATTTTCGTGTCATAATGAAAATGTACATGGAAACCCCGGAAACTGTTCAGCCTGCGCTGCAATTCCCACCGGGAATGGTTGTAGCGCTTTCGATAGCGGCTGTGGCGGTGATTTATATTGGGGTTTTCCCGACGACCTACCTGAATCTTGCTGTAGAATCCGTAAAGCCGCTGTTTTGACGCAGTCAAGTTGATAATGATGGATCTGTCGGTGGTGATATTGGGCCTATGTGCCGGCGGCTTGCAGAATAGTGAGACATAATGTTATAGAGTTTCGGAGGAGGGGGCAGCAGACTGCTGGGAAACCCTCCAGGACCTGAGAGTGACGCCGGGCCGCAACCATACGGTAGCAAACAGGCCCCACGTCGACCAAACATGGTTCATATAACCGAATTGGCACAAATATGAAAAAAATCTCGGCACTTGTCCCAACCGGTCATGGCATAAATTGCGAGATGGAAACCCGGCATGCGCTGGAATCGGCCGGCTTTGACCGGATAGACCTGGTGCACCTTAACTTCTTGGGAACAGGAGAAGTAGACCCCAGTTCTTACAACCTTATTGTTTTCCCCGGAGGTTTTCTGGACGGTGATGATTTGGGCGCGGCCCAGGCCTGCGCCAATCGAATAAGACATACTCAGATTGGTAATGAACGTCTGATCGATCGCCTGATGCGTTTTATCCAAAAGGGCGGACTGATGCTTGGGATCTGCAATGGCTTTCAGCTATTAACCAAACTCGGGATGTTGCCGGCTTTCAATGGGGACTATGCCCGTCGCGACGTCACTCTGATGGGAAATGATTCCGGCAGATTTGAGGATCGATGGGTATGGCTCATAGTTGATAGCGATTCACCGTGTGTTTTTACTCGCGGTATCGAAAGAGTGTATTTGCCGATTCGGCATGGCGAAGGCAAAATAGTAGGCCGTGAAGCGGATTTAACAAGCAATATTGTGAAATTGCATCAAGCGCCTGTGAGGTACAGCCTTCCTGACCGCGACGAACCCACAATGGAATATCCTTTCAATCCGAATGGTGCAGAACAGGCTATCGCAGGCATTTGTGACAGCACCGGGCGTGTATTCGGATTGATGCCTCACCCGGAATGTTTTCATCATCGTACTAATCACCCCAGATGGACGCGCGAGAATTTGCCCGACGAAGGCGCCGGACTGGCTTTTTTCAAGAATGCAGCCGCATATTTGCGAGAAGCTTAACTGTGTGCCCGGTGCTACAAGGGTTCTCATAAGTAATCGCAAAAAAAAAGATTTGGTGGCGACGTCCCGCGCAGAACGCGGGATTGCCCGTCCCATTTAATAGACGGGCTGGAAGCCCATTCTACCGGGATTACAGGCTGGAAGCCTGTCCTACTGTGAGGAGTGAATGGTAGGACTGGCGCACAGCCCGTCCGTTTAGCAATGACCGCAATTTCGCGCGTTGGACGGCCCCATCAGCAATCCCGATTCCCTGCCGAAAAAAAAGATTATTTCGCCCGATCTAAATTCTAAGGCATTTGTCCAAGTACGCAATTGGATAAAGCTCGTAACCCCTGACTGAGGAGGGGCGCGGATTTGTCATTGCGAGGAGTCTATGGTGCGACAGGCGTCTCGCCTGTCTATTAAAATGACCCGCAATCCCGCGTTCTGCGCGGGACGGTCCCACCAGCAATCCCCAAAGCCGCGAGGTTGCTTCCCCCGTTTTTCAACAGGGTTGCAATGAAATTCTTTGTCCGCCTGTTACGGAAGGGATTTTAAAGGTCATGCTTTTTTGTTGATGAATTAGAAGTTTTGCGCTAATAATATCAACTTGTACCCTCGCTATCTGTTTATTCGCAATGAACAAAATTTTAAACGCAGGCATAGGTGGTGCCTGTATGGTTAAACGTCACAGAGGAGGTCTCGATGGCTCTGGATCCTACCAAGATGGCTGATTGGCAGATCGCCGAAGAAGCCGAAAAATCAATGAAAACCGTTTACCAGCTCAGAGATGAACTCGGGCTGAAAGAAGAAGAACTTCTGCCACACGGACACTACGTAGCAAAAGTGGATTTTGCTAAAGTTCTCAAACGTCTGGCGGGCAAACCTGACGGCAAGTACATCGATGTTACCGCAATTACCCCGACTCCACTTGGAGAAGGCAAGTCTACCTGCAGCATGGGACTGGTGGAGGGTCTAGGTAAGCGGGGCAAGAAAGTCTGTGCGGCTATACGGCAACCGTCGGGCGGTCCCACTATGAATATAAAGGGATCAGCGGCTGGTGGCGGACTTGCGCAATGCATCCCATTGACGCCTTTTTCTTTGGGACTCACCGGCGACATTAACGCAATCATGAATGCTCATAACCTGGCGATGGTCGCTGTAACATCTCGGCTTCAGCATGAGGCCAATTACGATGACGAGGAATGGTTCAGAAGAGGCCTGCCGAAGAAATTAAATATCGATCCGAGAAATGTTGAATTCGGCTGGATTATAGACTTCTGCGCCCAGGCTCTTCGTAATATTACGATAGGCATAGGCGGCAAAATGGACGGGTTCATGATGAGCTCGAAGTTTGCAATCGCCGTTTCATCAGAGATCATGGCCATTCTGGCCGTTGCTACCGATCTTAAAGACATGCGTGAGCGCATGGGTCGCATTGTGGTTGCGTATAATAAGAAAGGTGAGCCGGTCACGACCTCGGATCTTGATGTGGCCGGGGCCATGACCGCCTGGATGGTCGAAGCGATCAACCCCAATCTGATGCAGAGCGTGGAGGGCCAGCCCGTCTTCGTGCATGCGGGGCCGTTTGCCAATATAGCAATCGGGCAGTCCTCAATAATTGCAGACAGGATCGGCCTGAAGGTAGCAGACTACCACATCACCGAATCAGGCTTCGGTGCAGATATCGGTTTCGAGAAATTCTGGAACCTCAAATCGCGCTTTTCCGGACTTACTCCGAATTGCGCTGTTGTTGTGGCGACCATACGTGCTCTGAAATGTCATGGTGGAGCTCCGGTCCCCAGGCCCGGACTGCCCGATGCCCAAAGAATATGATACTGAAAACGTCGAATGGGTTGAAAAGGGAACTGCCAACCTGGTTCACCATATCCAAACAGTGAAGAAGGCGGGAATCAATCCAGTGGTCTGCATCAATGCATTTTTCAAGGACACCAAAGACGAAATAGCCGCAGTACGCAGACTATCAGAGGCAGCGGGCGCTCGTGTGGCCGTATCCGAACACTGGCTCAAAGGAGGCGACGGAGCGCTTGAATTCGCTGATGCGGTAGTGGACGCCTGTGAAGAGAAAAACCAATTCAAACTTCTCTACGACTTAAGCCTACCCCTTCGTCAGAGGATCGAGCTGATCGCAAAAGAAGTGTATGGCGCTGACGGTGTTTCTTATACTCCGGAGGCCGAAACTAAAGCCAAGAGAATGGAAACGGATCCTGAGTCTGGCCAAGCTTGGGACCTGCATGGTTAAGACACACCTCAGCCTCTCTCACGATCCGAACCTTAAAGGGACTCCCAAGGGATGGATATTGCCTATAAGGGACATCCTGACCTACAAGGGCGCAGGATTTGTTGTGCCTGTTGCAGGTGCCATTTCTCTGATGCCTGGAACCGCCTCCGACCCGGCCTTCCGACGAGTCGACGTTGATGTCGAAACCGGCAAGGTGAAAGGGTTGTTCTA
>CAWJJL010000052.1:0-85138 GCA_963843165.1 uncultured delta proteobacterium | reverse complement strand
AGGGGATATGATTACGGTGGGGGTTGCGTGTCCACAATGTTGGGAAAACGGCCATATCTTTGCCTTCTCCACTTCAAAAGAATCCGGTAGGATGCGATCAGGGGAACCGCTCAAGTCGCTCGTGAGTGCAGTAGTTTGAAAAACGTGACCTATCCCAGTAGTTTCGTGACACCCGGCACGACATCTTTGCATGAGACGTATGTCATTTGTGCCACGTATTTAATAACTATACTACATCATTGACAATATTTGTGTGGCTACTTAGATTCTTGGATAGAGGCGGTTCGGCAATTGGTCGGTAACCGCGAACGAAAGGAGTTTACAATGCAAGGCGACCACGAACACGAACATTTGCATGCGCACGAGCACACCCACAGCCATTCTCACGAACACACTCACGGAGACACAACCCACACCCATGAACACTCGCATGCCCACGGCCACGAGCATCACCACGAGCACAAACATGGGCATGACCATCGCGACGTCTTGGTCCATGACCACGATCACTCCGGCGACCATGGTCCACACAGTCATGTCCATCCTGCCCATGAACAGGAGGTCCACGATCACAGCCATTGATTTAGTCCCGAACGTCCCTATTCCGACAGAAGCGGCGGCCCAAGAAGGGCCGCTTTATTATTTAGGCAGAACTCACTTAGATCGTGACCACAAGTTATAGTTTCTCTAAACTTTGTCGGAATGGCGCAAGTTTTTGTGTTTTCGTCTTTCCTGTCAGATGAGCCATCTGAGAGCTTGGGTCAGCCTATCGATTAGTTGATCTTTGGTTTTCGCATAGAAACGTTCAGACACGAACAAGGGGGTTGCTCGAGCTAATCACACCTTTTCTTTCAGCTCGTCGAACCGGAATTGGATGGAGATAATGCCATGCGAGACACTCTTGTGCACAACATAAGGTAGTTTGTCGAAAACATGCAGCATCGACTCATTTGATACCAGGACATCTGCTTGAAAACCTTGTACGCCGTGTTCCCGTCCGATTTCGATGAGGTAGTTCAGCAGAAAAGTCGCTATGCCGCGGCCTTGAAATTGCTCATCCACCATGAATGCGACTTCAGCAACATCTTTGGATTGTTCGAATACATAACGACCTTCGGCAATGATACGGGATGTTTCATACGGATTGATAGTAACTACCAGAGACAGGCCCTTCTCTTCCGAGACACTGACATACTCTTGCAGATTGTCTTGTGGCATGCTTCGTCGAGGGGTGAAGTATCTGAAATAAACTGAATTCTTAGAAAGCGTATAGAATAGATCCCGGATCATGGACTCATCGGTAGGCTGTATTGTGCGAACATGCGCCTTCAGTCCGCCTTTGAAGACATGCTCGATTCGGACCCGTCTGTTGTAGCTCCGCAGACGCCGTGCGGACATAATGCTGGTCCGGGTAAATGTAACCTAGTTCGCGTGCCTCTTTCATAAGAGTTTCCCTATGGTCGGGATGCGCGATTTCGATCAACGCCATGGCCCGTTCGCGCAAGGATTTACCCCCCAGATATGCTATGCCGTACTCGGTCACGATGTAATTGACCTCTCCACGATTCATTATCACCGTGGCTTTCGGTCCGAACGACGGAACAATTGTCGAACGCCCGCTCCTCAAAGAAGTGGATCTCAAACAGATTATGGACCTGCCTCCGGACGAGAGACTTGCTCCCCTCATGAAATCATGATCGCCTCCCGGAGCCTTCAAAGGCAGTCCACGCAGGTTTTCCCTGCCTTACCTGGCCTCGTAAATCGACCTGCACGGCGAGATTTACCGCCACCATTTTGTCGTTGCTCGCTATAAAGGTGGGAGCTAAAAGCATGTCAGATGGATAAAATTCTACGGAAGGATTTTCATTGATGAAATCATAAGTCCTCTGAGTTCCCATGCAGCACGTCGCCAGCGACTTGCCCCGGTACATTTTCTTTGTGCTATTATCGATTACTCCGGTTTCTATAAGATCAATAAGCGGGTCGGCAAAGATCTCCGTGTGTATCCCGAGATGCCGTCTATCTTTCAAAAAATCAGCAGTCCCTTGGATATCCCGGCAAAACCGAATTCCAGTATTGATCCGTCTTCGATCAGTTCACTGGAATACCGGCTGATGGCACGCTCCGTTTCGCCGTGAACCTCCTCCGGTAATTCACATAACGTGCTGTGGGCCGTCTACTAGATAATGGATTTTATCTATGGGCACCAGAGTGTCACCCTGTGTGCGAGGCATGAAGGGGTTTACCTGCGCTATCACCATGCGGGCGGATTCAACCGCGGAAAGCGCTATGTCGACCGAAATGCCAAGGCTGAATCGCCCGAAACGATCCGGCTCAGAAACCTGGACAATGGCGATATCAATGGGAATTCGCCTGGCCCTGAAAAAATCCGGGATTTGCGAATGGAAAAGCGGCACGTAGTCGGCCTCTGATGTTCCATAAACATCCGCACTTAAGCCCCCGAGAAAGAAGGTTTTCAATCTGAAACGATGATGACCCTTGGCAGCCAGTGACGCGGCCGCATTTCCTCGTATGAACTGGATCATTTCCACGTCTTCCAGTGTGGAAGTCGCCCAGAGCCTCTATTATAGCCGTCGGCTCGCAACATGTGCCGCTCAGGAATATCCTGTCACCGTTCTGGACATATGATGCCGCTTCTTTTGCAGTGACAAGCTTCGAGGCATATCTGGTTTTCCAGTCACTCATGGGATTCACTCCCGCCTTGTATTTTGTCGGGCTGTCTTTTGGCGCAGGATTAGTAATTGTATCCGGCAAGTCAAGAGATTTCTGGAAATCCAAGCCGCAGTCTCTTGAATTCGACCGATTCATGATTAAAGAAAAAGAAGCTTTGCAGCCTGACTGAGCTTTGCCCTCATTCAGTTGGAGCATCCAGTGACGCGGATATGCGGAGGTTCCCATGATGGACTGTAAATATATAACCAGAGATATGCTGACTCATCCGGTGATGGTAAAGGTGGATGATAACCCCTTGGATTTCTCGAGCGCCAGGATTCTGGCCGACAGGAAAGCCAGGGAGTTGTCGTCCGACCCCATGCTTCTGGCGTGGTTCGACAGGACCAGCGGGAGGTTTTCACCTGATGTGATCTGCTGCGGTGATAACAAACCTACTTGGCTGATCTACGCTGAATCACGCGGAGCGGATATAGAGGTGGATATCAACAACGAAGACTACGTGTTTGTATACAAAGGGGCCATGGAATAGATGTTGCCCGAAGTGACGTGGGGTCACTGCCGGGAATTGCTGGGGGGAGGGACATTTTGCAGGGACCGGCATCTTGCCGGTCCTTTCTAACACGTGACAGGCGATTAGACTTTCTTGATCTTTACCGTGGTTACTCCCGTGCTACTGGCCAGGGCGAAAACGTTCACCCCTGCGCCTCGGGTCTTGTCCTCCGATCGGGACGCTCCGTTGATTATCTGGCGCATCGCGCCGGCCTGCCGGTAACCGAATCCCTGAGCCAGGGCCACCACGCCCGGCCTGATTCCCGGCATCAGGTGCACTTTGCATTCGGATTGCGATTTTCCGTCATTGGTCTGCACGAGCACCCTATCATGCTTGCCGATCCCCAATTTCCTGGCGTCTCTGTTATTCATAATGAGTCGGTTTTCGGGCAGCACTTCCAAGAGCCAACTATTAATTCCGGATCTTGGGGTCCGATGAAAAGGTTGAGAATAACTTATCAACAAAAATTCCGATTCACGAACGGGAGCTGATTCAGTTTCAGAGGCTACCGCAGGGATGGTCAGCTGCTTTGCCGGCGGTTTGATATCCTTCTTGATCTCACGTTTGGCATCTGACGCGAAAAATCCGCCGCGATCAAGGACTTTTGCCACATCCTTTTCCGAAACGGCTATGGGCATACCGACCTTCTGCATCGAATCGAGAACAGTTCCGACCAGATTTCGATAATACTCCGACGCGGTAAATTTCGGCGTGGCCGGATTATCCCCGGGTGTTTCGAAAGTCGGTAATTTAAGCCGGAAGGCGAGATACGCGAGAATTTCTTCCATCACGCGTGTTTCCGGAAGAATCGGCGCATACTTCCCTGATCAGCGGATCCAAAGCGCCTACCACAGGGTGGCGCACCCCGAATCCATTAGGCGTGACTGAAGGTGGCGAAACGCATATATCCCACCTCTCAAGATAAGTGGTATCCGGCAGGATATAATCAGCGAGTGCCGTAGTCTCGGTGATCTGCTTATCTATTGCTACAATTAGAGGATTTTTCTTTAAATCCTGAAAGGCAGTTGCCTTTGAAGGCTCGTCGTAAACAGGGTCCGCTTCCCAGAGCAGCAGAGCTTTGGACGCGCCGCGCGAGGCGGCTGCTTGCTTCCCATGTTCAATCCCTGTCATTACTTTCTTATACGCATCCGCTAAGAAATCATCATTTCTGAAAGCTAATCCTCCCGAGCCCGGAACAGACCCCACCATTAGGTTAAGACTGAGAATCACCGCGGCAGTTTGCGATCCATTGGGACCGGCAAAAATGCCGCGTCCCGGTATGACCGCGGATTTCTCCCCGGCTTCCGCAAGCATGCCTGCAACACGGCCGACGGTCTCAACACTTACCCCGCAATCGTTGGCATGTTCCTTTACAGAGCGAGTCATGACCTTCTGCTTTAGATTTTCATCCACACGAAGCGACCATTGCCGGATTGTGGTCAAGCAGATGCCTCATAATCCCTAAAACGAGAGAGAGATCCCGACCGGGAATTACCGGGACCCACAAATCCGATTTGGAGGCTGAAGTGGACAGCCTGGGATCTATAACAGCCCACTGGAATCCCCGAGAACCGACTCGCGCGTCAGCGATCTTGCGCGCTACCGAGACGAGCGGGATTCCTGAATCGAGCGGAGCATCACCGAAGCTTATCACGCAACGAGCTTTGGAATAATCAGCGTCCACAGGACCAATCCCTGACCCGAAGACCGATTCGGCCGCAGCTCGAGCAGCATCTATAATTTCAGTTTCCCGGTCCCGCGCCAAAGCAGCGCCAGGGAAGGCAGCCACAAAACGGTTGATAAACGTTAAGGCTCCCCAGTCGGCCCGGCCAACAAGAAATTCTAGACCTTCACGAGCTTGTGCTATCTGGTTCAGGCCGGAGACACTTCCTTCACCAAAAAGATCGCCACCGTCAATGATCTCCGTGAGCGCTTGTTCCCACGAGACCGCGGTCCATTTTCCCGATCCCCTTGGTCCCACGCGCTTCAGGGGTCGTGCCACTCTGAAGGGATCATATAGCGTTTGAATTCCGCTCCCGCCAATCGCGCATACGCTCCCGCTTCTACTGAGCGCCTCGTCCAAAGTTGTAGCAAACGGCAATGGATTTACGCAGGAGGCAGGATGAAATGGGCTACCGCCTATCTTTACGACCGTGCCTTCCGCTACCCGACAACAGATGCCGCAGTTTCCGGGACACAGTCCGCAGATTGTATAAAGATTGCTAATTCCGGGGAGAGTTTCCGCGGGATCTACTGCCGGCGCTCCCTTTATATATTCCGGCACAGGGCCGTTGTCTCCGAGGAGAGTGCAACCTGCAAACAGGGACGCGCCTCCCATTAGTCCGGCTATGCGAAGGAATTCTCGTCGAGAAATGCTTTTCATTTATTGATATTTCTTTTGTTCAGCAAACTACACAAATCGTCCGTATATTCTTTAACTTAACGGCACATCGAAACCGATGAAAACCACAGAGTATCTCATGAGAAATACGCCGCCGATTATCAGGATCGAAGCGACACACAACCAGGCCCTGCGACTCCTGGTCCATGGCAGCAGCAATATAACCAGAGGAACAAGCATACCTGAGATAATTTCGCCCCAGAGATAGAGTTTTTCGTGAAAAGCTAACATCACCGAGGCATAACCGTCAGCCGTCGATACAAGAAGCGTAAGCCAAAAGCAGCCGTTCCAGAAAAGGTCGGTTAACAGTATGCCGATCATCATCAGGCGCAGGCTCTTGAAAAGCTCGGGGTCCAGTTTTTCCTTTCGGGTACTGATCGATGATCAGCGCGACCACCAGAAGCAGCGCGATTCCGGAGAGCAGCGCCGAAGTCAGGAAAAAACCGGGCATCAGCGCCGAGTGCCACCAAGCTCGGGCCCGCACCAGAGCAAACGCAAAGCCGGTGTACGCATGCACAAAAATAGCCAAAGGCACGGTAATCATCCCGAGCACACGCGTCACTCGGTCGTTTTTCACAAAAATGAAATAAATGTAGATCAGGTTTGCGATCGGATATGCGGTCAGAAGCCACGAACCGTATGATAATGCCGACGTGTTGTTGAAATACTCCGGCACAAGTGTATGCCAGAATCGCAGGGGCTGATGCAGGTCGAGAATAAGACAAGCCGGCGCAAGCAGGAGCAGCAAAAAAGAAATGATCGCGGCCGGGAGCGCCATTGGTTTGAATCGCTTGATTCCGAACACTGTCGACAAGGTCGACAAAATAAATGAGCCTGCGGAGAGTCCTGTAAAATAGAAATAAAGAGGAATATAGATCTTCCAGGGGACCTCGTGCGGCACGTTGAACAAAACCGAGGCATCCATCTACTTATCTTCCCCTTTTTTCCAATACGAAGCTCCCGGACTCGGTATATGCCGGCCGTAATCGAGGATCTGCTCTTTGAAATCGTCGGAATAATGGATTCTGCCTTTCAGATCGTGGTCCGCCTGCACATAGAACACCTTGGGTTTGGTTCCGAGTTCGGGTTTAATGACACTTGTGTCGAGCATGGCCAATCTGTGGCTGATTTCCGACTTCGGGTCGTCCATGTCTCCGAATAGCAGAGCGCCGGAGACGCATGCTTCCACACACGCTGGTTGAAGACCTTTGTCTATGCGAGCCGTGCAGAAATCGCACTTGTCTGCGGTATTACGGATGGGGTTAAAGAACCTCGCGTCATAGGGACACGCACCGATACACATCCCGCAGCCTATACATTTGCCGTAGTACATAATCACAGCGCCGTCCTCTTCACGTTTCACTGTGGCTTGGACAGGGCAGACTTGCACACAGGGCGGAACATCGCAGTGATTGCATAGACGCCGGAGGAAATGGTTCCCCACGTTTGGGTAGGTCCCCTTCTGAATGCCTTTTACCCATGAACGCCAATATCCGAGCGGCACATTGTTCTCGCTTTTGCACGCGATTGAGCAGCTATGACAGCCGATACATCGGCGCTGGTCCACGAGCATTGCCCAGCGCTTCGGCTTTTTTTCTTCAGTATCGGCCCGTGAACCCGTTTTGCTTGTCCGCGGTATCGGGACCGGACTGAAGCGCGATTTCTTTAAATGTCTTTTTGTCACTCATTCACAATCGCTCGTATCTTGATCGGCACCTACTGAGTACGATGGCAACGGAGGCACTCTAACCGGCTGAAGGATTCCTTACCGTCGTGGCAATTACCTGTGGCGCAGGTCGCGCAAGCTCTAGGCACCTCATACGTGATGAGGTCCAGATCACTTTGTGCGGGGCTATCAGGCACGTAAAGAGTCGAGGCGTCCCGCCCTATTCGTACCTTCTTTTCGGGTGAATTCTTGAGTGCCCTCAGAACAAAAGTGCCGTATTTTGCAGTAGCGAAGATGGCATCATGACAAGTCTTGCAATCCTTGTACTTGCCACTCTGAAACCACATATGCGTTTGATGCCGGAATGAGACCGGCCCCGGTGACCCAACACCCGCGTAAGATATGTTTCCGCCTCCCGAAATCGATGAAAAAGCAAGAACCGCAAAAAGAAGACCTGTTGCTACAAGCACGACAAGGACAATCCCCCACGCTGTGGCCTGAAGGCGCCAGTAGGGGGACGAATCTCGCAGATTTACTACATAACGCCATATGGCGGAAAGTGTCCCTTGTGTCTTGGCCTGTCTCTTCATTTCGATCATTCGTCCGGTAGAAATCTATCGAATAGTGCCCACGTAGGTAGTGGTCCACTGCCTTCTCTTCACATCCGGATTGCCGTAATCCGGTAAGATAATCGGCGATACCGGCGGATTGTCTATTCCCGCCTCTTCCAATTCCTTGTGAAAACGCCTCACATGATCGACGGAAAGCTCGCTAACTTTGTCTCTCGCTTTTGCGAAGTTCCCGGCTGCTTCTCCCGCGAGTCTTCCAAAAACCATTATGTCCAGCAGCGAATTGCCCATTAATCGGTTGGCCCCATGTACGCCTCCGCCTACTTCCCCAGCGACGTAAAACCCTGGTACCGGCGTCGAGCCGTCGGGCCTATAGGCCAGACCTCCATTCTGATAATGGAGAGTCGGATAGACGAGCATCGGAACCTTTGAAATATCAATCCCGTAGCGCTTATAGAGGATGAATTTGGCCGGGAACTCTTTTTCAACAGTCCCTTCGCCTTCCAAGCAGATCAATCATTGGGGAATCGAGCCACACGCCGAACTTTCCCGCCTGACCTGGAACCGGAATCCCTTTGCCCACCTTGGTGCATTCGCGGATGATGCTTGCGGATTCAATATCACGCGGCTCCCTTTCAAATACGAATTGCTCACCCTCAATATTGACCAGATTGGCGCCTGCGCCGCGAACCTTCTCTGTTATCAAAAGACCTTCGGCCTGTTCGGGAAAAACAGCGCCCGTAGGATGGTACTGGGTGGCATGGAGGAAACGCACACCTATCCCGAGACGATATCCCATTACAATGCCATCACCTGTCGCGCCGTAATGATTGGTGGTCATAAAACCTTGGACGTGCAGCCGCCCTGAACCTCCGGTGGCCATAATAACGGCTTTAGCTTTGACGATGAAGTATTCCTCGGTTTCAAGATTGTATAACACTGCTCCGGAGCAGCGACCATTACCGTCCGTTAGCAGCTCGACCGCGGGGGAAAACTCGAGGACTCCGATGTCCTTCACTCTATTTCGAGCCTCATCCCGAATTGTCCTCATTATTTCAGCGCCGGTCATGTCGCCTGCATAGTGCATCCGTTTGCGGCAGGTACCGGCTCCGTGCAGAGTAAACAGTGTGCCGTCATCGGTCTTGCCGAACATACAACCCAGCTGCTCCAGCCATGCAATAACCTTGGGCGCTTCGGTGACCATCGTATTGACCAATTCGGGGTCGTTTTCGAAGTGGCCGCCGCCCATAACATCGAGGTAATGATAATAAGGTGAATCCTTCCAGCCTTTGGTTGCGGCCTGGATGCCGCCTTCCGCCATCATTGTGTTGGCGTCACCATGCCGCAGCTTGGTGCATATGATCACACGCGCGCCTTGCTCTTCAGCGATCAGGGCCGCGGCCGTACCGGCTCCTCCACCACCGATCACAAGAACATCCGTTTCATAATGGACTTCATTCAGGTCGATCTTATCAGGGTCTACGCGGCTACGCGATTCCAGAATGTCCGCGAACTCCCACGCGAGCGAGTAACCCTTGCTCGGGCCGACCTTTAATTCCCTGAGACCGCCCGCTCGATAGTCCGGGTGATATTTTTCAAGCCTCGTCTGTCGTTCATCCAAAGTTAAGGCCGGGAATTCCAGGCTTGCTTTTTTTCGTTCCACCCTTTCAGGACGGGTCTTATCAACTTTCTTTATAAGTTCGATCAGTTCCGGCGTATATCCCATTTAGCGCCTCCGGATCATAAATACTGCTTTTCTTGTGGGGTCCACATCTCTTCAGCGGTATGCGGCTCCATCTCACGGTCCACGTATAGTTTCCTGAGCGTCTGAAGATCTGCGGACATTAGTTTTTTCAGCGGTTCTTGATAGCGCCCTGACTCGATTTTCTTGACCATCTCCTCAAGGTGCGGCGCCTTTGGCCAAATATGCCTCCCGGTCAAACGCCGACAAAGCATCGCGATATTGTACTGGCTCAACTCCGCCGGGCATCGCGAGGTACATATTCCGCACATCACACACGGGAATGAGAGTTCCGCCACTTTCTCAATGTCGCCTCGGAGCGCCGCGGAAATGTATTCCATAACCGGTAGATCCATCGGACATGACTTTGTGCAGGTATTACAGCCCATGCACTTTGCCAGTTCGGGGTAATATTTCAGCAACGTCTTGATGTCCGGCTTGATCTCTTCCAGTTGATATGCCGATCTGTTGGCGGGAAAGAAGGGCACCATAGCCAAATACATGTTTGGCTGGACTACCGTCTGACATGCCAGGCCCACATTGATTTTGGGGCTCCCGGGCATCCTGTAAACCGTCGCGCACGCCCCACAGATTCCGCCGCGGCACCCGCACCCGCGAATTAGCTGATATCCTGCGAATTCAAATGCCTTCTGTATAGTAAGCGTGCTCGGAACATCATATCTTTTGCCCATGATGAAAATGGGTATCAGATCGGTTCTCTCGGCCATTTGTGCCTGAATTTCCTCTTCCGGGGCAGTTTGAACTGATTCTGCCGTTGCCATTTTCTCCGGTCCTTTCTCGATCATACAGAATAGTTGGAAAAATTTTGTAAAAGGGGCCTCCTGTAGCCTCCCCGAAATCTCCCGATCAGCGTGCTATAAAAACTCCGATAAAAATACCCAAAATCAATGCCATCAACGCCATGAAATAGTTGTCCAGGGCGGTGATCCGCGGGGCAGGTTGTATTGTCTCCGGTACCACTTCATCCACGACATAATCCTTGTATGCGGTATCCACTTGTGGACAGGCCAGCAAACAGGAGTAACACTGTTCGCAGTCTTCACCCACGCAGGATTCCAGTGCAAAAGATGTTCGCTGTTCGGTTTTTTCGAAACGACTCGGGTCTCTACGCAAGACCGGACAGGAATCTATGCAGTTACCGCAGGCAAGGCACGCCTTGTCGCCAGTGATGTCCGAGCCTGGATCTTTTATATCAAGCCGATGGTAAGCTTCCATGCCCTTGGACAAAAGGCGGAATCTGGCCACAGGCGGTTCCTTCGCGTTGAGGATAATGTCCGCAACTTCTCGGTTGATTTTATCTTTTGATTCATCCCTGGTGGTGGGCATATCAATGCTCCTGATTCATAAACGAATGGGCCCTGGCCTGTCGGTCTGCTCCTCTGCTTACTGCCTGCTCGGAATCGAGCGAGAATTCATGGGCATTCGCTTTTGGAACCGACAACCGACCCTTTTCCCCTGCTGAAGCTGAAGTCGTTTTTTGTCGTTTCCGAATTTGATCCTCAAAATACTGCCGAGTCATCGTGGGATGACATTTTAGGCAATTGTCAAAATCAGTGTCTTCGCGGCAATCAGCGAGAAATATTGTGGTCTTATAATGGATTTTGCCCTCATGGCATCGCCGGCAACTCTGTTCTATCGGTATCGCGACCATCCATCTCGGATTAGTGGAGAGTCTCTCCCACGCACTTTCTCGCGCCTTAATATACTCCTGCTCGGTCATGGGAAGCAGTTGGGCGGCCCTATAGGAATGCGACGCCATAGTATGGCAGGAATCGCACGCCAGGTGATTTACTTCAGCGTAATTAACACTCTTATCTGCTTCCAGTGACGCTTTGTCCTTGTACCGCTCGTGGCAGCGAGCGCATGTGTCTTTGCCTGCTGTCAGGTGCTTGCGATGATCCATTATCAGTCCGATTTCCTTCAGCCCCGGCGGAATGTCTTTCACATACATCTCTTTGCGGTTCACGGATGCAAGATGACAATATTGGCAATTTTCGTTTGGCACGCGTGTTCTGTTGAATAGGTCAGTGACCTGCGTCTTGCGCGGATCTATTTGGGGAACCAGATAAGTCACAGCATGGAGTAGACTCCGAAGCCTGGACATCGCTGTTTTCTCAGGACTACCCAGCATATGGCAGTCCGCGCACGCTATAAGTTCGTGCGAAAATCCTTTTTTCTCCGCCTTTAGGCGCCCGCTCATCCAGGTTGCAAAATTCGCTTCTCGCGTGTGGCAAGCCATGCATGCCGAACTTCGGATCGAGAACTCTGCCGCAACTCCTACGGCTAGGGCAACTACGGCAAAACCAATTATATATGGGACCGCTCCTCGCATCAGGCCGTATCCTTTTGCTGCCGCGCCTGTTCGTTCCTGAGATCATGACAGGCCTGAAATGCGGCGGCAATGACCAGTGGACCGGAGTTGCCTATAGGACACTTTGCAGAGCATCTTCCGCAACCCACACAATATTTTGAAAGTTCCGTTACCCGCTCATAATTGCCGAGTCGTGTCAGAAGCACCAGCCCCATGGGGAACTGGACGCCTTCAGCCTCTTTTACGGGGCATGCCCCCACGCAAGTCGCGCAATTGTAACAGTTTATAGAGCGACCGGTTCCGGGGGTTAACATCGACTGAAGCGCATATTCAAAAACCAGGAAAGCGGCGAACATTATTGCCAGCGCATTCAGTGTGACTCGACTGGGAGCGCTGCCTATGAACGCGTCAAAGAACATACTTGAGAATAAATTATATCGAGGATAATCAGGTATACCCTTTGAAAGCGCGGATTCCACCGCTGCGGCATAACCAGTGAGCGTGATGGTAGCTCCACGATAAAACCCCGGTTGAGCCGGCTTCTCCAGCTTGCCTTTTTCCAATATCTCCCTTGAGAATACCGCGATTTCATTATCTTCAACAGAAATCGCATCAGGGTATTGAAGAGTTTTCAGGCTCTTTATACGATGGTTATTTACCTCTACTTCAACTTCGATGGGACCTCGGAAACCGTTCCCGATACCTCGGTACGTGCCATCCTGAACCAGATTGATCCCAGCACCCCATGGAGTTTTGGTGAGGCGTAGCTGATCCACGCGGTCCACATTTAGGCGTGCAATTCCATAGCCAACGACGAGAAGTCCTATTACCCCTGCCAACCACACTAAACGTCGGCTGCCGTTCCTTCTGTAATCTCTTGTCCACAATGTCGCCAGAATCGTCAAAAACACGATCAGAAGAATGAATCTGCTCGACGGGAACAGCACGGCGGCAAGGACCAAATAAAAGGCTAGCCGGACGCCGCGGGTCCTGATCGCGTCCCAAAGAAACCCGGCCGGGTCATGCAAGAGCTTTGACCACGTCATCAATGAAGTCCTTTCCGATCAATCCCATTTTCATCGCCCTGTCCAGGGTGTAGCGAGGCAGAATTCCACTTCTTATAGCCATCCGAGTATCTTCCTGCATCGTGCCGAACATCTGGGGCAAGGGAAGATACTGCACGCAATAACTCTGACAATTGCCGCAACGGATGCACTTCAGGCCGCCGTTACGAATGAATCTGTCATAATCCAGCACCCGGCCTGCCACTGCGAGCTCGGCCTGATATGTGATACCAACCGGGCATCTATCCTGGGTGGCGTAGCAGGCCCGGCATTCATAACAGTATATGGTGGCAGGATTTCCGCGCAGCAGCGGCTTGATAATCGTGGCCAAAAGCCCGGCTACTATTCCGAATAGCGCCACCCGGTCCAGGTTGCGAGTCCAGCCTCTGTCCTTCAGATTTGTGAAGAACTGATACCGATGGATTCCCGGCAACACCATCGGCTGGTCGGTGTCCTGCCTTTTATGTCCAATTTTAGGGCTAGTATCTTTATCCGAATCGCTCATCTCACTCACTCTAATGCGGTAACATCGCCGCCATTAGGAATCCCGCGATCAGCCCGCCAACTGCGCCCTGAATTAGCTCGCGCCGCGAATTCATGTCCAGGGCGAATGCTATGATCACCCCGGACACGGTTCCTATAAAAAGAAAAATCAGCCAGGTCTGCACCGTTACACCTCAGATTTCCGGCCCGGCCAGAACCGCGGTCATGCGCCTGGAAAGATTACGCGGCACCATAAGCGCTATAAGCATTGCCGCAATTATACCGCCGGATATCCCCTGAAGAATTATCGTCGAATTTGTTTCGAAAAGCGCAAATGCCAAGACTCCGCCGGCTATCCCTCCGCTGAAGAGGAACCCCGAGAGCTGCAGCATAAAATTCTTCGTTGCATCTGACGTGAGCATTCGTTTCCCTATGGATATCAACGTCACATTTACCAAAATTATCACAACTGCGAATTCAGCGATGGTCAGAATGTCTTTGGTCAGATTTGGATTAGATGGTTGAAAAATAGACAAATTTAGAAATTTCATATAGATCGCGGCCAAAGGCGCCATAATCGCCATAGATGCAAATGTGAACGCTCCTCGGATGAAACCTGTTTCAGCCCTCATCGTTCCCTCGCCCATCATTCCGCCTCCACCCAATGGCGACGGACCGCAGGAAGTAGTTGCGTTGATGATGTAGGCTGACATCACGATGGCCAATTGCGACCAGTCGAGAAAACCGAATTTCGCGGGGCCGAACAGATAGAGAACCGGAACAAGAGCAGCTGTAAGAATCCTCGCGCAAGAAAGGGGCAGTATGGTCTGAAACTGAACAAAAATAGCGAGCATCCCGCAATTCCCAGGAAAGGCACCTTCACCAGGCTGTTGAGCATCACACCCAGAGCATCGAATCCGCCGGTAGCCGCCAATGCGCCTGCCGCAAGAAATCCTGCCGCCATTGCTGTTACCGGAAGAAGTATAATTCCTTCCATCAGATCATTTAAACGTACGCGACAGGCTATTATCATTACAAGCGCTCCGGCAACGAGCACAGACTGGACCGGCATTTTGCCGAACGGCTGAAAAATAGCCGTTAAAACTGAAAATATAAAAATTATAAGGGCTATGTAGCCCTGCAGGGGCGCAGTAATTTCAGGTTCTTGAATTGTTCACCTGTTTCCGTTTGCGGCCCTCTCCACCTCTCCCTCTCTTTGAATTGTTCACCTGTTTCCGTTTGCGGCGCCTCTCGCAAGGCAACATCATTGGGATACAGACGCTGGCTAATAAATTTCAGGAACAGCGCAACTATCGCAGTTCCCAGCATAAGAGAGAATGCCTGCGGGGCCCTCAACATACCCTCAGAAGCTGTGGCGAAAAAACTGCCCAGAAAACCTTCACCAATCTGCCCCACGCCGCCGATGGGAGACGGCCCGCAAGAACCCATGGCATTACGGGTAAATGCCCCTATGAGAACAATCAACTGCGATTTGGTAAGAATCCCGAGGCCGCCTTCGAAGCCGAACGTAAACAGCAACGGCAGTAATGCGGCAGCCAATATTCTTCCGCATGGTAGGGATGAAATCACCGGCAAATTGATCAGAATAACTAGCGTGCCTATCAGGCCAATTGGGCTTTTGCGTAGGTATTTCAATATTACTTTGAGCGCGTCGAATCCGCCCGAGGCTTTTAATCCGCCTGCCAAAAACAGACCGGTGAGCAAAGCCGTTATGGGGTGCAGGATTATGCCCCCCAAAAACTCATTCGGGAGCAACACAACGGCGTTCCACCCCGAATAAAAATAGCGGAACAGGCCTCCCACAATCAGACATAACACCGTCGAGAACACCAGTACCGTCTGAACCGGGGTCCGAATATATCCGAAAAGGGTCAAAAGCATCAGACCAAGGAAAATTGCTAATGTTATATATCCCAGAATTTCCAACAAATACTCTCCCACACGGGATTAAACAGATCTTTATCTGCAAGGACGTTGTTTCAGTCCATCAGCACCGCTGCAGGTCTTGTTTTGAATCCAGGGCAAATCCACCACGTACCCTTCTTTGGACCTGCTAACCCTGACTTGATCGCCGATCTGGAGCCGTCCGAGGCACGCGGTGCAACAATTGACGTTAGCAGTGACTTCTTCGCCGTTTTCCAACCTGACATTTATCGGAGTAATTGGCAGGAGGATAGGATCAATACCGACATCCTTGACCGACGCTATCACTCCGCGCACACCTCGAGTCGTGCGGTAGATTTCCGCCGCTACAAAGAAAACAATCAAAAAAATTACCGTGGCGTATTCAATCATAACTGTGAAACATAAGCCTGTGGCTCGCGTTACTTTCGCTCCAGGGTACTGCAGCCTTCCGTTTCCATTATCTGCTACACACACTTTTTGGCCGTGAATTGCGATTCCGCTGGGGCTCCTGAATTCAAGCGCTCCCGCGCCGACTTTACCTACTACCGATATCACCTTGCCGTCCGGAGAGAACTCCTGAATTCGGTGATTGCCTGTATCTGCTACCCAAATGTGGCCCGATTCATCCAATGCCATTGCCTGCGGCATATTGAAAAGACCCGGGTTGCTGCCCACGCCGCCAAAACGATGTTTGAACTTCAGATCCTCCCCGAAAACTTTCACCAAACCATGTTTGCTGTCCAGGACCACTATTTCTCCGCTATCCCGGGTAACAACCGCCGTCGGTAATCTGAACTGATCGTCATCATCTCCCAATTCGCCTATGACTCCGACCAAATTTTCGCGTTGGAAGATCTGTATACGATGATTTCTGGTGTCCGCCACCAGTAATCGACCAGCTTTGTCTACGGCCACACTTTGAGGATTTGCGAATGAACCTGCAGTAGAACCTATGGATCCAATTACTCGTTTAACGTCTCCATTGGAATCAAATGCCTGGATCCGACAATTATTGGAATCTGCCACATAGATGATCCCCTCGGATCCCGTTGCCAATCCTAACGGATAGTTCAACATACCCGGTTGAGAACCGGGCCTGCCGAACGAGAAACAGTAACTTATCATTAGAATCCAGGCATACGACACGGTATTGGGAAGGATCTGTGACGAGAAGATTCCCGGACGGATCAAAAACAACGGCAAACGGACCACTCAGTAGCTCAGGGCGAGATTTCTCAGGTCCAGTCGATAGGTTCGATAAGCCTAGTGAGGGAGCCGTTCCTAGCAGAGAAAATATCCCTGCTATGCCAACGGATTTGATAAAATCACGCCGTTCCATGGCGCCTTGTAATTATAGACGGCGGCTCAGGTATTTCAGTACGCACAGATACTTGTGTTTCCGATAATAGCCCGAGTGTGTCGTCGGATTTCGTAATCGGGCGATGGGGTCGAGATACACAATAGTCCAATGACCTTCCAAAATCAAGTCTCTTGCCGGAGATTGAATACTTGATTATCGCCCCCGCAAAGAGCCGAATCCGGCTTAAATTCTTTTTATCGGATCAGGCGAACCTAAGAATAATCTCAATCGAATCGCGGTCGCTTCTAAAAAGACCTCCCGGAGCATCAGGATTCGGAAAACCGACCGCAATTCCTATCACAACTTTTTTATCCTCCGGAAGTTCCAGCACTTTTCGCGCAATATCCGGAAAGTGCATGGAAGCCGCTAAGTAAATGGTCCCCAGACCTTCTTGCCGAGCCGCATAACAAAACGTTGTCCCAAATGAACCCAGGTCAAGACAGGAATACGGCTCGTTCAGGCGGTTGTCTATCAGCAGGTAAAGCACCGTTGGCGCACCAAAGAAATTATACATCTTTAGATAATGCTGTCGCGCGCGCCCGGCATCATCCCGGTCGATACCCATGGCAGTAAATAGAGATCTTCCCAGGTCACGATATCGCCTCATGTGCGGCTCTTCAGGAAATTGGACCGGCATCTTAATATCGGGTCGCGGGGACATTCCCTTCTTGGCCTCTTCCTGGAAAAGCCGGGCAAGTTCCTGCACTTTTGATCCGTCCGCTACAACAACTTCCCAAGGCTGGGTATTTCCCCATGATGGGGCCCACCGGGCAATCTGCACGGCCCGCGTAACCTTTTCTCTGGGAACGGGGTCTGCAAGAAAAGCCCGAATGCTCCGTCGATCAAGTACAACATCATTCAATTCCATAATTAACCTCAACTTAACCGCATGCTGCCGGATATTTGATGCTATCGGCTCCGCGGGATCCAGATTCAAATGCGATCAACTCAAGGGGCGCGTCAGCTTGCCCCATGAGCTGGCACGTAGGTCCAGGATATAAAATTAAGGGTTATACAACTTTTTGTTCGATCGCGCTAAATGACGATTGAACGTCTTCGGCCTCGGTTTTTGAATCTACCAGAGCCTTTTTTGGCAACGTTCTACGCGGAGCGGCTAAACGTATATTGCCGGCCCTCAATGTTCATAGCAGGTATTTGCGAAATGCAGCGGACACTGTTTTGGGCTATTATGTCTTCGGAGACAACTCCGTATCATGTTCGGTGCGACACCATGGGCGTTCGGTGATATCCCCCATGGTGTCGCAGCCTCATTCGCACGCTCAGCCTAATCTTTATGAAACTTAATCGGGATCGAGATCCTTTGCCAGCCATGAACATATTATATGGCCAGATTCGATTCTTTCGTTAACCGAGTTAGCCGACTTTAAAGACCATGGCTGCGCCAGTATCGCCGGCAGCGCAACCGGCCCAGAGACAGTACCCGCCACCCAAATCCACCATCTCCTCCAGCATCTCCGCGATAATCCTACCTGCGGTCGGCGCCTGGGGATGACCGTAGACAAGAGAACACCCGTAATTGTTCATCTTCATTACATCATTGCCAAGCTTTTTGGCGAAATTGATGTCATTGGTGGCGAAGGGATTATGACTCTTAATGGCCTTCATATCTGAAATTTTGAGGCCAGCATTGGCAAGCGCCATCTCTGCCGCAGGTACGGGCGCTGCCGCCATGAATCCCGGCTTAACTCTTGAGAAGCCGTACGAGACGATCTGAATTTCCACGGCGGGATTTGCGCTCATCTCTTTCGCTCTATCGCGAGTAGTAACGATGAAACCGCAGTTCCCATCGGCAGGAAAAGTCTGCGCGCCGAAGCTGTGAACGCCTCCCGGCTCGGCAGGTCTCAGCTTTGCCAAACCTTCGGCCGTGGTGGGGGTCACCCCCTCATCCAGCTCTACGAGTTTGGTTTGCTTCTTGCCCACCCTTACCTCTGCGGGGAACATGTAGCGCTTCTGAAATGCCCTATCATTTTCCAAAGCCATGAGATACTGCTCGTATCGCCGGAGCACTACTGCATCGACTTCCTCTTTGGTGATTCCCGCTTCCTTGGCCACATTTTCTGCGGTCTGCACCATTTTTAGCGGCGGGCGGACGTTTGGGTCGGAGTTGAAATTGTCCATTAGCCAGTTCTCGGCGATCACCTCGCCTCCGGGACCCATGGGATTGGGCCACACGGTGTGGGCCCCGTTGGAACAGCGGTCCGTCATGAGACAGAATCCTACTTCGAATGCACCCTGCTCTACGGCAAGTGCAGCGAGGTTCAAAATCGTGGTAGAGGTTGTGCAGGCTTGCTGAATCATGAGGCCAGGAAGGTCCTTCTTATTGTCCACCAGCATGCCGGCTGCCCAGTTGTGACCATAAAAGATGTGCAACTGGTGAATAGTTATTCCAAAGTACAGGTAGTCGATTACGGCGGGGTCGATCTTCTTCTTTTCCAGAAACCATCTCCTCGCGGTTTTTGCTCCCAATTCAATGGCATTTTCATTCTGCATGGATCCTTGCCAACGGCAGAAAGGACTGGAATAGTAGCCCCCGTAAGGTATGTAAGCCTTTGAAAAGCTGCCCATAATACTTGTCTCCTATAAGTTGGATTCTCATGTTTCCGTCTTACGACGGATTCATCATGACTGCTTAGAATACAAACAGGTCAATACCGCCCATCATGTTCATGACGGCTCCCGTCATATATGCTGCGCTGTCGGAGCATAAGTAAGCTACGGCGTCGGCGATTTCCTGAGGATTTGCAGGTCTCCGGAAGACAGTCTTTTTCTCAACTGCCTGGCGGACGGGCTCTGGGAGCAGGTCATAACCATCAGTAGCACATATGCCGATGGCTACGCAGTTTGCCGTGATGTTGTACCTCGCACCCTCCAGGGCAGTCGATTTTGCAAGCGCAATGAGACCTGCCTTGGCCGCCCCATAGCTCGTCTGTCCCGCACCACCCAGTACTCCGGCCACTGACGTCATGTTCACGATGCGGCCCCACTTCTTGGCACACATGTCTGCCCATGCCTCTTTAATACAATAGAACGCGGAATTGAGACACAGCTTCACTTCATAATCCCATTCTTCCACCGTCGTCTTGGCTATGCTTATGTTGTGCCCCATGAGAGCAGCATTGTTCACCAAGATATCGACGGGCCCTAGCTCCGCCTTAATGGCAGCGAAGCCTTTTGCCACGTCCGCAGCGACAGTGGCGTCCATTTGAACGGCCATAGCTTTCCGTCCCATAGCCTTAATTTCTTCGGCCAGCGCCACAGCCCCTTCCATGTGGCGAAAGCCTGTTACCACCACATCCGCTCCTCGCTGAGCGAGCGTGAGGGCAGTGTGCCTCCCGATGCCTTTCGGCATACTCGCGCCCGTTACCAATGCAAGTTTTCCTTCTAACGACATACTTTCCTCCTTTATACCAGCGGTAAAGTCTCTACCAGTTGGTTCTGCCATAAGACGCGATCAGATCCGGAGGTCTGCCGGCCGGGAATTTGCTGACATTATGACGATTTATGCTCCAAATAAACATAACATGGGGTGGTATTCTGTTCAAAGAGAAAATTCTCCGGTCAACCGTAGATAAAGTTTGGACCCGAAAATCCCAGCTCCTGTGCAAATCCGAAGGAATGGCGCTCGAATAGTCTCCATTAGATAGATGCATAACGACAAAAACTTGAACCTTGAGGGAGACTTTCTCGGGAGAAGGGCCAAAGTCCACCTTGTAACGATAGATTTTCTGAGATCGTTCACTTGGGGAATCGCTCGTATTCTATAGAGAACGATCAAAAATGACAACTACGGTCGCGATACACTCTGCCGAGGTCATTAACTCGGGGAACAGAGGTTAAATAACCAAAAGAGTTTCCGCGTTCATTGTTAGTGGGTCAATGGTTCATTATCAAGAATTTCGCACCACTCGATTTCACCTCTATGACTTCACAATAAATCGTCTAAAAACCGAGTGTACCATGGTTGACATAGTTGGTTTACGTGTCTCAGACCAATTTTAGGGTTAATCCATATTCTCTGATCATAACATGATACTCGAATGCGCTTGACATTGCTATCTAATATGGATCTCAATGGCAAGAAAAAAAATCCACAGCTCGACTTTTCTGCACACAGAAAGTTCACTCTAGGGAATTTTTTGCAAGAATCAATATCCCCAAAAGCCGCATTCTCAGGCGCATAACTCAATGCCAATGCCGTTTTGCCGCCTCCTGCAAGCCTGTTCTTTTCCTTTACAATCCACCCGAAGTGGTGATAATTAAAGACTTCATCCACTCTCTGTACTTAAATATCACCGAGCCAATCAGCGCAAGGAGGATGGAAAATGGCGTTTTCATTTCGTGGGCGTCTCATCAACAAGATCGGAGTGATCGGCTCCGGGCACATTGGTCCTGATATCGCTCTGCAATTCCTTCAAGTCTTGCATCCTTACGACGTTCAGGTCGTCGTCATAGACGTTGTGGACGCAGCTCTGGAAAAGGGAAAGGCAAAACTGTTCAAGAAGTTGGATAAAGCCGGCGAGACCGGCAGGCTCAAACCCAATCAAGTCGAGAATATGAAGGGCCTCGTGACTTTTAGTTCGGATTACGGACAGCTCAAAGGTGCGGAATGGGTTTTGGAGGCTGCAACAGAAGACCTTCCTCTTAAGCGTCGGATCTTCAAGCAAGTGGAAGACATGGTGAGTCCCGAAGCATTCCTGAGCAGCAACTCCTCCCATATCGAGCCGGAACGTATCTTTGAAGAGCTGAAGCACAAAGGTAGATCGTTGTGCACGCATTATTTCTTCCCAGCTGATCGTAATCCCGCGATGGAAATTATCCCGAGCAAGGATACGAACCCAGAACTCACTGAATTCATGATGCGCTTCTACGAGACGGCAGGTAAAATTCCGGTCAAGGTCGGTTCCAGGTATGGATATGCGGTAGACCCTGTTTTCGAGGGGTTGATGCTGGCCGGGATACAGTGCGTGGAGGCGGGACTCGGTGATACAAAACAGGTTGATACGGTTGCAGCGAAGTGCCTGGGTCTGACAATCGGTCCTTTCGCAGCGCAAAATTTTGTTGGCGGCAATCCAATAAGCGCTCACGGATTGGATGAGATGAACAAACGTCTCAATCCCTGGTACAGGACACACGAGCGGCTGAGAAAATTGGTGGACGCCAAAGAGGATTGGGAAGTCCCTGCTCGTGGGGAGAAGGTCGAAGTTCCCCCCGAAAAGGAGAGGCAAATCGCGGATGAGATTATGGGGGCTTATTTTGCGATGGTGTGTGACATGTTGGACTCGAAAATCATCACCACCAGCGACTTTGACCTGTTGGTAGGTGTGTCCCTTGACATGAAACCCCCGTTCAGTTTCATGAATGAAATTGGCGTTGACAAGGCTTTGGCTCTGGTCGAGGCATTTGCGAAAAAGTATCCTGACATGCCTGTTTCCAAGACTCTCAAGGCCCAGGCTGCTTCGGGCAAGCCATGGGAAGTCTTCGATATAATCCTGGAGAAAAAAGGCGATATAGGAATTCTCACAGTTCGTCGGCCAAAAGCTCTGAATGCTCTAAACGGCAAACTTAACAAGGAAATAGGTTACTGGGGCGATGTTGTCAAAAAGTGATCCATCCATAAAGGCTCTCGTTGTAACAGGTTATGGCAATAAAGCTTTTGTTGCGGGAGCGGACATTAAAGAAATGTCAACTTTCACTGGTCCTTCGCAAGCTGAAGCGTTTGCTCGGAATGCCCAACTAGCCTGCAACAAAATAGCGGATCTAGGAAAGCCCACCGTGGCCGCACTAAATGGCCTTGCTTTTGGCGGTGGAAGCGAGTTGGCCATGTGCTGTGACGCAAGGGTGGCACCTAAAGGACTGAAAGTCCTGGCAGGTCAACCCGAAGTGAACCTCGGGGCAATCCCCGGCATGGGTGGAACCCAGCGATTACCGCGGCTTATCGGATTCGAAAAAGCAAGCTACATGATACGGACAGCGAATCCGATTTCTTCAGCCGAGGCGCTGGCATGCGGTTATATCGACGAAGAAGTTGAGGGAGACGTCCTGGATAGAGCCATCGAACTGGCTCACGAATTCCTTTCCGGGAAGACCAAGCCAAAGAAAATCGAAACGGGACCGCTATCGAACGTGCCGGCCACATTGCCGGATATTGATATTGGCCATCACTCGAAAGCCATCGATAAATTAGCTGTTCAGGCCATCCTGGAAGGCGCCAAGATGGAACTGGATGATGGCTTGAAGAACGAAGCAAGGCTGTTCGGCGAATGCTGGAGCACAGAAGATCGCCGCATTGGAATGAACACTTTTGTTGAAAAAGGCTCGAAGGCTAAAGCGGAATTTGTTCACAAGTAGGTCAGGACATCGTCATGATTCGGTTTAGTTTCTTAAACGAGCAAAGATCGAAGCACGATGCAGTCGGGGCGGGATTAAAACCCGCCCTTTGCATGCACTATCCTGAGACGGGCAGATTCGAAGGCTGCCCTTACACTTGTAGAAACGCGTGCCTCGGCAACGGAGATTACCAACGCTCGCGTTTTAGTAATGATAGCACTATCTTAGCAGACGGTTCTAACTAATTTAATCTCACAAAGAAGGCGATATAGGTCAGTAAGAGGTTTTATATGACAAAATCCAAGATGTTATGTCCATTTTCAAAGTCATTATGTCGGGAGTGCGCGGTATTTCGGGGACGTCACTATTATCTTTGCTCTGGTCGTTCCCGTATGACGGAGGACATGTGTGTTTGGCAGGAGTCGAGTGGGTTTAAGATTGATGTTGGTTCTCGGATAAAGGAGATTCCGGAGCCGCCGGTGTTGGTACGCAGTTCGAAGTGGTTGAGCGATGTGGAGGATTGTATAGAAGGGAGGTAAGAATGATAAAGGATTTCAAATATTTTAAGCCCGGTAGTGCACGAGAGGCGTTTGATCTTTTGGCTGAGCATAAGGACGACTGCAAGATAATTTGCGGGGGTCAGTCTCTACTGATCCTTTTGCGTCAGGGGTTGGTTGCGACGGACAACTTGATTGATATTAAGTGGTTGAAGGAACTCAACTACATCAAGTTTGATGCGAAAGCTGGTTTGAAGATAGGGGCTACGACCACCCACCGTACGATTGAGAAGTCCGACTTGATAAGAGAGAAATATGTGGCGCTTTCGGAGATGGAGAGTCATCTAGCGCATATTCAGGTGAGGAACTGGGGTACGATTGGAGGCAACCTGGCCCATGCAGACCCCGCCGGAGACCCAGCGCCGGTGCTGATGGCATTGTCCGGCAGCATCAAGGTTGGCAGCGCCAAGGGTGAGAGGACGATTTCTCTGGACGATTTTTACACCGATCTTTTTGAGACAGCGCTGGAAGAAGGCGAGATGGTGCTGGAGGTTCAGGTTCCTGCTCCTTCCGCTAAGACGGGAGTAGCCTATAAGAAGTTCAACCTTCTGGAGAGTGATCAGGGGATTGTTTCCGTAGCGGCTTGTGTGACCTTGAACGGCAATTCGACCTGTAAGGAGGCGAGGATTTGCCTTGGGAACGCAGCACCTACGGTGATACGAGCCAAAGGTGCCGAAGCCAAACTTGTGGGTCAAAAACTTGGAAATGATCTGCTGGAGCAAGTGGGGCTGGCCGCAGCCGAGGAGTCCGAGCCTGTGGCGGATATTCACGCATCCGAAGATTTCCGTCGGCATTTGGTGAGCGTTTTGACGATGAGGATGGTGAAAGAGGCTTGGGAACGGGCTGCGAAAAAGGCTTGATAAGGAGGGATGATATGGAAAGACAATTATTGCGAATCATAGTCAATGGTCAAGAGTATGAGCTTTATATAAATCCGAAGACGCTTCTTGTGGAAGTGCTACGCGATCACCTGGGTTTTACCGGGACCAAGAGGGGATGTGAGACGGTTTCCTGTGGCGCATGCACGGTCATGATTGAAAAGATGGCAGTAAAGTCATGTTCAATATTAGCCATTCAGGCGGACGGGATGAATGTGACTACAGTGGAAGGTCTTGAAGATCACGGAAAGCTTCACCCGATCCAAAAGGCTTTTCTGGATCATGGTTCTTACCAGTGCGGTTTCTGCACCTCCGGCATGTTGATGTCATCGACGGCCTTGCTGGAGGAAAATCCCAAAGCAACGACAAAAGAGATAAGAGAGGGTCTTGATGGGAATTTGTGTCGTTGCACCGGGTACAACAGCATCGTAAGGGCAGTGGATGCGGTGTGCCAGGGGAAATATAGGGAGGACCAAGCATGAAATACAATATTTTAAACACACACACTCATAATATAGATGGGATCGCAAAGGTGACCGGACGAGCGCAGTATACCTTTGATATCACGCGTCCGGGCATGCTTTACGGCAAGATTCTTCGAAGTCCGCATCCTCATGCGAAAATCAAGAATATTGATGCTTCAAAGGCCCTGGCGCTTTCGGGAGTCAAGGCAGTGGTTACGGGTAAGGACACGCTTGGCGTGAAGCAGGGGATCTGGCGTAGATACAGCGAACTCTGTGACGAGCAGATACTTCCGTTGGAGAAGGTCCGTTACATCGGTGAGCCTGTGGCGGCAGTAGCTGCGATTACTGAAGAGATAGCAGAGCAGGCCCTGGACCTGATTGAAGTGGATTACGAGGTCCTTACCGGTGTGTACGATGCGATGGAGGCGATCAAGAAAGAGGCTCCTCAGATTCATGAGGGTGTTGAGCGCAATATAAACGTGACTCGTCATATCGAATGGGGAGATGTGGAAGAAGCCTTTGAGAACTCGGACTATATCAGGGAAGACTGGTTCAAGTGCTCAGGTCAGGCGCACATGTGTATGGAGACACGCTGCGCGGTGGCTGAATACACGCCTGAAGGCAAACTCACAGTATGGACTTCCACCCAGGCCCCTTACTATATGCAGGCCCTGCTTGCAGGAGTTCTTGGAATACGAGAGAGCGACATCCGGGTAATTGCGCATTACGTGGGCGGAGGATTCGGCGGGAAGTTCGAGCTGGATGGGGCCCAGTTCTGCGCATCGGTTCTCTCCATGAAACTTTACAAGCCTGTGAAGATCGTGTTCACCCGTGAGGAGGACTTCATTGCCTCCAAGAGCCGCACGCCCATGTATTATTACGTGCGCACGGGCGTGAAAAAGAACGGCAAGTTCATGGCAAGAGAGGCCCGTGTATTCACCGAAGGAGGCGCGTACACCAGCATGGGAGCGACCGCTCTGTACCTCACCGGATTCTTTCATTCCTTTCCTTATAAATGGGAGGGTTACAGATACGACGGGTACAGGGTTTATACTAATACGATACCTTCCACCTCAATGCGTGGATTCGGCGCCCCTCAGGCGACGTTCTGTTCCGAGACCCAGATAGACCTCATTGCCAAGGAACTGGGAATTGACAGATTCGAGATCCGGCGCATGAACGGCCATACGCCGAACTATGAAGTGCCGGGCCAGGCGACGATCGCCAGTTGCGGTCTGGCCGAGTGTATAGACAAGATCGAAAATTGGGTGAAATCTCGCGGAAAGCTTCCTGCTAACAGAGGAATCGGCATTTCATGTTATGGATTCATGTCCGGTGGTATTTTCAACTGGTTCGACACCCCCTATTCGTTCTCATCGGCAGTGGTGACAATCAATTACGATGGGAAGGTGGACCTTCACGTGGGCGCCCAGGAGATCGGCCAGGGTTCGAACACCACCATGGCGATGATCTGCGCACAGGAGTTGGGCGTGAAAGTCGAGGATATCAGGGTCCACTCAGGAGATACGGCTGAATGTCCACCTGACCTGGGCGCCTGGGGTTCCAGGCAGACGCTGATGGCGGGCAATGCCACCAAAAGGGCGGCGGCGGAGGCCAAGCGCCAGCTCCTTGAATTTGCAGCTGCAAAGATGGGAGTCAACATAGTATATGATCTGGACATCAAGGACAGATGGGTTCATACGGTGGCACGACCGGAGAGGGGCCTTGATTACTTCCAGGTAGTGAAAGAAGCATTGAGAGGCAAATCCGGACAGCGCATCATGGGCAGAGGTTTTTACACTCCGCACCGCAAGGGGATGATCTCTCCCGCGTACAGTTACGGAGTACAAGCCCTGGAGATTGATGTTGACCCCGAGACAGGAAAGATAAGTCTGCTCAACTGTGTGACTGCGCATGATTGCGGTCAGCCGATCAATCCCCTTGGTCTTCATGGTCAGCTTGAAGGCGCTATTTCGATGGCCGCGGGGTACGGTTTCCTGGAAGACCTGCCGATGGAGGACGGGAAGATCCTCAATCCCAATCTGGTTGACTATAAGCTGATAAGAGCGCCTGAGATGCCCGAGACTGAGGTCATGGAGGTTGACACGTACGAGCCCGAAGGTCCTTTTGGAGCCAAAGAGGCAGGAGAAGGCCTTACCAATCCCACGGCCGCGGCATTGTCGACCGCTCTTTATGACGCACTGGGGATAACGGTCAAGCAACTGCCCATAACTCCCGAGAAGGTGCTTCATGCGTTGAAAGAGAAAAAAAGCCAATAGACAAAGGGGTATACCGTGAATTACAAATGTCCCGTATGTGGAAAGATGGCAAAGACAGGAAGCGCAATTGACTGCGCCAGACATATGTTCGGCACGGGTGACAAGGCACATAGGGCTTGGTTTGAAGCACAGGGTCTATCATACATAGACCTGCTTCTCTCACAGACCTCGGAACCGGGAAATAAGGCTTACATTACCGTTGCGGAGCTGCTCGAAAAGGCGCAGACCGACAAATAACCCGAGTGTCCGGCGACACTCGGACAGATGTAAAGGGCGCTTGCGGAAACGCCGGCGCCCTTGCGTTTTCGGTGCTGTGCCGGGCAATTTATTCCGCAACTCTGATATGTCACGTTGAGTGCTTAAGGAGACCAGCAGGAGGAATTCATGCTCATAGAAGGAAAATTTGCATTAAAGGCGCCAATCCAGAAGGTCTGGGACCATATCCTGGAACCCGAGACCCTGGGCTCGTGCATGCCTGGGGCAGAGAAGGTCGCCAAGATAGACGATATTACCTACGATGCGGTAGTGAAACAGAAAGTCGGCCCTATCAAGGTGACACTGAAGTTCCGCAATGTGCTCACCAAGGTTGAGGCCCCGAATCATCTGGAACTCGAGGGCGAGGGTGAGGACATCACCAAACTCGGTCATTTCAAACAGAAAACCGTGGTGGATCTCAAGGAGACCGCTAATGGCGAGGTGGAGGTCTCGTATCAGGCCAATGTCAATATCGTGGGAAAACTCGCCATGTTCGGCGATCGGATCATGAAGAGCAAGGCCAAAGACGTGGAAAAAGAATTTACCCACAATCTCCAGGAAAAATTAAAGGCCCTTACCTGATTTGTTAAGTTGCGGCAGGGGCGGATTTCAAAACCGCCCCTACGAAAGAATTTTTCCCCCAACTGTGAGTTATAGCATCTGCTCTCAGTGCCTCGATCATATCTCGACATCATCACATAATTAGCGATAACGCCCGCTTGAACAGGCCTTGCGCAACCGTTGCCACTTCCTGCAAACGCCGCGATGGTTCGTCGCTTTCCTGCTCGGATGTTGGTGTTTCCTCGAGGTATCGGAGCACTTTCTCGGGAGTTATGGGCAATTCTTTGCACCGATAACCTGTTGCGTGCCATACGGCGTCGGAAATGGCAGGAGCGGTGGGTGATGCAAGCCCTTCTCCGGCTTCTTTGGCCCCTAGCGGCCCTTCCGGCTCATAGGTCTCAACGTGGCCCTGTTCGCTCAACGGCATGTCGGTGGCCATCGGCATTTTGTAGTCCACGAAATTGGTATTGAGGGTTTTGCCGCCATCCATGATCAATTGTTCTGATAGTGTGTACCCTAGTCCCATTTGAATAGATCCGTTAGCCTGTCCCTCAACGCCTCTCGGGTTTATCACGGTCCCGCAGTCATGGACCGTCCACATATGCTTGACTTTCACCAGGCCGGTCTCTCGATCGACCTCCACCTCAGCCACCTGAGCGCCGAAACCAAGAGCAGGAGTCACCATTCCCTTGTCTCTCGGCGTGTATGAGCCGCGGGCGACAAGTGGTTCCCCACCGCTTGCCCTTTGCTCCCCGGCGACTGCCTGTGCGAAGCTCATACCGTACTCGGGCTTGGCCTTGGACTGCACCCTTCCGTTCTTGCATTCGAGCTGATGTATGACGTTGAGATTAAAGCGAGCGGATACCGCACGAAATAGCCGCTTTTTGATCTTGCTTGACGCGTCGAGCACCGCGTTTCCTGCCATCAAGGTGAGCCGACTTCCCCATGCGCCCAAATCTGCCGGGGGAGTCATGGCCGTATCCGCAGAGGTGATTCGGATGTCCTCCATTCGGAGCCCCAGGTCTTCTGCCAGGATCTGTTTGAGCACAGTATCCGAGCCCTGCCCGATATCCGCGGCCATGGTAAGAAGATGCACGGTACCATCTGAGAATGCTCTAATTTCTGCCGCAGAGAAGGGATATTCGGTGTTGAACCAGTTGAACACTCCTCCGGATATAAAACTATAGCAGCCGATGCCAATCCCCTGGCCCGGTTTCAAGTTTTTGCGTTTTTCCTTCCACCCGCTCATCTCAGCCACCTTCTTGAGCGTTTCAATGTAGCCGCAGCTGGTAACATTTGCCACACCAGGAATTTCGTCCCCGCTCATTTGGGCGTTCTTTATTCTGAGATCAATCGGATCGATCCCCAGTTCCTCCGCCGCGATATTCATCTGAGTCTCTTTGGCGTAAAAGGCCTGAGGAGCGCCGAAACCACGCATTGCGCTGGCAGGAGGCTTGTTGGTATACACGTGTTGCCCATGAAATCGATAGCTGGGATAGCGGTAGAGCATGGCCCCGAAGCTGCCGCACAAAAACGTGGCTGTGGGTCCCATTGCATTGTATGCCCCGCCGTCCAATTGAATTCTCACGTCGTTGGCGACCAGGGTCCCGTCTTTCTTGAATCCCACCTTGGAGATGAATCCTCATGGGATGTCTTCTCCTGCCGACCAAAAATTCCTCTTCCCTGCTGAGTGTGAACTTTACAGGCCGCCCGGTCTTCTTCGCCATGAGTGCGGCACAGAATTCCCATGTCCGCAATTCCATTTTCCCGCCGAAACCGCCACCTATAAAAGGCTTGATCACTCGAACATCGTTTTCCCTCATGCCGAGCGTTGAGGCCAGGAGGCACTGGACGATATACGGCACCTGGGTGGAAGTCCACAGAGTGATGCGACCGTCCAAGTCCACTTGGGCCAGGGCCGAGCAGGGCTCAAGATAAGCATGGATCACCGGAGGAAGGTCGAAGGTGTCTTCCCTGACATAGTCTGACTCCGCAAAACCCTTTTCCACATCGCCGTACTCGATCTTCCGATTGACACTGACATTGTCGGGGCAGTAATCGTGTATGATCGGCGCCCCAGGCCGCATGGCCTCATCAACATCAAAGACTGCCGGGAGTTCTTCGTATTCCACCTCGATCAGCTCCAGAGCTTCTTCTGCCGTGTCTTTGTCTGTGGCGGCCACTGCAGCCACCTCGTCCCCTATGAATCGGACTTTATCAACGGCCAAGGGATACTCGTCCTGGGTTTCGGGAAAAAGCCTCCAGTTACCGTATTTGATCTTGGGGGTATCTTCCGCAGTGATGACGCACTTGACGCCAGGGAGTGACGCGGCCTTGCTCGTGTCGATGTGTTTGATGAGCGCATGTGGGAATGGGCTCATCAATATTCGTCCGTGTAGCATTCGAGGGAGCTTCATATCATCCGTGTATATGGCTGACCCCCTTGCCTTTGGCGTGGCGTCGCTCCTTGGAATATCTTTGCCGATAACGCTGAACTCTTTCATAATTCTTCCTTTCTCACGAACTAACGCCTTGTTGCCCGCTCACGGGCTTCCTCGAGGGTCCGCCTGGTCAATACGGCAACCATTTTTTTGCGCCACTCTGCACTAGCTCTTACGTCTGAGATGGGCTTAGCTTCTTCGGCGGCCATGTCCCCTCCTTCTTCGATGAGGTTTGCGTCCATTGCCGGCCCTTCATAAGATCTTCGGTCTTTGTTGCACGCATGGGAATTGGCGCGACCGCGCCGAGGACAATTCTGGCCTCTTTGCACCCTTTCCCGTTGAAAGCGGCCATGACACCCACGCCCACGGCAGCAATATCCACGCCGCAGCGAGCAGATATCCGCATATATGAAGCGCCTGATTTCGGCTGAGGAGGCGGAACATGTATGGAAGTCATGACCTCACCATGCTGCATTGTTGTGAGTCCGGGCCCCTTAAAAAATTGATCCAAGGGCAATCGCCTTTCTCCATTCACGCTTGCAAGTGTGACTTCGGCTCCCATGGCAATCAGAGGAGGTGCCGTGTCGGCAGAGGGGGCAGCATTGCAGAGATTCCCTGCAACAGTGGCCATATGGCGAACTTCAACGTTTGCCATTACCTGAACTGCGTGAGCAAGGGCAGGGTAATTCTCCAGGATGTCGGGATGGGAAGCAACTTCTGCGAGCCGAGCTGTGGCACCCAAAGTCAGACCTTCAGTTGGGTCGAAATGTATCCCGTCGAGTCCTTCAATATCCATCAAATGGATGATGACCTTTGGCTTCAAACGACCAGCAGACATTTTTACCATTACATCGGTTCCACCCGCGAACAGATGAGCGCCATCTCCTTGTTCCGCGAGGATACTCAATGCGGATACTAAGGTCTTTGGGGCAAAGTATTCGAATCTTGGCAATCTCATGGCTCAACCTCTTCACAATTAGCGCTGCTTCATGGTTTCTGCCGCAACGGAAACGGCTTCCACAATCTGATTGTATCCCGTGCACCTGCACAGATGGCCGGATAGGCCGGCTCTAATTTCCTTCTCGGTGGGAGACGGGTTGTGACTCAGGAGGTGTACCGCAGCCATCTCCATACCTGAGGTGCAAAAGCCGCATTGAATTGCACCGTGTTTGACAAAAGCATCCTGTATCGGGTGAAGCTCTTCCCCCGAAGGGGCAAGACCCTCCACGGTCTTAACTTCTTTTCCATCCACCGAGACAGCCAGGGTCAAGCATGAGCTGACAGTTCGACCATCCACAATGACCGCGCAAGCCCCGCAATCACCCACGCCGCACCCAAATTTTGTGCCGGTCAGATTGAGGTCTTCACGGAGAACCTCATTCAAGGTCCGCCAGGGATCCACTGCTAGCGAACATTCATCACCATTCACTTTGAACTTAATATTATGCTTCATTTTCTTGCTCCTATCCGTCCCGGCAGTTGAGGCACATGCGCTCCCAATAGTGCCAGGACATTCTGATTATTAATTGATCAATACTGTTCCACGCTCAGTTCGCGCTGTTGGATTGGGGTAACCCTCCAGCGACTGCGAGAAGACCCGTGCCTCTTTAGCCACGCGCCTCCCGTAATCGTCCGCCAACTCACCGGGAAATGTGCCAATAACAACGAACGCCCCGATCAGTTTTGCCGTGGGGCCGAAAACCGGGGCGGCCACGGAACGAATTCCTATCTTTGTTTCATCGAGATCAACTGCGTAACCGGACTTTCTGCACGCAATAAGTTCTTTCTCCAGATCACGTAAATCGATCGGTGCTCCCTGACTACGAAAAGAGAGACCATCGCTCGCCAAAATTTGCTTGCGCTCTTCTTCCGGCAAAAATGCCAGTATAGCCTTGCCGTGAGTGCCCCAGAACAGGGGAAATCGCTGTCCAATCCTGAATGTAACGGCCACCGTTTGGCTTCCCTCATCTTTGGCCACTACATAAACGTAATTGCCCGAGATCAATCCTAGAAACGCCGTGCTGTTTGTTCCTGATGAGAGTCTGCTGAGAAACGGAGACGCAACTTCACGCAAATCCAGGGTGTCAAGGACCTTTTGTGATAGGAAGATCAGCCCCATTCCCAATGAATATGTTTTGGTTACGGGATCTTTCTGAACGAATCCAAACTTCTGCAGCGTGTTCAAGATAGAGAACGCCTTGCTGTTATGGATACCGACTTCCTTGCGGATCTGGGTCAGAGTCATCTTTCCCGCATTGTTACGGGCGAGAGTTATCAGGACTCGAGACGCCTCTTCCACGGCAGGCACAATGCCGGAATAAGTGGATTTGGGTTTGGTGCCATCTATTGAGGTTGCCATAGAAGCTCTCCTTATTTTCTGTCCATAGAAAGATTATCTACATCCAGAATATTGTCTATAGCCATGCATTGTCAAGAAAAAGTTTTTCAATACAGAAAATCTTTCTGTCAAGCGGGCAAGCATAGATTTGTCCTTGTGAGGCCGTCGGACCGCGAAATCGTTCAAGCTCTGGGAGATTGCTAGTGGGACCGTCCCGCGCAGAACGCAGCGTTGCTGCTCAAATCCCCCCGTACCCCCATTGGCGCTAACTTTAACCTTATGGTTCACCAATCCCGCAGGGATGATCTTTCTCTGTATCGTTGATGGTGATTGTGTTTTGCCGACTATTGACTGGCAGGCGGGAATCTAATAATTATATGGAATTATTGCACTTCAATGCGCCTATCAAATTACATACTAGCTTTTCTTAAGTCTTCATAAGGATCTTTTGCAGGGTTTCCAGGACAGCCGCCTTTTGTTCGTCGGAGAGTTTCATCAAGTACTTTCTCAAATTTCGCTCTTTATGATCTGAGATAGCCTTTAGCACCTTCGTCCCTTCAGGTGTGATCTGCAGTCTTTTGGCACGATCATCGTAAGGATCGCTAGTCCTGATGATAAACCCGTTTTTTTCCAGTCGTTTGGCAATACCTGTCATGTTGGCGCTGGAAACCAACATGATTCTGTTCACGTTCTTCATTGTATTCTGGCCGTTTTCGGAGGCATCCAGGACCCTGAGCACATTATATTGAGAGAACGTAAGGCCCCATTTCTTGAATATGGCAGAAGAGTTTTTCTTGAAGCGCTCGGCAACGCGCACGATTGCCATCATGACTCTCTCGTCGACGCTCATGTCGCTCTTGTAAGCCGTATCAGATACAATGTTGTCGTTTTGATTTCTTAACATGATTTCCTTTAGTAATTAAAAAATAAATGTTTAAATTGTCAATACCTTAATTTTTATACATCTTCAATTTAATAAGAAATTACCTCCCCATGCGAGTCGGCCAGGGGTCCTGCGGTGCGTAAGAGCAACTGAAAATCGGAGTTATCCCTGACAATAGGGATTTTCAAAAATAATCGCGAAAAAAAGAGGATATGGTGGCGACGGGCATCTTGCATGGATCGGCATGGACAAAGTTTCCGGTAGTGACCGGCCTCCGTGCCGGTCGATTATGTTTCGCACCGGCAGGGACGCCGGTGCCTACCAGAACAGGGGCGGCAGTGCCAGTCGCTCATACATACTACTCCATGATCTATATCATTCCGGCTGCAACCGTTGGCTTGTACAGCAGTGCAATTCTATTTCGACAGAACTTTTGAGAAGCACTATAATTGATGTGTTAGCTCTATTTACAAGGATTGCAATCCCCGCGACGCGAGAGAGAACTCTTCGAAACCTGGTACAACACAACAAGTTTAACGAATTCAAAATCAAAAATAGGGGTAACTGGACAGAGACGCCATGCCAATTACTAACTGCAGATTTTGAAACACCTTCTTGATTATGATTTCATGACTCATCTCGATTCGGGTCCTGAAGCATTATCTGAAACCTATGCCTCCTGGGCCGATCCCGAAAGGTCCGATCCCAAACCCGCCACTACCCGGTAAGACCTGCGGACCAATCGGGCTGCTTTGAGTTTGGGCTCTCATGTCGCTCATTTCTCTATCAATCTGTCTACTGGTCCTGTCGAAGTCGGAGTCGCTGTCAGATCGCTCTCTTCTGTAACCTGCGCTCTGTGACGTCGCCGGCCGAGCCTTTTGCACACCCGAAGTAGCCGGTTTCGCAGGAAAGACGCCAGGCCCCTGAATTTGTCCGGCGCTCACCCAACCTTCCATCGGCGAGACTATTTTAGCCCAGCTGTTTTGCGCCGGACCCGCGACTTTTACCTTTGCGCCCATCGGCAGACACCCGATCTTGTCATAATTGCCGCCGGGGCCTTTTCTTACTCGCAGACACTGATCGGGGCTATCGATCTTGATGACCGACGCCTCGCCGTCGCCCGATCCCACATATCTCGCGGCGATCCAGCCTTCCGCAATGGGTCCGGATAATTTGACCCAGCCGTTGTTTGGCTCTCCTGAGTAACTCACCTTGAGCCAACCGGCAGATATGCCATGACTCGTCCCTGCGGCGAAGGTTCGGAACGAACCGTCAGACCCGAAGGATTATCCGCTTCACGAATGCTTTCGGTGTGCACCTGGGCCATCGGAGCTTGCGTCGCCCAGGTTGAGCCACTGGAGCTTGATTTACCGTAGGCTGAGCTACAGGCGGTTGAGCGATTGGAACCTGCGCCGAAGACGTATCGTTAACTTTCCCGGATTGGGGCATGGGCTTAACCCATGCTCCAAGTTGAGCATCTGACCGGGAGGCGCATTCGGGGCCGAAGCCATGCCGGAAGTTCCTTCGCGTAATTTGAGGAGAGCAACACCTGCGTATCTCCTGTGGCTTCAGCTATATCCAGCGCTGTGCGGCCCTGCTGGTCCTTGGCGGACAAATCCGCGCCCTTTTCCAGCAGAAGTTGTACAATTGCCTCATTACCGGCGGATGCCCCGGCTATAAGCGGCGTGATTCCCGGTATTTGTCCTGGCGTTAACGTTGGCGCCCCGCTCCAGGAGCAATTTGACCACGTCCGGATGGCCCTTCACCGAGGCAAAAATTAATGGCGTCGCTCCAGCATCGTTCTTGACTTCAATATTTGCGCCTTTGTCAAGAAATGCCTTTACCATATCAGTTTGTCCGTTAGATGCCGCTTCCAAGAGCACCGATTCCAGGTTTTGGCTTTGAGCCGCAAACAGATATGTTGGAATCGTGAAAAGCGCTATCGTGAGGAATGTTACAATTTTTTCATGTTCTTCTCCTATCAATTCTATCGGGGCTTCTTATGGAGATCGTGTTTGACTGTTCCTTGCGATCCTGCTGAGGAATTCCAATTTTGAGACTTTGATTTTGCTTTGAATTTTTCCGCCTCATGTTATGAGTTTTATACTTATTCCCTTCGAAATTGATTGGAAGATTGGGTTTTCGGAATCACTCTCTTCTTTGAAACTTTCCCGTGGGTAATCTCGTCTTTTTAAAACGCATTTCAGATTCTTGTTCTCGCCGTACTGAAACTTGTGTTATGTGCTGCTTGCTCTCCGGTAAATTTGCCGCGTCGGCGCTGGACGCCGTGACTCGGGTTAATTGCACTGCTTCCCGTCTTCTGCCTCCATGCCCCGTCTTGACTTTGGAGCCCGCTTTGTTCCGTATCTGATTCAGGACATCTGCCTGTATCTGCTGTTTGTTGCTAGTAAGACCCTGCTGTGTTTCCTGCCAGGTTTTGCTGTTGGCCGTGGAGCTTGTTTGCCAGTCCGTTTCCCTGCATATTCTTCCCCACCAGTTTTGCTGTTTCGCTCCGGCGAGGTTTTTCTGGTTTTGCTTTGCCTTGAGCGTTGCCGCTTGTGTTTTCATGTTCGCGGGGATGTAGAACCTTGCGGCGGGCCGATAGCTTTGCCGTCATTGTCATAGTTAGTTGTGGTCATCTTATTCGTCTTGCGATCGGTATCCACTACACCAGCCGTAAGGGACCGCAGGATCACTTACCTTTGAGCAACTGCCGCTATAATTGGCAGTATCGGTATCGCCGCTCGGATACACGTGCCTGATGGAGGTAATGTTATTGTTTTCCTAAATTACTGTGGTGGGAGCTGTCCCTTCGCGCTCACGACAGTGTCACTCCGCCTAGTCTTGCCATTTGCAAAAGTAGGCTTTTTGTTCAATCCGTTGCCCTCCCTCCGGAATAGGGTTTATGAGCGTGGTCTTTGCATTGCGTAACTTTGCCGTTCTGATCCGTAATTGTGTCCATTTTCGTAACAGATCCTGTATTGGGATCCTTTGCTGTCGCGCAGATCTAAGGGTCTTGCGTGGTCCGATTAAATGTTTTCGTCCCCTTCAAATCCGCCCTGCCGCGGTCAAAGGGGTGGTCACGAGGTTAGGATGGTTAGCCACCTTGGCGGTCCCCCTTGTTCTGGCCATTACCTGCTGGAGCAGGGCCCTGGTCGCGGACCGTTCCCCGCCTGGGCGGGAGGCTGGTTCGGAGCGTGCAGGATTGAGCGGTTCTGGAGGATGGCGCTGGGCCGTACGTTTCCGGGACCCGATTGCTGACCACCCAGTACCTGATTCAGTATCTGCCCAACTATAGGATTGTTCAGGAGCCCACCAGGTTGGCCGGCTGCGGATCCGTCACTTCCCTGGCTAAAGTCAGGCGTTGGGCTGCTTGGTCCGCTATCAGCGGGACTGGAATCGGAAGGCCCGGCGGACCTTTGCGGGGTATAGCTTCTACTTTGTGATGCCACGCGCGGTTGTTCCGGAGCCGAACTTTTTTGGGCCGACTTGAGTAAATCAGTTACCTGCGATTCGCCTGCGGCTTCCGCCATACTAAAAGCAGTGCGGCCCTGCTGGTCCTTGGCGGAAACATCCGCTCCCTTCGCAAGCAGGAGCTTAACTATCTCCGGATATCCTCCGGCCGCCGCAGCCATTAGAGGGGTTATGCCAGTGCTTGTTTTAGCGTTGACATTCGCTCCTTTGTCCAGGAGTAAGGCGACAACCTCTTTTTGCCCTTTGGCGGAAGCGAATATGAGGGGAGTCGCTCCAACGTCGTTCTTGATTTCAATGTTTGCGCCGTTCTCAAGAAACGACCGCACCATATCCGTATTTCCCGCCGATGCCGCTTCCAAAAGTATTGACTCCAGGTTTTGGCTTTCAGCCGCAAACAAGTATGTAGGAATCGCTAAAAGCGCTACAGCCAGGAATGTGATGATCTTATTCATGGTCTTCTCCTATCAATTCGATCGGGGCTTCTCATTCAGATGATGTTTGGCTGCTCCCTGGGATCCTGCTGAGGAACTCCAATTTTGAGACTTTGATTTTGCCTTATATTTTTCCGCCTGCATATTATGAGTTTTATGCTTCATCCCTTCCGAAAACTGATTGGAAGACTGGGTTTGTGGAATGACTTTCTCTTTGAAAGTGTTACCGTGTAATCGCCTGTTTGTTGAAATCCTGTTTCAGACTGTTGACGCCGCTCTGAAATTTGTCGTCGGAGTGCTTCTTGGCATCCAGTGCTCCTGTCTTGATATTGGAGCCGGATTTGTTTCCTGTATCTGATTCAGGATGTCGGCCTTGACCTGCTCCTTGGGCCCGGTTTGGACCTTCTGACCGGCAAAGCCCTGCAACTTGTTTGCACTAACGCCATCATGGTTATTTCCTGCGAGGTTATGCAGCGTCGTCTGGATACGGCACTTGCCCGGCGTGTCGCATTGCACGGTTTTTGTTATTGCGTTCGTGTTAACATCAACGGTATCAACAGATTTCGGCAACCGGCCATCAGGGCCAAAACGTGTGATACTTGTTATATGGCCCTTATCATCATAAATCGCAGATGATGTTTTCTTGCCGTCCGGGCCAAAGTCTGTGGAACTTGTTACATGGCCCTTATCATCATAAGTATCAGATTGTGCTTTTTTGCCGTCCTTGTTAAAGCTTGTGAAACTTGCTTTCTTTCCCGCATCCCAAGTCTCAGTCGATACTTTCTTGCCCTCCTCGAAGTCCGTTTGACTTGTCACTTTCCCCTTGTCATCAAAAGTCCAAGTCGCTCTTTTTGCCGTTTTCGTCAAATGATGTCGTACTTTTTTTCTGTCCCTTGTCATCAAAAGTCGCAGTCAATGTTTTCTTGCCGTTTTTGAAGTGTGTTTCACTTGTTTTTATCCCCTTGTCATTCAAAGTCGCACTCGATACTTTCTTGCCGTTTTCGTCCTTGGTCACTGCAGTCGACGTATTGTCACGGTTTTTCGTCACGGTAGTCGTCGAATTGTCAGGGTTTTTTGTCACGGTAGTCGTTGCCTGTGCAGCTGGGGCCGGTTGAGCGTTACCTGCCGGGGCGTTGCCCTGAGCATTGGCGCCCGGGGCGGGAAACTGATTTTGAGCGGCTTGGCCGGAGGTGAAGTTTCGCAACGTTCATCTGCATGTCAGGACTGCCCTGAGGCGAGGCCTGAACAGCCAAATATTCGACTCATCATCTGGCCGATAAAAGGATTGTCCAGGAGTCCGCCAGGTTGACCCGCGGCAGATCCGTCACTGCCCTTGCGTAAATCAGGCGTTGGGCTGCTCGGTTCGCCCTCTGCGAGACCGTGAATCGGAAGGACCGGCGGGGCATAGCTTCGGCTCTGTGATGCGACGCGTGTCTGTTCCTTAGGAGCTGTTCCGACCTGAGTAAATCAGCCACCTGCGATTCGCCTGCGGCTTCCGCCATACTAAAAGCAGTGCGGCCCTGCTGGTCCTTGGCGGAAACATCCGCTCCCTTGGCCAGCAGCAGCTTAACTATCTCCGCATAACCTCCGGATGCCGCAGCCATAAGAGGAGTTATCCCGCTGCTTGTTTTGGCGTTGACGTTCGCTCCTCTCGCTCGAGGAGTAAGGCGACAACCTCCTTTTGACCCTTGGCTGAGGCAAAAATTAAAGGCGTTGCTCCAACATCGTTCTCGATTTCAATATTTGCGCCATTATCAAGAAACGATTTGACCATATCCGTATTTCCTGCCGATGCCGCTTCCAGAAGTATCGACTCCAGGTTTTGGCTTTCAGCCGCAAACGAGTATGTAGGAATCGCCAAAAGCGCCACAGCCAGGAATGTCATGATCTTATTCATTGTCCTTCTCCTATCAATTAGATCGGGGCTTCTCATTTGGATGATGTTTGACTGCTCCCTGGGTTCCTGCTGAGGAACTCCAATTTTGAGGCTTTGATTTGGTCTTCACCTGATCCATTGAATGCATTTGAGGCTGATGCTTGTTTGCCCCTTAAAGCCCGACTGGAGGATTGGCTCAAGGGAATGACCTTTTCCTTGATCTTGCTGCCGGGACTAAACTCGCCTTTGGTAAAACCTTCCTTCATCTTCTCTTTGGCGTCTGCCGCGTGTCCGCTCGACTTGTCCCCGATTTGTTTCAGAAGCTCAGCGTTCGCCTGCCCCTTGGCCCCAGTGAGACCCTCCGGCTTCTGCACTGCCTGGCCATTCTTGACCTTGTCCAGCCCCAATCGTTTAATTTGTTCCTGGCGATCTTTGGCTATGCTGTCGGCATCACGAGTTACCTTGGAGGCGCCGGGCTGTGGGACGGGGTATTGGTTGGCGGCACGGCAGACGGAATCTTGCTCCCGGGCGTAATCTCACCTGTGGCGAATACCTTCCTTCACCTTGTTTCTGCCGTCTGCGGCGTGTCCGCTTGACTTGTCCCCGACCTGTTTCAGGACGTCGGATTTGACATTCTTCTCTGGCATTTTCCGTGAGGCCCTGTGGCTTGTCTCCAAGCTCGTGGTCGCTTGGATTCTGTGCTAGTCGGGATACCGGAAATACTGGGCCCGCCCGCCCAAACTTGAATATTCTTCGGGTCGACATTCTCTGCAGTTGCCCTGGTTGTCACAGGACTTGGCTGCGGTTATTTTATTCGTCTTTGGATCGGTGGGAACTCGGAGGTCTTGTGACAGTCAGAGCCGCCGAATGACTGCAATTACCCGTATAATTAATCGTATGTACACCGTCCGCCTGAGTTTCAGACTTTGATGTCATGAATCCGGTATTCGGATTGTATGTTGTTGTGTTGTGTCTCTGGTAATTATTTGTCACTCCGGTATTCGCCGCACTCGATGAGCTTGCCGTTTCGATCATGGATCGAACGTCTTTTTGGTTTGTGAGCCGCCTGCACTTCCCGGACCGGGGGAAAGCGAGTTTGCGAGTTCTGGGGAGCCCCGGCACGTGGCAACGAGGCGCGTAGTTAACCGTATGGCTTGCGCCATCCTTGGTATCCGTTCCTGGAGAGGGCGATAGAGTTGCCATCCGGACCGACTTTGCGGTTGTGATGTTCACGTGGAACCGTCGGCTCTATAGATCGTGTTGGTTGTTATTCCCGTGTTTGGGTCATCCGTCTCAACCGTCCCTAAATTGCCATTGGCCCCATAACCACGGCGTAGAGTGCTGCCATCTTTTAGTGTCATAATCTCGTCGGTCATTTTTCCGTTAACGTACCCTCTACTCACTTTGGTGTTGGTATTGGCGTCAAAAGACGACGAGGAGGTTTCCTGACCGTCCGTGCCGTAATTTGTGGTCGTCGTGACGCCGCTGTGAACCATAGTGACGGAAGAAGTTTTATTGGTTCCTGGATAATTATTGTGTTGCTCGTAGCCGCTGCCATCCTTGTAGTAGGTCTTGGTAGATGTGACTCGGCCATTGCGATCCTTGTCCACTTCATTGGAAGGGTTTCCTTTCTCGTCGAAGGCTTCTTGGCTAGTCGATTTATCCTTGCGAGTTGTGGTTTGTAAAGATCTGAAGTCGGTCATATCCTTGTTCTTATTGATGGTGTAATCCCGATCCACCTCTATACGATCGCCGGTATTGGAATCGGTCCTATATTGATAGGTATGGACAGCTCCAGTTCGGCTGTCAGTGGTTTTCGATCCCCCCTCCCAACCAGGGGGCTGGAAAAATTGCCCCTCTCTTGCGGGGTCGTCGCCCGGAGCATTCCACCAGCCGGACTCGGGGTCCGCGCTGACGGGGTTTGTTCCCATCAAGAATACGGCTACCACGCCCATGGCTATCGCTATATTCGAAAAGACTTTATTTCTTGTGATTTTCATATGACACCTCGGATCCCACTTTCTTGTATTCCCGATGTAATGTGTCAACAATTGTTAAATTCTGGGAGTGGTCAACTCTAATGGACCCCCTTCACGAAATGTGCGCAGTCAAGCAGCCGCTATCAACAGACACAGATGCGGTTCTTTCGGGATTGATTCAAAAAATATGGTTTCTCGGGGAATCAATGAGAGAGTGCGTATCTGCTCAGTCACTAGTGGCGAAAGATTGTCATTGCGAGCGTAGCGAAGCAATCTCTGCCTTTGAAAACTGAGATTGCTTCGTCGTTTCACTCCTCGCAATGACACGAAACGGCAAATTGCCGCTCGTAACTGAACGATTACGAGAGTGCTAGGAAAAAACTTGACATAATCTCGCGGGTCCTCTATTTTGATACCGAAACTGCTTAACGTGTTAACTATCAAAGCGTAAGTAACTAAGGTGCTAACAGTTTCATCAATAGGCCGCTTCAGACTGGGCGCAATGTCCTTTTTTTCAACTCGGGGGCTATCCATGAAAATAAAGGGTCTTAACGCACGAAGGCGCAAACGTCTGATTTCATAACTCAAACAAAATAGCCATCTCCGAATTTCGATCCATGTAAGCGAGAGATGGCGCCAGTCTCAATTAAAAACATTTACTCAGCGGGAATTTTAGAAGAAACGGAGGTTAACAGTGGACGTCAAATCGAACTTGTCTAAAATTGTTGGGGCTGAGAAACTTCTCCGAGGACCCTGCTCAGCTTCAAGCCTACGCGACCGATTTCAGCTATTACCCCCCTGGGGCTCCCAGTTACGTGGTCAAACCGTCAACTTCTGAGGAGATCGCTGAAATCATCAAATTCTGTAACCAAAACAAACTGCCCGTTGTGCCATGCAGTTCCAAGGTCCATTTCTACGGCGCCACAATTCCCAAGGAGGGTGGCCTGATTCTCGATTTGTCGAGAATGGATAAGATCCTGGAAATCGATGCCGACAACCGTCGGGTAAGATTCGAAGCCGGAGTTACCTGGGACAAGCTTACCAGAGAACTCAAAAAGAAAGGCTTTCGAGTAATTATGCCCTTGACTCCGCCTGCTGAACGTTCCGTGCTTACCGATTTCATGGAACGGGAAGAGCCCACTAATCAGGTGTACGATTACGGCGAACCCCTGGAGGCCATGGAAGTGGTGTGGCCTACTGGGGAGATTTTCAGAATGGGATCGGCCAGCGTTAACGGATACCCGGATTCCGCGTCAAAGGGAGGGAATCCCTCAGGCCCGGGCCTTGATTTTTACCGATTTTTTCAGTGCGCACAAGGCACAATGGGAGTGGTCACCTGGACGAATTTGAAAATAGAATCGATCCCCAAAATCGATAAAATCCTGTTCGCTGCAATTGACGATCTGGATTATGCAATGGATTTTCTGCACCGCATATTGCCGCGCAGGATCGGTCAGGAGGTCTTGCTCCTTAATAATGTGGATCTGGCAGCGATCCTGGCCCAGGATTGGCCGAGCGACTTTGATAAACTGAAAGCCAGTCTGCCTCCTTGGACGCTGATTTTGGTGATCAGCGGGCTTTTAAGACGTCCTGAAGAAAAAATCGCATACGAAGAAAACTTTCTTGCTCAGGTAATGAAAGACGAGTTCTCGAATCTGAAGTTGGGTGAGACTCTTCCCGGCTTCCCGGGCATAAGAAACAAACTCCTGCCGATACTGCGCAACCCGTGGCCGGCCAACGTGCCACACTGGAAAAACCGTGTCAGAGGGGCGTGCCAAAGCCTATTTTTCCACGCACGGCCGTCCAATGCGCAGTACTTTGTGACCGTGATCAAAGAAATTGCTGCAGAGTACGGCTATGCCGGCAGCGACATTGGCATGTACATCCAGCCGATTGAGCACAATCGAGCGTGCAGACCCGAATTCACCTTCTTTTACGATCCCGCTGATGAAGCCGAGAAGGCAATCATTCGCTCACTTTACAAAGTGGCCGCTATGGAGCTTCTAAAAGAAGGGGCCGTATTTACAAGGCCTTACGGTGACCTTGCCCCGATCGTCTATGACAAGGCAGCTTCTTATGCTCATCATCTGAAACGGCTGAAGAAGGTGTTTGACCCAAACAATATCATGAATCCTTCAAATCTGTGCTTCTAAGGAGGGAGACGCAATGGCGGATCAATTGCCCATAAGATATTACAAGCCAAGATCGGACTTCAAATTCGACATCACTGATATACAGAATTTCGTGTACGACATGAGCCGTTGCATCAAATGCAAAGGCTGCAGTTGGGTCGAGCACACCTATATGCCGGGCGCCAAGTTCATGACCCGGTGCCCGAGCGCGGCCAAATATGAGTTCGATGCCTATGGCGCATACGGAAAGATGCGGATAGGACATGCAATGGCTGAAGGGTTGCTGGACTGGAATGAAAAAGCCCTGGAAGTCATGTATGCCTGCACGTTGTGCGGAGCCTGCGATGTGGGATGCAAGCGAAACCTGGACCTGGAAATTGGACTCACTTTGGAATCGCTCAGGGTCAAGGCCGTCCAGGATGGCGTCGGTCCGATGCCTGCCCACAAGAAGATCGCTGAAAATATAGCGAACACTCACAATATGTACGGCGCTCCCCATGAGAAACGAACGGCCTGGATACCTGAAGGGGTCACTCTTGCGAAAAAAGCGGATGTGCTCTATTTCGTCGGCTGTACCGCTTCCTATGTGAACAAGGAGATCGCCCAATCTACCGCAAAAATTCTCACAGCAGCGGGAACGCAATTCATGCTGATGCCGGACGAATGGTGCTGCGGCAACACGCCTTTCTCCGTCGGCATGCTTGATCAGGCCAAAGCCCTGGCCCAGCGGAATGTGGAAGAGATTCGCAAAACCGGGGCCAAGATGGTTGTCCTCAGTTGCGCTGAAGGCTACCGTATGTGGAAGGTTGACTATCCTAAGCTCCTGAACATCGCCACGGATGATCTGGGATTCAAGGTCGTCCATCTGGTGGAGTATGCGGATGAAAAGATCAAGAGCGGCAACCTTAAGATGAAGAATCCTTTTGAAACACGCCTGACATATCATGACGCCTGCAGCATCAGCCGTTTGAGTGACCCCTGGACTCCCTACGAAGGAAAGCGGGGGTGGATGGGATGTGTGGAACCAAGACTCAAGAGAAGGCGCGGCACACATGGGCTATACGCCCAGCCCAGAAATATTCTCCATGCGATACCCGGGGTGAACCTCGTAGAAATGCCGCGGACGAGAGAAAACGCATTCTGTTGCGGGGCAGGTCGGGGAACACAAGAAGCATATCCGGATTTTGCAAATTGGGCTGCAGCGCATCGACTCGAAGAGGTCAGGGAAATCGGCGCTGAAACGCTGGTATCATCCTGTCCCTGGTGCAAAAACAATTTCGCCCAGGCGGTCAAAGACAGCGGCGGCGATGTGCAGGTCTTGGATATTTCGGAAGTTATCTGCGCATCCATTAAAGGCTAGGCAAGGAGAGTAATCATGGCGATATCAAAAGAAATCTACAAGGCCTTGGAGGCAATAGTCGGCACTCAGTACATCTCCGATGATCCGGTGATCTGCGAAGGCTATAGAAGCGGTCCCGGCGGATATGAGAATGGCTTGGGATATGAACGGGTCATGACCACCATCCCGGGATGCGTGATCATGCCAAGGACCACAGAGGAAGTTCAGAGAATAGTCAAAATCTGCTATCGTAATGACATCCCCTATGTGCCTTACAGCACAGGATTTTATGGGCCGCGCTCTCATCCCCATGTAGAGGATGCACTGCTGATCGATCTGAAACGCATGAACGATTTCGTGCTCGATGAGAAACATTTTTATGTGGAAGTAGGCCCCGGGATGATCTACTCGCCCATCCAAGAGGAATGTATGCAGCACGGGGCCTATGTGGTGATCGGAGGTGGCGGCGCGCAAGCTTCGGCCATCGCGAACCTAATTGGTGACGGTTGGTCTCCTTTGAGCCACCGGATCGGGCTTCCCCACAGACGCATCCTCGGGACTGAGGTGGTCATGCCGGACGGTGAGCTACTCAAATTGGGATCTCTGGCGACAGGCGACGACCCCTTCTGGGGAGAGAGTCCGGGACCGGACCTCAGAGGTCTGTTGAGGGGATATACCGGCCTGCGCGGCTGCCTCGGGATCGTGACCAGAATGGCCATCAAGACGCTTCCTTTCCAACCCGAACGCCTTGTGCCCACGGGAATTTCGCCCAATACCGCGCTCGCTCTTCCCGAGAAACGGGTCAAATGGATCAACTTCATCATGCCGTCCAAAGAGGCTCAGGTGAAGTCCATGAGGGAAATCGGGCATGCCGAGATCGCCGGGGCGGTTACCAAGGTGCCTCTGTTCTGGCGCGCCATTGCCAAAGCGGAATGCAAAGAGGAATTTTGGGATCTCTGGGGCAAGGAAAATGAAGAGACTGTCGCTAATTTCTTTATTGTGCGAGTTCTTCTGATCGGCTTCACATCGGAAGAACAAATGGCGTACGATGAAGCCGTGCTCATGGATATCATGACCGAACTGGGTGGCCAGGCGCGGAGGACCAAGCCTTCGGACGAGTCGTGGATCAAGAATGCCGACTCCGCCGGCATGTGGCTCATGTGCGGCGGTTACGTATCTGTGGATTATGTTATTGAGACTCTGTCCCAATCGCCGGACCATGGCCCATCATACGCGGAACTGAAGAAGAAATACACTCCGCCGCTGATGCCTGATTACGGAGATCCTGGCTGGTTCCAGAGCTTCGAGCTAGGTCACCAGGGATACTCCGAATTCCTGGTCTACTGGGATCAGGATGACGATACGGATAAGGTTGACCAGTTCTACCTGGATACATCCAAGATGAACATAAAGAATCGTTTCTACACCTCTCTTCTCGGTCCTCATCAGCCTCTCTACCTAACAGGACCGAAATATGGCCCAAACTACCATGAGTTTCTACTCAAGGTAAAAGAGGAGTTCGATCCCAAGTGGAAGTGCCATCCACCGGTTCCATTGGCCCACGATGTCTTTGTGGAGCGAGCACCGTGGATGCACTTTATGAAGGACTGGGAATCTCCGGACGACTTGCCGAAATGACCAAGTAACCCACATTTGCAGGGGCGATTTATGAATCGCCCCTTTCAAATAATACGACACCCTCGTATTTGGTTACCAGCAATTCTGCCAGGTTGCTGTTCCTCCCCTTTTCGATCGGATGGCATTATGAAACCCGGTCCAAATCCGAAATTTTCAACTTTAAACAAATCGTATAAATAAATAGCTGATTCAAAGAGGTGAATTAATGACCGATACCATATTTGACAGTGAGGAGCACCTGATCTTTCGGGATTCCTTTAAGAAGTTTGTGGCCAAGGAGATCACTCCCAATGTTGCCGAATGGGAAAAACAGCAGGCCGTTCCACGGAGCCTATGGTTCAAGATGGGCGAACAAGGCTTTTTGTGTCCGTGGCTGCCGGAGGAATATGGAGGTCTGGGATTGGGGTTCGATTACTCCGTCATCATTAATGAGGAGCTGCTACGGGGAAATGGATACGGTATTGAAGTCCCGTTGCACAGCGATGTCGCTACCCCATATATTTACTCCTACGCGTCGCCTGAGGTGAAGAAACGCTGGCTGCCGGGATGTACAACGGGTGAAGTCATTACATGTATAGGGCTGACCGAGCCCAATACGGGCTCCGACCTCGCGGCAATTCGAACCAAAGCTGTCAAAGACGGGGACTCCTATGTAATAAATGGACAGAAAACATTTATTACAAATGGTTACATTGCGGACGTGATAGTCCTCGCGGTCAAGACCGATTCGGGCGCCGGCCATCGAGGCATCAGCCTCATCCTGGTCGACAAGGATGCGCCCGGCTTTCATCGGGGCCGGAAATTGGAAAAAATGGGAGCCCACCTGGCGGAAACGGCTGAGCTTTTCTTCGAGGATTGCCGTGTCCCTGCTGCTAATTTATTGGGAGAAGAAGGAAAGGGTTTCAAGTACATGATGGCGAAACTCCAGCAGGAGCGTCTGGAAGTCTCCATCAAGTGCCAGCTCTTGGCGGAAGAAGCGCTCAAGGAGGCGCTCAGCTATGTGAATGTGCGTGAGGCATTCGGTAAACTTATCGGGAATTTTCAGTACAATGCGTTCAGGTTGGCTGACATGGCCACGGAGGTTCAAATCGGCCGAACTTTCTTGGACAACCTTATAAAAGATCACATTGAAGGCAAAAATATCGTTCAAAAAGTATCAATGGCGAAATATTGGCTGGGCGAAATGGTAAATAGAATTGCATATCAGGCTCTTCAACTTCACGGCGGCTACGGATATATGGAAGAGTATAGAGTGTGCAAGATTTATCGAGATGTTCGCGCTCTTTCTATCTTTGCGGGCACAAGCGAAATCATGAAACTGATCATAAGCCGAGGCCTCGGTCTTAATCCATGATGCTGCTGTCATAAGATCGTGACAACATAAAATGTCGCGACTGCGAATGCCTATACACCATTTTACTTTCAAAATGATAACATGGGGGCCGTTGCACAGGAGGGCGATCATAGATCGCCCTTGCAGCTAACTATCAGTGGAAGAGGTTTCATTATGCCGATGTCTTATGCAATTGCAGTTATTCCGGGGGACGGAACCGGGGGTGAAGTTATACGGGAGGGCAAAAAAGTGCTGTCGGCCGTGGCATCCCTACACGGGTTCGTTTTGAATTTTGTCGATTTCGAACTCGGTGGTGATTACTACTTGAGGACAGGTGAGATTTTGCCCGATTCAGTTCTGGAAGAATTGAAGCAAGTAGATGCAATTTATCTCGGAGCCATCGGTCACCCGGATGTTCCCCCAGGACTTCTCGAAAAGGGTATTCTTCTTAGGCTCCGTTTTGAACTGGATCAATACGTCAATCTTCGGCCGGTGAAGCTCTATCCGGGTGTGGAAACTCCTCTCCGAGATAAGACTCCCGAGCAGATCGATTTTCTGGTAGTAAGGGAAAATACTGAGGGATTTTATGTAGGCTCAGGTGGATTCTTCAAAAAGGGTACGCCCGATGAGATTGCTATTCAGGAATCCATAAACACGCGCAAAGGCATCGATCGTCTGCTTAGGTACGCCTTTGACGCTACACGCGCCAGGGGAAAATCCAAAAAATTGACTCTCTGCGGGAAAAACAATGTTCTCACGTATGCGTGGGATCTCTGGACAAGAAGATTCAATGAACTCTCAAAAGAGTATCTTGACGTAACAACGGATTATGCCCATGTTGATGCGATATGTATGTGGATGGTGAAAAACCCTGAATGGTTTGATGTCATTGTCACAGATAATATGTTCGGGGATATTATCACTGATTTGGGTGCGATGATTCAGGGCGGCATGGGAATAGCCGCGGGGGCGAACATAAATCCGGAAGGTGTATCGATGTTCGAACCAATCGGCGGTTCAGCACCTAAGTACACGGGCAAAAATGTGATTAATCCTCTGGCATGTATTCTGGCGGGGGGATTAATGCTTGAGATCCTGGGACAGTCGACGGCAGCTCAATCCGTCGAGAATGCGGTAGTTAAGGTGATCTCTAATGATCTAAAAAGCCTCGAAGCAGGCCGCATGGGCCACTCGACATCCGAAATAGGGGAACTTGTAGCCAAGTATTTGGCGTGATCGGGTAAACATTATGGAGAATGCGACACTCAAAATCCTTCCTTTAGGCGGACTTGGAGAAATAGGCCTCAATATGATGGCTGTCGTCTTCGAGAACGACGCAATTATTATTGATGCGGGGCTAATGTTTCCGGATGAGTCCATGCCGGGTGTAGACATTGTCATACCCGATCTGGATGTAATTCTTCGCCAGGGATGGAATATTTTGGGAATCATTCTGACTCACGGGCATGAGGATCATATTGGAGCCTTACCCTACGTCTTGAAGAAAATTTCAGTTCCTGTTTATGCCACCGACCTTACGACGGGCTTCATAGAGAACAAGTTGGATGAATTTGATTTGTTGGGCAGTACCCAGCGAAATATTGCATCGGTCGACGATCCCATCCTACTGGGGCCGTTTAGAATAGACCTCTTCGCTATGTGCCATTCCGTGGCGGATGGCGTGGGGGTCGCTGTTACGACTCCTGCCGGACTCATCATGCATTCAGGGGATTTCAAGTTGGACCCCACCCCTGTAGATGGCCGTCTATGTGATTTGGAGAAGATCTCTTCTCTTTCTCGCAATGGTGTGCTTGCTTTGTTTTCGGACAGTACGAACGTATCAAATCCGGGCACAACGTTGTCCGAGAGTATGATTCGCCCGGCCTTCGAAAAAATTTTCACGGAATCGAGGGGGCGTGTCCTGATTGCGAGTTTTTCTTCCAACATTCATCGCATACAGCAAGTAATGGATCTTTCGGAAGAGTTTTCTCGGAAAGTTGTTCTGGTAGGTCGCTCAATGCTTGCAAACACGAGAATAGCTTCCGAAAGAGGATATTTGACAATACCCCGGGGAATCCTCGTTGATATGAAGGACATGGATTCCTTGCCGGACGGCAAATTGACTGTGCTCTCCACGGGTTCACAGGGGGAGCCTATGTCCGCGCTCTCTTTAATGGCATTCGGCCGTCACAAATATCTTAAAGTTAAAACCGGTGATGTTGTAGTCCTTTCATCTCGGTTCATTCCAGGGAATGAAAGAGCGATTCATCAGATCATAAATGAATTTTGTCGTAGGGGCGCCCGGGTGATGTACGAAAAGATATCGGATGTTCATGTGTCGGGACATGCCAGCGAAGAGGAATTACGCTATCTCATCCGACGAGTGCATCCGATTTCATTTATTCCTGTCCATGGGGAATATAGACATCTTTTGCGTCATGCAGAAATCGCTATAGAAGAAGGCATTCCACCCGAAAGAGTTTTGGTGGCGGAGGATGGTGATTTAATTGAACTCTCTGCTGACGGACCTAAAGTGCTCCGGCAACTCGAGGTCGGGAAAATTTTTGTGCATGGGAAAGGCGTGGGAGAAATCGGCCAAGATGTTTCTGCGAGACCGCCGTGTTCTTTCAGAGGTGGGGGTGATCACGGTTGTGCTGTTCGTAAACGGAGAAACCGCGCAACTCATCTCCGGGCCGGTAGTTCAATCATTAGGCGTTACATTTCAGGACGTGGAACCAGAGCTGCTGGAAGGAGTGACAATCGCGCTCAAAAAACTACTTGAAGAGGTGCAGCCGAGGACCACCGACAAATGGGAAGACGCGAAAGAGGAAATTCGATTAACGGTCCGCAGGCACATAAACCGAATCTTGGGTCGTAAGCCCCTGGTCCAAACCATTCTAATTTATACATAATAAGTCAGTGAGTCATTCCGTGGATGCGGATCATAAGCCGGCTACTGAAAAAATAAATGCACGGCTTCCATTGGCTTGGCGGGTCCCTCCTGGTGCATGACATAGATTTGTGTCTGGATCGAGGAAAATTTTTCTTGCAAATTGCTTCGAATTAGTTCTAAAAAGAATTCATGGACAGCTAGTGAAGACGTGAATCCTTGCGGATCGCCGAAAGGCAGGTAGACTCTGCTGGCGACCAGGATTTTTTCTTGACAAGGCCGTAAGTGGCGTGTTAGGCTGTCCCAAATTTAAGTCTGATAGCTCTTTCAATGGAGTATGCTTCGATTAAGGAGGGTTTAGGATGAAGAAGTTGTTGGTTCTTTTCGTGGTTCTGTTGGGCTCTCTGGCGCTGGCAGGGACGGTTTTTGCTATGGATTGGGGCTGCTACGGGATGCCGACTGTGAAGATGCCGCCCTGTAAAGACCAAGTCCTTTGCAAAGGTTCAGCCAAAGGAATGGAAAAACTTTGTGGTCCTTGTGCGCCTACCATCAAATGGTCGGGCAAGTGGATGACCATCGAAAAATGCCCCGCTGGACCACCGCCAGTTAAGAAGGCCAGAAAGAGCTAAGAAAGCTCTTTGCTTAGTCGGCCTACACTTGGGTGGATTCTTATTACACCTGTCAGTCCGGCTAAATTGCTCTTCGATAAATCAAGAAAATCATTCAATGCCCCTCCTTGCAAGGGAGGGGCTTTTACGTTCTTAATCTCTGTCTAATCAGGACAAACACGTCGTGATTACTGGGGTATCGATTCACCAAGGCGGCCGGTATCCCGAGGGCCACGGAAAAAATTGAGAATCCGGATCCAAAATCGATTCACCCATAAAATAATTCTTGACGGAGAAGCCGCAACTTTGAAGGAATTCCTTGTTTCTGCCGCCAAGTCCGGGGCTGACCTATCCGGAATTGACCTGCCCGGTTCTAATCTGGTGCGTATAGACCTCGAGGGAATTGACTTCTCCCGAATAAATTTGTCCGGCGCAAATTTGACGAAAGCAAATTTGCCAGACTCCGATTTTGCGGGAAGCAATCTGACGAGATGTATTTTAATTGGTGCAGTACTCGCAAAAGCTCGTTTGAATGACGCCAACCTCACCGGTGCGGATCTCACTATGGCAGATCTGGGAGGTGCCTTTCTGGTAAATGCCGATTTTTTTTGGTCTAACCTGGTGGGAGCTAATTTTTCCGGTGCGGATTTATCTCAGGCCAGTTTTTCAAGAAGCAACGCCACGATCGCCAACTTCTCGGACGCGGAGATGTTCTGGGCAGATCTGGGCGGTACCAATCTCACTATGGCCGACTTAAGTCGCGCTGCCTTGACTGTCGCCAACTTGGCCAAGGCAATTCTCACCAGTGCAAATCTAACCGGGGCCATATTCGCCGGCGCGGATTTGACGGGTGCTAATTTATCCGGGGCCGATTTGACCGGTGCGGATTTAACAGATGCCAATTTGACAGGAGCAAATTTGGAAGGAGCAAATCTCACCGGGGTGGATTTATCCAAGATCAAGAAATGAAATTGAGTTGAAGGCGCAGCTTTGCAAAAACCCGACCCGCTGCCGTCTTGAAAGCAAATTTTACCTGGAAAAATGCACAGTGATTCAATTTTTGGAATACTTAGGTCACCCGAATAAAGCTCTGCGACTTATACAGGCACTCTAGTCATTTATGGGCTTACTCGGGTTCAGCCCTTTCATTTTAGAATCTGCAATCAGTCTGGTCATAACGCAATCTAAGTTCATTTCAGACCCCCCGCCAAGCCATCTCCGATCCAGAAATTATCCCGATTTAACGACTTATCTCCTTTTGCGTCAAATACGCTAAAGACAGAATAAGGAGGCATTCCACATGATCAAAAGTGCACTGCTAGTATTGTTCTTAGTTGTGGCCGTGGCGGTAGGCATCGGCTCCCACGGTTTCGCAGCCCAGGACAATCCGACTACACCGCCTGAGTCAACGGCAATGAGAGTAGGATCAAGTGACAATCTATCCGCCGGGCCAGGTGAATTTGCGAAACCCGGGCATCACCGACCCACATTAGAAGCAATCCAAAAGAGACTTGGTATTACGGAGGATCAGAAAAAACAATTGAGAGCGCTTCAGGTAGGTTTTAAAGATCGTACACGCAAAACCCGCACAGATTTGGCTTCTCTTATGGACGAAAAGAAAACCATGATGCTATCAGGCAAAATCGATCAACAGAAACTCGCACAAATAGATGATCAAATTGTCAAACTTCGGAGCGACATTATGCGTGAAAGGTTGAAAATGCGGCGAGACCGGCTGGCGTTATTAACCCCGGAGCAGATAGGCCGCATATCAGATTGGCAAGCTGAAAAAGGGTTCCGCTCCCGAATGCATATGCGACATTGGGGCAGAATGCACGGCGAAAACCGCCGAGGCGGTATAGAAGGTTAATAAGTCACATCAAAGGGGAATGTCTGGTGGCATTCCCCGCACCATCATCCGCATTCACAAATTTCTCGTATATTCAATTACAAATTGTTGCGTTAAAATAATCACCGTTTCACCGTTCCAATTAGACATCATGTCTTACGTATAGGGGGCCTAGAGATTTGGCACTGATTCGAATGGAGAATTTGGCAAAGATTTATATGGCTGGAACAGTCAAAGTTCCAGCATTAGAGGGAATTGATCTGACCATAGATTCCGGAGAGTTTCTTTCGATTATGGGGCCTTCAGGCTCCGGCAAATCCACACTTATGAATATTATGGGGTGCCTGGATGTTCCGACATCCGGTAGATACTTTTTGGACGAAGAGGATGTATCGAATTTGGATCGGGACCAGCGAGCAGACGTAAGAAACAAAAAGATCGGCTTTGTATTCCAGGGCTTTAACCTGCTTCCTCGGATCAACGCAGTCCAAAATGTAGAACTTCCTTTGATCTATGGTCGTATGACCAGCAGTTTGCGCCATGAAGCAGCGGTAGAAGCCCTCGACCTTGTGGGGTTGGCCGACAGGGCGGATCATCTACCTACTCAATTGTCAGGTGGCCAGCAGCAGCGAGTTGCAATCGCAAGGGCTCTGGTTAACAACCCGGAGATTATTCTTGCAGATGAGCCCACCGGCAATTTGGATACGCGCACCAGCGCAGAAATTATGATGGTCTTTAGAAAACTAAATCGGGACCGAAAGATCACATTCATATTGGTTACTCATGATCCGGAAGTGGGGCAGGTGACCAATAGAAAAATTCTTATCCGAGACGGTAATGTCGAGGGTGATGTGCGCAATAGCGGAGAAACCAATTGAAGAAAACAATTACCATTGTGTTGATTGTAGCGCTGGTAGTAGTTGGACTCTATTACGTATTCGGCTCCGGTCGAAGCAGCGGGCCGGAGATTAGATACATCACCGTTCCCATCGAAAAGGGGACCCTGAAAGCCGAAATTAATTCTACCGGGACAATAAAACCGCGTGTCGAAGTTCAGGTCGGTAGCCAAGTTTCCGGTACATTAAAAAGTTGTTCGCGGATTTCGAATCTGTCGTCAAAGAAGGCGAGTTAATTGCCTTAATCGACCCGGATACCTATAAGGCAAAAGTCGGACAAGCTAAAGCCAACCTACTTTCAGCGAAGGCCAATCTGGAAAAAGCTGAGGTTAGTCTCGTTGACCAAGTCCGCACTCTTCGCCGAAAAGAGGAACTCATTAGAACGAATTCTATCAGCCAACAGGATGTGGATACTGCTCAAACCAATGTTGATGCTGCTCGCGCACAGATCGACGCTTCTAAAGCGGCCATAGCCCAGATGGAGGCAAATCTGGAGGAAGCTGAACTGAACCTGAAGTACACCCAAATCGTAGCCCCGGTTAATGGAGTCGTCACAGCGAGAAACATGGATGTTGGACAGACGGTCGCTGCGAGTTTCCAAACTCCAGTGCTTTTCAGAATAGCTGAGGACCTCACTGTCATGCAGGTTTACACCAGTGTGGATGAAGCTGATATAGGCAGGATCAGAGTAGGCCAGAAGGCTACTTTCTCGGTTCCGGCGTTTCCTGACGAGTTCTTCAGTGCAGCGGTCACGCAGATTCGCAACGATCCGCAGATTCAGCAGAATGTGGTCACATACAATGTGATTCTTGACGTGAATAATGATGACTTGAAGTTAAGACCGGGTATGACAACTACTGTTCAGATTCATCTTAGCGAAGTCAATGACGCTCTTATGGTTCCTGATCAGGCTTTTCGTTTCACGCCAACAGGTCAAACATTTGATCTTCCGCCCTTGAAATCCGGCGAACGCAGAGTATGGAAACTGGCTGAAAAGGATAAGCTTAATCCCGTGAGTGTAAAAATCGGGATGATCGGAAGTGAACGAATACAGATTATGTCGCATGATTTAACGGCCGGCGACCGTGTGGTCGTTGATTCTGTTTCTACTAAAAAGAATGCTCAATCGTCGGGCCTTCGACTCCGTTTCTAATACACGCAAACACATGAACGAGAATCAGCTACGCTATGATTAATCCTTTGGACGGCGTAAAAATTGCCTTGGGCGCATTAAAAGTGAATGTGCTGCGGGCACTTCTCACTATGCTCGGCATCGTGATCGGAGTGGGCGCGGTGATCGTAATGGTGGCGGTCGGAGCTGGCGCCCGCCAGATGATCGGTGACCAAATCCGTTCAATAGGAAGCAACCTTATTCTTGTAATTCCAGGCGCTACTGTTCAAGGTGGAGCAAGAATGGGTTCAGGATCAGTTCACACGCTGAAATCAACTGACGCCGAAGCTATAATTCGAGAATGTCCCGCTGTCAAACTCGCGGCGCCGAACTGGGGAGAAGTCACCCAGGTCGTCTATGCTAACCGGAATTGGAGAACGCGTGTAACCGGAACATGGGAAAGCAGCTTTGAAATCCGAGAATGGCCGATCCTGTCAGGCCGATTGTTCACACATGAGGAGGACAAGCAGGCAGCCAAAGTAGCTGTGCTAGGCCAGACGGTTGTTGAAAATCTCTTCGGAGACACGTACCCGCTGGGAAAAATGGTAAGAATTAAAAGCGTCCCATTTACGGTCATTGGAGTGCTGGATCGTAAAGGACAGTCACCACGGGGCGATGATCAGGATGATGCGGTTTTCGTTCCCCTGAGAACGTCCCAGAACAGACTTTTCGGCACTCCATTTCCCGATGAGATTCAGGCTATTATGGTTCAGGCAAAGGATCTGACTCTTATTCCTGATGCGGAAAAACAGATAGATGAATTACTCACGCGACGTCACAAAATCGGTCGTAATCAGGAAAAGGATTTTACAATTCGCAATCTCACCGAAGTCCTCGAAACAGCTCAAAAAAGTTTAAATATAATGACTACGCTTTTGGGTGCTATTGCGGCAATATCATTGCTCGTCGGCGGTATAGGAATCATGAATATCATGTTGGTATCCGTCACTGAGCGCACTCGGGAAATAGGTGTACGAATGGCCGTGGGCGCCAGATCCGCAGATATCCTGTCCCAATTTCTCATTGAAGGGGTTGTGCTTTCTGTTAACGGAGGATTCATTGGAACGATATTCGGAATAGTCGGAGCTTTCATCTTCGCCCGTACAAGCGGCTGGCCCGCTCTTGTGGATCCCTTGACCATCTGCGTGGCCATCCTGTTCTCCGGCGCGGTCGGTGTTTTCTTCGGATTTTACCCGGCGTTCAAGGCTTCACGACTCCATCCGATAGAAGCTTTAAGGCATGAATAAAGGGAATTCAGCATCTCAGATAACTTCACCACGTAAATCACATGCCTTGACATGACCAGACCAATCGTACATGCTTTCCACGTGTCTCCTTTAGGCGCATTGCCTGGAACGATCCGAAACCAACTGATCCGAATTTTGTTATATTCCCCTATGAGGGATTACTCCATCATTTGCGAACCGTCAGAAATTAAGCTGATTCAGTAGCTTTTGAAATAGACAATGCATGTAGCAGAATCTTCAGTCCGTTATCCTATAACCGTGATAGTTCGCGTACTATTAGTGATTGTCTTTGGCTACGTGTGCCTAAAATTTATCAGTGTGGAACTCAAACCCGATACAGAACAGCCTCTCCTTGTTGTCGTGACCACATTTCCGGGCGCCGCTCCTGAAGACGTTGAGGGTGAAATCACTACTCGTTTTGAGGAGGGCATAAGCGGCGTATCCAACATGCTTAATACGCAAAGTTACTCTCGCCTGGGAGAGTCTATATTACTTGTATTTTATAGATCCGGGACAAACCTCGATGTGGCTGCGTCGGAACTTCAGCGAAATTTGGATCGAGTCAAAGATCTCCCTAAGGAGGTAGACAAGCCTCAAATTTTCAAAGCAAGCGATCGAGTCAGCTTGCCTGTCTATCAATTTGCCATGACAGGTTCGGCTGACATCGTGACTATGTCCAGCTGGGCCGATCGAGACATAGCTCCCAGAATTCGAAGGATCTCGGGAGTCGGAGACTGTCAGTTCGATGGAAACAAAAATCGCGAAATGCGTATAACCTTCGACCCGGAAAGGCTGAAGGCACGTCGACTTACTATTTCGGACATAAAAGGTTTTATCGATCGTACTAATCTCAATCAGAGCGGGAGTTATTTTGTTGAAGATACTAGAGAATGGACTGTTCGTACAGTAGGATTACTGCTAAACGCCGATGCCTTTCGACGGGTACGGATTTCAAAGCCGGGCGCCCCCATAGTTTACCTCTCGGATGTTGCCACAGTCGAGGACAGATACGAAAGGCCGAATTCGTATTGCCGCATAAACGGCACGCCTGGAATTATTTTTGATGTCTTCAATCAAGTAGGCGCAAATATCATTCAAACAATAGATTCGGTGGACCGGGAGCTGGGGCTGTTGCAAAAGGAATACGGCCCTCAAGGGGCTCAGTTTCAGAAAATATATGACCAGAGCCATTATATCCGCGATGCGGTGGTCATTGTCAGAAAGGCCTTAATCGAAGCCATTCTCCTGGTATTGCTGGTGCTCTTCATATTTCTGAAAAATTGGAGAAGCATTCTTATAGTCGCCACGTCGATTCCGGTGTCGATCGTTGGGACTTTCATCGGAATGTATCTGTTCGGCTATTCCATAAATGTTCTTTCATTGGCGGGTTTGGCTCTCTCCATCGGAATGATTGTAGATGACGCTATTGTTGTGCTCGAGAATATATATAGACACAGATTTGAAGAGCACAAGAGCATAGTGCAAGCATGTGTCGACGGAACCCGCGAGGTCGGCATGGCGGCATTCATGTGCACGCTGACAACAGCGGCGGTGTTCTTGCCTGTTCTCATGCTCAAAGGAGAAGTGGGCACACTGTTCGGTCCAGTTGCGTTCATAATTTCGTGTGCAATGTTTCTGTCTCTCTTTGATGCCTTCACTGTAGTCCCTATGCTCGCAGCCCGCTGGATGAGCCGCGACACAGAATTTGTCGGCTGGCTCAAACCGATAGCAGTTCCTTTTAAGATTTACTGATAGGCTCGGTGCATCGGCAGCTCAGATGACTTTGAGATCTTTGGAATTTTTCTTGAGTGGTCTGCCCCGCAAGCTCATCCTTGTAGCGGCCGTTTTGGGACTGTTTTTGTTGTCCTACTGGGCTCTACCAGGAATGGGCTATTTGCCTACGGGAGGGACTAATCTGATCAGAGTGCAAGTCGAAACGTACGAAGGGACCAGCCTTGATGAGAATAGTCGGTTGATGAGCATTCTCGAAGACAGGTGGAAAAACATCAAAGGAGTCAGACATGTGGTTGCAACTCCTAATCGGACTATGCAGCGAAACAGAATTTATCTTACATGCGACCGCGAGGAAGACAGCGGAGTTCCGATTCAGCAGATCGCGTTAGCGGCTCATGAGGCAGCGAGGGACCTTCCCGTGAAAGCGATCAACCCTATTCGTTTCCCGCTCTTCGGCAACATTATGACCAGATCGAATATAGTTGATGTACGCATTGTGGGCAAAAATTACACGACTGTAGACGACCTGGTAAAACAGATTATGGAAATAGGCAAAGACACCAAGGGAGTGATTTTTCGTTACACTGACCTGTATCTGAATAAGCCTGAAGTGGAAGTAAGAGTCGATCCGGAACGAGCTGCGCATTTTGGTTTCGATGTCAAAGATATTGCGGACGCTGTGGAATCCCATATAGGTGGGCAGCGAACCAGCTCGCAATATGATGTGGAAGGTCGTTATTACTATGTCAGAGTTATGGGTCCTGAAACAAATTTCCAGACTGTCAACGATGTTTCCGGCATAATCCTGACATCTCCGGGTTCTCCCGAAACTCATGTCCCTCTGACAAGCGTTGCGTCAGTGGTGACGACACTCGGACCCCTTCAGATAAATCATTACAATTCAAAACGCAGCGCCCGGGTCCAGCTTACTGTGCAGGACCGACCCCTTTCAGATGTTTTTAAAGAAGTAAAGGAGAGGATTCTATCCACGGTCCCGTTTCCCGGTGGATATGAGATGGTTACGTTTGGCGCTGTGAATGAACTGCAGGCCCTCAGGGAAGCAGTTGTTTTTGTGTTCCCGCTGTCGGTGATTGTGGTTTATCTGCTATTGGTGATGCAGTTTCAATCCTTTCTCAGGCCTCTTTCGATCCTCCTCAGTGTACCGCTGTCCATAATCGGGGCGAATTTCCTTATAAGACTCACAGGAACACCATTCGACTCTTTCACAATACTCGGATATATTATGATGGTTGGCTTGGTAGTGAAAAATGCTATTCTTCTAATTACTTATGCAGTACAACTCATTGAGGATCATGGGCTGGAACGAGACAAAGCACTTGTACTCGCTAGCAAGAGACGGATGAGGCCCATCTTCATGACAGCAATAGCTATGGTTCTGGGCATGCTGCCTTTGGCCTTGAAAACCGGTGCCGGCGCGGAAATTTATAACGGCCTGGCAATGGCGGTTGTTGGGGGCCTAGCGTTGGCCACCCTTTTTACGCTGATTTTCATACCTGTAATTTATACCTTGCTGGACGATCTCAAACAAATCGTATGGAAAGTAAAACCTCTTCGTTTTGAAGATTTGGAAAAACAAGATGCCGCATCCAGATAAATTTAATCGCGGATATCACAATCACGCCCACTGCTGGTGCCCTTATGAACACGGACTGATTCATGTTCCTGTTTTCGTCTTGTTACTGGTTCTGCTTTTGGCACCGGTTGCTCTGACAAACGGAGCAAGACGCCACCCTGCCGTCCATTAAAGTGGGAGCTATGCGCATGGACAAAGGCTCGATTGATGTTGCCTTGCAGCTATCAGGAGTCATGAAATTTGCCGCGAATACAACATTAGCTGCCGAAGTATCTGCTCAGGTTGCGACGATTGAAGTTGAGGATTGTCAGCTTGTCAAACAAGGCGAGTTGCTTCTTAAATTGGAGGAAAAAAAAATCAAAGAGGCGGCTGCACAAGCCAGCGCAAATTTGAAAAAAGAGGAAGCATCGCTGGCGTTTAATAAATCCGAGTTGGAAAAAAATAAAGGACTCTATGACAGCGGGTCCGTAAGCCACACTATATATGATCAAAAACTTACTGCTTATCAAAACTCACTAGCCCAAGTGGATGCAGATAAGGCTTTCTTAGAACGTGCTTTGGACGATCTCAAGAAGACGCAAGTGATCTCGCCCATTACTGGGGTGCTTTCAAAGCGATATGTGGAACGAGGCGATTGGGTATCCGAGGGCAAGAGACTTTTCCAAATCAGTGATTACGATAGAATTTATCTCGAAGCATTCATTACAGATCTCGATGTAGGAAAACTGTCCTTGACGAAAATTCGATCAGGTGGCCAACAGGCTGATGTCACGCTCGATTGCTACCCGGGTGAGACTTTTTCGGGTCGGCTGACTTATGTCGAACCTGTAGCTAATGACAACAGGTTATTCGAAGTCAGGATTTATGTCACGAATCCCGATATGAGATTACTACAAGGTATGGTGGGCCGCGGGAGAATTGCGGTCAAAACTATACCGGATGTGCTTCGTGTTCCTATCGTGGCGCTTCTCGATCAGAACAGAAGCAACGGCGATAACTCCGTCTATCTGGTGGGAGACGAAAACAAAGCTCAACTTACCCAGATCAAAGTCGGCGAAAGTAATCAACGATACGCCACTGTGCTCGCAGGATTGAAGGAAGGAGACGTTGTTGTTACCCAAGGCAAGGAAATTCTGTCAAACGATCAGCCGCTCTCGGTAAGAATGGTCCCTACGATTAACATTGATCGGCCGAAGTGAGTCTCAACGGCATCAAACTCTGATCCGCAAATTCCGAGATTGTCAGCAACGCGAAACCTAGATTCCGCACTGAATGGATATTATGAAAACCGTAACAGGAGGTAGATTCTGAGACAAGCCAAAAAGCCGTTTATTAGAACTCCACTCTAAAATAATAGATCATGATTTGCCATTGAGCGGCAGACAAATCGTGAATGTTGTTCCTTTTCCGATCTCACTCTGCACCTCTATTCTACCGCCATGCTCCCGAATAAATCCGTAGCTTATGCTTAGGCCCAAGCCTACGCCCTTCACCTTTTTCTTGGTCGTAAAAAAAGCTTCGAAAATTCTGTCCACATTCTGCGGGGGGATACCCACACCGGTGTCCTTGATAATTATGGCTATTTCACTCTCTTCGGGGCGGCATCGGCTGGAAATTTTCAGTTCACCGCCGGATGGCATTGCCGTATTTGCATTTATCACCATATTTATAAATACTTGCTTCAGGTGACTGCCGACGGCCATTATACGGGGTAGATCAGGAGCGAAATCAGTTTCGACGCGGATATTCTGGTTCTTGAATTGACGTTCGTAGAAAAGAAGCGTCTCTTCCAAAAGCTTATTGACATCTGTGAGGCCCTTTTCTTCATTGTCTGGTTTAAAAAATTTCAGCATCTTAATAAGTAGCCCGGATGTCCGTTTGCATTCATTATAGGCCAAATCGAGATATTTGCGCTTTTCATTACTCTCAGGAACGACATCTTTGAGCAAATCGAGACAATTCATAATGCCATAGATTGGATTGTTGAGTTCGTGAGCTAATTGTGAAGCCATTTTACCTATAGCCGACTCAGTCTGTATCAGCTGAGCACGTAGGCGCTTGGATTCCGTTACGTCGCGCATGAGCCCCTGAAAATTGATTATTTCACCCGCGCTGTTTCTGCTGGCATAACCACTCATGGATATGTCTCGTCTGCTACCGTCCTTCATAAAAATTTGTAACTCCCAATCCTTGACTGATCCTTCGTCGGTTACAAGCCGCCTAAACTCCGCGATATCTTCTTGATTGGCGAAAAGCTCTCGATAATAGTCCATCTGGAGAAACTCATCTCTGGTATATCCTACTATCTCGCATAGTGCGCTGTTGCAGTCGAGCACCTTTCCATGAGCATCCGCGATGAATACCCCGTCCTGAATATTCTCGAACAGGTCACGAAACTTGACTTCCGACGCTTTGATTTTTTCCTGTAGAATTTTCTCCTGTGATCGGTCCACCATAAAACCCCGGTATCCTGCTATATTGCCGTGTTTGTCACGCCAAACTTGACCGGAAATCTCTATATAAAAAGGAGAACCATCTTTCCTCTTAAACAGGGCCTCGTAATCAGAGATCTCTCCCTTGCTTTCCATCAAACGTTGCCAAGCGCGCCTGTCTTCAGGTCTCATCCAAAGGTCTTTTTCGAGTTCACGTGTCAAAAGCTCCTCTGTCACGTTGTAGCCCAGCATTTTTACGAGAGCGTCATTGCAATCAATGAACTGACCTTCACGGGTTGATATGAAAAAACCTTCTCTTGCGACCATAAAGAATTCTTGATAGCTGCGTTGTAAAGTATCCAGGCGGTCCTGAATTTCTTCCCTAGTCATATCAATGACAGAAAGGAATTCTCGCTTAGGCATCGTTGTCTCCTCCAATCGCAAGCTATTTATTAATTCCAGCCAAGTCTAAGATCCGTGGCACGACTTCTTCTTTACATATCGCCATGATATGGACGCCGTCGGCCAAGGCTTTGTCCCTGATCCCTTTGATGGTCCCGGCCGCTATACCTATTCCGGTTTCCAATGCTTTGCTTTTGGGGGCTCCTTCTAATTCTTCTATTAGTTGCTTGGGTACAAAGATTCCGGGTATGTTCTCGTTCATGAATTTTGCATCCCGGCGCTGACAAGAACCACAATTCCGATACAGACCTGTCCGGGAGAGGATCAGCAGGTTGTTTGCAGAGATCAATCGATCTAAGAAGCCTTTACAGGTATAACTTAATCCGTAAGCTCATCGCCTGATTTTCTGAATTAGAGGGGCGATTTTCGCTTCCCAACCGAAAGGAGCAATGTGCACCCCAGCGCACAAGCCTCTGAGAGACTCTATCAGTTCAAGAGTAATCTTGGCCGAAGCGTCGAATTTTACCGGCGCCTTCTCCATCTCTTGTATAACGCGTTCCGGAATATTCAACCCGCTATATCGTGATAAAAGGCGGGCTTCCATTGCAGTGTGAAGCATGATGACTTCGGCTATCACCGGAATACCTAAAGGAGCCACTTTATTCACAAAGCCTGCGAATTGGTCAACATCGAACACTGGGCTGGTAATGAAATATTGAGCGCCTCCTTTAGCCAATTGCTCCATCTCTCGTAACTCCATGTCAGGAAGTCTCGAACCCGCGGTAGCGTCCACCCCGGACCCTATAAAAAAAGTTCTCTCGGCATCCAGATCTTTTCCATGTATGTCCGTTCCTTTTTGTAAGCCGTCGATAACAGAAAAGAACTTGCCCATGTCGACATGAAAAAACATTAACTCCTGGAGCGAATCTCCTGTGACCCTGTAATCTTGCGTGAACACCAAAAGATTCTCTATGCCGAGAGATGAAGCATGAACAAGAGCGTCCTGAATTTCCAGTCTATTTCGATCCCGAGTTGTTACCTGAAAAATTGGATCGAATTTCTTCTCACGGAGTATGCGGCACAGTGTGAGTGAACTACTTACCGCCGCGTCCGCTGAAAAAGGCTGAAATCGAAGACCATCTATCCTTGTCCGCAAATTATAAATTTCGTCGAGGTAGTTCTCAGGAGATTTATCGTGGGGAAGGTAAATCTCAGACGTCACAGCAAATCGTTTGCCAGCCAAGGCTTCTTTCAGGCTCATACCCAAACTCTCCTCTAAAACGCAATTTCAACTCAGGCAACGCCAAGAAGTTTCGCAATTTCTTTTTTCAATTTTTCCAACGGCAATGGCTTGGAAAAACAAACATCGGCGCCTTTTTCCTTCATTATTTCAAAATTGTCTTCGTCCATGTAAGCGGAAAGAACCATGATTTTTACGTGATTTGTAGCAGCATCCTGCTTAATTTTCTTGCAAACTTCAAACCCGTCGATATCGGGCATCATGATGTCGAGTATTAAGAGATCGGGCTTAAAATGGCTGACCTGGAGACCTGCCTCAAAACCGTCTGATGCGGAAACAATCTCATAATTATGTGGTTCTTCCTCGAGGGCGGTAACGATAGTTTCAACAATCAATTTATCGTCATCTACTACCAGAATCTTTTTTCTATCCTCTTGTCGAAACTCCGTCGGAATCGGCATCCCTCTTGTGCGCAAGAAAGTGTCTAAATCCTGTTTCTTGATCCGACGGTGTCCTCCGACCGTTCGAAAAGCAACTATGTGCCCTTCATCGATCCAATTTGCTATGGTCTTCGGTGAAACGCCGCAGTACTTGCTTGCCTGATAGACCGTCAACACTTCCATCTGCCGATCCTCACTCCCACTCAATGGAACGAATTTTCTATTATCTCCGTTATTACCACTATTACCGGAATTTCCGATTTGTCAAGAATACTTCATGATCATGTGAGATGGTGGGATTAGAGATTAGCGCAGCTTAGTTATTAAGAATACTGTGATTGTTCTAAGCAGAAGGCCTCGACTCGGTTCTTACCTTTACGCTTGGCCTGATAAAGTGCTTCATCAGCTTGCTTCAGGAGTTTCATCAGGTCAGCTGAATCGGGCCCAGTTACTGTTAACCCGATACTCATGGTTAGGTGCCGAGGTGAACAACTAGAGTTAAGAGAAATTTCGGCAATATTTTGACAGAGCCGCTCAGCTACCTTAACAGCTTGACTCAGCCCGGTTTCGGGAAGGGCAATGACGAATTCCTCCCCACCGTATCGAGCAAAGATATCCACTTTGCGCAGAGTCATGCGGACAATCTCTGCCACTTTCTTCAGAACCTCGTCACCAACATCATGGCCGTAAGTGTCGTTTATTGATTTAAAATCATCCAGATCTATGATCGCAATTGCCAGTTGCCCGCCATAACGTCTTGTTCGTTCGAGCTCTCGGCCGGTAAGGTGAATGAAGTGCCGGCGGTTCCAGATGTTTGTCAACCCGTCAGTTATTGCAAGTTTGCGAAGTCGTGCTTCCAGGATTTTGCGCTCAGTGATGTCTCGAGCTACGTGCACAAAACCTTCAGGTTCACCATTTTCGGTCGGGAGAGGCGTAACCGAAACTAGAAATGTGCCTCCAAGTTTCGTTACCAATATTTCGCCGGAGTGTTCCTTGCCATCAGCCAGACTCTGATGAAGGGGACAAATCGGGATTGGCTCTCCAATGCCATGACATACCTCGTAACACTTCTTGCCGATTATCTCCCGAGGGTGAGCGTTTATTTTATCTGCCATGGCTTTATTAGCCCGTAGTATATTGTAATTTCGATCGATAATGGCAATTAGATCCGGAACTGTGTCGAAAGTTTGTTCCCATTCGTTCTTGGCTCTCTCGATTGCTTTTTCAACGCGTTTTCTCTCATTGATTTCCTGGTGCAGACTTTCGTTAGCTATGACCAGCTCTTCTGACCGCTCGGCAACCTCATCTTCCAGGATACGCTGAAAGTTTTTCTGCATCATGGAATATCTATCTGCCAGTGCTAAAGCAAAAAACATTCCTTGGGAGAGATAGGCGACCTTCAGCAACTGGGTGAGTACAAAGTTGAATGGAATAAGACCGAACATCACACCTACATGCACCATAGCGAAAATCGGCAATAAGATATGGCCGAAAAATAAATATCGGGCATGGGATTCTCCCCAATACCACATTAAGCCTATGATTATGGCCAAGATCCACCCTAGAATAGGGCCGTAAATCATAGCGAAAGCATTGCCCAGATAATAATCGTAAAAATATAAAATTAGATTGATGACCGCAAATATCAGAAAAATACGGAGAATCCCATAGAGAATCGGGTACTTCGTCCTGGAATTCATAAATGATGACACAAAAATTATGTTGAATATAAATGCAAAACCTATGCCGGCAGTAAGGAGGTGCAAGATGGTTTCTGGGTGAGAAAAGATTGTCACCCGGGGAAAGAAGCCGTTATTAGCCGCTTTGAAAGCAACAACTCCGACAATAACCAAAATGTAGTAAAAATAAGCATTCTGCCGCAGAATTGACCAGGCAAACAGGCTGTAAATGATCAGAAAACCCATAACTCCGAAAAACAGCCCGTTAAACAGATACACTGCGAGTTCGGTACGCTCATGAGCCACTTCGGTAGAGAGATCCAGTGGTATTCTCAAAGGGGTCCGAGATTGTACTCGGATGAAAATCGTTTTCTCTTCATTATGGGAGAAATCGAGGGACAGAACAGGATAGCGCCCTTGAGAAACCCTATCCTCCCAGGGAACCCGTGCGCCGCCACGATATTTTTCAACCTGAGAATTTCGATTAGAGATAACATAAAATTCTATAAAATCCAGATATTGGTTCGCAAGCTGTAATAGAACGGTTATCGGTCCAGGGGTCTCACTCTCGATGACCAGCTTGACCCAATATGCTGATTGGGAGCAACCCAGGCTCGGCATTGATTCAGGCACAGTGTGGAATATCTTTTGCCGAACAGTGTCAAGGGTCTCATTGCCACTCTTATCTTCATAAAGTGCTACATGACCCCTCAAATCGAATTTGCCGACATTTTTTTTCAATATCAAGGTAGGGATCGAAGTTTCCGCAAGAGTTGGTACGCAAAAGCAGGCTACTATCAATAGGGTAAGCGTTAGCAACCGAACATGGGCCGAAAATTCTGATCGGCGGAAAGCCATCAAACGCACTGAGGTGCTCCACCCCGGATTCCAAGTGTCAACTTTCGGGCCTCTTGGTCTTTTGCGGACGCAATGTAATACCATTGTTCAGTGCTCGATGAAGGTAATCATCAATAGTATTCGATGATTCGGAATATTACCCCTGTCCCTCGCCAAGCAATTATCATACCAGCCTCTACGTCAGGGTAGGACATGAGGAAATCTTCACCGTTTTTAATGGCTTATGTTTTAACTGAGCTGAAATGTGAAATGAGAGTGGACTTGCGAGAGCGACAATGAGCCAACTAGGCTCATTTCAAAGATTAGAATTATGGATGTCAAGTTTAGTCGAGGGCTTGCCCTGAGCCTATTCGGCTCAATTTTTGATCGATAAATTGCCAAGCAACCTCATGGGAAAGCTGCAGAAAAATTTTCACGCTGAGAAATTCAAAGGAAGAACCTGATTGTTCATAGAAGTACAAAGCGAGTGGCGCAAATTCGGTCGAAATCTGTAGATTATTATCAAATGAGGTTATAATAATTCCCGATATCAACCTTCTGAGTCATGGGCGCTGTTGTCGGCTCGCCCGGTCTTGCGTTTTCGCTTAACTGGCTCATTAGGAAAAATCTTAAAGCGGCCTGATAAACGGAGGTGGCCAGTGGCTCTGAAAACTGTAGCTGATTATCTAAACAGCCTTCGAAAATTGGACTTGAGAGTATACCTACTGGGGGAAAAGGTCCTAGATCCTGTCGATCATCCCATCATTCGACCATCAGTCAATTCAGTTGCCAAAACCTATGAATTGGCTGTGGATGAAGAACATAGCAATTTAATGACCGCGAAATCGAATTTGACGGGCGAAAATGTGAACCGATTCTGCCATCTTCACCAAAGTACTGACGACCTGATCAAAAAGGTTCAAATGCAGCGACTGTTGGGTCAAAAGACAGCCGCTTGTTTTCAGCGTTGTGTAGGTATGGACGCGATAAACGCCATTGACAGCGTGACATTTGAGATGGACCAGGATGGTGGAACCAAATATCACGAGCGGTTTCGCGCATATTTGAAATTCATTCAAGATCAAGACTTGGTAGTTGACGGAGCCATGACCGACCCGAAAGGGGACCGTTCCCGACGTCCCAGTCAGCAGGTCGATCCGGACATGTACCTGCGCGTAGCGAGACAATCGTCCGAAGGGATCTTCATTCGAGGCGCCAAAGCGCACCAGACCGGCGCCGTTAATTCTCACGAGATTCTTATAATGCCGACGATAGCTATGACAGAAGAAGACAAGGACTACGCAGTGTCTTTCGCTATTCCGAGCGATGCTAATGGGATACTTTATATATACGGTCGGCAATCATGTGATACGAGAAAATTGGAAGGCTCTGATATTGATGTGGGAAACGCCCGTTACGGCGGCCAGGAAGCCCTGGTCATCTTTGAAGATGTTTTTGTGCCGTGGGAACGGGTGTTCATGTGCCGCGAACACCAGTATTCAGGATTGCTGGTGGAACGATTCGCCGGATATCACCGACAGAGTTACGGAGGATGTAAAGTCGGCGTTGGTGACGTACTAATTGGCGCTGCCGCTACTATGGCCGAATACAACGGGACAGCCAGGGCATCTCACATCAATGACAAAATTGTCGAAATGATTCATCTCAATGAAACACTTTATGCATGCGGTATAGCCTGCTCCTCGCAGGGGCGCCGGACAGCATCAGGCACTTATCTCATCGACTTGCTTTTAGCCAATGTCTGTAAATTGAATGTGACTCGCTTCCCTTATGAATTGGCACGATTAGCCGAGGATATTGCCGGCGGTCTTATGGTCACCATGCCGTCAGAGAAGGACCTGAGACACCCGGAATTCGGACATTATGTGGAAAAATACTTGAAAGGTGTGGACACGGTCCCTACGGAGAACCGGATGCGAATGCTGCGCCTGATTGAAAACATTACTCTGGGATGCGCTGCAGTGGGCTATCGTACGGAATCATTGCATGGCGCGGGATCTCCACAGGCCCAGAGAATTATGATTGCTCGTCAGGGAAACCTGGATCACAAGAAGAAGCTCGCCAGAGTTATTGCCGGCATTGATCCGGCAGAGTGAGACAGATTTATAGCATTTCACCCGCGTGAACAAAGGAACGCGATAAGAATCCGTATTCTTTGCTATAGATCTCTGTGTTTCTTCACAAGAGATCTGTAGCTTTTTTTTCCGGGCAATAGCAGCGCCTGAGAATAGCTACTATAGACACGATCCATACTTGACACCGTTGCTTGAGCGGACTATTGTAGAACCTAGTACTAAAGCCGACTTTCCATGGAGAAATTTCATCTTGCTGAACGCTGTCCCCCTCCAGCCGGATAACGGTTCATTCCTGGCGGAAGTCGAGCGTCTCTCCGGCGTGTCGGTTTCCGCGTGCTTCCACTGTGAAAAATGCACGAGCGGTTGCCCTGTTTCATATGCTATGGATCTTCCGCCCAATATCTTGATCCGGCATATTCAGCTCGGTCAAAGGGAAAAGGTGCTGGGATCGGAGACCATCTGGATTTGCGCCTCTTGCATTACGTGCTCCACCAGGTGTCCCAATGATATTGATTTAGCACATGCTATGGACTCCCTGCGTCGGATGTCCATTAAGAGCGGAACAGTGAGCCTCCCGCGGGTCAAAGCTTTCCACGAAGCATTCATGAATGCAATCCGCACTCACGGACGAGTTCACGAAATTGAACTGATTACGCGATACAAGTTAAAGACTATGACACTTCTCGAAGATCTGGGCATTGGAAGAGAAATGTTCACCCGGGGCCGGATACGATTAATCCCGGAGAGAATTCGCGGCCGCAAAGAAGTGCGCAATATAGTGGACAAGCAGCCCGGATAAGATTCTTGGGAGGAATGCCGGAGAGGGTCTTTTTGCAAAAAGACCCTCCCCGAACCCCACCCCAAAAACTCTTATATGGCTTGCGGCACAACAGAGCGCCGGCAAATAGTTTTTCCAATAGCCTTCGGCCCGCGCAACCTTAGGGCTAGATCAATGGCCCGGGAATATGAAGGAAAGTTGGCAAGATGATCCAAGCCGGAACTTATCGACTGGCCGGCTGATACAATGTTAGAGTTTTTTGGGAGGGGTCTGGGGAACCCTTTTTTACACAAAAAAGGGTTCCCCAGAGAGCCCTTCCGCAAAAAGAGTCTTCACATGGATGTGAACTATTTTCCAGGTTGCACGTTGCATGGGACAGCCCATGATTACGACGCGGGTATTCTAGCTGTCTTCCGGGGCCTCGGCATAAATCTGGTGGAAATCGGGGACTGGAGTTGTTGCGGAGCCAGCAGCGCCCACATACTGAACCCCGAAGCTTCCATTGAATTACCTGCGAGAAATCTGCTCATAGCATCTGATTACGACAGACCGCTTCTGACTCCCTGCGCGGCCTGTTTCCACCGGCTGAAGATATGTCAGGCTCATCTTAAAGAACATCCCGAAGATCACCCCAATAGTTCAGCTATAACCGGTGTCGAAGTTCTTCACATAAATGACATGCTGCTCAAAGAAGAGATTCTGCGAAGGATTCAGGCTAGCATCAAGGAACCCTTGGTCGGCCTCAAGACTGTCCCGTATTATGGTTGCCTCACGGTTCGGCCGCCTCACGCGATGAAGCACCCGCATCCGGAAGACCCGAGAGAAATCGATGCAATTCTCAAAATTATCGGTGCTGACCCTGTCAATTGGAGTTACAAGACCGATTGTTGTGGCGGGAACTTGGCCATGACCCGACAGGAAGTTGTCCGGAAGCTTTCCGGTAATTTGTTCCAAGCCGCGCAGGAGGCTGGCGGTGAGATTATAGTTACAGATTGTCCCATGTGTCAGGCGAATCTCGACACACGTGAAAAAGAGATCGAGAGTGAGAGGAATACTAGCTTTCAAATACCAGTAGTCTATATCACCGAACTTTTGGCTGTTGCCATGAGCATACCGGAAACCGGCTCCTGGTGGCGAAAACACCTTGTAGATCCTGCTCCTCTGCTCCGAAGCAAAGGCCTAGCCGCTTAAGAGTTGAAGGAATTTTCAGGCGGAAACTTCTTGCAGAGAGTTTCCCCTTGACCCCCTTCAAGAACTCCTAACTGTTTTGTCTAAACCTGATCGAGGGTTATATCGTTTCAATGAACGAGAAAATCGAAAATAAGAACAAAATCGGAGCGGTGCTGGTCGCGGGAGCAGGCATAGGGGGAATGCAGGCCGCGATCGATCTGGGAAATGCAGGATATAAAGTCTACCTGGTGGAAGAAAAGAGTGCGATCGGCGGGCGAATGGCCCAACTCGATAAGACCTTCCCCACCAACGACTGCTCGATGTGCACGATTTCACCAAGGCTGGTGGAAGTCGACAAACACCCGAATATCGAGATCCTGACCAATTCCGAAATCCTGGGCGTGGATGGCGAAGCGGGACGTTTCCAGGCTCGGATACTTAAACATCCCAGATACGTGGATATGCAGAAATGCAATGCCTGTGGAGACTGCTTCGAAGTCTGCCCTGTGGAAGTCCCAAACGAATTCGATGCGAGCCTCCGGCCGAGAAAGGCAATCCACAAACTCTATCCCCAAGCAATACCGAATAAAGCAGTAATCCAAAAGGCCGGAGTGAGCCCGTGCAAGGCTGCTTGTCCCGCTCATATACACGTGCAGGGATACTTGGCCCTGGCTCGCAAAGGGAAATATAAAGAAGCCCTTAATCTTATTCGTAAGGATTGTGCCCTCCCCTCAGTGTGCGGGAGAGTTTGCGTGCGATTCTGTGAAGAGAAATGCACCCGAGCCCGTGTAGATGAAGCAATTGCGATCAATGACGTGAAATGGTTCTTGTCTGAGCAGGCGATCGACGATGATACTCCGGAAATCTCAGCAGCTAAGAATCGAAAAATAGCGGTCATCGGGGCCGGACCGGGAGGATTAAGTTGCGCTTATCAGCTGGCTCTTCAGGGATACTCGGTCACGGTCTTTGAAAAGGATGAGAAGCCCGGCGGAGTTTTACGTTACGGCATTCCCGAATATCGCCTCCCCAAAGCGATCTTGGACAGGGACATTGAATATATCAAACGCTGTGGCGTGGAAATCCGTTGCTCGACTGCTTTGGGCAAGGACGTCACACTGGATAATCTGCGAGACCAAGGCTATGAGGCGGTCTTCATAGCAGCAGGTCTGACCGCTGGCGCAAAGCTCGGAATCGAGGCGGAAGATACGCCCGGAGTTCTCCAGGGCGTCGATTTTCTGAAAGCCGCGGCTCAGGGGGAAAAAGTCCGGCTCGGCGCCAAAGTTCTCGTTATAGGCGGCGGCAATGTTGCCGTGGACGTGGCGCGTACCGCGGTTCGGCTCGGCGGTGAAGAAGTCCACATGGTTTGTCTCGAAGATCGTGACGAGATGCCCGCGCATGTGGAAGAAGTCCACGAAGCCGAAGCGGAAGGGGTCATCATCCACAACTGCTGGGGTCCATTTGAATTCGTGAAGCAAGAAAATGGGGTTGCGGTCAGAGGCGTCTGTTTCAACAAATGCACATGTGTTTTCGATCCCCCAGGGAGATTCAACCCCAGCTTTGACGATCAGTGCGCCATGGGAATGGAAGCGGACACGGTCATCCTTGCAATCGGCCAAAGAGTGGATGCGGGGCTTCCGGAATTCCTCGGAGACATGGAAAAACTGCGAGGCAATTACATTGTTGTTGATCCGATTACTTATTCAACATCTGTGCAAGGAATTTTCGCAGCCGGTGATATTGCAACCGGCCCCAAAACCGTGATTCAGGCAATAGCCGGGGGCAAGGAAGCTGCGGAGTCCATCAGGCGGTATCTGGAGGGCGAGGATCTCAGAACCGGCCGAGAGGTAGACCGCCCCATAGCTGATCCTAATATTGAGGGCGTTTCACCGGCTCCCCGCAAACGCAAAGAAGAGGTACCTGCAGCGCAGCGCAAGACAAATTTCCGCGAGAGTGTTCTGGGGCTTAATGAAGAATCAGTTAAGGCTGAAACCGAACGATGTCTGAGCTGCGGCGTGTGCTCCGAATGCCTCGAATGTGTTCGTGTTTGCCAACCCAAAGCGCCTCGTCATGACGAATTACCCGAAGAAGTGACCTTGGATGTCGGTTCGGTAATATTAATACCGGGTTTCGACACTTTTCAGGCTCAGATCAAAGGTGAATACGGCTATGGTCGGATGCCCAACGTGCTGACTTCTATGGAGTTCGAACGGCTCCTCTCCGCTTCCGGTCCTACCTCTGGTGAGGTGCGCAGACCGTCGGATGACGAGCATCCGGAGAAGATCGCATGGATACAGTGCGTGGGCTCTCGCGATGTGACATGTAATCGCGACTACTGTTCCAGCGTCTGTTGCATGTACGCAACCAAGGAAGCCATCATAGCCAAAGAGCATGACGCACGCATTAAGCCGACCATTTTTTATAATGACATTCGTGCATTCGGCAAAGGATTCGAATTCTATTACGAGAACGCGGCCTCTAATGTTGGGCTGCGATATATAAAAGGTATCGTCTCAACAATTAAAGAGCAGCAGCAGACCAAGAACCTTGCGCTCACATTCCGCGGCGAAGACGGCGGTATGACAACCGAGATCTTTGACATGGTCGTTCTTTCCGTAGGTCTTGAGCCGTCGGCTTCCGCTCAAAAGCTTGGTGACCGGTGCGGCATCGATCTGAACCGGTTCGGCTTCGCTGAAACAGGGGATTTCACGCCCAATCAGACGAGTAGGCACGGGATTTTTGTGGCTGGCGCGTTCGAAGCCCCTATGGATATACCCGAGTCTGTAATGGGCGCCGCATCAGCGGCTGCATTATCGGGCGAACTGCTGAGCGAGGTCCGTAGGACTCTAGTCAAAGAGAAAATATTCGTCGAGGAACGTGACATCCGGGGTGAAGAGCCCAGAGTCGGGGTATTCGTCTGCCATTGCGGCTCCAATATCGCCCGGATCGTCAACGTGCCGGAAGTCGCGGAGTATGCACGAACACTGCCGAACGTGGTTCATGCCGAGTCCAATCTTTTCACATGTTCCACCGACACCACTGTCGCAATTGCAGAGAAGATCCGGGAAAAGGGCATAAACAGATTGGTGGTCGCGTCTTGCACGCCGAGGACTCATGAGCCTTTGTTTAGAGATGTTTGCCGTGAGGCCGGAATCAATAAATATCTCTTTGAGATGGCCAATATCCGCGATCAATGCTCCTGGGTTCACCAGCAGGAACCTGAACCGGCTACGCTAAAAGCTAAAGATCTGATACGAATGGCGGTCTCACGTGCAGCACGCCTTGAACCGGTCCAGGAGCACACTTTTCCGGTCATTCCATCCGGACTGGTCATCGGCGGCGGAATTGCCGGCATGACCGCAGCTCTGTCTTTAGCGGATCAAGGCTTTGATGCTGTGCTGGTGGAGCGGGAAGGATATCTGGGCGGAGCGGCCCTGAATCTTCGCCGGACTATGAACGGCCTCGATGTGAGCGAGTTCGTGGCGGAGCTCCAAAGTAAAGTGCAGTCCCATTCGAAGCTCAGAATCCTGTTGAATTCGGAACTCACACATCATTCAGGGCATGTGGGGCGCTTTGCCGTGAAGGTCCGAAATCGTGAGACCGGCATCGAGTCCGATATCGAGAGCGGCGCGATCGTCGTAGCAACCGGCGGACGCGAATACGAGCCTACAGAGTACCTGCGAGGGCAATCGGATTCGGTATGGACCCAAACGGAGTTGGATAGATACCTCCAGGACGAGCCCAATCGGATGAAGGGTGTCAAAAATCTCGTCATGATACAGTGTGTGGGTTCGAGGGAACCTGATAACCTGTATTGCAGCAGAGTTTGCTGCGGCGAGGCGATCAAGAACGCTCTTGCGCTCAAGCAGATGGATCCATCCATCAATATATATATTCTATATCGCGACATAAGGACTTATGGCTTCAAAGAACTCTTTTACCGCAAGGCCAGGGAAGCGGGTGTAATCTTTCTTCGTTACGACAGAGACCGAAAACCTGTCGTCGAGAAAAACGGCGCAGGCCTGAAAATCACTGTGTACGATGAAATCCTGAGGGGAGAAGTGCAACTTTCCCGCGGATCGGGTCGTGCTGAGCGCGGCCATAAGACCGCATCCGGAGACGGAAACACTCGGCGCGCTGATGAAAATTCCGCGTAATGATGTGGGCTTTTTCATGGAAGCCCATATGAAGATGCGGCCCCTGGACTTCGCGAGCGAGGGCATTTATTTGTGCGGCCTTGCACACGGACCGAAGTACATTAACGAAACCTTGGCCCAGGCCAGGGGCGCTGCCGCTCGAGCCGCCGGTGTCCTGAGTAAAGACTTCCTGCAGGTTTCCGGAGAGGTGTCGGTGGTCGATCCGGAGCTTTGTGCATCATGCCTAACATGTGTGCGAGCCTGCCCGTACAATGTCCCGGTGATAGATCCTGCGACCAACAGGGCGTACATCGAGACCGCGTCTTGCCAGGGTTGCGGCATATGCGCGAGTGTCTGCCCTCGCAAGGCGATTAGACTCCAGCACCACACGGACGAACAGGTGCTCGCCAAAGTGCAGGTAATGTAATCAGGAAGAATGCCGATGGACACTCAAGATATGAAAATCATAGCGTTCACGTGCACTTATTGCGCGTATAATGCCGCGGATCTGGCCGGTTCCATGCGGCTACAGTATCCACACAATGTCAGGATCGTGAAGCTGCTCTGTACCGGAAAGGTGGAGCCGATTCTCCTATTGGAAGCATTCCGCTACGGCGCCGATGCTGTATTCGTCGCTGGGTGTATGGAAGGCGAATGCCACTTTGTTGAAGGGAACCTACGAGCCAGGCAGGTGGTGGAATATACCAAACAGCTCCTCGAGGACACCGGCATTGACCCACGCCGCCTTGAGATGTTCAATATGTCCGCATCTATGGCCCAAAAGTTCGTAGCAGCCGTCCAGACCATGACCGACCGGCTCGCGGAAATCGGGCCATCGCCGTTGGGCCAAGTTGCGAGTGAACCCGCCCCCTCAGATGCCAATCCGCTCACGTAGGATGTGGTGACCCCGCATTGGGACCCTCGTAGCTGAGGGGCTACTGCGTGGGGTCAGGTCTTGCTTCTTGCGCAACTGGGCTGGAAAGAGGTTCCAGGGAGAAAAATCTTTTGCAAAAGAGTTTTTCTCTCCCTGGTCATTCGCTTGCCGAAGTGAGCCCTCGATTCCTGACGGAGCCATTCAATATGGAACCTCCTATACCTCGATACAGTCGTCACATACTGCTCAAAATGATCGGTGAGGAGGGTCAATCACGGATTGAGAATTCTCGCGTATTTGTGGCCGGATTGGGGGCTCTCGGGTCGCTCATCGCGACTCTGTTGGCAAGGGCCGGCGTAGGGTTCATGAGGATTGCGGACCTGGACTCACCTGAGTTGCACAATCTCCATCGACAGATCCTTTATGATGAGGCCGACGTCGCGCGAGGGGTCTCGAAACCGCAAGCTGCCAAAGAACGGTTGTTGGCGGCGAATTCAGGAATCGAGATCGAGGCGATTGCCGCGACAATCGGATCGCATAACGTCGAAGAGCTAGTTGACGGGGTTGATCTGGTGGTAGACGCTCTGGATAATATGAAGGCACGGTACTTTATCAATGATGCAATCATTGATCGAGGCATTCCCTATGTTTTCGGGGGCGCGGTTGAATGCGCGGGCAACGTTATGACCATAATCCCCGGACGCACGCCATGTCTGAGGTGCCTGTGGCCGGATCCGGGCGCTGTGGAAAATCATCCGAGAGCTTCCAGTGTGGGAATCCTCTCTTCGGCTGCAAGTGCAGTAGCATCCATTGAGGTGACGGAAGCCATCAAGGTTTCTGGTGGGGAGTTGGGATAACATACTGCCCGGCCTATTCGTGATGGACTTCTGGCGCAATCAGTTTCAGATTTGTGAAATTAAACCGGACCCGGCTTGCAGATGCAATCGCTCCGGTCAACAGGTGTAAAAAATTGTCGTCGCGGAGCTTGCCCATTACAGCACTGATCCTTGCCGGAGGAATGGGAACCAGGCTTCGGGCGATAGTTTCCGACCGTCCTAAACCCATGGCATTGGTATACGGCGTACCATTTATCGAAATATTGATCGACTCTCTCGCGGAAAAAGGAATCCGCGAGTTCGTGCTCTTGGTCGGCTATATGGGCGATTTCATTGAAGAGTATTTCACGGAGTTAAATAATATTAATTCCCGTATTCGCTTTTCACATGAACAAACTCCATTGGGAACAGGCGGCGCCGTGAAGAAGGCTGAAAATCTTGCAACAGACCCTTCTCTACTGATCAATGGGGATACTTTTTTCGATGGAGATATTAACCGACTGATTCAATTACACCACAAAAAGGCCGCTGACGTGACTTTGTCGCTGTTGCCCGTCGCAGATGCGGGCCGTTATGGTTCCGTAACTGTGACTGAGAACGGCCTCGTAGCAGGGTTTCATGAGAAACAGGAGGGAATCAGAGGACCGGGCCTAATCAACGCAGGTTTCTCGCTGATTTCCAAAAACTTCATCAGTGAGCTTCCGGGTGATCGGGCCTTCTCGATGGAGCGAGAGATCTTTCCGAAATTGGCCGACTCCGGACGGATGTGCGGTCTGGTTTCCAAACGCTCCTTCTTCGATATAGGAACTCCCGAAAGTTATGAAGATTTCAAAAAGTTCGTTCGAGAAAAGGGTCTTGATAAGTGAGTGTGGCCAAAAAAGCGCCCGGAAACAGTTAATGGCCTGCATCCCTTTAATAAAGCATTAAGGGATTAGATATGGCGTAGATCGACTACTGCTCCAATGTATATTCTATTTGGATTCTTTCTCCGCCATCCGGAGAATCAGTTGTTCAGCCCCTGAAAAGGCATGCGAGCGCACGAAAAATGTGCAGAGCAGTGCGGTTGTTCCAGCCGTAGCAAACAGCATCGCGACCACTACAAACTGGTAGCTTGCTGCAAGAACAGGGTCACTCCCCGCCAGTATCATACCGGCCATAACGCCAGGAATCCATACAATCCCCAGCGAGCGCAAATTGTTGATGCTAGGAATGATGCTGGCTTGTACAGCCTCACTCATATAGGGCGCGACGACTGCGCTGGGGGACGCTCCTAGTGCTAATCCAGCCTCCACTTGCCCGGCGTGGGCCTCGATCTCTGCTCGGAATCGATCCAGCGCCAGGGCGGTCGTGTTCATCGCGTTGGCGATCAGCATGCTCCCGACCGGGATTAAGGCCGCCGGCGTACTATCGATGACCCCCAGAATGACCATGATTCCTATAACCAGCCCGGCGCCCATAAGAATCGAGCGGGTTGTCACCTGAAGGATACCGGGGATGTGCTTCGTCCGGCGAGCGGCAATGACTGCTCCGGCCAGCATCATGCCCACAAGCACAACCGCACTGAGCCACTGAGCGGCTCCTAAAACGAATGTCAGCAATAATCCGACGATGATGATCTGGGTAATCCCGCGTACCAGCGCAATCCCTGCTTCCCGTTGTAAGTAAATGCCCAGTCGGCGTGCCAGAAAGGCTACCAGCATTGCAAACCCGGCTGCACTTACTGCCTGTGCGGCGCGCAACGCAATAGGATCAGTGAAGAGTTGATTCAGCATGGAGCACCTCTGCGACTGTGCCATCGCAGATCAGTCTACCGGCGTTGATCAAGATGGCTCGGCTGGCAATGCGGGCTGCCTGTGCGCTGTCGTGGGTAATTATCAGGGCTGTCAAATGCTCGTTGCTGAGGATGAGCGTTAATAGGGACTCAATCTCGCGTTCTGCCCGTTGATCCAGGGCTGAAGTGGGTTCATCCAGCAGCAATACCTCCGGTCGGTTCGCCAGAGTCCTTGCCAATGAAACGCGTTGGGCTTCGCCGACAGACAGATACAATACATCTCGTGAGGCAAACCCTTCCAATCCTACCTGTTCCAGCAGAGCGTCGATCTTTGAGGTAGTCAAATCTTGGCCGTGTTGGTGCGGCCCGAACCGCAAATTGTCCGCGACGGTTCCGGGAAATAGATGAGCAGACTGCATCACCATCCCAACGCGACGCCTTAACTCTCGCGGGGCTAGCTCACGATAATCTTGACCATAGAGGAGCACTGTCCCGCCCGATGGCTCATCGAGGCGGTTGAGCAGCCGTAAGAAGGACGACTTACCGGCTCCACTAGGTCCGACTACTGCTAATACTTCCCCCTCATGCACGTTCAGGCTGATATTGCTGACAAGAGTCTTACCTCTGACCAAACGAGACAAATCCCTTGTTTCAAGCGCTACCTTTCGATCGGAAGCAACTAGCTGCGGATGACCGAAAGGCTTTCTGACTGGCCAGAGTTGAAATCACGAATTATGTTGCTGCACTACAGAAATTAGTTTCTTTGGAGAAGGACTTTCAGATGCTCTCTGTTCCATACCGTCCGAGACCACCGAACCGTCTCGGATTCTAATGATTCGATCACAAGCCAGACCTATTTCTTCTTCATGCGTCACCAGCACTACTGTATAACCTTGGCGTGCTAATGATCGTAGCTGTTGAACAACTATATCGGTGTTTTTCTGATCGAGCTGACCCGTGGGCTCATCGCCTAATATCAATGATGGATTATTAACGAGCGCTCTTGCCATGGCGGCCCTCTGGCGCTCTCCCCCGGACAGACGATTGGCCCAATGATCAACTCGATGCGATAGTCCTACCTTGTCCAGCGCATCTAAAATTTTCTTCCTTCGAGTGCGCTTATCGGATGATGCATAAATCAGAGGAAGCTCCAGATTTTCAAACACAGTTGAGTTCGCTAAGAGATCGCAACTCTGGAAGACGAATCCCATCTCCCTGTTCCTGAACAGCGCCTGTTCTTGAGGCTGAAATCCAGGACATTTTGACCCTTGAATAGGTAAATGCCGGAAGTCGGAGCATGTAAAAGTCCCAGGACGTAAAGAAGGGTGGATTTGCCGGAGCCTGACGGACCCATTATGGCCACCATCTCCCCGCGATAAATTCTTATATTTGCCCCACGAAGGGCGTGGATAACATTGGTTCCGTCAATATAATCCTTCACAAGGCCATGAGTTTCTATTACCAGCCCGTCGTCCATCAATTACCTTGCGTCCCGGTCCGGTTTTCAAAAATCGATTTGTCAGTATAGCTCATCAACCGGGCAATTCCTAATAACAATACAGCCTAGACTTCTTGCCCTATTCGTCGGGGCCATGCTACATATATATAATGTTTCGTCTTACCAGGCAAGCCCAAGGCAGACACGGTTCATTCGTTAAACTGGCCCAGTTTGATTCGGAGGACTATGCCGTGATCGTGAGGTCTCCTTTTGATATGAGACTTCATCAGCGCTATATCGGCCCGGACCTCGCCAAGGCAGAGGAAATCTTCACCTCGGAAGTCACCAAAATCGCCGACTTGGCTAAAGAGCGGTAGCCGATCGTGATGCATCGTTCGAGAAGATCTTTTTTCGGAATCCTTGTCGTTCAATCACTTGCCTTATTAGCTCCGCTAGTCCTAAAATTCCTCATTTCGCGAATCTCATCGTCATGCAGATCTTCAGGAGATCATTCAATGGCCAAATTGCAATTGAAGGGGGAATGGAAACTCTGGGCTGGATTTGCCGCAATTTTTATTCTAATAGCGTTTTATCTTTATATGGTGAGCCGGCCTCCTATGGAAGGCGGGGAATACCTGTGGCGGGTTGACAAGATAATCAGTTCAAAAGAATTCAGCCTTAGAAGCCTGGGAAATATTATTCGATTCCGATTGATCGGCTTGCATGTGCCGCAGTCCCAAGAACAGCCGGCAAGGACCTACCTGACCTACTCTCTGGAAAATCAATGGGTTCGGATTAAGACTACTCGCGATGACCCACAAGGCACAAAAGAAGGTTTTTTATATATGTCCGGAGAAGATATTATTGCCAGAATGATCAGACAGGGTCTGGCTGAAATTGATCGAGACGAAAAGAGCTTTGACGTAAGGCCATATATGGAACTCGAGCAGGAGGCGAAAAGAGAACGGAAAGGTCTTTGGGCCCAATCACCACAAGGAGCGAAATAAGATGAAGGTCCTGCTTGTCGGGTCGGGGGGACGCGAACATACTCTGGCATGGAAAATGGCCCAATCGGAACTAGTCTCTGAAGTGCTTGCAGCACCGGGAAATGTGGGTATAGCCGGAGAACCGAAATGCCGGATGATAAACATCTCCGCGGATGATATCGGGGAGCTTCGTAAATTTGCCCTGGAAGAGAATGTAGATCTCACTGTCGTGGGCCCAGAAGCCCCGTTAGTAAACGGTTTGACTGACGCTTTTCAGGAAGTCGGACTTAAAGTGTTTGGCCCTTCCGCCAAAGCCGCTCAACTTGAAGGGAGCAAAGTATTTACTAAAAGCCTTCTGCAAAAATATGGCATACCAAGTGCAGATTTCGAGGTTTTTGAAAATTTTGGGGCCGCGTCAAAATATCTGGAGGAACTACCTTTGCCTGTAGTGGTCAAGGCGGACGGGCTTGCCGCGGGAAAAGGAGTTTTTGTTTGTCATGATCGCAAAGAAGCTCTCGCAGCCTTGAATTCCATTATGAAAGATCGAGCCTTTGGCGACGCGGGAAACAGGGTCATCATAGAGGAATGCCTGGAAGGTGAGGAAGCATCGTTCATAGCTTTGACCGACGGCAAATTTGTACTCCCCCTGGCGAGTTCTCAGGATCATAAACCTGTATTCGACGACGATAAGGGGCCCAACACTGGAGGAATGGGCGCGTATTCGCCCGCACCGGTAGTGACCGAAAATCTTCATCATCAAATCATGAATAAAATCATGTTTCCAGTAACACGTGCATTGGAAGCCGAAAATGCTTCATATCTTGGATTTCTTTATGCCGGATTGATGATAAAAGATGGACAAGCTAAGGTGCTGGAATTCAATGCGCGCATGGGTGATCCCGAAGCGCAGCCGCTGCTGTTCAGAATGGAATCCGACCTGGTGCCCCTGATGCTTGCGTGCTATTGAAGGGACCCTCGAAGGAATGACAATTCAGTGGGAGCCTCTTGATTCGGTGTGCGTGGTCATGGCTTCAGGAGGATATCCGGGAGCTTACGAAAAAGGTAAAACCATCACGGGAATTCGAGATGCCGAATCCCTGAAAGGAGTAAAAGTTTTCCACGCGGGGACCGCCAGTGGACCGAAAGGGTTAATCACCGCAGGAGGCCGGGTTCTGGGGGTTACCGCCAAATGCAACGGAATCTCTCAGGCCATACATAAAGTTTACCAAGCAGTAGATAAAATCACTTGGGAAAACGTGCATTACAGAAAAGATATCGGCAAGAAAGCCTTGGCTAGGGCGGGTTGAGTATCAGGAATTTGCAGCCTTTCCGTTCGAGGGGGTTGTTGACCGCATCAGTTGCAAGTGATATGTTTCATCATAGAGATTGTGAGAAAAATCTCGCAATGAGGAGTGAGCGTGACGACAAAGACAGACGAACAGGCAGTGAAGAGTCACTCCGAAGAGGAAACAGATCAATCGTGGTTTCTGGACTGATGAATGGCAGCAGAGGTATGCAGAAGCCATGAATGATCTGAAAGAAGGACGTATCAAAGAGTTACCATGATGTGGAAGATTTAATTGCTGACTTGAACCGCGAATGAATCATGCTCCGTCATCACGATATCTTTCGCAGTACCGCCACAATTTCTTCAGGCTCCATTCTTTTAGTATAATCTGCATCCACAAAAGCGAACCTGATCTTTTGATCCTGATCAATCACGTAAGTTGCCGTGAGCGGCAGCTCAAATGAATCGTCGCCATTGACCGAAGGAAGATTAATTCCGAACTTTGCGTAAATTGGCCTCAATTCAGTCGGGAGTTGGAACACGATTCCGAACTGCCGCGCAAGCTTGTTCCCTGAGTCACTAAGGACATCGAATGAAAGTTGATTTCTCTCCATTGTTTGTAAAGAGCTTTCAGTCGTTTGAGGCGATACAGCCACAACAGTTGCTCCCAGTTCCCTAATGCGTTCCATCTGGCGCTGCAACGACCGCAGCTCTAAATTGCAGTACGGTCACCAGCCGCCTCTGTAAAAACTCAACACCACCGGACCTCTTTTCAGAAGTTCCCGTAAAGCAACTGATTTTCCAAGAGCATTTGGTAAATCAAAATCGGGCGCCAGATCCCCAACTTTCAGACATCTTTCAGTTATCCCGGACTCAGCCAAATCCTGTGCAGCATCCTGCATGACCTGCCATTTATCCTCCGGAATGCGTCTGTGAGATATTTCTCGTTGCCTGTCCAGTTCTTCTTTTAAGGACATGATTATTCCTTTCTTAAGCGGATTTCATGAGAGAGGCGTCAGCTAAGCCTAGCCTATTCTTGCCCGACCAGGCGTTTGAAATTCTCAGCGTCAACGATTACATACGTACCTGTTGCTCTTGTGCAGATTGCTCCATCCTGATCAGTAATTTCCGCTGAAAAGTTCATTCTTGGCCCATCCTGCGAAGTAAACCTGCATCGAACTTCGATTTCCTGCTCCACATACAGAGGTTTAAGAAATTCAATTTGTAGTGAACCTGTTACACCGAGTTTCCCGGTTAATTGAAAAGTGGACCACCCCATGATTTCGTCAAATAGGCCGCTTTGAATACCCCCATGTAATATTTTGCCATAGCCGGCATAAAGTGAAGCAGGATTGAGGCGGCAGACCAGTTCCTTGGGTTCACTTTCAGTTTCGTAGAATATCAATTTCAATCCAATGGGATTATCGGCTCCGCAGAAAAAACAAGTTCTCGGTACATACGGATTGGGAATCTGCTTCATGCGATTGAGCTCCTACATGGGATTTTGTCTTTCATACAATAAAGCGACAGCAGAATCTAGATAGGGCGTGTTTGGCTAAAGTCACAGCAAGTCGGCGCCGGGTTCCATCAGGGCACAATCTGGCCTTGACCGCGATCAGCGACGAAGTATAATGAGATCAACAGGCGAGCATTTTCTCCCGCATGTCCGGGTTTTCCTTGTGGAGGCCCGGACATGCGCGTTCTCGGGATCCTCTACTGAAAGCAGAAATTGTTTTTGCGAGGTCCCGTGTCTCGCGATTGAGACCTCTTTCAGAAACTCCCAAACGGCGAAGAGCTATTGACTGGGCTTTTCTTTCTGCGTACCAGCATGCCCCATACGCTGGAGGTGACATCGAATAGCTGCTTAGGTACAAAAAAAGAGGCCCGTTTCTCGAACGGGCCAAGGAAGGATTAGGTTTGGTTTGTCGCTGGGGAATAAAAGACCATTTTTCTAGAAAGTTGTCAAGCTTTTTTAAATTAAAATATAATTAAAAGTGATGCAGCATCATACAGTATTTATGTATGTATTGATCATTACAATCAATTTTCATAATTGCTACATTTTAGCCAAACTCCGAACAAGCACAATTCTCCCAATTGCAAGGCGCGACTAACAAGCTGGGCAGTTTACTTCATCCGCTGCTTATGTTCTACTTCGCCGGTCGTTGGCAGGCTGCCGAGCAGTATGGCGCTTCTTCCGGATTTTCCATGTCGCAGATGGCGCATGAGCACGCGTCCGGATGATCTTCCGGTTTCTTGAACTTTTCGCCTTCCATTTTGGCTTTATAATCCGCGATGGCCCGTTGCAGGGCATCCGCGCCAAGATTCGAACAATGGTGTTTCTGTTTTGGCAGTCCGTTTAGAGCATCGATCACTGATTTTTTAGAGATTTTCATTGCCTCTTCGAGTGATTTGCCTTTGGCCATTTCACTAACCATGCTGGAAACCGCAATCGCTGCCCCGCAGCCGAAAGTCTGGAATTTCACGTCTTCCAAAATGTTGTCCTTGACCTTTATATAAAAGGTCATTATGTCGCCACATGCCGGATTGCCCACTTCACCTACACCGTCAGCATCCGGCATTTCCCCGACATTACGAGGATTTTTAAAATGATCCATTACGACTTCGTTATACATTTCCTCACTCCTGATGTGATAAAGCTTTTGTTCCGCTAAAACATGTGGATTATTATAATAAGAGACTCTTTTATCCGTGCGATTTACTATCCCACAGTCTTGAATTTCGAGCTCCTCTTAT
>CAWJJL010000051.1:0-10445 GCA_963843165.1 uncultured delta proteobacterium | reverse complement strand
CGCCTGACCTGACACGACCATTGTCATCCGGATGATGTGTGCTATTGATGGCCTTGAGAGTCACTGCTTTCAACTCGCATCTCGAACCACCGGCACTTACCCGAATTGGCGACTGATTAGCCTTTAAATAGCTGCATTCGGCTTCATGGGAGTTTATCTTCACACAGCGGAGAGGTGGGAATGGTAGATGGATGTCTTCCAAATATAAGGCTGCTGCTCGGCGACGCCGAATCACTTCAAATCGAAATTTGATTCTTGTTTCATCACACCGTATAATGGCTTCCTTTCCCGACAAAGATACTTATCCTAGGAACGGTTGTACATGAGTGACCGCTCATTATTTTTGTCTGTGTTCTATGGCTTTTTGGTGTTCTGCCTCGTTGCCCCGACTCTTGTGTGCGGTCAGGGTTACCAAGCAGAATTGGAACGCGGCAAAGCCGCGCTTGAAGCAGGCCGCTTTGACGAAGCGGAATCTATCCTGTCACGGTTGATATCAAGCGATCCTCAGGCGCAGCATTATTATTATCATGGACTTGTCTTAGGAGCTAAAGCAAGGATGACTTGGCTATTGAGGATTTTAGCCGCGCCATAGCGTTGGACCCCAACCAGGCCAACTACTATTTCAGACGAGGAATCGTTCTCTCACGTAACGGAATGTACCAGGAGGCCATCAGCGATTTCACTAAAACCCTGGAACTCGACCCCGGTCTGTCTCAATCTTTGGGGTACCGGGCCAGAGCGTTTTTCATGACAAATAGACGAGAACAGGCGCTTCAGGACCTTGCCCGCTCCATCCAAAGCAATCCAAGTAATGGCGCATTGTATGCGCTTAGAGGAGACATTCTCTCTTCTGCGGGCGAGTACGCCGCAGCGATACAGGATTATGACAAAGCTATCCAGTTCAGGCCGAATGATCCGACTATCTATAATAATCGCGGAATAGCTCTGGCCAATCTTGGTAAAACACGCGAGGCCCTGGCAGATCTAAACGCAGCTATGGATCTGGCTACTGCTATACCTGTTCCTGAGCAAATGAGCGCTCCTGCAACACATTGGTAGTGAATATGGGTATGAAAAGCAATTTTACCATGGCCGTCTTCGACTCTCTTCCTAAATCTTCCTACAAATCGTACCCTTGCCTCTGGGTGGCAAGTGCAGAGCAATATTGAAAGCCTCCGAAGTAAAAAAACTTTTCAAAGAACAGGGTTTGGCGCCGAAAAAATGGATGGGACAAAACCTCCTGGTAGACAAATTCTATTTGAACAGAATTGTGAAAGCCGCCGATCTGAAGGAGGGAGATAAAGTCGTCGAGGTAGGAGCCGGGCTAGGAGTGCTGACCGCAGCGCTTGTCGAGCAAGGTGCCAAAGTTTGGGCGCTGGAAATCGATTCCGGTTTCTTTCGGGCATTGCAGGAAAAATTTGGGGAATCAGAGAATCCGGTCTTGATACACGCGGATGCCCTTAAATTCGATTTCACCGGCCTGGCTGAGAAGATAGGAAAACTGCATGTGGTAGCCAATCTACCTTACAATGTTTCGAGCCGACTGATTTTCATGTTCCATGAACACCGACAGATTTTTTCCTCCATGCATGTATTGTTGCAGAAAGAGGTCGCGCAGCGGCTCATAGCGGCTCCCGGCTCCAAGGACTACGGGGTATTGACTGTTCTGTTGGGAATAAGCGCCACAGTCGAAATACTCTTTGATATTCCGCCCAAGGCGTTTGTCCCGTGCCGGAAGTCACGTCGTCTCTCGTCTACATATCTTTTCCCGATCTCCCACCCGTACATGTTTCCGATAGTCAATTATTGACTCGCCTGGTGAAAGCTTCTTTCGCTGGTCGCCGAAAGACCCTGAGAAATACACTTCGGAATGCGCCCATAACAGGGCTCAAACCGGAACTTCTCAGAATCTCGGCAGATCAGGCCGGGATTGATCTTGGGCGCCGTGGAGAGACCCTGACTCCGGAAGAGTTTGCCCGGTTCGCAGATGTGATCAAAGCAAATCTATGACGTCATAGTCGCCAGAAGCTCTGTCAGTGCAATTGACGGAGACAGCCAAACATCGTCTATAAAGCGTCCTGGCCACTGACAGTTGCACTACATCTTTGGTGATTCAAGGTGGCACTTATGTCCGCCCCGTACAATAGGCCGAATCCGGGTACGATCAGAGCTGGCACTCAGAATTCAGAGCCGTCATGCCGCGTGATGAAAAGCAGCGCACAAAATCGTTTATACTGAATTGGTTAATATTGTAATTTCGGAGCTGAACAGTGATCTTTTTGAGCAATGTAGCAAAATTCTACAACGGCAAACCATTGTTTGAGAACGTGAATATAAGCGTCCACAGAGGTGATCGTATCGGAATGGTCGGTCCGAACGGTGCAGGAAAATCGACTCTGCTGGGAATGATGGAAGGTGTTATCACGCCTGATGCAGGTGAAATTTCTATCGAAAAAAGAATACGAATGGGGGTCCTTCATCAGGAATTGATCCAAGGCAATGACGGTCCGATTTTGGAAGAAGTGATGAATATCTCGGATGAACTCCGCCATATTCGCGAACGCCTCAGTCAACTGGAACGCGAGATGACGCAACTGTCGGAGAACAGTGCGGACGCGGAAATCATGGTGGAGGAACATGGCCGTCTATTGCACGAATTCGAACGCTTCAACGGTTACACACTGGAATCCAGGGCGCTCAAGGTGCTTCAAGGGCTGGGTTTCCAACCTGGTGATGACAAAAGGCGCTGGAGCGAGTTTTCAGGTGGATGGAGAATGAGAGTCGCCCTCGCCAAGATACTCTTGGCCGAACCGGATGGTCTGCTGCTGGACGAACCGACGAATCATCTGGATCTGGAGAGCCTCCTTTGGGTTGAGGAATATCTTGCCAATTACAAAGGGGCTCTGGTGCTGGTCTCTCATGATAGAGCCTTCTTGAACAAGCTTGTTAACCGAATCATTGAAGTGAATCGTGGGAAAGCAACCGTCTACACCGGAGCCTTTGATGATTACGAACGGAATAAGGAACTGCAGGAAGATGTTCTCGAGTCTGCGTACAAGAACCAGCAGGAAAAAATCAAACGGATTCAAAAGTTCATCGATCAGAATCGTGTCAAGGCGCGGACCGCGAGCCGTGTTCAGAGCCGTGTGAAAATGCTGGAAAAAATGGAAAAAGTTGAACTGCCGCCCCGCCCCAAAACAATTAAGTTCAACTTTCCTCAACCGCCCCCTTCCGGTCGGCGAGTCCTGGAAATAACAGATTTGGTGAAACGTTTCGACAGTCGAGAAGTTTACAGAGGCTTTAGCTTTAACGTTCAAAAGCAGGACCGTATCGGATTAGTAGGCCCCAACGGAGCAGGAAAATCCACTCTTCTAAAAATAATGGGAGGGGTCCTTCCATACGAGGGTGGAACTGTTAAACTCGGGCATAATGTGCTTGTAGGCTATTTTGCGCAGCACCAGTCCGAGAACCTGAACACGGACAGATCGGTGCTCGAAGAAGCGTTTTCAGTCTCGCCCGGGATACCCGAGCAGGAAGTTCGAAATCTGCTGGGGGCATTTTTATTTTCCGGCGACGACGTGTTTAAGAGGGTTAAGGTTCTGTCAGGGGGAGAGAAAAGCCGATTGGCCCTAGTCAAAATACTTCTTGCGCCACCAAATTTTCTGTTGATGGATGAGCCCACCAATCATCTGGATATACCTTCGTGCGAGATTCTCGAAGAGGGCCTGAAGCGCTTTACGGGCACTCTTGTTATGATAACTCACGACCGTAGGCTAATGAACACGGTTTGCAATTCAATTCTGGAGATTCGGGACGGCAACGCCGAGCACTACTTCGGGAATTACGAGGATTATCAGTACAAGAAGAAATTAATGGAAAGTTCGGAAGAAATTGAACCCTTGCCTCTGATTGCACCGACTGTAACCAAAATTACCGAGACGTCTTCAGTCGAATCCCGTAAAGACCGCAAACGAAAGGAAGCTCAGAACCGAATCGCACTCAGTAGAAGGCAAGCTCCCATAAAAGCTGAGATTGCAGCCATTGAAAAACAGATGGACCAACAGGAATTGCGGCTCCGAGAAATCCAGAATTTGATGGCTGATCCGGCCAACTATGAAAAGAAGGATTTGATCCTGCCTCTTGTGCAAGAATCCACCCGGCTTAGCCAGGAGGTCAAACGTCTGGAAGCCCGATGGGAGGAATTGCAAACACAACTCGAGGAGATCGAGAACAGGGTTCTGAGCAATTGATGCCGGTAACGTATAAATGAAATCCCAGTATAGCTAGACCCCATAGAGCATTGTTCAGTGAGTCACTGTAATTTGTCTAGCCAAGGTCCCCGAATGGGTCTATAGTGGTTCCGAAAATCTATTATGTTCTGAATGGTCCGGTTTCAGGTTTGTGGGAAGGGCTTCCAGTCTGTAGGGAGCGGTTCCTACTTTGCGCAATCGTAGCAGACGGACGCTGTGGGCGTTCCCGAAACCGGCGGATAGATAGCGCTTCGCAGGACTCAAAGTCATCACGATGGATTTCGGCAGGTTATGCAATTGGACTGGCTTTAGGCATGTCCATCCCATCAATCATTTTTTCGGCCTTTACTTGAGAATCAGCATAAATTCTTAATTGTCTCATGTCATCGAAACAGCAAGGGGAGGTGTATCATGAGTGACGGAATTGGCCGAAGGGACTTTCTGAAGCTTTCTATGGCAACGGGAGCGCTGCTCGCAGTCGGAGAAGCAATGAAGGAGGGTGTAATGGCGCAAGCGACGACAGGCATTACCGAAGTGGACAAGGTGACCATCTGGGTGCTCACAGATAATTATTACGACGCCCTGAGACCGGACAGCAAAATTACCAAGCGATATCGGGTTCTCCCAGGGAAGTCCATCCACGCTGAACATGGCCTCTCGTATTATGTGGAATCTGTCGCCAATGGGAAGACGAGTAACTGCATGTTCGACTACGGGCTCGACCCGGTCGGCGTGATGAATAACATAGCGATGCTGGGGCTTGACCTCGGAAAGACAAATGCCTTCAGTTTGAGCCACGGTCACTTCGATCATTGGATGGCCGCGGTCGAAATTCTGAAGCAAAATCAGTCAAAGATTGGCCGCGGGACGCCATTTTATGTGGGAGAAGAAGCTTTTCTACACAGATACGCGCTGCGCCCCGGAACCAACGAAGCTATGGATATCGGACAGTTGAAGAAAGAAGATATTGAAGCACTTGGACTGAAAGTTATCGAAGGGAAAGATCCGGTTCAGATCATTCCCGGCGCATACTTTACCGGGAATATTCAGCGAGTTACAGAATACGAAAAGATCAATCCGACTCTGCTCTGCAAGCGAGGGGAAACTCCCGAACCGGACGATTTCAGGGGTGAGCAGGCGCTATTCTTCAAGGTAAAAGGCAAAGGGCTGGTGGTCCTTTCCGGTTGCGCTCACACCGGCATCGTGAACACCGTCAAGCAGGCGCAGAAAGTTGCCGGCACGGACAAGCTCGTTGCTGTTATGGGCGGATTTCATCTCATCAATGCAAAACCTGAGATCATCGAGCAAACCGTAGCGGACATAAAGGCAATGAAACCGGAGAACATAGTGCCGACCCATTGCACAGGATTCGAAGCAATCAGTGCATTCAGTAGAGCAATGCCGGCGGAATTCGTTCTCAATACGGCTGGGACGCAGTATACGTTTGCTGCGTAGAGGTAAAAAGTTTCTGGGGAGGACGTTTTTGCAAAAACGCCCTCCCCAGACCCCCATAGGCGCTAACTTACCACCATATTTGCGGACCGCAGATTCCCCCTCTCCCTCCCCTCTCCCGCGAGGGGAGAGGGATTTGGAATCCCCCTCCCTTGACGGGAGGGGGAAGGGGGAGGGTGACAAGACACTGAAATCACTGGCGCATCTCTCATAAGTTAGCGCATATGCCCCAGACCCCTCCCCAAAAACTCCCATATGGCTGGCGGAATCCCGCGGAACGCAGGGATAGGGGCGCATGGCGATGCGCCCTCTTCATTCCCTCTTTGCTAGACACAGTTCCTGCAAGCATTCGTATTTTGAATGTGGTTTCGGAGCAGTCTTCTACTTCCACCAAATTAGGTGCGCTCCTTTTTTTAAGTTGAGAATCTTTCGTTTTTCTGGTCAGCTATGAACGGCACTTGACATTACGAAGGAGGTAGAGCAGTGGACCCGACCTTTTTCATACCGGAAATTCCCATCCTTGACAAAATTGTTCGTCCCCTTGTGGTGTTTTTCTTCTTGCTTTTAGCCTTTCGGCTTTTCGGCAAGCGAGAACTCGGTTCCATCGGTCCATTCGACTTGATTGTATGGTTGACGATATCAAACGTCCTCCAAAATGCCATGATAGGACCGGACAATTCGCTTACGGGAGGACTAATCGGCGCAACAACTATGTTTGCCGCCAATTACTCCGTCGCATCACTTGCCTATCGATTCCCCAGTTTTGAGCGGCTTATACAGTCCGCACCCACAGTTTTGGTTGAAAATGGAAAAATCCTAACCGAAGACCTGGAGAGAGAGCTTCTCTCTATCGAAGATTTGCGCCACGTCTTGCGCAAGAATCAGGTGGATTTGGATGAGGAACTCCCCAATCTGAGAAAGGTCCTTCTGGAATCCGATGGGGCCATAACAATCGTCCGTAGACTACATGGAGAGAGAGGCATGCAGAAGTTACGCAAAGCAAGAAGTTGAAGTAGGAGCTGTGGCAAAGATGATGCCTAAAGCGTCTGACGTTGCTATAAATGTATTTCACCACTCCGGATAGAATTCCTATCAAGCTATCAGGAAATACATGGCAGACAAACGCCTAACAATTGGATAGGCTCCCGAACGAATGCGGTCATACAAGAGTCAGTGAGCAATGCTAAGCAACTATAAGTTGCACTATGAAATCAGACAATACATAATGCAGCAAACAGTGCTATTTTGCGCGCGGAGGAACACAAATGGCTACAGCGGTAAGAATATCCGAAAAACTAGTCAGTGAGGCGAAGAAGTTCCGCCGAATAGACCATAGGTCGTTGGCCGGCCAAATTGAACATTGGGCTCTTATGGGTAAGTGCGCGGAGGAGAATCCGGATTTGACTTATGCGCTCATCAAGGAGATCCTGATTGGGCTGGAGGAACTGGAACAAGGCGAGAAAAGCGAATACTCATTTGGATAGGCCCGCATGAAGATATATCAGTCCAGCTCTTTTGAGCAAAGAGTAAAAAGGTTGCCAAAACCGGAAAAAGAGGCGTTGGATAACGAAATACGGCGGATCGCAGATAACCCGGAGATCGGTGAGGAAAAAAGAGGGGATTTGAAGGGCACCTTTGTACACAAATTCAAGCTCAGGTCCACGCAGTATCTTCTGGCTTATCGACGGTTCGAATCGGATTTGGAGTTGATCATGATCGGCCCACGTGAAAATTACTATCGCGACTTGAAGCGACACGTTAAGAAGCGATAAAAAAGTTTTCATGTGTCGGACGCGGATAAATTCTGCAGTTTTCGGAACTCAGTTTGAAGTAGCGCGGAGGGACGGAGGGGAATATGCATAATGAATTCACTGCAATTATAGAGCGAGACGAGGATTGGTACATAGCTTATTGCCCGGAAATTCCCTGCGCTAACGGACAGGGCCGCACTATCGAAGAATGCCGAAAAAGTCTTGCTGAGGCAATTGCGCTCATTCTGGAGGACCGCCGAGCCGACGCCTTGCGAGGTGTGCCCGAAGACGCTATTCGAGAAACGGTCCTAGTGCAGTGAAACGTAACTCTTTGCTGAGACACCTGCGGAAGCATGGTTGTTACCTCAAACGAGAAGGCGCAGACCATTCATTATGGTCTAATCCAATGACAGGCGAAGTCGAAGCAATACCTCGTCACTCTGAGATATCTAACAAACTGGCCAAGAAAATCTGTCGACCACTGTCAATATGAAGGCCCGAAAACCGCTGGACCGTATAGCGCCTTTGGAGTAGAAACCCGTGACTCAGCTACCGTGTGTCATTCAAGCCGAATATCGTGGCCAGTATCGTATATTGGTCACATTTAACGATGGCTCCGAAAAGATGATAGATTTCCTTGGTTGGCTGGAAGGGCCGATATTTGAGCCTCTGAAAGAAGTTGCATACTTCCAGCGTTTCTTTATCGACGGGGGGACCATTGCTTGGCCAAACGGAGCGGATATTGCGCCTGAAACCTTGTACGAAGCCCAAGCGGTTGACGAGGCGGCCTAACAGCTCTCTTGAGAGAACCACCCTGCACACTTCCGGAAGGCATAGGGCCGCGATAGAGATCGGCTCCATGCGGGTTCTCGAAGGCAAACTTCCGCCTCGGGCCTTAGGTCTCGCGGTAGAATGGATGGGGATGGCATTATGACGCAATTGAGGTCCATAAAACGGGATGCTGAACCCAAGAAAACCTTCGAGACTACAACAGAAGAAAGAGAGTAAAACGGGAACAAACCGGCTCTTGGCTCATCTTGGATCTTCGATGCAACAAGCGAGAGTTCAGCTTGGGCCATAAGAAGACCGGACTCGCTCCCTCGCAAAGCCAAGATGGATCACCCAACAGGGCCATGTAGAAGGCGGGGGCTTGGCTCCGCACCGGATACCGGCCTTATCTCTTCAAAAGCAAAGCGCATTTTCCCTTGCCATAGTTCGATTATTGCCTTACAATCTTACCAGTAAGAATGCAATTCGCTCTTTCAGAGGTCGTAACATGGCAAACTTCGCGACAACGAAAATGTCTTCCAAAGGCCAAGTGGTGATTCCCGAGGATATTCGCAAACGACTCAAGTTAAAGGCGGGGTCTAAATTCGTTGTGGTGGGCGAGGATGATGTGGTGATCCTCAAAGCAATATCTCCGCCATCCTTCGGGGAATTCGACGCTTTAATTGTCGAGGCCCGCAGACAGGCAAAAGAAGCCGGTCTAAAGAAATCGGACATCACTGCCGTCATTGCGAAGGTGCGGGGCCGGAAATGAGGGTGATCCTCGATACCAACGTCTTTGTTTCAGGTATATTTTTCAGTGGGCCTCCCTATCAGATTCTTAAAGCGTGGCGCGATGGGAAACTGCATTTAGTATTGTCTCCGGAAATCCTCGATGAATACCGGAGGGTTGGGGAATCCCTGGCTGAACAGTTCCCAGCGATTGACCTGGGGCCGATACTTGAATTAGTCACAATCCGGGCAGAAATGTTTGCGGCTCAAAACTTACCCGAGCCTGTCTGTGCTGATCCGGATGATGACAAGTTTCTGGCCTGTGCGCTTGCCAGCAAGAGTGAAGTAATCGTTAGCGGAGACAGACATTTGTTGAAAGTTTCCGGTTTTCGGAAAATACGGGTTGTCAGGCCGAGGGAATTTATTGACGAATATCTTTCTAAGCCTGACAAAAGCTGACGAGGGGAGTCAAGAAATCTATGGGTGTACTAAAGATATACAAAGTTCCGTTAGTTCTGGCGCCTCAGCCCGAAGGCGGTTTTACAGTTACTTCGCCTCTCTTAACGGAATTGGTTACCGAGGGTGACACGAGACGCTGGAAAACGTTCGGGACGCTCTCGAAGCTACCATTGAGGCATATGAGGATCTGGGACGGCCTTTACCAAAAGCTTGCGTTTTGACGGGTGAAATTAGTTTATGAGAAAGCTACGGATATATGTGGACACTTCAGTCATTGGTGGGTGCTTCGACCCGGAATTCAAAGAGTGGTCGAATGGGCTGATCGAAGATTTCCGAAAAGGGAGATTCCGCTTGGTTCTTTCGGATGCGACCGCAGCCGAGGTCTCTCGCGCCCCGGAACCTGTTCAAAAGCTTTATGAGGAACTAATATCCATCGCAGAGGTCTTGCCGGTAACGGAAGAAGTGGTCGAGGTTCTCACGGGCTACGAAAGCCATCGGATTTTGGGTCCTCGATTCCGCAATGATATGCTCCACATTGCCCTGGCCACCGTGGCTTCAGTTGATGTCCTGGTGATCTGGAACTTTCGTCATATAGTCAGGTTGGACAAAATTCAACAGTTTAACGGTGCCAATCTTGAATTTGGCTACAAGCCCCTGGCAATTTATTCGCCTCGAGAGGTAACTACCTATGGCAGAGAAGATACAGATCAAAGCGGTTGAAATGGTGCGGCGTATTCGTGACGAGCAAGCACAAATGCTCGCGGAAAAATCTACAGCGGAACTCATTGATTTTTTCAAAAAGGCTGGAGAGGTCGCTCGTCAACGTGCTAAACGGAGTCAGGTATCAAAAACGCAGCGACAAAAGAGCACCCAGTTAGGTGACGGAGGCTAACCCGTGAGAGTCAGGGCGGGCCCGAGTGGGCCCGCCCTGAATGAAGCAAGATTATTCTTCGATAGTATACTTGGTTTTGTCTTGTTTATCGAAGTCTATCTTGGCCTTGACATACTTGGCGTCAATACCGGCCTTCTTCAACTG
>CAWJJL010000050.1:0-33517 GCA_963843165.1 uncultured delta proteobacterium | reverse complement strand
AAGATGCTTTTCTTTGGCGATGTTATACTTGACTTACCCAAGCAAGGGGGAATAGGATGAGTTCATTTTTTGGGTGGCTAAATGACAAGTCTGTGTATAATATAGATTTGTTTCAACCTTTCAAGTTTGTGAGCCTAAGAAAAATGATACCCTTTTATTCTGAGGTATTTCTGCAAGTGTTTACGTTACTTAACGAGTTTGATCGTGAATTTGAAAAAATGAAAGGAAGAGGAAAAGATGATGAAACGGTGTCGTCAGATCATTTTGCAAAAGCAAGAGCTGGCTGGGAGCAAAATTACAAATATCTTTTGATGCTAAAATTAAATATGTCTGCGAAGAGCGCTAAGAGGGTCTTCGATTATATAAGTCAGGAGAATAAACAGATATCCATTAGAGAACTGAGTTTGCGAATTGATGAATTTCGAAAAAGGCTGCCAGATGAACTTGAAGATCGACGGTCATTTATGGTCAGCGCAGATCGGGCTGACTTTTATGACAAAAAAGGCACGATTTTAGGCGAGAGTGTTATAAAAGAATTTACGGCCTTAGAAACCAATGCTATAGAAGCCGGAAACTGCTTTGCGCTTGGCAGATACACTGCTTGTGTGTTCCATTTGATGCGGATCATGGAATATATTATTCATCAATTTGCAGATAAAGTAGACGTTGATGTTGATCTTGATAGGGATACTTGGGGGACTATCCTTGATCATATTTGGGATCAGAAAATTAGTAAATGGCCTAAAGGTGCCATAAAGAAAAAATATGCAGCTTGTCATAAATCAATGGGTGGAATGAGAGCCCGGAGAGATCTTTTAATTCATCATGACGACAATTATACAAAGGAACGTGCCAGTAATTTGATAGGAACTGTTAAGTCGTGCATTGAGGATTATTTGAAATTGCCGCCTCCGTGATCAATCAGTCTGATGTTTTTTCCGCCTTGTGTCGCTTCGCTTTCGCAATCCGCTTCATTGCTTCTTTGAAGGGTTCTTTTGATTCGTCGGCCCCAACCTCTTTAGCCAACTCAATGAAGCGTTCGGATTGCTCAGGGTCATCCGGTTCGTATTTCTTCTTTTTGTCCATCCGATCTCTCGCTTAGGGGTTTTGATCGGTTCATAGACTAAAACCGCGCAGGAATCAAGAGCCCAGATGCACCGTTCGACACTCTCGATTATCTCTGACTGTATCTTTGCCTGTGAATACATGAACTCAAGATCGGAAGTTTATACTTCAAAACGCAGACCTCCAGTCTAATTTCCTGCCTCAGTGATCTTCGTCTGTTGTTTCCATCAGAAATCTTTACGTCAAGGCAGCCTTTGTTTCAAGCCAATATTCTAATAAGCACGCGGTCCTTTATTGTTCGGACGGAACTTCCTAGATTATAACCGATTCGCGTTCTCCAATAAATTTCGTCGGTTCTAGTCATTTCGCGGAAGTGGCTTTAAGTCATTGAAATCGGTTCTTTTTTCCTGTTTTTTTCTTGACTTTCGCTTTTTGTTTGGATATTGAAGGCGGTGCTAAGAACGACAAACAGCCAAGTTTTCCTTGGCAGGGCTTGGCTGTTTGTCGAATCTGATTGTTTTTGTAGATTGTTTTTTTTCTGACACTGAACTGGTGATTGCACTCACCTAGTTCCTAAACGCCAAGCTCGTTTTTAGCCCTTCACAAACTTCATGTCAAGGCTTTTCCGAGTTTGGGAATGTTGCAGGGCAGCAAAAATGAAGGATTTAGGGATTTGGAGGCCGCGAGCGCGTACGATAGTGCTAGACTATGACGCGGAGAGAGCGATTGATTGGTTTTCAAGGCTCTATGAGCAATTCGATGACATTTACCGGGACATTGAAGGACGGCTAGCTACAAGCCCGACTGAAATCGGCATCAGGGGTGTTGTCACAGACGAGATTGAACTTGGGTATTACTTGCATATTTCGGAAAGGATGCCGCCGATAAGTGTCTTGTACAGATACGACGAAGACAATGTTTACGTTGAAAGCCTGGCGGTTGAAAGCCAAGTCAGGTACGGAATTGCATCATAGGTGGGTGCTTAGGAATCGGTTACTTCTGTTCCTTTCCGGCACATGTGACGTTGTGTGTCTGCTGATTGTTTTTACGATAGAAGCGGGCTTACCAGGTCGTATGTAGACGCTAGAAGAAATGATAGCGTCAACAGACTAAAGCAAGACTTAAAAGTTTTTAAGCTTCTCTTCGGCCGCAGACTTATCCTCTCTTGGTCCGGTTTTTTCAGGTAGTTGCTGATTCTGAGGTCCCTCGTCGGCTGGGTAAAGGACTCCTACTATATCTAATATCAATTGGTGGTCTGGCGGAATCGAATCTATACCTGTTAGGTATGGTTCAATTACTCCCAAGTCATCCGACAGTTCGTTCCGGGCTCGTTTTATTGATTCTGAGATTTTGCTGATTTGTTTTAGCCCCCTATCAACCTGTCTCTTCCACTCTTTAACAAATCTGTTTTCATCAGCTGCGGATTCTGAGAACTGACCAAAGGGTTGGTAATCTGCTAGATAGTTCTCAGGCAGTGTGATCCAAATGATCGGATAAGGTTTGTTATTCCATACCCCCTTCAGCTTCTCCCAACCTACAATGGCGCCCCTGACCTGCTGCAGGTCTTTGTCAATTTTCCCCAACATACAGGCCAATTCGAATGAAACGACCATTAGTCCATCGTAAGTATGTTTGCCAATGCGAAAGCCAGTATCTATCTCTGGTCCTATATAATCAATCTTAGGCCAACTATGGCGCCTGAACCTTGGGCAATTAGCGGGGGAAAGACATTGTCCGTCCGCTCCACACCTTTGTGGTTCAAATTGTCTTCTAGAACTGTCTAGGAGCGCCACATACAAGTCTGGGCCTTGAAAGTGAATTCTGCGATTTCTTATAGGAAAGCCAGCAACCCAGGCACTTGCCTTGAATCTAATCAATCCTTTCTTTATTTCTTCTTTGTCGCAGGCATATAATGCCATGAGAAAACATACAGTTAACTTATGTAAAACCTCATATTCGGAAATTTCAAAGACGTAGATAAATTCGTCACCGACAGCTTTCCAAAGAAAGCTGTCCAGTCCTTCTGAAATATCTAAGCCCTTTATTTCTGCGCTATTTTCGATAGCCTTTTGAAATGTGCCGTGAAAACCCTTTAGTCGATCCTTAATAATTTCCGCCCAATCATAATTATCAATCGCCCAATCATAAAGTATGGTCTTTACACAGGTGTCCCCGTCATCCAAGGTAAATTGTTTCAACTCAATCTGGCCCTGGCCGTCCCCTTCTGGCTTTTGAGATAATTTTTGAAACGTTTTTCGTCTGTCTTTATAGGTGTTTACCAGTTTTGTGTGATTACGGTCGTTTTTCAAGGCCGTAGACCCTGAAATATCTACGCTCAAAAATAATCTGAGTTTGCTTTCGGTTCGGTTTTCCGTATCAAACATGACATATATAGCTTTTTCTTACTTCTACTGCGGCCAGAGAAACTTCAAAGTGGCCTGCTATCGCGGATAAATTACCGTTGAATTTTTGAAAAGCTTCTGTGAACTCTTCCGCTGGCATTAGGAGGGCGGCAGCGAATCTATTTGCTTCCCATTCAAAACTATCCGAACCGTAGCGATTAAAGACTATATCTCCCTCGTCCTCTCCATCCTTGTAGTGTAAAAAATAATGACCCAATTCATGAGCGATAGTGAAATTATCCCTCAGAATGGAGGTGTAAGGGGATAAAAATATAGTAAACTTCCCGTTCCCTTTTATGATAAGAGATCCACTCCCGTTTTCAGCCTCTTCACAGGGGTTCAAGCTACGAAGTTCTCCACCAAGTCCACCCACAATCCATTTCAGCATTTGTCTAGCGCCCGGACGAGTTTGCTTGAGGTCAGGATTTTCTCTAGCCATTTTTTCTCCGACAATATGTCGGAGCCTTCCGGCTAGTTCCTCAATGTCCTCATAGGTGCCGCCATAAACGACTCGCTTGCCCACGAGGCTCCTCCTTTATTTCTGTATAATGACCGTGAAGAATTGAATTAATATTATCATAAATAGTGATATTTGCAAGCACAACCTAACGTAACTACAAAAGGCAAATTTCGCAAGATCCAACATGATGCCGACCTAAATAAGAACATATGCGCGGATAACACGGAGGTCAATAAAAAAGTTCAAACTGACCTGCTGCCCCAGTTAGCATAACCTCTTAAAATGTGAAGTTAAACGTCACAAAGAAACGACAAAAATACTATTCTCCTTGAATTGACACAAGAACTCCTATGCGCGAGCATTCATTCGACAATCCCCCAACAACCATTACCAAACAGGAGGAAGCGTGATGCCTGAGTTTAAAGAGGGAGATGTAGTGAAATTAAAAAGCGGCGGTCCTGAAATGACTGTGAGCAAGATCAAAGAAGATGACCTGCGCTGTAAATGGTTTAATGAAAAAGGCGAACTTAAAACTAAATATTTCAAAACGTTTGAGTTAGAGAAATACCAAGGGCCGACGGTGTATTGACCTATGGGTAAGGAGAAATGGCTTCAGAGAATAGCCTATTCTTCTAGTCGCCCCCCTTCCTCTCGCTTTGTTTTCTTTTTCGGCTTTGTGGATAAGGTTGTCTCTATAATTTCATCAAAGGTAAAGCGAGAAAGCGAAAGTGGTTTGCACAGGTCTATGTTCCTGCGAGAGTGCCTTTTCTCTCCTGGGAGCAAACTTCTTCTTTGGGATGATTACTTCGTACCTTCTTTCAATCAGGAATTTCTCCCCTTCTTTTCAGTTGATGTTCTGGCGATACATTAAACGTCTGCCTACAACACCTTTAAGCAGCATTTCTGCTCTTTGAACATCGTCTAAGCCCTCTCTGGCCGGTCTCTTCTTAGTTTTAGGTCTGCTACAGCGGTTGTTGTAACGAAAATCAAATTCAGCAAGATAGCGGTGTAGATGTTCTTTTTTGCAATGCTGATAAATTCCCTTCATTCCTCTTTTGAAAATGCTGAAGTAGTTTTCGCAGCAATTAACGTGGATAGTTCGGTCACTCAGGGAGACATACTCGCCTTGAGAGTGAACTACAACCTCATGACCGGCAAAGGTCTTGTCAATGTGGCAGTATTGACCGGCTTCGTCAGTCAGCACGCGAGCTTCTTTTGCAATGTTTTCCTCCAAAATGGGAACGATAGTCTTTGCATCCACATTATCAACAACCATACTTCTAGACTTGCCGGACTCTCTGTCTATGAGAGACAATATCTTACGCTTGTGGGCATACCCCTTTCTCACTTCTTTTCCTGGCTCGTTCCAGAGGAAAGTTTCGTCAGATTCTACAGAACCGCCATTTGCACCAAAAGGAACTAAATCACCAGTCCTCATGGCTTCACGAATGCGATGACCCAGGAACCAAGCGCTTTTTAGAGTAATGCCTAAGCCCCTGTGGAGTTGATTACAGCTTACACCCTTCTTTGATGCTGCAACTAAGTGAATTGCTTGCAACCACTTGTGAAGCGGGATATGGCTATCCTCGAAAATAGTTCCAATCTTGACAGTAAAAGGCTTTCGGCATACATAGCATTTATATGAGCCCGGACTGGTACTTTTCCCGTTCATTTTGCTAATGCGAATAGTAGAACCACAGTGAGGGCAGACCGGCCCTTTAGGCCAGAGGATAGATTCAACATGCGCGTATGCGGCTTCTTCGTTGTGGAATTCTGGGCTAGAAATTACTGATTTTTTCATGTCGGCCCCCTTATCTAGAGCCAATTTAACATGAAATTATGGGTAAGTCAAGTATAATATCGCCTTTTCTTTAGGGTCGAAATATACGCTTTGGGACCCTGAAATTCTGACTGCTCTCGGGAAAAGGACTCCAAACATCGGTCCGTTAGGCGCGCTACACTCTCCATACGGACCATCCATACAGGGACCGGAAGTCCTCTACCTATCCTCAGGGCGCCAGCCGGTAACTTCACAAGTCCTATATGTTTCAGCAGCGACAGAGAAGTTTGTTGACGCAGAGGCGAGTGAATGGATATAGTAGGTCCGCGTGTTGGAAATATATTACCACGCACATACCAGTCAGTAATTGCCCCACTTATTCGTGTCCAAAGGTTGGCCTCCACTATCTCCATTTCGGAGCAGGACACGGAATAGCGTACCTTCGGCGTTGTCTCATCGGCTTTCAGGTACCCTTCTCTTGTCCAACGAAGAATAGAAAGGTGTTCTCTATGCACACATCAGCCGATGCAATATCTCGAGAGGAGTTTTGGAACATCGTTGGACCCGGATTCCCGACCGGACAGGTTATCCTTTATGTCTTTGCGCTAATTGCGGTTATCCTGTTCGTATACGGCCTTGCCAGGACCGGGGTATTTTCCCGATTTAAGGTGATCGCCAATGCTACGGGGTCTGACGTAGACAGGGTAAACAATCCGTGGGAAAGATTCTGGTACGCGCTGGTTGACGTATTCGCGTCATCGGAAGATCTTGAGAGAGCCATACCCGGGAATAGCTCATTTATTTATTTTCTGGGGATTTGTCGCTCTAACTATTACTACGGGCTTGGTCTTTCTCCAGGCTGATGTCATCGGGCCGATCTGGAAAGTGCACTTCCTGAAAGGCAACTTCTATCTTGGGCTTAAACTGTTTGCAAACATTTTTGGCATCCTTGCGATCATCGGCACACTCATGGCCTTGATCCGCCGGTATGTCATGAAGCCCGACTGGCTGGACGAAAAGCCGGAAGACAAGCTTATCCTGTGGTTCCTTCTGGGCATTCTGGTAACCGGCTTCATTATCGAGGGCTTACGAATGCAGGCGACCGAGATCAATCCCCAGAGCCCTATGAACCCGTATATATGGTTCTCGCTGGGAGGCCGTCTCGTTGCTTATCTGTTCTCAGGGATGAGTGTAGCCAGCATCAAATCGACCCACGCTGTGCTATGGTGGATCCATGGTGTCGGCGCTCTGGGATTTCTTGCCTTCATAGCATATTCAAAGCTTCTCCACATTTTCATGGTGCCGGCAAACATCTTCATGCGGCCTATTGTCGAGCAACCGCCGATCAAAGCGATGCCGCCCGAAATGTTTGAGAACGCAGAGACGTTCGGGATCCACAAGCTAGAGGAATATTCCTGGAAAGACCTGTTCGATACCGAGGCATGTATGCGCTGCGGACGTTGCGTGGAAGTTTGCCCGGCATTCAATACCGATAAGCCACTGAAACCCCGCGATGTGATTCAGGACATCCGCACCCATCTGGAACAGAAGGCGAAATTCCTCCTCGATGAGAAAGGCAATTACCATATCATTTCTGATGAGGACTATACCGGTCCTGCATTGATCGGAGATGCCATCGCCAAAGACACGATCTGGTCCTGTACCACTTGTATGGCCTGCGTCGAAGCTTGCCCGGCTTACATCCTCCAGTTTCCCAAACTCATCGACCTTAGACGCTACTTGGTCATGATGGAATCAGATTTCCCCTCCGAGGTCACTGATGTCTTCAAAGGGTCAGAGAACAACTCCAACCCATGGAACATCGGTTCCCATGCCAGGGCGGACTGGGCTAAGGGGCATGATGTCCCTCTCATGTCCGAGAAGGGCGGGGCGGAGTACCTCTTCTATGTCGGCTGCGCCGGATCGTTCGACGATCTGAACCAGAAAGTTGCAGTGTCTTTGGCAAAAATCTTTAAAGCTGTCGACCTCGATTTTGCAATTCTTGGCACGGAGGAAGGATGCTGCGGTGATTCGGCCAAGAAAATTGGAAACGAATACCTTTACCAGGCACTTGCTACGGGGAATATAGAAACATTCAAAGCTTACAATGTAAAAAAGATCATTACCATGTGCCCCCACGGGTATAATACGCTGAAACACGATTATAAAGAGCTTGGCGGCGATTTTGAGGTGTACCACTACACCGAGTTCCTCGACCAACTCATCAAAGAAGGTAAGCTCAAGCTGACGCAGCCTATCCCCGATCTGGGCGCCATGACATACCATGATTCCTGCTATTTGGGCAGATACAACAAGGTTTACGACCAGCCGAGGGAGATCCTCAAATCCTTACGTCCGGACAGCCTGATTGAAATGTCCAGTCACCATGAAAAAAGTTTCTGCTGCGGTGCAGGCGGTGGCAGGATGTGGATGGAGGAGAACCTTGGCACGAGAATCAATCAGAAGCGAACCCGAGAGGCGGAAGCGGCAGGGGCCAAAACCGTATGTACCGCGTGTCCCTTCTGCTATACCATGATTTCCGACGGTATCAAGGAGCTGGAACTTTCGGAGAAGCTCCAGGCCATCGACATCGCACGACTGGTTGTGAAGGCTGCAGGTCTGGACGGCTAGTTTAGCTTTTCACAAATGATCTCGCTGACTAGGCAGGGTGCGTGAACAGCGGAGACCGCATCCTGCCTACTGCCTTACCGATTTCGTAAGCGAGCCGTCAAAACTGGAATCTAACGCCTGTTTCCGCCGTCGAGAAACCTTGCACATATAGCTATTATAGATGAAAGCTTTTCTTTTTGATTCATTCTGCCCGCCTGGCCAGGGAAATTTTAAGCCGAAACCTCTGCTCCCTCAAACCGCCACACAGCCCTAACTCAATCCGGTAGGAGATCTTTGGGAAGAGCTGAGGGTAAAAGCATGTCCAAACAAAGTCTTCAAATCTCTGCGAGAAGTTGAGCACGCTCTATGTGAAGAAATTGGTCGTCTTCAAAACGACCTAGATCGCCTCCGCTCGCTAACAAATTTTCCTCATCTGAGAATTCCTTGTTAGAATGCACAACCATATGAAGCAGTACCTCCGAGAGTACTGGAAATGAATGTTTACTGGAATCGATGGATCAGCCCATTCTTTATATGAATGAAAGGGCAACCAACAGAAGGAACGAACGATGGCAACTCTGAAAAAGGGTGACAAAGCGCCGGATTTTGACTTGATAGACCAAGATGGTAGCCACGTGAAATTGGCCGGCTTCAAAGGCAAAAAAGTTTCTGTTGTACTTCTATCCAAAAGCTGACACGTCGGGATGTACGAAGCAGGCCTGCAGTGTACGGGATTCACGGAACGACCTCGGAGACCTGGGCGTCGTGGTACTGGGGATAAGTCCTGACGCGGTCGAAGTGCAGAAGAAATTCGATAAGAAGTATTCCCTGGAATTTCCCCTCCTGTCAGACCCCGATCATAAAGTGGCGGAGCGCTACGGTGACTGGGGTGAGAAGAAGATGTACGGAAAATCATTCATGGGAATCGTCCGTTCGTCTTTCCTCATCGATGAGGCCGGCAAGATTATAGGCGCATGGTATAAAGTGAGTCCCCAAAATACCGTTCCGGAGGCCAAGAAGGTCCTGGAGACTTCTGCTGAAGAGACTGGCGGCGTTTGAGGGTTTGGGCGCGAAATCAGAGCGAGCTTCTATTGTTGCAAACGCAAGTAAACAGCAACGACCAAAGTTGATTGCGCTTTGAGCCCCTATCCGTGCGGATGAGTTCGCGTTGGTATCCACGACCGATCACGGCACGGCGCACACCATGTTTAACACAGCCTGGCGTTTCTCTTTCAAGACAATATTCATGGCTCGTTCCAACGCAGGACGTACCTGATCCGGTTCGGTAACCTCCTCTCCGTATCCTCCGAATACTTCACAGATCTTGCTGTACTCAAAAGCGGGGTTAAGTTGGCTCAAGGGGAAAGTGTTGGTTCTGGATGCCCAGCCATCGGGATGTGTTCCGAGGGTAGCCTGCTTGACCGCTGCGTAGCCCTGGTTGTTGAATATGATCACCAATATTGGCAGATTTAGTGATGCCGATAGCATATGGCACGCGCTCGGGACCGCAAATATATAGGATCCATCACCGATCGTAGCTACGACTGTGGAATCCGGCTGAGCAAGCTTGAGCCCTAGTGCAGTTCCTAGCCCCCATCCCAAGTAGCCGCTATGTGGAACCCCGAAGTAACTCCCTGGGGCAAGACCCATGTTCTCTCGCATTCCATTATCGTATTCGTTGACTACGACCGCGTCTTTCCCCACGATCTCTCGTACACAATGAGATACCCATCTGACATCGAGGGGTTTGGCGTGGGCTCCTTTCAGCGCAGCGGCCTCCCAGTTGCCTACCATTTCCTCATGTTTGGAACGAAGCATTTGCTGTCGAGCTTCGATCAAGGGAAGATCCCGTGTCCGTGAGTGCGCCACAGACCTGGCTAGTTCTTCCAGAATTACAGCAGGCTCCCCTTGAACGGTAATATCCGAAGGAAACGAGCGAATGGGATATGTGCCGTAAAGCGGGTCGATCCCGGCCTGAATGATAGTCGCTGAATCCAACGGCGCGAAGACGTTCGGGAACCAAGGTACATCGCAATCAGTCACGACGATCACGTCGGCTTCTTTCAGATAAGGCGCCGGCGTAAACCCTAGATGGCAGAAATGGTCACGCGGGAAGTTCATGTATTCCGGGCTGAATGAGACAACACCGATACCTTCAGTTTCCGCTAGCGTCACCAGCGCTTGCACCGCTCTGTGCGATCGCCCTAAGGCAGAAGTTATGATTAATGGGGATCGGGACCGAGCTAGACACTCGGCCACAAGCTCTATTTTGGCCGGATCCGGATAGAAAGTCGGGAGATCGTAGCGTGGCTGTTTATGACACGGCAACTTGCCCGGCGCCGCTGCAAGTATTTCGGGGGGAAGGGTCAGGTAGATCGGCCCCCGCGGCTCTGACATGGCGATGGTCAGGGCTCTGTCTATGACCGTCTCAAGTTGGCTGGGATTTCTTAGCTCATAGTCCCATTTTACGTATTCTCGCAGCATCCCCGCTTGATCGAATGATTCTTGCCCCCAGTGAATAAAAGCTGACCTGGACGATGGATCACCTTCCTCGGAAATCGCAGTCCGACCAGCGAAGAAGAGCACCGGAACTTTGCCCTTGCTTGCATTGATTATGCCTCCAAGACCATTTGCCGTTCCGACCCCCACGTGCACCATCGCCACTTGCGGTTTGCCCGAAGCTAGGTAATAACCATGGGCCATGCTCACCAAAGGGATCTCATGTCCGACCAGGACCGGTCGAGGCAATGCCTTGCCAAGCTTTTGACGCAGGGCAAACGCGTCACAGATGCTGGCGAAATCGGTTCCCGAATTTGCAAAAAAATATTCAACTCCGCGTAGCGCGAGCAAATCCAGTAAAGCCTGCGCCGTGGTTTCCGCGTCGAGCTTAATCATCTCCGCCGCGGTAACATTCATTTGCAACTCCTTTTGGACCGCATAGGTCCCGAACTCTGGTTTCGGCAAAATCCGGAACTATTTTACCTGCATTATATCATCTCTCCAATACCGCAGGTTTTCGGCCGGCGAGCGTTCGTCAGATACTCGCTGAGTCTTGAGTCTCCGCTGGCTGCTGTGCTATCGGCCTTCAGTCTTCGGCTGAGCCGAACGAACCGTCTGCTCGTCGTGCATCGGAATAATCTCTGAAGCTCAATATACGCAGCTTATCAGGGCTAAACAACATTCCTCGCATCAGTATCAGGAGAGTCTCCAAAATAGCAGAACGTGGCACGATTCAGGGTTGATGGAATCCGTGTTGCGCGTGCGCGTTCGACCGCATCAAAGCTTCATCTCTTTTCCTCCGAAAAAGGTCCTCCCAATTAAACCTGGGGAAAATACCTGAAAAACCTGGGAATCTCCCTAGGTGTATTCCCTGTCAGAATCTGGTCCAATCTGATTATGACGAAGAATGATCCAGGCAAGCGATTACGACACGTCCGAGTTTTCACAAGGAACGGAAAACTTTTGAGCTTCGCCTCTCGGCCTCCCCTGGGGCTTTCGTCAGAATACCCGGCTCCGAGAACAGCCTTATCTCAAAGAGCTTCACCACTAAAATCCAGAAAGGAGAAGACTCATGCCAGAGAAATCACCGGCTAAGAAGGCTATCAAGAACGCAATTTTCATAATGCTGGATACACTGCCATTCAATTACCTGGGATGTTACGGCAACAAATGGATCAGCACCCCTAATATAGACCGCTTCGCTCGAAAAGGGATCTTATTTGAAAATGCCTACTCTGAGGGGCTTCCTACTATTCCGGTAAGACGATCGTTGCTCACCGGTCGATTTACTCTGCCCTTCGGCGGATGGAAGCCTTTGGGCCTCGAAGACACCACAATCACCGACATTTTATGGGGCCGCAATGTGCAGACGGCTCTAATTTACGATTCTCCACCTCTTCGATTACCCAAGTACGGGTATTCGCGGGGATTCGATTACGTCAAGTTTTGCAGTGGACATGAACTTGACCATGAAACCTTCTCCCAGGAACCGCTTGATCCGTGCATGAAACCGGAAAACTACATTTCACCTACCATGCTGTACGATGAAAAAGGCCAATTGCGAGATCAGATGAGTTCAGCCCTGCTGCGTGAAATCGAATGCTATTTGAAGATAAGACAGCACTGGCGCAGCGATGGAGATAATTACGTCGCGGTGGTGGCTAGAGAAGCGGAAAAGTGGCTCAGAGTAGAACGCAATCCCAAGAGGCCTTTTTTCTTGTGGATCGATTCATTCGATCCTCATGAGCCGTGGGATCCCCCCTCTCTCTGGGATCCGGATCTAAAATGCCCTTACGATCCCGATTATGAAGGCAATCCATTACTGCTGGCCCCTTGGAGCGATGTGAAAGGTCGTATTACCGACCGCGAATGCCAACATATCCGAGCCCTCACAGCGGAAAAAATCACCGTGGTAGACAAATGGGTCGGCAAACTGCTGGATCAAATACAGCAGATGGGGCTTATGGACGACACACTCATAATTGTCTGTTCGGATCACGGTCAGCCCATGGGAGAAGGCGAACACGGTCACGGGATCATGCGTAAGAGCAGACCCTGGCCGTACGAAGAGCTTGTTCATATTCCATTGATGATGCATGTGCCCGGCGTGAAGGGCGGCCGCAGAATCAAAAGCTTCGTGCAGGACACGGACATCATGCCCACTGTTTTGGATGCGCTTGGGCTATTTAGATGAAGAAGCTCTCCGAGAAGCGGGGCATGAAGGAATCAGAACCTTCGGCACGATGGATATTCAAGGCTCCAGCTTATTGCCGGTTGCTCATGGCGAAAAGGACCGGGTAAGGGACTACGCCATTGCCGGCTACTACGGCATGTCGTGGTCGCTCATAACTGAAGACTTCACATACATCCATTGGTTGCGAGACCAGGACTCATTGGCCATTTCAGAGATGCATAAGGTGTTTTACGACGATGCTTTGGGCGGCGGCAATGCCGGAAAGCAATCTGCGAAAGTGGAAGTGAAAGAGGAAATGTGGACCTGCACTCCTGGAGCGGAAGTGATTTTACCTGCGAAAGATGAGCTTTACGACCGGAAAGCCGACCCATTTCAGCTGAAAAACATCATCGAAGCCAAACCTGAAATCGCGAAGGAACTTTTGCAGCAGCTGAAAGCAATTATCGGCGAACTGCGCACTTCATAACTTGCTGAACGGCCGGAGCAGATCCGGCCCTCATGCGCAAGATGGGAGAAAATCATGTTCACAGCTGTTCAAGATGTCGATTTCAGATCTACCGTCCAGAGCTTGGAGAACGGGGTACTCATATTTGTTAAGAAACTTTGTCCCCACTGCAAGAACATGCTGAAGGTGCTTGAAAAGTTCCAAAACATAGTCCCGGGAGTACCGGTTTACACTGTGGACAGTGAGGAATGCCCCGATTCAATGGCCACGGCCGGTGTGGAACGAGTTCCCACAGTGTGTGTGATCAAGAGCGGACAAATTTCGGCTCGGAAAAACGGGTTGATGAACCCCAGAGAAATGGCGGCTTTTTATGAAGGCGCTACGGTTGGATAGTTGTTGAAAGGGCACTCAGATGAAAGAAAGTCGTCCGTTTGACGTTTTGATACTCGGGGGCGGTATTGCCGGGATGACTGCCGCGATTTATCTCGCACGGGCACGTGTAAAGGTTGCGATTTTGGAATCGAGTATTTGCGGCGGATTATGCAATTACACGTACGTGGTCGAGAACTTTCCTTCGTACATCTCCATTCATGGGATGGACCTGATGCAAAAGGTTCGCGACCACGTAGACCATCTCGGAGTAAGTATCGAAGAAGTATGCTCCATAGAGTCAATGGACATTATTGGCGAGACAAAAATTGTCGAGACTGACGAGGCCATATATCGCGGGAGTGCTCTCATTGTGGCTACGGGTCGCAAGCCGATCCCCCTCGGGCTTCCGGAATGCGACGAAGTCCATTACTGCTCGATATGCGACGGATTTCCTTATACGGGCAAGCGGGTCCTCGTTGTGGGAGGTGGAAATAGTGGTTTTGATGAGAGCCTTTATCTCATGCGAATCGGCATTTCTCATCTAACTTTGATCGAAGTCGCGGATCGCTTTTTTGCAGCCAAAACCGCTCAGGACGAGCTTTTGAAGAATGCAAATGTCGAAGCACGCACGAATACCAGAGTAGTGGATGTAAGCCTCGAAAATAAGAAACTCCGGGCTGCCATTGTGGAAAACGTGAAGAGCGGTCTGACTGAAACCATACCGGTAGACGGAATATTCGCTTTTTTGGGGCAGAAACCGGAAACGGATTTCTTGAAAGGCATAGTGAATCTGGACGATGACGGTTATGTGCTGGCTGCTGAAGACATGAGCACCAACGTCCCCGGCGTGTACTCGGCCGGAGACCTAAACCGTAAACGATACCGGCAACTGACTACGGCCATGAATGACGGAACAATAGCCGCATTGGAATGCGAACGGTATATCGGCTCAGTCCGGTGCTGAGTTTAACAGACAGTAGTCGTTCAGGCCCGGAGTAACAAAATGGACACGAGCGTACTCATAAGAATTTTCGATACTGATGCAATCAAACTTGAAGAGACAGAATCGGCCTTGCGGAAGGGTTTGACAGATTACGGAGTTCAGGACTTCGAGATTCAGGCAATCTCCTGTTTTCTCGAGATACAGAGACATAACAAGATCGAGTATATGCCAGTCCTAGAGGTTAATGGCTTAACAATCAGCGTCAAAAAAGCTCTCACCAAGACAATGCTGGAAGACTGTGCGGCCAGATTGGCCCGATGGCAAGCGGTTAAAGGGAGGAGCGCAGACCGGCAGGTAGCATAGCATTAGAATTTTGTGAACCTGTTCCGTTGAGCGCAGTTCAAACGGGAACCGAATGATTTCTCGGTCTGCAGATATGAGTGCGCCCGGAACACCATTCTAAACAAAGGAACCCAAGAAGGAGCCCAATATGTCACCAAGGGTAGCACTCAAAATAGACGAACCAATATCTACTGGTATCCTTTCTACAAAGGTAAAGATTGTTAACAACTATTTCGACGGACTTGAAGTAACCGGAGTTCACAAGTTCATATTCTACATCATTATGATGGCCTACTTCTTCGAGCAGCTGGACAACTGGAACTTCGGTTTCATTGCTCCTGCTCTCCAAGAGTCCTGGCATTTGCAGATGACCGACATTGCGACAATTGTCTTTTGGTATTTCATCGGAATGACTTCGGGTGGCTTTCTTGGAGGGGTCATTTCAGATTTTATCGGCCGTCGTAAGACTTTCCTGGGCTCAATTCTAATCTTTTCCATTGCGTCGGTTGCCAACGGGCTTACCGACAATTTTACCATTTTTACAATTTCCCGTGCGCTAACGGGATTCGGCGTGTTCTGCCTCATGGTGACCTCCCAGGCCTATATTGCAGAAATGGCGCCCGCAGAGTCTCGAGGGAAATGGCAGGGCCGCGTAGCCGGAGTAGGATTCTGTGCAGTACCGGTAATCGCTCTTTTGTGCAGATTGATCATCCCAATGGGGCCTAATGCGTACCGGATAATCTTTTTCATCGGCGGGTTCGGTCTTGTAGGTTTTTTTCTCGGGCTGAAATATTTGAAAGAATCGCCCAGATGGCTCGTGGCTGAAAAAAGATTGTCTGAGGCGGAAGAAGTCACTAAATTCATAACCAACCGCGAAATAGACCTTTCAGAAGCAGCCACGAAGGTTGCTCCCAGGCAGAAAATGGCGGAAGTTCTCTACGGGATGTTTACGAAAAATTACATCGGACGTACTTTGCTCCTCATCCTGCTTTTTGTAACCATCACACCGGCAGCGTTTACGCTGACTACATGGACCACTCAATTGCTGAAGATGAAAGGTTTTACTGTGGCAGACAGCCTCACGGCATCGACTATCATCAGCATAGGGGTGCCTGTAGGTTGTTTCCTTGCCTCGTTTGTTTCGGATCTCGGTGGAAGAAAAATCCCGCTGCTTTGCCTAGGAGCACTTTGCGCAGTATTCGCCTTTATATTCGCGTATCTGGATAGTTTTGCCCTGCTGGTTGGCTGCGGCTTTCTCTTCAATGTGTGTATTATGGCAGTCAGTTTTGTGTTGTTTTCCTACACCGCGGAATCGTATCCCACAAAGATGCGGAATACTGCTACAGGGTTCCACAATGGATTGGCCCGACTTTCGGTATCCGCCGTTCAGCCCATCATTCCCATGATCCACAAGGCCTATGCTTTTTCCGGGGTTTTCAATGCGGTAGGGCTTCTCTTCTGTTTACCGATAATTCCTGTTCTTCTCTGGGGCTTGAGCACGGGTCGTAAATCGTTGGAGGATATAAAGTAAATTCGTCTATCAACAGACAGTTTGATTGAAATTCTAAGAGGAGGCTTTTTTCTTAAGCCTCCTCAAGTCATTGAAATCTTGAAAAAAGCATGTAAACTTCTTTGTTGAGCCACCAGTGGAAAGGCTGACACATCAATATTTGTGTCAAGGACAGCCTATTGGAACAAAATATATCTTGTCCCAGTGACCGAATGAATTCCGACAATCACGAGCGGGAAGCGACCTCAATCGCATGGTGCAGAGCGTTCTTTTTGGCCGCGGTGATTGTGATTCATCTGTTGGGCATTTCGCTGTCATCAAGCGCAGATCCCGGGTCAGACATAGATCGGCAAAGGCGGCTTGTAGTTCTGTATTCCCAACCGCTCGATTTTCCGGCAACCGAAATGACCGAGCAAGGTATTCGAGAGGTGATTTCCAAAACAGCCGACCTGGAAATTCAACTGTTTGCCGAGTACCTCGATCTAACGCGATTTCGAGACTCAAAACAGCGGAAGGCCCTTGCTGATCTCCTGCGTTATCGATATGCCGACCCTGCGATCGACCTGGTCATCAGCGTCGATGTTCCCGCATCGAACTTCCTGATCGAACATTCGGAGGAAGTTTTTCCAAACGTGCCTGTGGTCATGTGTTCGATTCCCCAGGCGCTCGGCCAAAAATTCGAGGCCTTGCCGCTCCGCAAACGATTCACATGCGTATTCGAGCCGACAAACGGGGCCGTACTGATCCACGCTGCACTCTCTTTAAAGCCTGACACGAAGAACGCAGCGCTGGTTGCGGGAGCATTTGAAAATGATGAAATCCGCTCTCTGGATTTGAGAAAATCTTTGGAAGCGTTTCGGGGAAAGATGAACATAGTGGACCTATCCGGTCTTCCCATCGGAGATCTGCTTGAACGAGTAAGAGAATTGCCCAGCGATACGCTCATTTTCTTTTCAACCTTTTTCGTGGACGGAAGAGGCAGAAGTTTTATTCCTCGGGACGTACTAAAACTCATATCCGATGAGGCCAACTTGCCTGTTTTTGGACCTTACGAATCGTTTCTGGGTCACGGGATAATCGGAGGGCCGCTTACCAGCCTGCGATTACAGGGTAAAAGGGCGGCAGAGGTAGCGATCCAGATCTTGCGCGGCACACCGGCAGGTGAAATTCCATTTGATTACGGTTTGGGCACTATGGTGAATGAATATGACTGGCGACAACTGCAGCGGTGGAACATCAAAGAAAGTGACCTTCCACCCGGGAGTGAGGTTCGCTATCGTCAACTCTCTATTTGGGAGGTTTACCGAACGCAGGCAATTGGGGTCATTGCTCTCATAGCTTTCGAATCGCTCCTGATTGTCACGCTCTTTGTGAATCTCCAGAAACGCAAAAGAGCGGAGGTGTCGCTCCGTGAAAGTCGCCAAGATCTCAGGACATTGGCAGGCCGGCTCATTTCAGCTCGGGAAGAGGAATTGAGCAGGCTTTCCCGCGAGTTTCACGATGACATTGCCCAAAGGCTTGCGGCGGCAGCTATCGAGGCAGGAAAATTAGAAACCCAGAAAAATGGAATCGAGGAATCAGCTCTGAAGAAGATCGGATCCGTGAAGGATCAATTAATCGCGTTGTCCGAAGATGTGCACGCAATCTCGCGACAGATCCATCCATCGATACTCAAGGATCTTGGGTTGGTCAGGGCAGTAACGTCGCTTTGTGTACGCTTTTCCGACCGGGAAGATATTCCCGTAGATTTCCTTCACGAACATATCCCGGACGTAATCCGGAAAGATGTTGCTTTGTGTCTGTACCGAGTCATTCAGGAGACCTTGAGAAACGTGGCGAAGCATGCGAAAGCCACACAAGTGAGTATTCTACTTCGGGGTTTGGATGGACATATATTTCTTAGGATAAAAGACAATGGTATCGGATTCGTTCCGCAGGGTGTCCGTCAAACGCCCGGGATCGGACTCGCCAGTATGAGAGAGCGCTTGGACTACATCAAAGGGAGTCTTAGCATCAAATCGGAGCCGGGCCATGGTACGGTAATCGAGATTTCAGCGCCCCTGGGAGGAGAAACGAATGAGACGGGCAAGAGTGCTTTTAGCAGATGATCACCGCATTGTCGCTGAAGGTTTAAAGGGCATTCTGGAACCCGAGTTCGAGCTTGTAGGGATCGTGGAAGACGGCCGGGCGCTGGTCGAAGCGGTAGCGAAGCTGCAACCTGATGTGGTAGTGGCAGATATTTCAATGCCCCTGCTTAATGGTATTGAAGCCATGCGCCAATTTAAGAAGAAGTATAAAGATGTCGCGGTGGTTTTTTTGACCATGCACACGGATCTTATGTATGCCGCCGATGCATTTGAAGCCGGAGCATCAGGGTACGTTTCTGAAGCATTCAGCTTCATCGGAACTGGTGGCCGCTGTTTCCGCCGCATTCAGGGGTCAAACGTATATAACGCCTCTTTTGGCAGGGAAGCTGCTGGACTTTCATAAACAGAAATCGCAGGAGCCCTCTGGCGAAAGCCCGGGATTGACGGGACGTCAACGTGAGGTTCTGCAATTGCTTGCGGAAGGTCACAGCGTCAAGGAAATCGCTTCAATCCTGGGGATTTCCTCGAAGACTGTTGAATTCCATAAGTACGGAATGATGGAGAATCTCGGCCTAAAGACCTCTGCAGACTTGGTTCGCTATGCAGTCAAGCATGGAATTGTAGAGGAGTAGACGGCTTTCCTTCACCCCAAATCGTCTCATCAGAATAGAAGTTCAGTTCTTGGTTATGGTGTCGGAACACTGTCGCGGAGCAGTGAATACGAGAGTATTGGCACTTCAGCCCGACCACTCAAAAAAGACGGCTCCTTCCTCGCAAATGGGCATCGGAATTTTCACAGCCGACAGCGCTTGGCGAGCGCCAGAAAAATAGAGAAGCGCTCAGACTAATCTCTTGGGAAATTGAGAAATGTACCCATGAAATGGTGTACCTCGCCTTCTCAACCGATTTAACGAGAATTGGATTTTCGAGAGCCCAGGGAGACGACTGGGCCGCGTGCCGGCTTCAAAGCAAGCCCCATGAAAAGTCACGTATCCATAGACGATGTTCTAATAATAAAATCGATTACTACTTCAGCAAACGCTTCTCCCCGATCTTCCTGAAGGAAGTGACCACCGCCCTTTATGACCGTGTGCGGCTGCCCCTTAGCGCCGGGCACTCTTTTCTGAAAGATTTGCTCGCCTCCTCTGGTGATGGGATCTCCGTCGCTGAAAGCAGTCAGAAACGGTTTTTCGAACCTGGACAGGACCTCCCATGCCTCTCGATTCGCCTGGGCGGCTGGATCTTCCGGAGAAACCGGCACCAGGGAGGGGAAAATGCGCGCGCCCTCCTTGTAGCTTTCATCAGGGAAAGGAGCATTGTAGTCTTCTAATATCTCCTCTGGAAGGTCGGATAATGTGCCCATATTGACAATATCACCCACCTTGAATTCCGGAATCTCTATAGAGAAGGTACGCCACTGGAGAAATGCCTCACTGATAGGGAAATCTCCGGTGGGCAGCCCCGTGTTGGCTACGACGACCCGGTCGAATCGTTCAGGGTGAGCCGTTAAGAGTCGTAGCCCGATCAGGCCTCCCCAATTCTGGCAGACCAGGGTGATGCGCTCCAGCTCCACTTGATTCAGCCAAGCCTCCATCCACTCTACATGCCGGTTATAGGTGTAGTTGCTCCGGTGAGCCGGTTTATCCGAACGGCCGAACCCGATCAGGTCCGGGGCTACAGCCCGGTACCCGGCCGAGACAAAAATTGGGATCATCTTACGATATAGAAATGACCAGGAGGGCTCTCCATGCATAAGCAGAACCGGGGCGCCATTTCGCGGACCCTCATCCACATAATGGATTCTCAGACGGCCGCCTTCTCCATCGGGAATTTCCGCATATTTCGGCTCAAACGGAAAATCTTTCAGATTTTTGAATCGCTCGTCCGGTGTTCTCAAAACTTTCATGAAAAATATCCTTTTTTAAGATTGGGCCATACGTTTTTCAATTGCCACACGCTTTGTGTCCTCGATGGACTCATTATAAAAGGGACCTTCTTAGAATTTTCTTATTACCAGCAGGGAGCGTTAAGAGCATGCCGTCTTCCGCAATGGTAATAGGTACATTGGAAATTTTCCGTGCATCGCCCAGAAAAGCCGACTTTAGCATCGAAACCGGAAGGGGTGGTAAGATGTGTGTCAGAAGCAGATGTCGGACCCCAGCTTCCTTAGCGATCTTGGCTGCATCTTCCGGAGAGGTATGGTAGCGCGGGATATCCGCCATAATCCTGGCCGTGTTCCGGTGGCCATTTTTCTGGGCCAAATCTTCGAGAATCCTGACCATATCCGGTTGCAGCGCCTCATGCACTAGCAGGTCGGAGCCCTTGGCCTGGTGGATCATCGATTGACAAGGTGCGGTATCCCCGCTGATTACTACAGACCGGTCTTTGTAGTCAAAACGATAACCCACTGCCGGCTCTACCGGGGCATGATCGACCTGAAAGGCTGTTATCCTTAAACCGTCTGCATCGATGATGACCAATTCATTTTGTCCGGAAGGAAAATGAAAAGGCTTGGCCAGACAGCCGGCACCGGCGGGTGGAACTGTTTCAGGTCCGTGATGCAAAATTCGATATTTGGAGTCCAGCGAATAAGCCAGATTGAATCCTTGGACCACCGTTTCCACACCGGCTGGACCAAAAACCTCAAGTGGGGATTTGTTGGAACCACCGGCCCATCGCTTCAGCATGAGTTCACCTAAATCACCAATGTGATCGGAATGAAAATGAGTGAGGAAAACAGCAGTGACTTTTCCGGGATTTAGCCGCATCAGCTCCATTTTCCGCTCGCTGCTTGGGCCTATATCGATAATGTAAAAGCTCCGGCCGGCGATCACAGCGACACAAGGGCAAGCTCGTCGCGGATCGGCAAATGGGGCACCAGAGCCGCAAAGGCAGATATGAAGACCGTCCGGGAGATCGGCGATTATGTCTACATTCATGCTTTTGGCAGCTATACGTTCCACTAACCCCAAGCCGATCTTTTTCTGAAACAAAAATAAGCCGCCGATGATCGCTGCGACCACGGCTGCAGCGACAAGAGTCTTGAGATTCAGCAGTTCCGATACGCCGAAACTCTTTTCATTCGCCCTCCTTTTGAGCACGAGCGACACCATCAAAATCACCACTAAAACCAACTCGACCAGCAGAAATTTACTACCAGTCGACGAAAAACCGTCCAGACCGATATCTATCAGATGTGCGAAAATAATCACTGATAGGAAAATAATTGGGACAGCCAGCCAACGTGGAGCAGACGTAGCCCCAACAAGACAAAAAAAACTCATCCCTAGGAAAAGGCCGCCGAAATCGCTCCTGATTCCGCTCACACCAGAGGCATAAGCCGGTTCCACGGAAAACACCACCGCGAAAATGTCTGGGAAAGCCATAAAACCGATACCAAGAGCCACGAAGAAGAGACCGACCAAACCGACGAGAATACGAAAGACTATCTCGGTTGCAGATATTCTTGATATTGAACTCATTTCAGACCGCCTTTGGCTTTTATCATCATTTTATTGGCCACCTCCGCTCCGGCATTCTGATTCTGACCGGTCACGAGCCGGCTGTCTACAACCGAGTGATTGGCAAAAATGTCCCGAAAAGCTTTCTGGCTTTCGAACTGCGCACCGGCAGCCCGCAATTCACTTTCCGGATGCTGGGGTGTCATGGTAATACCGAGTTCCTTGACCTGTTTATCCGTAACAGCTGTCAAGCAGCGTCCTAGGACCAGTGGGGCGCCGTTTTCATCCTTGGCCAAAAGCAGACCGAGGGGACCGTGGCAGACCCCTCCAATGACTTTGCCGGCTCTGAAGGCCTCAGTGATCTTCCGCCCAAGTACTTCAGAGGTGCCCAAATCATAAGCAGCTCCCCAGCCGCCGGCAAGATAGATGATATCGTAGTTTGTGAAATCTATATTATCTATCCGAAGGGAATCATTTACTTTCCGCTGGAACTCGGGATCCTTCAGATAGCGGTTTTCATATTTCGATTTAACGAACCATCTGAATGAAATAGGATCGATGGGGATCGGGCCGCCCTTTATACTGGCCAGATCCACTTTCATGCCACCCTCGGTGAATTCATAATAAGGTGCCGTCATCTCGGACCCGAACACCCCAGTTTCTGGGCCGTTTTCTCCGAGTCGATAGTGGCTGGTGGTGATGATCAGTGCCTTGCCGCCTGGGAATTGAACCTTTGGGCCTCGGTAAGAGGGGTGCAAACCCATAACCTTTAACCCTGCCGGAAGCCCACGCCACACGGCCACTCCCAAAACACACAAGACGATGATGATTATAATCAGTGCTTTTTCCATAATTGCCCTTTGATCCTAGTAAGCATTTATCCAGATTACCATTGGCGTTTACGCCTGACAGTATCTACGATCATCAATTATGGGCCGGTGTCGGCAATTTTGAGATGGCCGCGGCAGAATTCGCTCGCCAAGTGCCCGTTTGAACACGAAGGACTCTAACCGGCATGATTGTCGGTAAGACATTGTTTTTAGCAGCTTTTAACCGTACCTCATCGTACACTCTACCGTCAACCGGAATTTGCTTGATCCTCACCAGAAACAGCTTGGTAGTGTGATGCTGATGAAACGGCGTCGGCGGATGAGCCACGGCACGTGAACATTTCTTAATGAACTAGGGCAATAGAGTGATTGATCATTTGATACAGCCAGGATACAGCCCACAAAGGTGGACATGCATAGCTTAGTGTTTTTTCCGTCCAGCGCTCTCCTGTCTCCTGGAGGCAATTGCCCCAAACCGACTTAGAAACGTATCTTTCGAAATAGAAATTCATACTGAAACGTAAACTTGACCTCGCGACAAGACCTAGGTTCCATGATGTGGAACATTATTATTTCTTACGAAGCTTACCTGAACACCCTTGACAATCTGCCTTGTGACTGCTAGATATAATTTATCAGAAGGTTAATTCGACGCATGTTCCACATTGTGGAATGATACTGCGCTCCCGGCCCAGTCGGGTAAAAAGCAGGCCAGTTAGATGAAGTCACTCACAAAAGCCTTGTCTGTCATGGATTTGATCTTTGCCGATCAAGGGCAGGGCCTCTCTATCGCTGACATATCCAGAGAAATTGGGTTGCCCAAAGCAACCAGTCATCGGATTCTTGCCTCACTGGTTCAATTCAAATACGCGCGACAGGATCCTCGAACTAAGAAATATGGCTTGGGCGCACGTTTCTTGGATATTGGATCTCCTTTCGAAAAACGGCAGATGCTTCGAGCTTTTATTGCTCCAGTGCTTCATCAATTGCGCTCCAAATGCACGGAAACACTGAGCGTCGCGATCCTCGTGAAAGACGAGATTGAATACATAGAGCGATACGAGTCAGAGATGACCTTGCGGGTCGACATTCATGTTGGTACCAGATTTCCGGCCTATTGTACTGCTACAGGAAAGACTTTGTTAGCTGCACTGTCAGAAGAGGAATTGGAACTTCGTTTAAATCACCGGAAAAAGCTCCGGAAATTCACGGACAAATCCATCAGCTCTCTCGTGGTGCTCAAACAGGCTTTGGAACAGGTCAGATGTGAAGGTGTAGCCCGCGATTACGAGGAATGCTTTGTCGGGGTCCACTGCATCGCCTCACCGATTGCGGGCCGCGGAGGTGAAGTGTTGGCGGCCGTGAGCATTTCCGGGCCTCGGGAACGGATGACGGTTGAGAAAATGGACGCACTGGAGCCCCTTTTACGTGAGGCGACTCAAGGAATTTCTCATGAGCTGAACGGGTGATGGCTTTCGCTCATCTGTGAAAGCATGGCGTCGTTGATCGACGTCCGGAACAAAACTGTGGACAGGAAAGAGCTATGATTGAAAGCATAGGGTTAACCGGATTAGGCGTCAGGTTCCACGGCAGGGGCGGCCAGGGCGCCGTGGTCGCGTCAAAAATCCTAGCGAAGGCGTATTTCAGGCAAGGATTGTTCGTTCAGGCCTTCCCAGCTTTTGGTATGGAACGGCGTGGCGCACCTGTGGCTGCCTTCGTCCGAGTAGACAGTGCACCCATTTTGGCCCGGGGGGAAGTAGCCCATCCCGATATTTCAGTGGTTTTGGATCCAAAATTGCTGGAACTCATAGATGTCGCCAAAGGTCTTGCTCCTCAGGCAACGATCATCCTCAATTATCCGGATTCGACGGCAGCGCCAAAATTTCAGGGCGTGGGAACCACTGCCTTGGTGAATGCTACCGAGATTGCTTTGAACAACCGATTGGGTTCAAAACTGGCCCCGATCGTCAACACAGTGATTCTGGGCGCTTACGCCAAAGTGATTCGACAAATTCCATTGGAATTAGAGAACCTGGTTCAGGCGATCGAAGAAGTCATACCAGGCAAGCAAGGGGAAAATGTCGCAGCCGCATGTCAGGCGTTCGAGCAGGCCACGATCCTGGAGGAGCCCTGATGGAGAAAACAAAGATTGAATCGGTCAAGCAATTGCCGCTAATGCCTTTGACTATCGAGGACATGACCTGGAACAAAACTGGGACTTGGCGTCTTCTTACACCGAAGGTACAGAGAAAAATATCACCCTGTAGAGCCGCCTGCCCGATTGGCCAGCCCATTGCCGATTTCATCCATGCTGTTACATACCGTGACTGGAGCAAGGCATTGGAGTTGCTATTGGAGGTCAACCCACTGCCCGGTGTAACGGGACGCTTGTGTTTTCATCCTTGCCAGACACGGTGCGTGAGAAAAGAAATTGACCAGCCCATTTCCATACGGGAGCTGGAAAAATTTGTGTCCGACTTAGGGACGACTTCCAAAATAGCTAACAGGGCCCCGTCTGGACCCAAAGTGGCTGTTTGCGGGGCAGGCCCGGCTGGTTTGTCAGCTGCATATCATCTCGCACTTCGAGACTGCCAAGTTACTCTTCTAGATCCCAGAGACAAAGCCGGAGGCCTCTTGAGAAAGGTAAAACCGGAAAAGCTCCCGACCGAGATATTGGACCGGGAGATAAACCGACTAGTTGCTATTAGCGGTGTTCTGCTCCGGATGAACGCTGTCGGCCTCGACTCCGTGAAGTATGATCTAACTATTGTGGACCGAACCGCTTATCAGCCTGGAAGCGAGGAAGCGATGGCCTTGGAGGCTTTAGCGGCCGGTGAAGGCCGACGGCTAAATATAGAGACCCCGAAAGGTGACACTTTGAGAGCAGTTCAAGTGGCCCAGGCCGTGGCGTTGGGCCGGCGAATTGCTTCGGAAGCCGGCCAAGAACTCAACCTCAATGCCGTTAAGACAAATAAAAGTTTTGTAGGCGTTGTGTCTAAAGAAGACATAAAATTCCATCTCTTTTCTGACAGGGTCTCAACCGATGTCCTAGCGAGGCCGGAGATTCCGGCGGACGAGGAACCTGTGGTAGAGGCTAAGCGGTGCTTATCCTGCGGGAGGTGCAATCTATGCCAAAGTTGCGTCTTAGCATGTCCGGACGCCTCCTGCGAGTTGGATGAAGAAGAAGGTAAGATCGTTTTTGATCTATATCATTGTAAAGGTTGTGGTATCTGCGCGTACGAATGCCCCCGCGGCGCATTGATCATGGAGGGCTTGTGATGAAAGAAGTTCTCATGGGAGCAGAGGCCGCGGCTTTGGCCGCTGTCCTGGCCCGAGTTCAGGTGGTAGCAGCCTATCCCATTACCCCTCAAACTGTAATTGTAGAGGATCTGTCCAATTATATCGGCCGAGGTGATTTGGCAGCCGAGTTTCTTCCAGTCGAGTCTGAGCATTCGGCTATGGCCGCTTGCGTAGGTGCTTCAGTCACAGGCTCTAGAGCCTTCACAGCTAGCTCTTCCCAAGGATTAGCCTTGATGCATGAAATGCTCCACCACGCCGCCGGCGGTCGATTGCCGATTGTAATGGTTAATGCCAATAGGGCGTTGTCCCCTCCTTGGAATCTGTATTGTGATCACACCGATTCCCTGTCTCAGCGTGATACTGGTTGGATCCAGTACTATTGCTGCGATGCTCAAGATGTTTTGGATGGAATTCTGATTGGCTACAAGGTGGCCGAAAAAATCATGCTTCCGGTTATGGTTAATCTAGATGCCTTTTATTTGACGCATACCTCAGAGATAGTGGATATTCCCCAGCCGGCCGAAGTAGACGGGTTCCTGCCTCCGTATATGCCGGAAACCATGGTGAGAGTAGACGCTCCTTCCACATACGGCACCGTCTGTGGGTCAGATTGGTACGCCTCTCTCAAATATCGTCGCCAGGAAGATATGCTGACTGTGGAAAAGGTTTGGCAGAGCGAGGCCGAGGATTTCGCTTCACGATTCGGTCGTCTTCACCCCGTCGTGGACCCATATTTGGTAGAAGACGCCGAGGTGGTTATTGTGACCGTGGGCACCGCTGATGGAGCTGCGCGCCTCGCTGTTCGGGCCTTGCGCGACCATGGTCTGGCAGTGGGCAGCCTTCGATTGGGCCTGATCAGGCCGTTTCCAAGCCAAGGCTTTTTGAAAGCAGTGGAAGGTGTAAAACACCTCGTGGTGATTGATCGAGACGTTTCTTTTGGAGCCGAAGGCATTGTGGCTCAAGAAGTGAAATCTAGCCTGTACGGCAGATCTTGCGCCAGCGTTCATGGTGTTGTAGCTGGTATCGGTGGAGTCGATATTACGGTCGACGGCCTCATGGACATAACTCATCAGGCGCTTTCCGGGTCGATGCAGGCCACGTCGCTTGGTGAATCATTCTGGACGGAAGTAAGGCCATGATCAATAGCATTTTTCAAAACGATTTAGTAGCTCCAGGGCACATGGCTTGCCCAGGCTGCGGTCCTGCAATAGCCATGCGTTATGTCTTGGAGGTTTTGGGCCCCAAGACGATGGTAGTCATGCCGGCCGGATGCTGGTCCACCTTTGTGGGGCTGTATCCCAGCACTACCCTGCGTGTCCCGGTGATGTCGGTTCCTTTCGCCACGACCGCTTCTACAGCTTCTGGTGTTCGAGCCTCATTGGATCGCCAGGGTCGCAAGGAAGTCACAGTGCTGGCCTGGGCCGGTGACGGTGGCACATTTGACATTGGACTTCAGGCTTTGAGCGGGGCTGCAGAGCGCGGCGTAAACATGATCTATATATGCTATGACAACGAAGCGTATATGAATACCGGCATACAGAGGTCTTCAGCCACGCCGCCTGGCTCCTGGACCACTACCACGCCCTTTTCCGCATTGAAGAAAGAACCGAAGAAAAACATAGTCGACATTATGGCTGCACACAAAATTTCGTATGCGGCCTCAGCCTCAATAGGATATCCCCACGATCTGATGACAAAGGTTGGAAAAGCAAAGGATATGCCGGGAACCCGCTTTATTCACCTCTTGGCATCCTGTCCCACGGGGTGGCGACACGAAACCCAATTGACACTTGAAATCGCCCGCAAGTCAGTGGAATGTCGAGTGTTCCCTCTATTTGAAGTATTTGGAGGCATAGACTGGGTTCTCAACCCCATGCCGGTTAAAATACCGGTGGCCCAGTACCTGGATCTTCAAGGTCGATTCAAAGGGTTGACCGAGGAGGGGCGAGGGGAATTCCAGCAGTGGGTTGATCTGGAATGGGGTCGGATCGAAAAGAAGTGTGAACCGCAGCAACCCGGGTAACCCACTATTTTTGGTTAATAAGAGTTGTCTCGGTCCGTACCTGATCCATTGATGGCGCTGGTATTGAAAAAGATCCGCATTGAGGTGTAAAGGCTAGTTATACCAATTCGTTTTCAAAGAAGTGACTTGATTTGAAAATCTCTTCGTAAGCACTAGACGGAGGAACGGCACTAAGCCCCGCAGGGGCGACCCAATAGTAGCCGTGGGCGGAAGCCCACGGAAAATGAGAATCACCGTCACGGAATGGACCCCTAGCAGGGGTCCACCAATCTTTTGGAATCGTTGCTGATGGTCGACCCCGCCAGGGTCGATCATGCTGAGCTGGGACTTCCTTATTCCACGGGTTTCATCCCGCGGTACGCGGGACTAATGTTGGTAGGCCCCTTCGGGGCCTGAACCTTTCTTCCCGTCCGTAACTCCATAGATACATCTCTTGCCACACTGACTGGCTCCCAGGTCAGTGTGGGAACGAAATTGTGAATTCAAATCACTTCCTTGAAAGCGAATTGGTATTACAAGGCTCGATTCCGTAGAACCTCCCTTGGCATGTTAGCTAATATATTGCTTACGCCATGCAAACAAGCTAATCGCGAGCAAGTAACACAACCCGCGCCAGTCCGTAACCTACAATTCTAAGCCTGAGAGCTTATTTCTACTCCCCCTGGCTATCTTGCGCATGATTGATGGGAGGTTTGCCAGCACTAATTACCGGTTTTGATATATTGAGCTCCTCTGTTAATGGCAGCCATATTATGTTGGAAAAGTTTTTCTTTACCTTTAAGTGCGGCTTCCATTCCCAGTTGTGTTTCTTCGAGTGACAACAGGCCTGTTTTGGCCATTATGGCGCCGATCATGATCATATTAGCCTGACGATCGGAACCCAACTCGCCGGCCAATGCTCCTATTGGAACCGGAACAGATGTTATGTCGTCGCGCTCAGGTTTTTCATCAATGAGAGAAGAATTTATGAAAACAACTCCGCCCTTTTTGACGGTAGGTTCAAATTTAACCAATGAAGGATAGTTCATGGCCACGAGTATGTCCGGCTTCGATGTGACAGGTGAGGCAATCTTTTTATCCGAAACGATGACCGTGCAATTGGCTGTTCCTCCGCGCATCTCGGTGCCATAGGCCGGAAAGTAGGTGACATTGAGTCCCTTCAACATTGCCCCGTGGGACAGAACATATCCCATAAGCAGTACGCCCTGTCCTCCGAATCCGGCAAACATGGTTGCTGTAGTCATGTTGTCTCCTCAAAGCCGGTAGTATCTTTGATAACTCCCAGCGGAAATACCTCCTGCATTTCTTTGTTGACCCATTCCCAGGCGTCTTTAGGTGACAATTTCCAGTTCGTAGGGCATGGCGAGAGGAGTTCAACCATCGAGAACCCCAAACCCTCGAGTTGACATCGGAATGACTTGGCTATAGCCCGCTTGGCCTTTCTGATATCCTTCACCGTGGTCAAGGCGCAGCGTTCGAGGTACACAACCCCATCCGGGATTGCCAGCATGCGGGAAATATCAATGGGAGTTCCATCTCGTTTGGCGTCACGTCCACCTGGTGTGGTCGTGGACCTTTGGCCGATAATCGTAGTAGGCGCCATCTGTCCTCCGGTCATTCCGTAAATGGCATTATTTATGAAAATGACCGAAATTTTTTCACCTCGATTGGCCGCATGGATTGTCTCACCGGTGCCGATAGCCGCCAAATCGCCATCACCCTGGTAGGTCAACACGAACTTGTTCGGATGCACTCGTTTCACGCCGGTGGCCACGGCCAATGCCCGACCGTGCGGGGCTTCCACCACATCAAAGTTAAAGTACAGGTAAGCCAAGAATGCGCAACCGACACCCGGCACACCTATGGTACGCTCCCGCAGATCAAGCTCGTCCAGGCACTCGGCCATCAGTCGATGCGCAATGGAATGACCGCACCCAGGACAATAATGAGTTTCCGCAGGCTTAAGACTCTTGGGAAATGAAAATACTTTCTGCATAGCTGTGCTGGTCATATCGCTATCCTCCGGCCAACTCTGCCGTTATTTTCCACAACCGACTCCAGGAATTCGGTCACATCGGCAGGAGTAGGAATTCCGCCTCCGGGTATTCCCAGAAAATGGATTTCATCATGCCTGTTCACGGAAAGAGCCACGTCTTCCACCATCTGACCCTGACAGAGCTCAAATACAGCCACCGAGCACTTTGGTTTGGCTACTTCCCGGAGCGCAGCTTTGGGGAAAGGCCACAAAGTGATGGGTCTGAACAATCCGATACGGAATCCTCGTTCTCGAAGATCGTCAATAGCGCTTCTGGCAATTCTGGAAGCGGTTCCGTACGCAACAACGATCACCTGAGCATCTTCTGTCGCGTATGACTCCCAACGGATCTCATCTGCGGTTATTGCATCATACTTGGACTGAAGATGAGCATTGTGCGCGTAAAGCTCACCATACTGGGCATGGTAAGAAAAGATGATTCTCGGTTCACGACCGTCGCACCCGTCAAGGATCCAGTTCTTTGTAGGCAACTTCGCCGGGTCTATCGGCTCCGGGAAAATAACAGGCTCCATCACCTGACCCATAAGACCGTCGCCCAATAATAGAACAGGAGTGCGATACTTGTCGGCCAGATCGAACGCGACGAAGGTCAATTCTATCAACTCTTGACAGTCGCCCGGGGCAAGTACCGGCATCCGGTAATCACCATGTCCCCCACCGCGAGTCGCCTGCAAATAATCTGCAGCTGACGGCGCTATGTTGCCCAAACCAGGTCCCCCGCGCATCATGTTGATGATCACCGCGGGCAACTCGGACCCTGCCATGTAAGAAATGCCTTCTTGCATAAGGCTGATGCCCGGCGATGACGAGGATGTCATAACCCGTGCTCCAGCTGCCGACGCTCCCAAAAGCATGTTGATCGACGCGATTTCACTCTCTGCCTGGATAAACGTGCCCCCAACTTCAGGAAGACGTGACGACAGATACTCGGGCAACTCGTTTTGAGGAGTTATAGGGTAGCCGAAATAGAACCGGCAGCTGGAGCACGGGTTATGACATCCTAGTCATCGCCGGGCATTATGCAAGAGCATTTCTTGATCCTGGCAGGGTCCGGTTGCCCACGGTGATCGTCCTTTGATGCGTTTGGGCGACGTCGCCCAGTCAGCTGCAGATTATTTGCAGGCTACCCGCGGCGGGGGACATGGTGATTACCGGATGCCGGTACCTGCCCCGGGCGACTGTCAAGAGTTGATAGAATTGACCTTCGTCGCGTTCGATCTGGCCGACAAGTATCGCACCCCTGTTCTATTATTGGGCGACGGTCTTATGGGTCAGGTGATGGAGCCTGTTATTTTTCCGGAGCCGATAGATCCGGCGAAGCTGCCTGCGAAGAACTGGATTCTTGACGGGTGCGACGGTCGTGAACCGAGAATCATCTTTTCTTACCATGCCCAGTACGGTGAGCTTTATGCGCACAATGCTCGTCTTCAGGCCAAGTATGATGCGATAACCGCAGATGAGATCCGTTCGGAGTGATACGCGACAGAAGATGCCGAGGTGATCGTTGTTGCGTACGGAACCGCCTCCAGATTGCCAGAAGCGCTATTGACGATCTTCGAGAACGAGGATTCCGTATCGGATTGTTCAGGCCCATCACTCTGTGGCCTTTCCCAAAAGCTGCGCTCCGGGAAGTAGCCAAACCAGGGTGCTCGGTGGCTGTATTTGAGCTCTGTCAGGGTCAGATGGTGGAAGATGTGGCTCTTTCCGTGAACAAGCATGATGAAATCCATTTTCTGGGAGTACCCGGAGGCGGAATTCCTACTCCTGCCGATGTGACCGAATTCCTCGAGTCGGTTGTAGAAAATAACGGCAGAGTTGGCCGGAGGATAGCCATATGACCAGCACAGCTATGCAGAAAGTATTTTCATTTCCCAAGAGTCTTAAGCCTGCGGAAACTCATTATTGTCCGGGGTGCGGTCATTCCATTGCGCATCGTCTGATGGCCGAGTGCCTGGACGAGCTTAATCTTCGGGAACGTACCATAGGTGTCCCGGGTGTCGGTTGTGCATTCTTGGCTTACCTGTACTTTAACTTTGATGTGGTGGAAGCCCCGCACGGTCGGGCAATGGCCGTGGCCACCGGCGTGAAACGAGTGCATCCGAACAAGTTCGTGTTGACCTACCAGGGTGATGGCGATTTGGCGGCTATCGGCACCGGTGAGACAATCCATGCGGCCAATCGAGGTGAAAAGATTTCGGTCATTTTCATAAATAATGCCATTTATGGAATGACCGGAGGACAGATGGCGCCTACTACGATTATCGGCCAAAGGTCCACGACCACACCAGGTGGACGTGACGCTAAAAGAGACGGAACTCCCATTGATATTTCCCGTATGCTGGCAATCGCGGATGGGGCTGTGTACCTCGAACGCTGCGCCTTGACCACTGTGAAGGATATCAGAAAGGCCAAGCGGGCCATAGCCAAGTCATTCCGATGTCAACTCGAGGGTTTGGGGTTCTCGATGGTTGAACTCCTCTCGCCATGCCCTACGAACTGGAAATTGTCACCTAAAGACGCCTGGGAATGGGTCAACAAAGAAATGCAGGAGGTATTTCCGCTGGGAGTTATCAAAGATACTACCGGCTTTGAGGAGACAACATGACTACCGCAACCATGTTTGCCGGATTCGGAGGACAGGGCGTACTGCTTATGGGATATGTTCTGTCCCACGGGGCAATGTTGAAGGGGCTCAATGTGACCTACTTTCCGGCCTATGGGACCGAGATGCGCGGAGGAACAGCCAATTGCACTGTCATCGTTTCGGATAAAAAAATTGCCTCACCTGTCACATCGAAGCCGGACATACTCGTGGCCATGAACTATCCTTCACTGGTTAAATTCGAACCTACCGTTAAGCAAGGCGGACTGGTTTTCATAAATTCTTCTCTCATTGATGAAAAACCTGAGCGAGAGGACATAACACCTGTTCCGGTTCCAATAGGAGCATTGGCCGGCGAGTTGGGCTCCGATCGTCAGGCTAATATGATCATGATCGGCGCCATAATGGCCAAAACAGGCTTATTGTCGCTCGAAGAAACGCAGCTGGGAATGGAAGCCGCACTTAAAGGTAAAGAAAAGCTTTTCCAACATAATATGGCTGCTATTAACAGAGGAGCTCAATATATTCAAAACCGG
>CAWJJL010000049.1:0-27737 GCA_963843165.1 uncultured delta proteobacterium | reverse complement strand
CTTAGATTTCCAGGAGCCATCGCTTTCCTTGCATTTTAGCTCCCACCCTCATTGCAGCCAGAAATGAAGACCGCAGCGTGTCGCTCATCAGCGCTTTTTTCACCGGCGGTAGTCTCAGAAATCCTCCAACAAAGCCTCGCATCGCTTTCTGGGTTAGGCTTTGCGGATTGATAAATATCTGCTTCTCAAGCGTTCCTCTCTCGAGACACTGCAGGATCACTCTCTCAAAAGTGGTATCCGGGTGAATCAGGCGCTGTTTGCGTTTAACCAGCCCAATGCCGTCTAGAGCACAGACGAGCGCACATACGCCGCATCCAAGACAGACACTCTCATCAATTCTAGCGGCCTTCTTTGTTTTCGATTTTGGATTGTCACTCGCTCTAACCTCAATGGCATTGACTGGACAGGTATCGACACACCTCCCGCAACCGTTACATCTTTCCGATTCACCGCTGAAATAAAGCTGGAGGTCACGATCTGTTCGTAAAACCATGCCTGGGAACGCCCAACATCAGATTGCAGCAGCATTTGCAACAGTGGCAAATGAAGTTGACCCGCTGTTTGACATTATCTGACGTGAGCGCAAGTTTCATCTCTTTTGAACGGGCCAGGTTCTCCAGCATTTCCGCTTTCGAAACCTCTTTGGCCAAACTGCGCCTGATCAGAAATCAGCCACCGCCCCAAAAGCGGAGCAAGTCTCCAGAGGCACATCACATTGTTTCTCACCAACGTGCAGCTTTTCATGACGACATGAACATAGGCCAATGGCAAAACGATCGGCGTCGTCGATAATCGCGGTGGCCTTTTCGTAATCCACTAACGCCTCAACGTGCTCAGCCGGCCGGATCGCCTCTTTGTGAGCCAGGGCTGATTGCCGAGACTCGTTCATCATGCCGAAGTTCGCCGCATAGAAAGCATTGTCCCCATGCAAGTATTGGTGAAACAGCTCGGCCCATTTTTTCGAGCCCAGGGCATCCCCCAGTTCTCATCATGACCAGCTCAAAGATCCCTACGATCATGGGTGAAGGCATATAGCTACTCGCCCTGGATCCACCAGGTCATTGACCAGGCCCTGTGACCAAGGCTTTCCAGGATTTTCTGTAGCTTGGTTCTTTCGTATTTCGTCAGCATCTCAATCGTGTCCAGTGTGGCAAGACCGCAAGGCATCTTGATGATCACATCCGCTTCTTTCCGGTCAACACGGTCTTGAGCATGGCGCAAAAGGCTTCGTTCAGGGGACCCTGGTTTGCAGACTATCAATCTTTTCCCCGAGATTGCGATAAGCATGGTCTCCATTCAGGTGTGCCACTGTTTGCTCCCTGGCTTAGCGTCTCATGCGATCTGGAATTATGCGGCGCCCTTGCCGTTCCCAGGTCTGAAGGATGATAACGAAAAGCAGGATTGATTCGCTGAAGCCGTAAACGTTTACCTATAGTCCACTCCAAGGCGGACCCCGACAAAACTCGGGGATGACAAAATGTGCATGGGATCAATTCTGCTCTTGGCTCATTTGGAGCTCTCGCTCGATGCGTTCTATTCGTCCCCGCAGGCTCGTGTCTCCCCTGAATTCATTGCTCCATTGATAATCTACGGGTCCGGGAAGATCGCTTTGCAGCGTCTGCCGCTGTTGATGACTATGATACCATGCTTTCGGACGTCAACAAAGTCCTGGACATGGCCACACAGTGAGGCACTGGAAGTTGAGCCAAGAGCAGATTTGGCCACGCAACTTCTTGCCTCATGTTTCAGAGCTAAGAAGCAGACCTGATAATGACATAAGAGGCTTTGTACCTGTCACGTGTTACGACGAATGACCGGCGCGACGAAGATCCACAGGCAGCTCCACCGGCGGCGCCTGAGAAACATACCGGCAAAGGCGAAGAAAAGACTCTGCAGAGGCTGTACCAACACAGCCGTACCTCACCAGGGAAACAATAGTTGTCTCCTCGCCAGGAGAAGTGTTTTCCTTGACAGAGGACCTCTTAATGGGTGACCCCACAATAAAGGTAGCTGAACAGATACGGGCCAGTGAGCCCGCGGACCTGTGCCCACAAGTGTTTTCGTTATCTGGAATGGTATATCGGATGCTAGCTGGCAACCTCGTCGATTCACTGACCGATTTGCCAAAAGCAATCTTTTGAAAGTCCCGGAGGAGAACTACCCAATGATGTCGTCCCGCTGGACGCCAACCCGTGGGAAGGATAATGTTGAAAAGGCAGGACCCTGTCAAAGGTTCTACCCATTCCTTCTTACTGAGCACCTATCGCTCTACCCCCATCTGAAGATTTGTGGACCCCTCCAGCGTCCTGGCTGGTCTTGTGCTAATCCTTTCGGTGGGTTGTCATCCCGCGTCTCCCGGGACTATCGTCGGGCCGCCCCGCCGGGGCTACGTGTTGCGTATCATCTTCACCTTATAATTCCGAGGACATACTTGATTCCCGACAGAAGATACGTGGATAGTGTGCGCCCACGGTACTTGATCCGTATTTTTTTGCACGAGACTGTCACCTTCTCATTTTCTCTTACGACTATATCGATCAAGGACAAGGTACGGATTAGATCAACACAGGTTCGATGAGACCCAATTTGCGGATGCCTACGAGGACCAAAAGGAGATGAGAAAATGAGAAGAATGATGTTCCATTAGCAGTCTGGGCTGTCGCCGCTCTGGTTATTGGACTGTCTATGAACCGACCCGCAGCTGCCGAACAATCCACAGTTGAACCGGCACCGTACTCTCGGATGTTTCTCAAGCAACACCTGCTTCCTTGGCCCTGGATTCGAAGATGTCGATTCGGCTCTAGACTCGAAACGAGGGCGAATCGGTGGGGGAAGAGGTGGCGGGCATTGGGAGATCTGTCGGCCATCACGGACCCAGAGTGGGGCACGCACGTATAGCGCATCATCCGGGCCATCCCGGTCACCATCCAGGTCATCGGATTCACCATCCAGGTCATCACCGTCCCCATCCGGGTCACCACATTCACCATGCACGCCATCATCACAGAGTTCCTGTGGGTCTAGTTAGCTGGGTTGAGCCCGAAGTCGAAATCGAAGAGACAGAGTGCATCGAATGCCCGACTGTAACCCGGCCGGTATGTCAGGTGTGCCCGACCGAAGAAACCGAAGTGGAAACGGAAGAAGTTGAGCAAGAATCGGAAGAAGAGGAAAAATAAAATCCCGCAAGTTCAGATGATGAGCTAGTGAACTCTGAACCCACCGACAACCAGATTGATAACATCAGCCGCATCCCGGGAATCCGGAATGCGGCTTTAAAGTTGGGACGCTATCGGGCACGGCCCGACCTACCTAGAATCATGCCCGCACGGCCGCCCTACCCTTCCTTGCATTCACCTTTGATATACCGCTAGAGAGCTGGTTTTCTTGTTCCAGAATGACCGGCAAGATGCCGGTCGCTACCGGAGCCAGGAAGGGAGTCGCAATACCTGCATCACCCTTAACTTACCGCTAGCCATATAAAAGTTCTTGCCGGAAGGGTCCGGGGAATCCGGCTTCTTTCAGGACGCGGCCTACGGCCGCAACCAAAATCAGGCTGACACTATTTCACTTACAAAACTGGCAGCTTAGAGAGCTTCCCCATGCACTTCTTCTCCGGAAGAAAAGAAATCAAATGTTATTAATAAGAAGCGGGTTCCCCGGATTCTCTTTGGCTCCGGAAAAAGTGGGTTCCCCCGCATCTTCTCTTCCGGCCTGCGGGTTCCCCGGTCATAACGTGGTGATCTTGATTTCAATTCTGCGATTCAGGCGCCGTGCTTCATCGGTGAGGTTGGGATCCACCGGGTGAAATTCCCCGAACGAGGAGGCGCCGACTCTACCAGGCGGGATTCCCTTCTCGATGAGGTATTTGACAACCTCCATGGCGTGGGCCGAGGCCAATTCCCAATTAGAGCGATACCGCCCTGACCGTATGGGAACATCATCCGTGTAACCCTGTATAAGTATGACTAAGTCCAAGTCTTTTGGGATCTTAGGTACCATCTCATTGTAGATCTTCACGAACTTATCCAGCTCTTTCTTTCCACCCTCGTTTATGTCGGCCCGGCCGGAAGCAAATAGAATTTCGGATTGGAAGACGAACCGGTCTCCCTGAACTTTAATGTCCGGGACGCCCTTGAAAATTTGTTCCAACCTGGCCAGAAACTCACTGCGGTACTTGGCCAGTTTGCGAAGGCGATCTATCTCCTTCTCTTTTTCCCCAAGCAGCTCTACCAGTTGCGAAACGCGAAATTCCTCCGAGCGTTTTTCACGTGCAGCGGCAAGTTTCCCTGATAGATCATCCAGCTTTGAACGCAAAGAAGAAATTTCTTTTTGCAGGTCCGCGGCCTTGGTGGTTTGGGTCTTTTCCGATTGCTTGGCTTCGGCCAAGATCTTATTCAGGCTGTTCACCTGATCTATGTATTCGGAAATCTTTTTATTCAATTGAGCAACGATGTTATTGAGCGCATCTATCTTGGCCCTGAGTTCCGTAATCGTATCCGATTTTTTATTGATATCGGCTTCGGTTTCCGAAAGTTTGCGGCCGGATTCATCGAGCTTCAAACTCATTTCACCGAGAGTTTTTTCTTTTTCTTGCAGAATTGCGCTCTTTTCTCTGAGCTGGGACAGGAGCGCGGACATCTCACTGCTTTGTTGTTCTAGAGATCGCTTTTTCTCTTCAATATCGGCTGCTTGCCGCTGCACGTTCGACCGCACGTCTTTCAGTTCTTCTTGAAGCGACGTGATTGTCTTCTCCCTCTCCTCCGCTAGAAGGCTTTTTTCGTTGATCTGGGCAAGGGCCGTTTCCAATTGTTCTTGTAGCTGCTTGAGGAGCTCTTCCAGACTGGTTGTCTTTTTTACTTGGCTCCCGAACATTTCCTGCAATCGGTCTATTTCGTGCTTGAGCTTCTCGATTTCATCTATTTTCAAAGAGACCTGCCGTTGGAGACGGTCCAGTTCCGTATCCTTCTCAGTAAGACTCCTGGATAGAATGGTCTCTGTGACGGTAAACAGCGTGATTACGAAGACAAAGATCAACAGCAATCCGGTCATGATATCGGTAAAGCCGGGCCACGGATCTATCCGGGTCTGTTCCAAACGAGAAGATCTTGTCCTACGCGACATCAGCTACTCTTTTTGCCTGAATCTGAGGGTTTGCGGCCTCGCGATCCAGGCGATTCGCCTTGGGGTTTCAGATCCGAAAACCCTAGCGACAGGGTCTTGTTTGTTATCTCGCCCTGTAGCTTTATCTGGTCCAGTAAAGCCTTGCCCATTCCATCGAGGCCCTCTCTGCCAAGGCGAGTCTCTTTAATGATTCGTTCCATATGACGGCCCAGATGGTCTACGCGCTCCAGAAGACCTTGTCGCATTTGGTTCCCGAGTTGGAGAGCTTCCTTTGTTTCGTTTTGCTGCTCTTTCAGAGTTTCCAGCACTCCTCGTATTTCCACCAGCGCCTCTGATAGCTTTTCGTCCGTTGCCGCTTGTGCGGAAATGACATCGGCCAGACGCCGCAGGTTTTCCCCCAGCGTTTCTTGCGACGCGAGATGGTATAATCTACCCCCGACCGGCTCCCCTGTTGCCATGACCTCCTGTTCAATGGCACTGGATCTACGTGTGGGAAGGAGCGTCGGGATGAGGAGTGAAATCACGAAATTATCCAATTCCGCCAGGAATCCGGCACGGGCCTGTCTGGTTTGCACGTCCACAAACCCGAGCACGACTGTGCCCGCCAGGCCGAAGAGCGAAGTGCTGAAGGCCGTTGACATACCGCCAAGCAACCCTCCTATGGAGGACTTAAGCTGTGTCGCAAATGCTGCCGCATCCTGAGCTTGCCGAGGATCGAGCGTATCGAGCACTTCCTTAACGCCGGAGACGGTAATCAAAAGACCCCAGAATGTCCCTATCAGCCCCAAGAAAACCATTATACCGAGGATGTACCGTGCTACCGCCCCCCTCGCCTCAGCCATTTCCAGATCAGCATCAGAGACCGCAGCAGCAGCTTCCGTAACCTGAACTCCGGCTTGATCAACCATGTCCATAATGCGGTCGCACCGGTTTTTTACCAGACCCGGCTTGAGGTCTTTTATGGATTGCTCTATGGCCGCCCTTGGCTGCTTTGTCCTGAGAAAATCAATAACGATTTCAAGCTGCCGACTCTGTCCGAGCATGGAGAACAGCTCGGCAAGAGAGAGAACGAGCGCTATGACACCGAGTGCCAGGATGATTCCATTGATCCATGCTCGGGCCATGAAGAAATGAAACAACTGATCTCTCGACCAGAGGAGACCGCAACCGATAATTACAAGAAACAGCAACACCCGGAAGATGACTTTTCCGGCTGATCGCGCAGGAGCCATATCAAAGCCTCCTTGCTAAAGAATGTGACCCCCAGGCGGGTTATCGACGGGAACGACCGACAACAATCACAGATGCTTCGTAATTCTAAATCATTCCGAGCCACATGCAAAGTTACGATAGATAAGAATAGTGTCCTATTTTGGATTTCTGTGGTATCAAAAAGAAAATGGTTCGTGGGGGAACACATGTCAGGCAAGCCGTCTTATGAAAAACCGCAACTTATAGATCTTAACGAGCCAAGTCAGTTACAAGCAAATGCCAACTGCACTCGGGGGACACACTATGTGGCGGGGAGTTGTCAGCCAACGGGTAACTACGCATCTGGGACCCGATGCAACACTGGAAATTACTATCACACTAATAACTGTGTGAAAGGGATGGCCCCCGGTGGTACTGCATATTGCTCCACCGGCCGTAACGCTGGCACCAATCGGTGCATGCCGGGGACTACTCCGTAGTTCATTAGAAGTTTTTATCATCGAGAGGTTTTTCCCGATATTCAGCCACAATAGCAGCACGAACCGCAGCTTGGGGGGAATCAACCGGGCCTTGGTGCAGGACGGCAAAGAACTTGTGCTTGCCATTCTGTGTCTCGTGAGACCATGCCTAGCAACGTGAGGCTGGGGGATGTCCAAAAAGATTGGAAACTTGGACAATGCCTCTTGAGCCGATTAGGCTCATTGCAATAGATCAATATTAGCTATTCCTGCAAGTGGCCCATTAGGCCCATTGCCATACATCACCATCAAATTATTGGCGAAACTTTTGGACTAGGTGCTATCTGTGAGCCACTTTGACTCGCTCGCACTCCGGCTACTCTAGTGCAACACGTAATTCGCGGGAACCCATGAACTTATTAATATTGGATTTCTTACAATTATTTCCAGCCTACAAAGTGCGATGGCACCGGAAATGCAAAACCGAAACCTGAATTGTTTTTCTGTGGAGCCGAAATGGAGCTTAATCAGAATATAGATCTGGACACTTCCCGGTCCCTCTCGGAAGAGAGACGGACAAAGCTAAAAGCTGACCAGGTACGGCTACTCTACGCTCAATCCGGAATCGGTTCAGTCGGAGCCGTTTTAGGCGCAGTGATACTAGGCGGCGCTCTCTGGAATGCGTTTCCCCATGGACGTATTGTTGTCTGGGTATCGGCGTATGTAGTACTATTTTTGTGCAGGTTTTTCCTTATACACCTATTCCACAGGAAAGAACGCGATGACAACGACGTTATAAGATGGGGTACGTGGCACACTGTGGCTGTTAGTGCGGGTGCCCTGCTGTGGGGGGTAGCAGTTGTCTTCTTATTTCCACAACATTCGGATCTACATAAGTTCTTGCTTGCCATCTTCATTGCAGGCATAGCTGCCGCTGGAACCGTTATCTACTCTCCGTCCACGGATTACGCGGCCAATATACTCCTCGGATTGCTCCCTCTGTCAGGTCGTTTCATCTACGAATTCGACGAATTTCACGTGACCATTGGCTCGGTCATACTGATCTTTGCCGGAGTGCTTTTATTGACGGGCAGACGGATGCACAGCATATATGCCGATTCATTAAGGCTCAGATACGACAAAGAAGAGCTTGTCGATAATCTCGAGCATGAAATCGCCCGACGTGACGTGCTCGAAGAGGAATTGAGAAAGGTACGTGACGATCTCGAAATGCGAGTTGAGGCGAGAACAGACGAACTGAAAATTGTTAATCGGACACTCGGCCAAGAAATCATTGAGAGAAAGCATTTTGAGGAGGATCTGAGGAAATCAGAAGAGAAATACAGGCTGCTGGCTGAGAATGCGACAGATATCGTGTGGACCCTGGATTCCAAGACCATGAAATTTACTTATATTAGTCCATCACTGCAGAAAATACGAGGGTACACGTCGGCGGAGCTTATGGAGCTGCCGCTGGACAAGACGATGACCCCCGATTCTTATGCACGAGCTGTAACCGTGCTCGGGGAGGAGCTTGAAAGGGACAGCGAGCCGGGAGTCCAGCCTGACCGCATACGTTTGCTGGAATTCCGTGAACTCTGCAAAGACGGTTCAATTATAGACACAGAAGCAAGGATCAAATTCCTCCGCGACGCACACGGAGTTCCGACAGGGCTCTTGGGCATTACACGTGACATCACGGAGCGCAAGAAGGCCCAAAAGGAACTGCATGAGTCGCGCGAGATGTTACAGATTGTATTGGACACAATCCCGGCTGGAGTCTTCTGGAAAGACCGCAACTCAGTTTATCTGGGGGCAAACCGTACTTGGCTAGGGGCAGCAGGGCTCAAATCTTCTCACGAGGTGGTAGGAAAAACAGATTACGACCTCCCATGGGGAGAAGATGAAGCGGATTTTTATCGAGAGCACGACAGACGAGTTATGGAATCAGGTATTCCTGAACACGACGTTATCGAGACCTATACCCGAACTGACGGTAAGTTGGCATGGGCTAAAACTAACAAAGTGCCTCTTCGAGACATGGAGGGAGCTGTCGTCGGTATCCTCGGGACGTTTGAAGACATCACGGAACGTAAGCAGGCTCAGGAAGCGTTGCGAAAGAGTGAAGAACAATATAGAGCCGTGTTCGACAATGCAGGTATAGGAATCGACTTACTGGACCGAGACGGCAAAATTGTCAAGATGAATCCGGCATTGTTGCATTTACTCGGTTATCGTGAAGAAGAAACTCAGTCAGCGCTCCTTCCTGGAAATAACCCACCCTGACGACAGGGAGATCTCCAACCGCAACCTGGAAGCTCTCGTGACAGGAGGCACGGATTCGTACAGGCTTGAGAAACGCTACTTAAGAAAAGACGGAAGCATCGTTTGGGTTGACCTTTGGACTTCTACCGTCCGGGGCGCAAATGGAGAGCATGCGGGGACGGTTGGCGTCATTCAGGACATTACCCAGCGCAAACGAGCAGAGGCAGCGCTGAAAGAGAGCGAGGAAAAATTCCGTAACGTTGTGGAAAATATGCAGGATGTGTTCTACCGCACAGATATGCAGGGCACTATCACCATGATAAGCCCCTCCGGGCCTGGCATGATAGGTTACGATTCAGTAGACCAGATAATTGGACTGAATGTTGGAAAGGATTTCTACAAGAATTCTGACGAGCGGGATCGTCTGCTTGGTCTTCTCCAGGAGAAAGGGAGCGTGAGCGATTTCGAGGCAGAATTAGTAAGGAAAGATGGAAACTCCATCATAGTATCTACGAACAGCCACGTATATTATGATAAATCAGGCAACCCTTTGGGAGTTGAAGGCGTCTTTAACGACATCACAGCACGTAAACACGCGGAACAGGCGCTTCGCGAAAGCGAGAAGAAATATCGCAGCCTCTTTGAAGATTCGATAGATGCCATTTATATGACAACAACCGATGGCACACTCTTTGAGGCCAATCAAGCATTTATGGACCTCTTCGGTTATCGCAAAGAGGAATTGATCGGTCAAAGTATTCTAGTGATTTACTCAGATCCGGGAGACCAGAAGGTATTTAGACAGATAATTGATGAGCAAGGTTTTGTAAAAGACTATTCCATAAGATTCCTGAGAAAAGACGGCACAGAGATCGATGGGGTTATCACTTTTCGCGTTCAATTGGACAGAGAAGAGAGAATTGTTGGCTATCGTGGAATCATACGCGATCAAACAGAGCATAATAATCTTCAGAAGCAGCTTCTCGAGGCCCAGAAGATGGAGGCGGTAGGCACTCTTGCCGGAGGAATAGCTCATGATTTCAATAACCTATTGACCGTAGTCATGGGATTTTCTGAGTTGCTTCTAGCCGAAAAGGATCCGAAACAGCCTGACTATGGCGATCTTCAGAAGATCTCCCATGCTGCAAGAAGTGGAGCCGAATTGGTGCAGCGGCTGCTGATGTTCAGCAGAAGGTCAGAGCCAAAACTCGTCCTAATGAATCCTAATAGACAAATACTGCAGATCGAAAAACTCATGCGGCGTACCATTCCGAAGATGGTTGAAATTAAACTCGAGTTATCGGCCGATCTTCCGGACATCAATGCAGATGTATCTCAAATGGAACAAGTCTTGATTAATTTGGCCGTTAACGCTCGCGACGCAATGCCTGACGGCGGCAAGCTGACCATGAGAACGGATGTCGTGAAACTTGACGAAGAGTATTGCAGGGCTCACATCGATGCCGAGCCTGGGGATTACGTCTTACTGGAGGTTTTGGACACCGGTCACGGGATGGAGAAGGAAACTGTCGAACACATATTCGAACCGTTTTTCACCACCAAAGAGCTGGGACGGGGAACAGGATTGGGACTCGCGATGGTGTACGGGATCGTCAGACAGCACAATGGTCACATAACAGTCCACAGTGAGATCGGCAAAGGAACAACTTTCAAGGTTTACCTGCCGGCTGTACCTACCGAAGCGGAACCTGACATTGAAGAGGGAAATATAATTCCAGCCTTTGGGACGGAGACCGTTTTGTTGGTCGATGATGAAGAGTTCGTCAGGGAACTTGGGACCAGGATTCTCATCAAGTATGGATACACGGTGATCCAGGCGGTCAACGGCAGAGAGGCGCTCGATCTCTTCAAGAAAGAACAATCTCGCATATCATTAGTGATTCTCGACCTGATCATGCCCGAGATGGGTGGTACGGAATGCCTTAAGGAGATCCTGAGAATTGATTCGCACATGAAAGTCCTTATTGCCAGCGGGTATTCGGCGGAGATGTCAGTAAAGGAAACTATTCAACTAGGAGCAAAAGGCTTCGTTACCAAACCATTCCGAGTCAAAGAAGTCCTCAGTAACGTACGCCGAGTTTTGGACGAAGGCTGAATCCAATTCATGGCGCAGATTCTCGCCTAAACGTGAAGCCCTCCGCCATCCTAATCTCGCCCTGTTAATTCCCGTTCCTACCTTGATCACTCCATAACTTGCGATCTGCAGCCGGACGTTATATAAAAAAACAGTATCGAGCGCATTCTCTAAGTGCAGCATTGCAATAAAAACAGACCGAATATGGTCGGATTCCCGAAGGTGAACTATGGCTGTGAATCCAAAATTACTGGAGATTCTGGTATGCCCCAAATGCAAAGGGGACCTCGTGCTCACGGAACCCGGTGATGGCCTGATCTGCCACGCCTGCCGTTTGAAATATGAAATAAAAGACGACATCCCGATAATGCTGATCGATGAAGCGATTCCTCTGGATAAAGACATTCCGAAACCCGAGACGCCGTAATCCTGATGGCGCACATTTTGGGCAGCTGATTTGAACCTCAATAGGAAAATGCGGGCGCACGCCCCGAACGTGCCGGAAAACTTTTCACGTATCCTTGTCCGCGGGACCAACTGGGTCGGCGATACGGTTATGAGCTTACCGGCAGTTAAGCAATTGCGTAGGCTGTTCCCCTCCGCTCACATGACACTATGGTGCCCGGACGGTTTGAGGGTCCTGTGGGAAACGACCGGAATACCTGATGAAGTGATCTCATTCAGTGCCAATTCCGGTGGTCCCCTCAGAAGATCATTACGAATGAGCAAGCGTATTGCGTCGCAACATTTTGACCTCGTGGTTCTCTTTCAGAACGCGTTTGAGAGCGCGTTCACGGCCTGGTTAGCCCGTATTCCTTTTCGGGTGGGATATGGCACGGATCTGCGAGGCCCTTTGCTGAATGTAAAAGTTCCACAGACAGACGAAATTCGACTGAAGCATCAGGTGTTTTATTATCTTGCCATAACGGATTTCCTGGCTGATGCCTTCCAAACGTCGATCACTCACGAAAACGAAACACCGGATTGCTCCATCTCTCTTGATGCAGAAAAAATGGAACCCGCGCGGGCCATCATATTATCGGGCAATTTCAATCTAAATCGTCCCATCTATTGTCTTTGTCCAGGATCTGTGAATTCCGACGCAAAAAGATGGCCTGCGGACTACTTTGCCGAATTGGCGGATCTCTTGATCCGGGCTGACGGGCAGGTTGTTTTCCTTGGGGCGCCCGAAGAGTACGACTTAGTAGAAACAATTCAATCGCTCATGCAAAATCGGGGCTCTATGAACCTGACGAGAACCTCTGATATGATTACTGCAATGGCTGTAATGAATTTGGCAGAGGTGGTTATTTCCAACGATACGGGAAGCGCTCATCTTGCTGCGGCAGCCGGGGCATCGATTTTAACTATCTTCGGCCCCACATCTCCGGGCGCTACAGCGCCTTATGGAAGTCGCAGCTACACGATCCAGGGCGATGCGCCTTGTGCGCCTTGTCGCCATTTTAAGTGCCCTTTGCCGACTCAACTTTGTATGCGCAACATCAAACCCGCGTCGGTATTCCGCAGGATTCAGTTAGTTGCGGACAGCGCTGTCCACAAACTGAGTTCAGCCCCACATTAGCGCTTCAATGGAACGCAAGGATTCTCCCCTCATTTCCGTGATCATTCCGACTTTCAATAGAATCAATTTGTTGAAAGAAACGGTGGATTCCGTAAGGAATCAGAGTTTCCGAGATTTTGAAATTATAGTTGTAAACGACGGATCCACGGATGGGACCGGTGACTGGCTTCGGGATCAAACAGACCTTCGAGTGATTGAACAGAACAATCTGGGAATAGCCACGGCAAGAAACAACGGAGCGGCAGCCGCCAAGGGGGATTGGCTGGCTTTCCTGGACCACGATGATTTATGGGCACCCGATAAGCTCCTCATTCAGGCGGAGTTCGTTCGGAATAATCCTGATGTAGCGCTGGTCGCAGTTCGACACGTCAGGATGGGTCAGCCGAATCGAGAGCCAAAAAATCCGCAGTGGATCAAGGGCGATCTATTTCTGAAAGAATATTCCCAGAGTTTTATACATACGTCTTCAGTCATGATACGCCGCGATATATTTGAACATGTTGGCGGGTTCCCGACGAAATATCATTTTGCAGATGAATTTGATGTGTGGCTGAAAATATCAGCGGCATATCCAATTGCGTATTTCGACCGGCCTCTGGTCTTCATTCGTTTTTACGAATCCAATACGAGCCATAACCGTATTGGTGTACGGACCGACACCTACGATATCCTACTGAGGCACTATGATCCTGAACGGATTCCTCCCCGGACATTCCTCAGGACCTTGTCTGATCATGACATTTCTTTTGGCCGGGCGTATTTGCAAGTAGGCAATCTTTCAGAAGCTCTCAAGTGGTTCCGAAGCTCGCTACGAAGGACGCCATTCAGGCTGAGAAGCTGGCGTTATTACCTAAGATATAGGATCAAATCCGTATTGGGCACGATGAGAATAACCGGGAGAAGGAACTAGGGACAAGCCGGTGAGAAACATTCTTTTTGTCTCGATCGCGATCGTTACGAAGGAAGCCGCCGGGCGTTATTTCAAAAAACTCTTAGATAGATTATCGTGGTCATTGGTCTTCCGAGCAGTGTATGCAGAACTCAGCTTGTGGTGCAATGGATTAATGATCTTCCGAGTAGTGGTGAGAGTTGAGCCTGGTATTTAAAATCCATCCTGAAGCGTCGCGCATCCTGACCTGCGAGCCCGGTGTCATCCCGGATTTCTTGCACTCGGCGCTCCAGCAACACCGGCGACTTCTCTCGGGGGGGAGTAAATCCGTGCTGAAGGACAGTCCCGAGAGTGCGGTAACGATGGTACAGGTGACGGGTTTTCCCCGAGTCTGCGTAAAAGAGTTGCGATGGAGGGGTTGGCTTCATTCGTTCAAAGGTCTTTTTCGATCGACTCAAGGTATAAGGAGTTTTAAGAACGGATGGAGATTGCACGCGGCTGGATTTGGAGTGGCTTCGCCGCTGGCACTCATTACGGACAGGCGATTAGGCTTAGTTCGGTCCGAATGGATCATAATGGAAGTCATACCCCTAGCCATCGAACTGGACCGGCACATTGTTAGGAGAACCGCCCACCAGTGGCTGCCCGAAGAAAAAATTGCGTTGGCCAGGCAGTTTGGCCGATTCATCGGATCGATGCATGGTGCAGGGATTTTCCATTCCGATCTGAAGACATGCAATGTCCTGGTCTCGGAGGATTTTGCTCAATCGGAGGATCCATCGGATACCGTCGGACAAGGCTCTAGCGAAGTAACTTCCCCTCGGAGGGTGCTGCGGTTTTCATTGCTTGATTACGACAAGGTGCGGTTTTCCAGACAGGTCTCTATGAGACGAAAAATAAAGAACCTGGTCCAGATATTCCTATCCACGCCGTTGGCGATTGATGCTACGCAGCGTCTGCTCTTTCTGAATGAGTACGCAATGCACGCCGGCCTGAATCCCAATGAGAAGCGACGCACAGCCCGAGCTATTATTGAAGCGGCTCTCGGAAAAGAGATTTTGTACGTAGGCTTTGAGGGTGATGTGACAGAAAGATGGGACTGATTAGCCACCGGTAATGCGAGAACGGGAAATGCGGGGGAACCCGGCTTTGGGGATTGGAGGACGCGGAAGGACGCGGGATAACCCTTTTTTGTGTAAAAAAGTGTTTCCCGGCCCCTTCCCCAAAAACTCTAAATGTTTGGCGATGGATCACAGAATATTGCAGGTACCGTGGCATCAGGATCATATCAGTACCTCTCGTGTTATATGACGCATGTTGACTTCACGTCAAGTGGGATCGACCCTCCGCAAAACTTCCTACGTTCTGTCACGTGGATCCGTGCTGGACTGATTTGGACAAGCCTGATACTCCGCCTAGCCATATGAGAGTTTTGTGGCAGGGGGGGAGTCCGAGAGGAATCCGGCTTTTTTCAAGAAGCGGGTTCCGGCAGATCCTGGGCTCCAGGAGGACTCTCTTCCCACGATTTCTCTCCGGGGTCTTTCTTCCCTCTTCCAGCGGGTTCCCGATCAATTTCTTGTCATTGCCCGGACGACATACCTCGTCACCATGCCGGTTTCCTCCAGGCAGGCGCACATCAGCGTTATGAGTCGATGAAACAGCTCGGGTCTCTCGGCTGAAGCCTCGGCGATCTTCTCTTCTATCGGATATTCTTCTCCTTCGAGCACTGAATATTCCGGATCATCGATCCGAGAATCGTTAAGTACTGCTTCGAATGTTCGATTTAGCTGTCACCGCAAGATCAGCCGCTACCTTCGAGGACCTTCGTATTACTTGCTCAAGTGTGGAACCAGAGTAATCGCCTCTCTTTTCCAATGCGGAGAAGCAAGCGTGAAGCGACCGATCTTTTGCCGCCTCATTCATAATGTAATGAGCCATAGCTTCAAAGATATGATGCCGATTCACCAAGTAATTTTTGGGGAGTGATGAGCTACGGGAAACCAATCGTCGGACAACTCCCCACAAAATCCTAGACAACGGAAACGGCAAAGCCCGAGCATGGTACGGCTGTGTCACATCCTGTAGATAGTGGGCAGCCCAAGCAGCGAACCTCCATCCCCAGTAAGGCGCTCCCTCGTGAATTGCGAATCGAGCCAATTCCAAAAAGAGCCGCGCCCTTTGGTCCAGGAAAGTGATTCGTAGATCGGGAATAGATCCAGGCCAGCACAGGATTCTCATGGGAAAAGGCCATGTGGAATGCCGCCTGGGAACTCAGGCCGGTTCCAATGCCAAACGGGGCGTGACCATATGGGTAATTCTCGATGCTGTATAGCTCCTGATCCATGCCCCAATCCGGTTCATCAGAAAAAGTTGCGAAAATCTCGCTGACTCTCATCTGCTCTCGTTCCGTCGTTTGCTCATATGAAAGAGCGGGAGGTCCGGATCGAGACATGTCATGGCCACTGAGACCATGCGTTTGCTCAGGTTCAATGGCTCGCACGTATGGAATAGTAGTCTTCGGATTGAGTTTCAGGGCGATCAGCAGGTCACCGGGAGTGGATATTGTGACCTTATTTCCGCCGTGGGTTTGCTCACCAGGCAAACGTAAATTGGCTGCAATCACATCCTGCAGGTCTTCTCCTGCCAGGGCAAGGAACTCTTCAAGGCTCATGATTCTTACTGAATCAGTTAAGCCTGCTGCTGCGCAATCTCGCACAGCAACACGGGTTATCAAATAATGTGTGTTCCATGAAAGCTTCTTGTGAATCATAAGTTAACCCGTGGCACCTGAATTCTCTTTGCAGCATTGTCCAAATAAGAAACCAAATTATCATCTGACTGCATTTTAATGCCGAGGGCCTTTTCCCAAACATATTCGGATTCCATGCAAAAGTATACGGCAGCTTCCGGAGCATGGTGTCTGATCCTGTCGATTATCCGACGATAAATCTCAATGCGGCGATCCGCCTGTAATCGACTCTTCCCATCGAGTCCGGTAAGAAAGCCATCATGGAAATATCTGATCGGACCAAATCGATATCCAGCGATGCGTTTCAATTCCGGCACAAATCTCAACACACCTAGAGAGATCCAGACCACCGAAGATGAATTCACGTGATCAAATATTCGATCCACGGTCCGGCAGTATTCTGATTCCCAGCCCGGAATCGGGATAATAGGATCGAAATGAAATCCGATGCCATAACCTGATCGTTCGGCCCGAGCAGCGGAAGCGAGTCTTTTCTCGAGCGGCGCCGCCCTCTTCTCCTCTTGGCTCACAACCGGGGCAGCATTGACGGAAAAACTCAATATTACTCGTCCGCCGGGGTCCCGGTCCAAAAGTGGTCCTATCGAATCGGTCTTAGTTTTGATTTCAAGCGATGCATTATTCTGCTTGGCAAAGAAATCAACCAGCCGCGAAGAAAGCCCCGTCAGCGCATCCAAGGCCAGAGAATCAGTGAATTCTCCGGTACAAATTCGGTGAAATCGCTGAGGATCTTGCGCCAGATAATTCTCAACTGCTTGCATCATGTCTTCTGTATTTACGAAAATTTCAAGCACGGGCCGGTTGAAATAAACCTGAAGCGCACAATATCGGCAGTCCATCGGGCAACCCTGGCCTATGTGGAGAATTTCCAGCCCGCAACAGATGTAATTTGGCGTGCCTGGACAAGGCTTCACAAATGCACCTTTGTGCTTCATGAGCCTGAGTATCTTCTTACCCTGTGACAATGGGTCAGAGTCTTAAATTGAGCTCCCGCAGCCTATCCTTGCAGTCACTGCCTTCAAAGATTTTTGCCGACGGAAGCTTGCCCACAATTCGGGCTGTTAACGCCTCATCACGGGCGTCTTCATCAATCCATATCTCTTCAATAATAAATTTCATAATTTTTCAGAGGCAGCGCTATAATTTGTCCTTGATGGTATTGATCAATTCCTCAGCACGATTCCTGGAATCTGCTCTAATTTCGATTATGCACTGCTCAGTCTCGAATGAAGGTGACGGGCGCACGGATAACCTATCCGAGCGCGGGAGAGTATTCACACCACCCGCGGAACTCAGCCTCTTTATTTGCTAATTCAGGGAATTTGCATGACCGCAAGAAGTCCCGAAAACGACTAGCTCGCTCCGGCACTGGAATGTCCTGATCCGCCAGCACGGCCTGCGCTTCCCTGGTTTGAATGAATTCGAGAACCGGCTTTGCATGAAAAACAGAGAGGTCTATGAGCCGCTCTATTATTTCTGCTTTCTTGTTGGCATTTAATCCAAGCTCTTCACTGAATGCGAATAGAGCCATTCTCTCCTGAGGCTGTAGCTCGGATAGCAGAAGAGCTGTTTTTTCGTGAATATGTCCCAAAGAAACCGCTTGCAATATAGTCTCTTCGAGACCACCCAATGCTTTTAGATGTTCCAGCCGCGGTCCGCGTGGTGGGACGCCGAGAACAGGAAGGAATTCTTTTGCTACAAACTCCCGAGAAAATAGCTCCAGCAGCCTTTTCACGATAACCGCGACGCACGCCGGATCAGATAGCCGGTGAATATTGTCCCAGAACGCTATCAAAAAGCCATCTTGTTCCGGCATCGACGCGGGAACCATGCTGGATTCAACTGATGCCATACCTAATTCTGATGCGGCTTTAAGCCGACGTCTCCCGAGGACAGGGATCAAACCGCCGGTCGATTTTTCCTGCACCACCGGTTTATTGATTATGCCTACCCGCTCGATTGAGTTTATTAGGGATTCTGGACCTGAAAAACATGGGACATAATATGCCTTATCCGCTAAGTCGATTTTCCGTGGGTCCAGTGTGCGAGAGGTCGTATTTTCGAGCCAATTCAATATAATGCTCCGCTTCTTGGATTTTTCCTTTTTTCTTACAACCTAAAGCGACGATATGACACTTACGAATCAGTTCAAGTATTGCAGCCCGCCGGTAATCGGATTTCAACCCGGGATCGCCAAGAATCTTCAATATAGCCTGAATTCTGAACCGATCGATCGCAGGGATTGTTTCGGACAGTTGGTCAGGACTGCCGCCGTGTTTAATGATCAAGCGTTCCGGAATGAATTCTACTTCATAATATGCTGTGATTCTAAGCCAAAGATCGTAATCCTCAGCAGCCGGCAAGCTTTCGTCAAAATATCCGATTCGATCGAATAACGATCGGGCAATAATTACTGACGAAGGACTGATCAAGCATCTTTCCAATGCTCTTTCAAAAAACCGGCCGCCCTGCTTAGCATGGATTTTTTTCTGCCGCACCTCTTTTCCGTTCCGCAGCCATGTTTCGTCCGTATGACATATGAAAAATGGGTTTTTTTCATTATATTTCTCGACCTGTCGGTTCAGCTTGTCAGGATACCATTCATCATCTGAATCCAAAAAAGCCAAAAGTTGACCGCTGGAATGCTGAATTCCGGCATTGCGTGCAGCGGACACACCTGCGTGTTCCTGATGTATCTCTATTAGCCGGTCTTGAAATTTCTTCAACAGATCCTGAGTGGAATCATTTGAACCGTCATCCACGACGATCAATTCAAAATCCGTAAATGTCTGCCCGAGAACAGAATTGATCGCTCGCTCCAAGTAATGGGCCCGATTATAACTGGGAATGATTACACTGACGAGAGGCAATGTATTCTTCTGTCGATTAATTGAAAGGGCAAACGTACCATCAATGAATCTATTTTCATTTCTAGTAACTCCCCAGCTATGAGGGGCGTGGATTTGTCATTGCGAGCGAAGCGAAGCAATCTCTATTCTCATGCGTGGCACGAGCAAATCCGAGATTGCTTCGTCGCTCTGCTCCTCGCAATGACAAGTTACTTCTCGTTCCCAGGCTCCGCCTGGGAACCAGGAAAGCTGAATTGTTCCTTTACCGGGTTGCGTTTGCACATTTGTAAGTTCGGCGCCGGTCTATTTCAAATAGAAACCATGTGCTCGTGAATTTTAAGATTATGATTATTTTATACAGGAAACCGACGATCAGTCAAACCCAACACTATGGCTGTTCCCAAAGTTTTGTACCATTATTGGATAGGATCCAAGGGTAATACAGAATGGTAGGACAGGCTTCTATCAAGAATGACGGGCAATCCCGCGTTCTGCGTGGGACGTCGCCACCAAATCGTTTTCTTTTCACGCTTATTTTTGAGAACCCCTGTATGACGCATGTTCTTCATAGATAGAATTCAACGACCCACTCATCAATGACAAATACAACTCACATCTGTTCACAGCTCTAAGACTTGAACAAGACCTATAAATTCAAGGATAGAATTTTAAAGCAGGGTCCGGCAGGAGAGGCTTTGTAGGAATTGCGTTGATCTTCCTCTGCTCACTCAGCCGGTCATGCTCATGCACGTGTCATGTGTTGCCGGCTGGGCGATTGTTTTTCATAATGATCCTGAATTCTTCGGCAGGCCTCATCCTTCACCGTTTGCCATGAACAAAATGCAGTGGTTCGTATTTTGCCGGTGTCTATGTCCTCGTAGGCAAACACTGCCGGACAATCGTGCAATCTAGCATCTTCGAGTCCTCCCTTATCTTCATATGGTATGGTCATCAGTGTCAGCACGTGTTTGAAACTTGTTCTTTCACTGAGTATTGCATCGATTTTCTTTCCACGAAAGAGATCCATCAGAGCCATTAAGCCGTTGGTCAAACTATGCGGACCGAATATCTTCCTGAACTGCAAGGCCCTGCCTAATAATAAGGCCGTCTTAACGAAGGTGAATGCATTGAATAGAGTTCTCCGAAAACCTGATGCCGGGATCAGAGCGGCCGCGGCCGCGCAAGAGCGATCTAATTGTCGTAAACGAACCAATAGATCCGATAAAGGAATGGTCAGATAGGTGGAAATCGGACTGTAATTCACGCCGTTGGATACCAGCAGCGTCGCGCTCTCGCAGTTCGGATGTGACCCTCCCAAAGTCTGTTTGCCGAAAAACCGTGAAAGAACCTCGAATTTCATTAGGCCCGTGGAAACGAATTCGATATCGGGTATCGTTTTCTCGAAAATGGTCTCCACGCATTCTGTGGTTGTGGGTTCCAGCTTCACTTTGCCTGGCTCCCAGCAGGGAGTCAGAGGAACAAAGGCCCAGACTGAGACGTGATCTCTGTAATCGTGAATGAAATCGAGTATATCCGTCATATTCGCATCATTGACTCCGACAGCCACGGTAGTGATGACGGCAAGTTTGTTTACTCCGCATTCAATCACATTCTCGAACGCCTTTTTCTTTACCGCGAGAGATTCGTCACCCCGCAGCGTGCGATAGATTTCGGGTTCAGTGCCATCAAAACCGAAATTTATTTGTAGGCCCATGGCACAAAGATCACGACAGTATTTCTTGTCAGCCAACCTGATGCCGTTCGTAAACACTTGCACCTGGAAACCATAGGAACGGGCCAGCCGGACAATTTCCAGGAAATCAGGATGCACAGTCGGTTCCCCGCCAAAGAAACACATGTTGGGTTTTGGGTCGTTATTTAGGAAATGACGGAAAATTTTGTCAAAGTATTCGACAGGCGGGCGGTACACAAATCCCATTGCATCCACGTAAGCGAGACAAATCGGACAATTCTGATTACACAAGTTGGTAACATCTATAGCTACTGTGCTGGGCTTAGTGTGGGAGTGATGGTCACAGGAGCCACAATCCATCGAACAGGCTGGCATCGAAGGTTCATGATAATCGGCGATTTCTCTTTTCCAGCGCCACTTCCGGGCATCCTTGGTGACTAGAGACGCGGTTCTGCCGCAGTCCGGGCAGAACTTGACCAGGAACACTTTATTGCTTCTTATTTCATAACAGGCGTCGGCGGGTTTTTTGCATTTCTCACATAGGCCCAGCTTCATCATATACTCCTTGAATTAGCAAAGTCACTTGGGACGAAGTTTTGCCGGAATAACTTTCATGAATCAGCATCCGGAGCGCATCTGCAAGTGGTATAATCTGTTTTTTGCGGCGCAATGCATATCACATAAATTTCAGTTGTCAAGGCAAAAAGAAATTTGCTATTTTAAAAAGTTACGTTCGATATGCGATTTAGTTGCTTCGATAAAAATCAGAGGTTACCGGATCATAAATGACTCTCCTGTATTTCTTTCGACCGCCGCTCTGAGCGGTTTCGCGCGAAGCCCTCACCATTGAAGGGAATTCATGAGCGCACGTTCCGTATTGATTTTGGCTGGAGAAGCGTCGGGTGACTACCATGCAGCGGCCCTTGTCCGGCAATTAAAGCAGTTGTCTCCCGGCATTCACGTCGCGGGGATTGGCGGCGATAAGCTAGCCCAAGCTGGAATGGAGCTTCTTCACCATTACCGAGATATCAATACCATTGGACTCAGCGAGGGCTTCCGCAAGGTTCGGAATATTTTTTCCGCGTATCTGGACATGAAAAAGGAGATAAGAAGCGGAAAATATGATCTTTTCATACCTGTGGATTTTCCTGATGTGAATCTGCGGCTCTGCAGAATCGCCAAGAACGCCGGACTGCGCGTTTATTATTATATAAGTCCTCAGATCTGGGCCTGGAGACGGGGCAGAATTCGCAAGATCGCTGCTCGCGTCGACAGAATTATGACTATTTTCCCATTCGAAGAACAAATTTACAGGGAGGCAGGCGTTCAGGCCAATTTTGTTGGGCACACGATGGTCCAGGACATTCCTGATAATCCGGACAGAGATCTTTTGCGCAAACAACTAGGAATTCAATCATCACGGACTGCCGTGGCTATAGTCCCGGGGAGCCGCCCGGCCGAAATAGGACGCATACTTCCGATAATGTGTGAAGCGGCTCAAATATACTCAACCTCCTACCCTGACGCTCAGTTTGTTCTTCCGCTGGCAGGCCCGCATCTCAAATCGGCTGTGGAAGCGATTTTGTCAGAATACAAAGTACCGGTAACAGTCCATTCAGCTGAAGCAGCAACTGTAATGGCCGCTTGCGATTGCGGCCTCGTAACCTCCGGCACTGCTACTCTGCAAGCCGCGTTGGCAGAGATGCCGCACGCGGTGGTTTATGTCTTGGACCGGTTTTCCTGGTGGTTGGCCATCAGGATACTCAAACCCCTGGTAATGGATAAAGATATTCACGTGGCAATAGCCAACGTTCTGGCCATCCACAGAGATAAAATCGGAGGCGGTCCTATAAAAAGAATGTTGGAGAATGGATTTAATATAGCTTGCAATGAATGCGGCAGACCGTTATTCGTGCCTGAACTGCTTCAACACCATGCCACACCGCAAAATCTCGCGAAATGGCTCGAGCGCTTCACATCCGATCAATCTCTCCGTCGAGCAACGATAGAAGGATTTAAAGAAATAAGAAAAATGCTGCTCCCCACTGCTGAAGACATTACCGCTGCCAAAATGGTGCTGGAAGCAATTTCATAACTATCGAAACAATCCATTTGATTGGAATATTACAGCTTTCTTCCGTCATGTCGATCTCGGTTTTCACCAGGATGAGCTTGCCCATTGAAAATCGAATATAGGGATTCTACTCATGCTCTTGAACATTCTGCATGACGGCAAATTAGGACACTGCGGTCAATATGTGCTACTTTTATGGGACGGCTGGTCGTAATGAATGGAGGAATGTAAATGCAAAAAAAGATACTTGTTGTCGATGATGAAAAAGATATCAGAGATTTAGTTGAAGTGACTCTGCTCAGAAGCGACCATCTCGTTATAAAGGCCGAATCCGGTGATAGGGCTGTAGAAATTGCCAGAATACAAAAACCCGATCTGATTTTGATGGATATAATGATGCCCGGAAATATTGACGGTCTGGAAGCCACGCGGATTTTGAAAAATGATCCGGAAACACGGCAGTGCACGGTAGTATTACTGACGGCAAAAGGGCAACTGGCGGATCGCCGAGAAGGTATTAAGGCCGGAGCTGACGATTATTTTGTGAAACCGTTCAGCCCATTGGAACTGTTGAGAAAAGTGGATCAAATTCTGGACAGATAGAATTTTCTTTAACCATAGTAGATGGTAGTACTCCCACAGATCTATGGGACTCATCCCATAGAATACAATCCCCAACTCTAAAATGCGAAGCTGCTTTTTGTTAGATCGAGTGCGATTTTACCGCGCAATTCCAATAACTTATCAATTGTCTGTTGCTTGCTCTAAAATCTTGGCATTGAACTTGCCTTGACAAGTGTCAACTGGCCCAACCGGCTAAACCGGTCGCACCAGGGAGGGAGGACAAGACAGTGAGAAACATCTCATTGAAAATATTATTCGCGGTGCTCATCAGCGTTGTAATTATTCCAGCTCCACGAGCGGGAAATGCACAGGAATTCCGGAAGGAACTGATGAAGGGGATCATTCAAACTGTAGGTCAGGATGCGTTCAAGGACCTAGCCAAATCCGTGATCGTGGAGCTGGCGAAGGATGAAGAGTTCAGGAAGCAAGTAATACAGCAAATTGTCCGGGACGCTGTCAGTGCGATCGGCCCGGAAAATATCAAGGAAATGATGAAATCAACTACCGGAGAAGTAGATTCGCACGTCCCCAAAATCCGTACGGCGGATGTCACAGCGGCTGCAGATGTTGATTCCGTGAGAACCGCTCTTGTATCTCTTGCCGGCGAATTCACCAAAGATCCCGCGGTCATGAATGCCCTTTCGTCCGGCGGTCCCGCGTCCAGCCCACAGGCCCTCCTGGCCGTATTTAAGAAAAAAATCGCCGATCCGAGTGCTATGAAAATAAAATCTAACCCGGAGACGCACATCTGTCTCAAAAAACTTTCGTAATGATCTTATAGCTGTAATCACCCATCCTTCAAATCCGGTTGATAGCCTAACTCTTGATCAAGTTCGCAAAATCTTCAGCGGTGAATACTCGAACTGGTCCCAAGTTGGCGGGGCGGATTTGCCGGTTCAGCTGGTTACGTCTAGGGACACCCCTGCCGCGCTCGAGTCCCTCCTCGATACCCACCTTGCCCCCAGCGCGGCTAGGGTACCCCTTTTAAGTTTTCTTTTTGTTGGTGTCGCAGAAAAGGAAGGAGCTGTGGGTTTTCTCCCCACAGCTAATATCGAACAACTTGAGTTTATAAGAGGTCATGGAGCAATCAAAAAGATCGCCATCAGAAAAGACAATCATTCTCCTGCGTTCACTCCGAATCCCGGGGCAGTGCTTGACGGCTCCTATCCATTATTGGCCCACGATGCAAATTAGGAAGGTAAACCATGGAGATCCGGACATACAAATATAGAGGTAAGAAATTGTTTGAGGTTGTCGCAGCCGAAACTAATGCCTCAATCCCGATTACCACGCATGTTCAAACCGATATTGAATTGCAGGATGATTTAGACCAGGTGTCGGCAATCATCGCTGCAAATGAATCGGCAGATTGCCTGAACCTCTCAGTTGCCTGAAGGGGCGGTGAATCATGCAAACTAGCAATGTCATACAGATAAGGCCAAGTAAAAATTCTCACAGAATTAAACGTCGAATAGATGCAAAAGAGGCTTTGGCGGACATTCGATGCGGCATGACCGATCGGGCTCTCATGAAAAAATATGCGATCTCAGCCGCAGGATTGCAGAGTCTATTCGACAAGCTGCTGGAGGCAGGTTTTATTGAACAGTTAGAAATTGATGAAAGAGTATCATTGAGCGAAAAAACCGTTGAAATTGCGATATCTGAAGTCCCGGAATCAGACGTTACGCTTGCGACGAATTCTCAAAACGCAACCGCCGGCTCAGGCATCAGTACTGAACAAATTATGCAATATGCAAGGGATCTGGCCAGAATCCACGCTGAAGAGAAGGCCAGGAGGGCGGAGCTGGAGCTGGCTAACCAGCGGCTGTTAGTGGAAATCACGGAACGTAAACGGGCGGAAGCAGCGTTGCGGGAAAGTGAGGAGCGATATCGAGCCTTAACGGAGAATTCCCTAACAGGCATATATATCCACGAAGACGGGGAGCTCGTTTATGTCAACGACCGACTTGCCGCTATGGCCGGACATACAGCGGGAGAAATGATTGGCAGACAATTCTGGGATTTTATTCATCCCGACGACAGAAGAATGGTGAATGCCGGGTACATCCCCGGTTCTCTTGATAAACCACTGCCGGGTCACTACGAGTTCCGTCTTTTGTGTAAAGACGGAGAAACCAAATGGGTGAAGGCTCTAACGAGCACAATCAGTCATCGAGGACGATTGGCCACCATGGGGAACGTGACCGATGTTACCAAGCGAAAAGTGGCTGAACAAGAAACCCAAAAACTCATCGCCGATCTCACAATGGCAAGAGAAGCGCTGAATTTCCAAGCAAACCGCGATGCGCTGACGTCTCTTTGGAATCGATCCGCTGTGCTGAACAAATTGCGAACAGAACTGGATCGCGCGGCAAGGGAGAAAACATCTCTGGCCGTGATTATGGCTGATTTGGATCATTTCAAAAGGATCAACGACACATACGGGCACCAGGTGGGGGATATTGTGCTGAGAGAGACGGCTGCCAGGATACGGTCTTCTTTACGCCCTTATGATATTGTGGGCAGGTACGGTGGAGAGGAAATTTTAATTATCCTGCCCGGCTGTGATGAATCCGGTGCAACCAATTTTGCGGAAAGGATTCGTCGCCATATTTGCGACAACATGATCGAGACCGAGAAAGGTCCTATAGCTGTTTCGCTGAGCTTAGGAGTGGCCTGTGTAAAAGATGTCGCAGCCACAAACTGGCACGCAATAATCGCCGAGGCTGACAGCGCGTTATATCAAGCCAAAAGGTCAGGACGCAACCGTGTCGTGGTTAACGGAGACGAAGAATACGCTTCCGACTCGTGCGCCCCTGGTGGAGAGAGCGACTGTCGACACAGCTTTGGTGCTCTTGATGAAATCTCAACAGGATAAGCCATCGAACGGAGAATCGCCGATGCAACCCAAACGCAAAATAAAAGCCAAGGACATTGTGAATGATATTCGTGAAGGCATGAATGACGCACAACTGATGCATAAACATAAACTGTCTTCCAAGGGGCTTCAAAGCGTCTTTAAAAAACTAATTGAGGTTAAGGCGATAAAGCCCGGGGAAGTATTCAATCGGGATCCGAGCCTGGGGGATGACACGGCGGATGTCGCAAGTGTCAGATTAATTTCAAGAGATTTCATGGAGCCGCTGTTGCCGATCTGTGATGCGGATGATCCAAAAAACATGGGCACAATAGCGGATATTACCGAGAAAGGCTTAGGGATTCGTGGAATTCAGGTTCAGAAAGGCGAAACCAAAACGCTTGTATTTTTCTCAGACAGGCTTTTTCCTGTTGGGCCGTTCGCTATTCAGGCCCAATGTCGTTGGGTCAAAAAAGGGAACGGCAACGGCCAAACAGAGTCCGGTTTTGAGATAACCAATATCTCAGAATCCAGCTCGCAACAGCTCAAGAAAATCATCGAATGGGTTGCGCTTCGAGACTGAAATCCATTCGAGCATCGAGATCACGACATGCCAATCCCTTAAAATGGCCGACCCTCTCAGCTGAAATATTGGACGCCTCTTTCGGCAGAATGGAGGTATTGTATGGAAGGGCATCGTATCGCCTATCAATGGAATTTTCAGGAGCCCGATCAATGGGACTGTCTTTATTGTAAAATTGCAAGACGATGCCCGTACGGCCAGGCAGTTGTGGAATTACGCGATTTTTGTCGGCTTCAAGCATCATGTCCTATCAGAGAACCGGTGGAATGTGGGGAAATCGTGTCATCCGAAATCGAGACATGTCTCTTGGAAATCTATGGTCACGACGCGTTAGTGACTGCGAACGAATTGGCCGTTTACATGAGAATTCATATGTGCTAGGGCTGAAATATAATCCAAGATAGAAAGAAATTCATGGCATCCAGAGCGAAAATTTCCGCAGCAGAATTTGTGCAGGATCTTCGCAGCGGCCTTACTTCGTGCGAGCTGATGGATAAATATTCTCTGACTGCCAGGGAGCTTGACGGAGTTCTGGCTCAAATCAAGAAGGCATTTGCTGATCCTGCCGAGCTTTATGGACGATCGGCCCCCAATGGAGCGGATGAGAAAACGACCAAATTCCGTTTCCTGCGCCGTCATAAGATCGATCTGCCGGTTCTGATCTATGA
>CAWJJL010000048.1:0-15359 GCA_963843165.1 uncultured delta proteobacterium | reverse complement strand
GCAATTCCGTCGCTGCTTTTCGGGTAAAGGTAACAGCCGCCATGGTTTCTATGGCGCTCTTTCCTTCGGCCAGAAGGGTAACCATTCGACCGATCAGGATCGTAGTTTTGCCCGTTCCCGCGGCCGCTTCCACGAGCATCGTAGTGTCCAGGTCGGATACTATCGAAAGCCTCTCCCGGTAATCCGGAGGCTGCTCAAGGTTCGTCGATCTCAATTTGTCTCAACTCCCGAATGGGCGCCAGCTTTGTATTGGCAGGATTTTTCAACTTGAGTTTCGCGCCTGCCGATACGGCATTAATATCTTTGCAGATAGAAATATAATCGCAGAATGTGCAATCAAGATGCTCTGTTGTAGGTAGAAAACAGCCCTGACCTGGAATGGCGCACAGTTCTTGAATAATCTCAGAGGCTTTCGCAAGCTGTTCAGCTCGCCATCTGATTCGACGGCCACGAGTTCGCAGATTGGGGAAAAAATATTCGAAATGAACAGTCTTGGCGTTTCGAGGTACCTTGCCTGCTAAGAGGGCCGCAGCCATCCGAAGGTAAAGAGCGTGCTGAATCACTCTTCCTTGCCAGTACGGGTCCGGCTGCACGTACTTGTACGGGGAGCCGCTCTTATAGTCATAAACGGCAAAAGCATCTGCCGGACCATTATTGATTTCATCAACACGATCCAAACGCCCCCTTGCTCTTATGCTTTGTCCATTGGGAAGCTTTAATATCACCGGCTCATTCATATCCAATTCCGTTGCTCCAAAACGTGGGGCCATGCCGATAGAAACCTCCAAAAACCTGGGTATGCTCCACGCGACACAATAATTCCTCTTCGGCCAGGAATATTAGAATGGCCCGCTGCAGTTGTAGTTCCTGTATTCGAAACGCACTGGGTCCCGCCGGCGGATAGCGCTTCGTATATCTCGCGATTGAATCTTCGAGAATAGCGTTTAATCGCGCAATGTCGCGCTCAAATGACGGTAATCGCCCTTGGGTCATCAGTTCGCTCATGAACCGGTGCAATACCTCATGCAAAAGTTCCCCGAACATGGCCGGATCCAGCCATTGAGTAGGATCTACTGGAATTTCGTCCGGAGGCATTATTCTCAACACATATTTAAAAAAATATTTCAAAGGGCATTCCCCAATGGTCTCCAGCATGGCAGCAGAAACCACCGGTCCGGAAGGCGCTGCTGGATTCAATTCGGAGCATTCATCGGGAATGAAACCATCATAAATTGTGAATTCATGGCTTAGTCGATTCCTCTGCATCTCCAGCCCACGCACGAGTTCCGGGAAAAATTCGCTTAGAATCTCTTCGGAATTCCCTGCCTTTTCTTTTCCGCATGTGCGCCATAACCACCAGTCTGCCAGATCCAGAGAAAGATCGGCAGTTGCAGGCGCAAAAGAGGTGGGCAGAGACAAGAATCGCATCAGATCGGTTTGATCAGCTTCTTTATCGCCGGAAACAATTCTGTACGCGGACAGTATCGCGGGGCTGGGAAACATCGCCCGGTTTTCCCGGAGATCGAAACTGGAAAATCCCAAGGTAACGGTTCCACGGAGCCTGGCGAGCAGCAGAATTAACTTTTCCCATTTACGACTTAACTGATCCGATGCTGTGGCGAGATCGGACGACAGTTTTAAGCGTTCACTGTCCAGTAGCAAGGGATCATTCAGACCCGCGCCCGGAAATCGCTTATTGTCAAGCCCGATTATGAATGTGTGCTTTCGGCCGCTATGTCCGCCGGACAGAAGATTTGCACAATGAAGTCTCCCTGGACGAGGACCGCTACCGGCCACACTGACTTCATTCGGCAGCTTCAGAAGCCACTCCCATAAATCTATTGAAAGTGGATCTTGGTCATCTGCAACACAATCTGCCATTTCCTCTATCCGGTCCAGGAGCGCCCTTCGTGAATAGTTGTCAAATTGATCGGAACTTCGTGCGATTCGTGAGACGAATTGCGCCGCAGCATTGATTATTTCTCGTTGCTCTTTCTCCACGTCCTTTGTACCGAAAAGCAAATCTTCGACCACTGCCCTGATAGCCTGAAACGCTGCGAGATCCTTGGCTGCGGAGTGTCTATCGCCCTGTTTAGCGGAGGCAAATATTCTCTGCTCAAGCTCGGAGATGCGCTCGTTGAGTTTTTCAAGGTATCTATTCCTACCGAATCCGATTGCGACGCTAAGCAGCTGGGTCGCAGCGTCTGAGAACTCGATCGGCCCCGGATCGTCAACCGGCAACTCGAGCAGGCCGTCATGGATCATTTGCACGAGAACGGTCTGAGGATAACCGTTTCGAACCCATTCGAGCCAAGCCATGAGCGCTCTGCCTGGCCTTGAATAGCGAGTGGGGATTCCGTCCGCAAAAGTGACTGGAATATCCAATTCATCAGATTGATTATCGAACCGAGTGCGCAGGAACGTTTCATAAATGCAAGGTACATAGGCGTCAGGATCCGTGTAGATAAGCTCAACCTGATCCAGGTTATACCCTTTTGCAATGCAGATCCTGAGCGCTTCGCTCACTTCATTAATTTCACCTACAGCGTGGAAGATATGGACATACCCGTCATAAAAAGGTTTAGGACCCAGTTCGGGCGCATTCAACCAGCGTAGCAGACCGGCATCCGTATGGATATGGCTTAAATCTTCTCCCTTCGCCGCCGGTTGATCTACGGGAAGATATCTGATCTTATCGCGCGGAAAATTTTCCAATAAGTTTCGCTCCAGAGCGCTCAAATCCAGATCGTCGGGAATCAGCAGGATTGAATCGGGAAAGCCATGCGATGATTCTTGGGATAGTCTTCGGGTACCGATCCGGAGCGCTTCCGCGTAATCCACCAGATTTCTCCTGCGGAGCCCGTTTACATACTCATCGAGAATGTAAATAAGGTCTGCGGCCTTCGCGGGTTCTTCAAAACAGCTGGGATCAAGCCGCTCCGAACCTATTCCGGCCAGCCTGAGTGACGTGATCGCGGATAAAACAGTACTGCATAGGCGGAGGCTTCTGGGCAGAGATGAGATATAAACCGTGGATTTTTTCCCAAGTTCGTTAAGGATACGATCCAAGATAATCAATGCTGCGGTGTTCGAAACGAAGGAAAAGCCCTTGCCGGCCATTTCGCGAGCAGCCAATTCGATCGCCAGAACTTTGAACGTCTTGATACGTGCGTTCAGGATCGGCTGACCATCCAGAGCCACTCGATCCAACCATTGTTGGCCCACCCGAAGAGACGGGGCAATGAGCCATTTTTCTTGGATCAATTCCTCGCGGCATATGTCGCCCAGAGCCTGAATCAGGCGGTTTTGCTCTAATACCCGGTCTGATTCTGAATTGCCGCGAGCAGCACTCGCTATGCCGGTAAGATCTTCGTCCACAGCTATTTCCAGTCACCAATTCCTTTTATCTACAATGTTCCAGTGAAACAGGGGAACCAAGACTATTCCATCGAGAAATTTTTTCAAAGGGGGATTGTGAAAAAAATCGTAGTTTTTCACCAAGAGCCAGAATGGCAGGCTCATTGAAGTAAGGCATTGATCTGTAATAATTTGCTCAATACCAAGAAAGCGATCTTCAAACTAAGACTCAGCGTGAACCCGATCAGGATTGGACGAAAATATTCCACGCGCTTGCGGCGCCCGGGGAGAACCCTTTCTCCTGCGCTAACACATCAAGATAGACCATTCCCAAAGCCGCCACTTCACGAACTACCCCTACACGGTTCCTCAAATCCAAACTTATCAGGTACTTCTTGCACTCGTAACAAACCTCGGCCCTTTCGAACGGTCGATTCGCCGTGTAGAAGATTTCCAACTTGTCAGGATTAGCGGATTCACAAAATGGGCATTCCGTACGACTAAAGTTCCATTCATGGCTGCAAAAAGAGCACCTCAGCCATCTTCGACCCTCCTGCCCTTCCAAAAATCCAATCTCCGGCCATGAGCCGCAGATTGGACAATAGCTTTTGAACCACTTCGATTCCTGAAGTAATTCCGCGAAAGCTTCAGCTTTTTTCGCTGCATAAGGTTTCACGAGCTGTGTGAGCGTAAATCGCGCTATTTCCGCATCGACCTTGAGGTCGACAATCAATTCTGAAATGTGCTCATGGGTGAGGATCAAATCTCTATCTGCTGGATTAAAGGAGTTAATTGTCTTAGCGATGATGGTCAACTGCTCTCTGATCTTTGGTAATCCTTTCATCAGGACGGGAATCAGCCGGTCGGCAGATTTCTTTAGAGTGTCGGCCGGAATTGTGAAAGCATTTTTCAACAAAATAGGGACACCTTGGGAAAAGGCAACGTCGTCCAGCTGTTCGGGTCGGGTTTCAATATTAGGCAGTTCAGCTTTGAATGCAGCTTGTTCCGCGAGCAGCTCTCCGAAGGCATCGAGCAAATTAGACAGCTGCGGAATCTCTTCGCGCATTCTTCTTACAGCACTTCTTATTCGATCTGCCGAGCCGTCTGTGGAGAGCTGTGCCGCCATGGTTTTCTCCAATCTCTGACTTGAACGGAGAGTCTGTACGTGCGACTGGCGCTTGGCCTCGCGGTTCCGGTAGGCACCGGCGTCCCTGCCGGTGCGAAACATAGTCGACCGGCACGGAGGGGCTGTCTCAAAACTCAGAATCGAGAAGAAATCGTGCCACACTTCTCGTTCCCAGGCTCCGCCTGGGAATGCATGACCTGGAGGCTCCGCCTCCATTATAGGCTAGAATGCCAGACAGTTACCGGGCAGAGCCCGGAAGATATGGGTTCCCAGGCGGAGCCTGGGAACCAGGAAAATCATAGTTTTCATAGCACGATTTTGGCCTTTCTCGGATTTTTGAGACAGCCTCCGGAGGCCGGTCGCTACCGGAAATTCGGTCGATGTCGAATCACACAAGATACCCGTCGCTGCCAAGTTCTCTTCTTTTCGCGATTATTCTCGAAAATCCCTATAATAGCCCAACACAAAAAGGAGCCTCAACTCGCCAAAAGGTCTGTTGGGGCTGCAGTTCTTCAAAATCAGAATCTATTTGCCGGCTGCATATCGGTAATACTTTTTTGGATCATCCGTGACAATGTAAATGACCCGCACGTCGTCCGCATTGAGAGCCGCTGCCTTGAGAAACGTCTTCTTCAGTTCCGCCACTCTTTTCTTGGTTATCTCAAGGATTTTATCCCTTTCACCAAAGGTCATAGTTCCCGTCGGACATGATTTCACACACGCGGGGATCATACCATTAGTAATTCTGTCGAAACACATAGTGCATTTCGAGATCAACTTGGTTTCCGAATCTTGACGAGGAATGTTGAAAGGACACCCTTCAAATGTAGCCTTGAAATCGAGATCTTTGGTTTTCGGAGTATATAGGACCGCGCCGGTCTTTTCATCCTGAACGATTTCATCGTTCTCCGATACCGCCATACACCCCGGAGACAGGCAGTGCCTGCATTGTTCGGTGAAGAAGTACCAGAACGGCTTACCGTCATTGTTTTTCCCTTCAGCGAAGCGCACGACCTTATAAGTGTCGAACGACAGGTCCTGCGGATTTTGATGCGATCCCATATTTTCGGTTTTGGTCGCTGGTAACTGATTCCACTGCTTGCACGCGATCTGACACCCCCGACATGCCGTGCATTTGGAGGTGTCCACGAGTATTGAGTATCCTTCAGCCATTTTGCACCTCCTATGCCTTGGTCACATTGACCATGAATGCCTTGGATTCAGGAATCATGGTGTTGGGATCACCCACGTTAGGCGTGAGTAGATTGGCGCTCTCGCCGCCATCCTTCGGAACGACCCAACCAAAGCACCACGGCATCCCGACCTGATGCACATTGACGTCCCCCAATTTGAACGGTCGGAATCGCGTCGTAACTATGGCGACAGCTTCGAGTTCACCACGAACGGACGAGACTTTAACCTTTTCACCGTTTTTTATCCCGCGCATGTGAGCCAAATCTTCACTTAATTCCACGAACATCTGCGGTTCGGCCTCAACAAGCCAGGGCTGCCAGCGGGTCATGATTCCTGTTTGCCAATGTTCCGTGACTCGGTAGGTGGTTGCGATGAACGGAAAACGTGGATCACAAGTCAGGTGCTTGTCCATTTCGCCGGCAAATATCTTGACGGTAGGATTGATGAACTGTCCTGACATGGCGTTCTTCGGCACCGGGCACTCCAGCGGTTCGTAATGCTCAGGGAACGGACCGTCGTTAAGACCTGGACCGAATATGGCTGCTTGTCCATCCGGCTTCATAATGAATGGATATTTGCCGGCTTTCGCGTCACTCAGTGGAGGCGCCGGACCATCAGGCACATCGCCGACCCACTTGCCGTCCGCCCATTTGAGAAGCGGTCGTTGAGAGTTCCACGGCTGACCATCCGGATCGACAGAGGCCCGATTGTAGATTATCCGACGGTTAACCGGCCAGCACCATGACCAATTCGGGAAAAGACCTAAACCGGTAGGATCGTCTTTTTTCCTTCTGGCCATGTTGTTACCATCCGCATTATAGCTCTGGCAGTAAATCCAATTTCCGCAGGAAGTGCTGCCGTCTGCCTGTAGGAACAGAAAAGCAGGAACCGGCTCCCCTTTCTTAAATTCTTTGTCGCCGATCTTCACATCCGCTTGGAAAAAGCCGTTAATCTCCTTGGCAACTTTGTGGGGATCAAAATGGCCTTTTGCGTCAACATAGTCCCATTTCAGATTGAGTACCGGATCGGGGACTTTACCGCCCTTCTTGTACAAGTCACGGATTTTGTTCATCAGGAGGACCGCAATGTCACCATCCGGTTTGGCCTGGCCTGGAGGTTCGACAGCTCTATAACGCCACTGAGCCCATCTGCCGCTGTTGCTGATGCTCCCCTCCTTCTCAACTGAGGCAGCGCATGGGAGCATGAACACCTCTGTCTTGATGCTCTTGGGATCCATTCCCGGCCCTTTCCAGAAAGAACCGGTCTCATTATCGAAAATGTTCACGTTGACCAGCCAGTCCAACTTGGCAAGTGCCTGTCTCACTTTATTGGCATTGGCTCCGCTGCAGGCAGGGTTTTGGCCCCAGGAGAAGAAACCCTTTATAGTCCCTGCATACATCTGATCGAAAAGGTTCAGCCAGGAACAGTTCTGGCCCTCGTCCAGTTTTGGGAGCCATCCATACCCGAAATCGTTTTCTTTAGTGGCTTTGTCCCCCCAGAACGACTTGAGCAGGCTCACCGAATACTTGGGAAAATTCTGCAACCAATTTACGCTTCGCGGCTCGACCGTTTTCGGCGTCCTTGCCGCGTTGAATGCCTCCAAAGTTGCCAACGACGCTGTCGGCGCGCCCAGATAACCGGGTAGGATGTGGAACAATAGACCTTGATCGGTACTGCCTTGAACATTGGATTCGCCTCTGAGGGCATTCACTCCGCCGCCGGCGATTCCCATGTTTCCGAGGAGAGTCTGGATTATACACATGGCTCGAATGTTCTGCACACCCACCGTATGTTGGGTCCATCCCATTGCGTAGAGAATGGTGCCCGCCTTATCTTTTACGCCGGTTGAAGAATAAGCCTCATACACTTTCAACAAGTCAGCGACAGGCGTTCCGGTTATTTCCGATACTTTTTCCGGAGTGTACCGCGAATAATGCTTCTTCAGCATCTGAAGGACACACCTGGGATTTTGCAGAGTTTCGTCCCGCACCAGCAGTCCCTTATCGTCTTTCTTGAAAACCCAGGTGGACTTGTCATAAGACTTGGCAGTCGGATTGTATCCCGAGAAAAGACCGTCGGAAAAATCGTACTTGTCACCGAGTATGACCGATGCGTTGGTGTAGTTCAGGACATATTCGGGAAAGTATTTGTTGTTATCGAGGATGTATTTGATCATCCCCCCAAGGAAAGCTATGTCGGTCCCGGACCTGAGCGGGGCATAAATATCCGAGCGAGCTGACGTCTGAGTGAAACGAGGATCCACAGAAATCAGAATGCCGCCGTTGTCCTTGGCTTTCTGGACCCACTTCATAGATATGGGATGATTGGCTGCAGCATTGCTGCCCATTACCAGTATGCAATCACTGTTCTTTATGTCGATCCAGTGATTCGTCATTGCGCCACGTCCGAACGACTCTGCCAGAGCCGCAACTGTAGCGCTGTGTCATATCCGGGCCTGATGCTCGATGTAAACAAGCCCCAGAGCCCTCAGCATAGCCTGCAGGACCCACAATTCCTCGTTGTCGAGGGCGGCGCTTCCCACGTGAGCCACGTGCATCCAGCCGGTTCACTACTTGGCCTTTGTCGTTTTTTTCAATGAAATATGCATCTCTGGTGGCCTTCACTCTCTTCGCTATTTCGTCTAAGGCCCAGTCCCATGATTTTTCCTGCCATTTGTCGCTTCCAGGAGCCCTGTAAAGCACCTTCTGCAGTCGATTGGGATTATTGGCGGTGGTTTGAAACAGAGCAGCGCCTTTCGCGCAAAGAGATCCTTCATTAATCGGATGATCCGGGTCGCCTTCGGTGTTGATGATTTCTTGGGATTTTGTGTCCGTACTGCAAATGATCCCGCATCCTACGGCGCAATAAGGACAAATTGTGGTGCTCTGTTTGGCGACTTTCAACTTGTCGATCTTGAGCTCAGCCGCATAGGCCGCAACCGGACCCATGTCAACGCCTAGCTTAGAAAACGCCAAACCCAAGCCGAAGGCTCCTGAGACGACAAGGAACTCCCGACGCGTTATTCCCATGAATTCCCCTCCTTTTATATTTTGTAAAGTTGAAACGAAGAAAAACCAATTTCCATCTCAGTGCGTGTATTCATAGCAACGCCGGTTAATAAGAGATCAATTGAGGAACTCGAGAGGAATTCGGTCTGACAAAAAACAGCAGGAAGTGGAATTCGCGTTTCTCAGATCTGATTCGAGCAGGTTGAACCTTAAGAGCGAGCTACAGGAAGCAGGCCGGATTCTAATTCAGAAGCTTAATGCCTCACAAAAAGATAAGTCAATACCGTCGAGTACCATTCGCATTAATTATGCAATATTCTTGGCTAAAAAAATGCAGGAAATCTGGGGCCTTATGTCAAGTTAGACATAAGCTGCTCACGTTCGGGAACCGAATATATTAAGCTGCTGCTTGTCACGTCTGCTCAGCGGAAAAATGGATGCATTTTATTCGGAGCCGACTTAAAATGGCCGGAATTCTGATGATCCTGAGGAAATCATCAAATTCCCTTACCACAAAATCCGTTTCAGTGAACTGGCGATAGCGAGCAATAATATTGCGCTTGCAGCTGCGGGGCTTTTAATCGCCTGCGTCAGTTTGTGGATACTTATGGGTAATATCGGATTTCAGGGAGACGACTGGTGGATATTGAGTTTCCCTTATTGGCACAGATTTCCCGAATCGATCCTGATATATGCACGGGAATTACTACGGCCTCTGGAAGGCGCCTACTGGATCACTTTATTCGAACTGTTTGGATTCAACAGCCAAGCGTTTCATTTGGCCTCCCTGATGCTTCATGCGGTAGGCTGTGTGCTCATGGGGGCTTGCCTTGTTAAGGCATTTCCCGGCAAACAGAATCTGGCCGTGTGGAGCATGTTTCTTCGCATTCCTTTTGCCCACGGTTTCCAATCTCACTTATATAATCCATACCGATAACTCCAGGATATCGGTCTTACTCTTCTGGGCATCGGTCATAAGTTTTCAGCGCTGGACCGAGCAGTCCCAATCCTGGAAAGGATTATTGCCCGGAATTATATGGTATCTACTTGCCTCCCTGACTTACGAGAACACCACCCTGCTAATCTTTTCGATTCCCTTGTTCGTGTGGCCGATTTACGTCCGCAATAAGCGAATACCGGAATTCCTATTTTTGTTTCGTCTTTTGACAGCTGTAGCGATCGCTTTTGCTGGATTTATAATTTTTAGATTCACCCTCTTATGTGGAGGAGCTGTAGCTCAGAATAATATTATTCCGTCAATATATCTAGTTTACTATTACATCTATACTTTCGGAACATATTTATTGCAGCCGTTTATATCCCTTTCAAGTGATAAATTATCATGGGCGTGGGGCGGGGTTATAGCGTTGTTTGCCGGCGCTTTGACTCTGCGGGTTCAGCGAGCGGATCGTCACTTCGCAAAGTATTTTGAGTCAAACTGGACGCAAACCTGTTGGTATGTTGCCGCGGTAGGTATCGCGGTCACGATTCTGGGTCTGATTCCTTATCTGCTGGCCGGCTACTCGGCGGATGTAGGCTATCATAGTCAAAGCCGAATCTATTCAGCAGGTTCATTCGGAGTGGCAATTCTTGTGGCCCTTGTTGCCACCACGTGGAAAAATCGGAGAATTCTTTGCTTTGCGCAGATTATAGCGATCATTGGAGCCATGCTGATGGCAGTTTTTATGGCTAACTTACGAAATGACTGGGCAAATGCCGCGGAGAACAGACGTCAGCTCTGTTCGTCCCTTTTGGCCGAGGTTCCGAACGTGCGATCTGAAACTAATTTCCTCTTTTTGGACTTGCAGTGGTACATCGACAATAAGGCCGCGGTTTTTCAGGGGGTGGAAGGACTGAAACAGTTTATTCGAATCATTTATAACAAAAAGAATTTGAATGCCTACTTTCTCTATAGCGAGCGACCTGATTTTGTGAACGCGAAGGGGCGCAAAGCAACAGTTTCCCCCGAAGGCGTGCTTGCCAGAGGCAGTGTGGAGAAATTGCCCGCTCCCTTGGACAAGCTCCTGATATTGCGCCGACAAGGCAATCGTCTTCACCTGGTCGACAGAATTTCTTTGGATGATCACCTGGTTGCTATGGATTGGCGCGAAATTTCAGTCATTTATTCTAATTATTCACTAATCGTAGCCCCACCGATCAATAGCAAAATACGGGAGTATATTTGTTTGGAATAGTACCTTCCTCTGAGCCGCTCTTTTCAGGGTTGGCAATGCCACGCCTTGACTAGATCTTCATCGTAATTAACGTCTTGACAGAGATAGAACGAAAGACACCTGAAAAATTAGTAATAAAAGGAGATCGGAATATGCTGTATTGGGCTTTATCTTTCTTAATACTAGCGCTTATAGCCGGATTCTTTGGCTTTGTCGGCGTGGCCGGTGTGGCTATGGAATTCGCCAAAATATTGTTTGTCATCTTCCTGGCTCTTTTTTTGATTTCATTGATTTTTGGGAGAAGGCGTCCGGTAATCTGAATTTTCGGCAATTCAGTCTCATCAGATTGTAAATATGAGCTGTAAATCACATGCGAATCCGGAGAGGAGGTTCGGATGGAGACTAATATTCTGATATTAATTGCTATTCTGATTTTAGCTGTGAGCGGGTTTATTTTTTTGGCGCATACCATGATCGCTGTTCGGAAATATTTCGGCCAGAGAAAGGGTTCGCTGTTTAGCAGTAAAACAAGTGGCCCGCGTGTTGAGGAACCTATAACACCTGAGGATTGCTATGATGAGTGTATGAAAAAGTCCGGTTGGGCTTCTTCGCAAGCTCATCTCTGTGCATTATCTTGCAATTTGTAACGTATATATCGGTGGATCACGCATTAGAATATGGCAGGCAGAAGGCCTGCCATATATTAATAAACTGGGCCGTTTCAAAACTTCTGCTATTTGGTTTTTCTATCGTCACTCGATTTCCTTCTTTGAATAATCAATTAAAATAAGGCATGATTTAGCCGAGGAACCCTTGTCACTAAATTAACCTCATTCCATATACGGAAGGTGTTATGTCCGAGCCCTCATATAAATCAATTCCGCCCGAGTTACTCGAGGCATTGCTGGACAATCCTCACGAATCATTAATCCTGGTCGATTCCCAAGGTATTGTGCGCTATATCACCTCGTTAAATGAAACCTTTTATGGAGCTTCCCGAGATGATGTAATCGGTCGGCACATCTCGGACTTAAATCCCGATAGTCAGTTACCTCGAATTCTGAAAACCGGGCGTGCTGAAATCGGTGAATTATTCCGGCTTCGAGGCAAAGAACGCATAATCGCTCGCATACCCCTTCGTGATCGCCAGGGCAACATTGTTGGAGCAGTGGGCAAGCTCATGTTTTGGCATCCCGAAAAGGTAAGGCATCTGGTTCGTCAGGTAGAGGTGCTACAGAGCCGGCTTGATTATTATGAGAAAGAATTACAGCAGATATACCGCGATCGGTATTCCATGGATCGCATTATTGGAGAATCCGCGTCAATTCGCGAAGCGAAGCGACTGGCAGCACACGCGGCAGCTTCGGATCTACCGGTTTTAATTGTCGGCGAGACCGGCACCGGGAAGGAGATCTTTGCTCATGCTATCCACCAGCTCAGTTCACGCCGCGAGCGACCATTGGTGCGTGTTAATTGCGCTGCAATCCCACATGAACTCTTTGAGTCGGAGCTGTTCGGTTACGAGCCCGGCGCATTCACGGGCGCTAATCCTAAAGGTAAGCCGGGAAAATTTGAGCTGGCCGACAAGGGAACCATTTTGTTGGATGAAGTTGGTGACTTGCCTCTGCCTCTCCAAGTTAAGCTTCTTCGTGTCATTCAGGAGCGAGAAGTGGAACGGGTCGGAGGAAGTCGGACCCTCAAACTTGATTTTAGAGTAATTGCGGCTACAAATCGTGATTTAAAAAGCATGCTTGGGCGCCAAGAATTCCGGCAGGATCTTTACTATCGCTTGAACATTTTTCTTCTGAGGACCCCTTCTCTGCGGCAGATCCGTGATGATATTCCTCGGTTGGCTTATCACATTCTTTCATCTTTGAAGGAGACCCAGAGACAAGTACCCGCACGTATTGACGCTTCAGCAATGAAATGCCTCGTGAGCTACGACTGGCCGGGCAATGTTCGCGAGTTACGCAATATCTTAGAGCGGGCTTCAACAGTTGCAAATGATGGTGTTATCACGGAAAAGCACCTTCCTCCTGAGGTCAGAGACGGTATAAGAACTCAGGCCATTGCAGAGGGAGAGCTTGGCACGTTAAAGGATGAAATTTCACGAGCTGAACGTCGAGCAATCGAGAGAGCGCTTTCCAGTGCCCAAGGGAACAAGACCGAAGCGGCTCGGATATTGGGGATACACCGCACTGGGCTTTATCAAAAAATGAAGCGGTATGGTAATGATTCTTAAGAAAATTTGAATAGCTCAGCTTGGGCTCAACCCGATCTATCTGACCGTATAGATCATTTTACACATGTAGACGTTTATCTACAGACTAGATTGTGTAATAATTCGACTACCTCAGCTCTCCGCGCCAGGGAATTTTTCTTTCTGCGTAGATCTTTCTCTACAGCCAGGTCTGGGGGGCAAGTCTCTGGCAATCTCAAAAATCCAACTCCTGATGAGTAGAATTGTCGCGCGGTTCGATCTGGCACACCAATTGCTTGCATTAAAAATATTCGTCCTAAAGCGTCATACGGAAACCATAGCATCGATAAGAAACACAATTGAGAAGAAATTGCTCCTGGTCCACCTCCTCAACGGACCGGACGTGACCCGCGAGTTGACCATTAAATTCGCCGATAAGGCGAAACACGATTGAGAGAGACCAATTATGGATTTCGAAATACCTGAAAATTTACGTTTGGTCATCGATACGATAAAACGTTTTGTCAAACAGGATTTGGAGCCCATCAGCCGGCAGGTGGAAGACGAAGATCGCATACCGGAAGAGATAGTCCAAAAAATGCGGGACTTGGGTTTGTTCGGGCTCAGTACACCAGCGGAATATGGCGGTCTTGAGCTAGGCGCATTGGGTGAATGTCTGGTTTATGAAGAATTATCTAAAACTAACGCATGCTTCCGTACTCGAATCGGCACAAACAATGGCATAGGGTCCCAGGGAATTGCCATAGATGGTACACCAGAGCAGAAGCAATACTATTTACCGAAAATGGCTTCAGGAGAGTGGACCGGTTGTTTTGCTCTGACCGAGCCCGAAGCTGGTTCCGACGCGGCTAATATTCAAACTGTGGCGGAGCTGAAGAATGGTTCCTGGGTACTTAACGGCCGGAAACATTTCATTACTAATGGTGATATTGCAGATGTGGCGACTGTTTTCGCATTGACGGACCGTGCCAAGAAGGCCAAAGGTGGAATTACCGCCTTTATCGTTGAAAAGACTTTTCCCGGTTTTTATGTCGGCACGATCGAACGCAAAATGGGCTTCAGAGGTTCTCATACTTGCGAACTTATCTTTGACGAATGTGTGGTCCCTAGAGAAAACGTAATCGGCGGCGATGCAAAAGTAGGCCAAGGATTCAAGACCGCCATGAAGACTCTGGATAAAGGTCGGCTGACCATGGGCGCCACGACCCTTGGAGCGGCCCAAAAGCTGCTTGATCTCTCTATCGATTATGCGAAGCAACGGGTCCAGTTCGGTCGCCCTATAGCCGAGTTTCAGGCAATCCAGATAATGTTGGCTGACATGGCCACTCAGATTTATGCTGGCCGCCAAATGCTTTATCATGGGGCCTGGCTTCGTGACACGAAAGGTACATCCGTGATCAAAGAAGCCTCCATGGTCAAGCTTTTCTGCACCGAAATGGCCAATCGCGTTGCTGATATGGCAGTTCAGATACATGGTGGCATGGGATATATGAAAGATTATCCAGTGGAGCGTTTTTATCGCGATTTGCGTTTGACGCGGATTTATGAAGGAACAAGCGAGATCCAGCGACTGGTAATTGCCCGAGAATTGCTGAAATAACGAGGAGCGCCGTTTATGGAAATCAAAAAAGTTTTTGTTGCTGGCGCGGGTTTAATGGGTTCCGGTATTGCCCAAGTCTGCGCAAGTGCCGGATTGGGAGTCATTATTTGCGATGTGGCTTCAGAAGCTCTGGAAAGGGCTCTGAAGAATATTGCCTGGTCGGTCGGCAAATTTATTGAAAAAAAGAAAGTATCAGGTCCTTTAGAAGCAGTAATGGCCCGGATTACCTCGACCAATGATTTGACTATGGCCGCGGAAGCGGATCTTTGTATTGAGGCGGTTTTTGAAAAGCTCGAGCTAAAGCAGGAAGTGTTCGGAAGATTGGGATCGGTAGTTAAGCACAATATTCCGCTGGCAAGTAACACTAGTGCCATACCTATTAGCTCACTGGCAGCTACGGTGCCTCATCCGGAACGGGTCTTAGGGATCCATTTCTTCAGTCCCGTTCCCATGATGGATGCAGTGGAAGTGGTGAGGAGCCAATTCACCAGTGATGAGATTTTTAAACTGGGCGAGTCTTTCGTCAAAGCGATCGGGAAAGAGCCGATCCTCGTCCATAAAGATGTGCCGGGTTTCTTGATCAATCGTATTAACTTCCCGGCGGCTGTCGAGGCGATGCGGCTGGTGGAGGCCGGCGTCGGAACGGTTGAAGATATCGATAAAGGATTGCGATTGGCCT
>CAWJJL010000047.1:0-16125 GCA_963843165.1 uncultured delta proteobacterium | reverse complement strand
TATCTTCCTACCTGGAAGCATTATTGGCAAACGGTCAAGTTGAGCCCGTAGATGGAGCCGTCGGGGTGGTCAAAGTCGGGGTAGTCAAATCGGCGTGTGTCAAAGTCGGTGTGGTTGTAATCGGTAGCGAATCAATGGTCGTCGGAGGCTCGGATGGAGAGAATAACTGGGGCGCTTGTGGAGTTTGGGAGTATGATAATGTCGGAGTTGATGCAGGGGAATCTTCAAAACTATCCTTCAGCGCTTCCATCTGGCTGATAAGGCTGTTGGTTTGCCCCACTTGTGAATTAATTTCGGCAAAAGCCGTCTGCTAGAAGTCCAGCCCAGTCGCTTTTGAATTGATCGATTGCCTGCTGAGATTCTCCCGACCCTGCGCTCAACTGTTCTCGAAGACGCTCCAGGATCTCCAGTTGCCTGGTCAGCTCTTCTGAAGATAATCTCAGCCGTTCCGCAATTCGCATTTTAGCGAGACTCATCTGGGTGTCTGCTTTTTCCCGGGCATTTCTGATGCGCTCCAACTGAACTTCCAAGGTTTGCTTAATCGCATCGATCTTCAGATCCGCGGCGGTGAAATTCGATGCCGAAACACTCGAGCCAATCAGCACAAAAGGAATAAGAGTTAGACAGGCAGCCAGTAATTTTATCATTGTTCAACTCCCGGGAAAACCGGACTCATCTGCTTATACCATATATAGCAGCATATTACAAGAATTAACAACTTATTAGATTAGTAATTGATAATATACTACTAGTATCATGATACTATATTCTAAGACAATCTTGATCATCGCTCCTCCCTAAACTCCGCTGCCGGAGAACATATAACGTCCTCCACTACCGACCGAAATACAGCAAATTCTTTATATTTGGCAATATTTCCGGCTATGTATTCGCCCGTACGCGGAACCGATTTCAAGTAACTTCTCTTCCCGCGTGCGGTCGCCTGATAACCAAAGGTCCCAAGCGCCTTAATATTGCGTTGCAGCGACATGACATCGAATATGTAGCGAAACCTCTGGATTGATTCCTGCGACGTATTTCCAGTCATTTCAGCGTAGTAATTTACAAGAGTATCCACGAGCTCTTCAGGGAGAGTGACATAAGAATCTCTGAGCAGAGATGCCAAATCATATTGGGCAGGGCCCATTCTTGCGTCCTGAAAATCAATCATAACAAGCTGGTCCCCGCGGAGAATCAGATTCCTGGAATGATAATCCCGGTGAGTGAAGATCTTCGGCTCTTCAGCCAAAATGGAGCAAATCTTAAGAAAAAAACGATCCAAGGCGACAGAAGCTGACGCTGAGGACTTGATCCGACAAAGGCTTCGGACGAAATGGTCCACAAAAAATTCCATTTCCTGCATCAATTTTTCTTGATCAAAAGCTAAGTTGAAGGCCCGGCAACCTGAGCTGAGCTTCATAGTAGCCTTGCGTAGGGCCAGTAGCAGATCCACGGCCTGCCGGTAAAGCCCGGTCACACTGGGTTTCGTCCGAGCGTTCGACGACCTTTTCGAGTAGATCATCCCCCAAATCTTCCAACAAAACGATACGATCTTCCCGAAAATGATTATAGATCGCGGGTACAGGAAGCCCCAAATTTTTCAGAAAACGTTGTATCTCCAGAAAACCTTCTTCATCGCCGATCCCGGCATCATGGTAGGCCATAGCCACAGCCGAGAGTCCGTTCGAGTAAAACACGCGGAAAAACGAGCGGTTCGAGGCGTCTCCAGCTAATTGTACGATGGCGTTCGGAGCCTCGCCTCTCGACAGCAATTTCATAATACTCTGTTCAAAATCGGATTTTGCTTCAAACAATAGGAGCTTCTCCGTTGCGGGTTATAACAGTGTCAGAACGGTCACGATCTATTACGACGTCAGAGCCTACAAGGCAATTCCTGACAGAGCAATTCTTCTTCACTCGAATATTTTCCCACAAGATTGAGTTCTCAATCCTGGCACCGGACTCCACTATGCATCCTTCGCCTATTGAGGCAAAGTGCCCGACAGCGCTTTCCGGTGATACTTCGGCTCCAGGGGAAATATGCCCCTGCGGCGCTGATCCCGTCCTTATCAGCAACTCTTCCTGTGTGCCCAGGTACCGCGCAGGATTGCCGAGGTCGCTCCAGTAACCTTCAACGGGATAACCTAGAATTTTTGCCCCTGCATTCAGGGCGGTGGAATAAACTTGATCGGTGATTTCCCATGGAATACCGGGCGGAATAAGGCTGAAAATCTCCGGTTGGAGTATATGGACTCCTGTGAAAACGTAGGTTTCCGGCCTGAGATCACCATTTGGACACGCGTTTTTGAAATTCCTGAGCAAGTAAGCTTCATCAATCCGTATCGGATAATACCTATAAGGCGGCGATTGCGGATACAAGATCAATGTGGCAAGCGCCTCATTTTGCCGATGAAACGCCAGTGCCTCCTTCAATGGAAAATCCATCACAATATCGCCATTCGCCATAAGGAAAGTCTCATTGTCAAAAAAGGATTCATTGGCCTTAAGCCCGCCCGCTGTCCCGAGGATTTTCGATTCATAGGAAAACGATACCGGGAGGTCACCCCAGAGAGGCGACTGAAAAATTGTCTCGATTGTATTCGGAAGATGGTGAAGATTCAGACGGAAACCGGTAACGTCCTCCTCCACTAATTTGGTAATTAAGTGCATAACCAGTGGCTTTTCCAAAAGAGGAATAGCCGGTTTGGCACGTTCCAAGGTAAGTGGACGCAGGCGAGTGCCGAGCCCGGCTGTAAGAACCATTGCTTTCATGTGAATGGGCCTTTAATTGACATGACAACTAAATGTGGAAAGCTACACTGGCACCACGAATCAATCCTTGGCTGTCCGTATTTTTTGCTTATCCTGATGCCTTTCAAGAGCCAATTCCAAAAGTCGGTCAAGAAGCTTGGGGTAACTCAAACCGGTGGCCTCCCACAATTTGGGATACATGCTGATCGAAGTGAATCCGGGCATCGTGTTAATCTCATTAACTATTATTTTGTTTTCTTCTGTTAGAAAAAGGTCCACTCGGGCCAGTCCGGAACCGTCCACGGCACGAAAAGCTGTAATCGCGACCTCACGGGCCGCTTCGATTATATCCTGCGGCAATTCAGCCGGAATTTTGAGCTCTGCCGTATTCTGAAGATATTTTTCTTTGTAATCGTAAAATTCCGCATGAGAAATTACCTCGCCAGGCAGACTGGCTATCGGCTCATCATTGCCTAAAACGCTGACCTCCAGCTCCCTGCCGTTAATACCGTCTTCCACAACGATCTTTCTGTCGTATGATGCTGCAATATCTACGGCCGGCTTAAAACCGGAGGGTTCGGTCACTCGGCTGATGCCAACCGATGACCCTAAATTTGCAGGCTTGACAAAAACCGGAAAACGGCTCGAGCGAAGCCTTTCCATAATCTTAGCCGGGTTTCTTTTCCATTCGGAACGAAGAAACCAGAAGAAAGGTCCTACCGTGAGGCCGATATCGCGGAACGCAGCTTTCATTAAGACTTTATCCATGCCTACGGAAGAAGCCAGCACACCGCATCCGACATAAGGTAGGTTCGCCAATTCCAGCAGACCCTGCACTGTTCCATCTTCTCCGAAGGTCCCGTGCAGGACAGGAAATACTATCACAACCGGCATCAGATCGTACCCACCTGACCTATTCAGATGGAGTAATCCGCGGCGCGCGGGATCGGCCGGGACCATGAGTCGGTCTTTTTCGTCGAGTTCTGGCCTGGAATCGAAGGAGGATAACTCTTCCGGTCTAATATACCAATTTCCTTCCATTGTGATGAGTATCGGAATTACTTGATATTTGTCCCGGTCCAATGCCTCAAAAATTGATCGAGCGGATCGCAAGGAAACCTCGTGCTCAGCGGAACGGCCTCCGAAGAGGAGCGCTATTTTTGTTTTTTCGAGTTCCATATTGCCTCCATGAAAACCTGACCGATGACGCTGAATAGCACAATGGGAAGGATCTGTTCAAGATAGGCGCTGCCTTTTACACCAAAATAACGTCTTCGTTGGCTAAGCATTCAGTGAGTTGCAAGCGAGAGCCGGTTGAACTTATAATGGCTACGGACAAAGACAAAATATATATCGGATGGTCCCTGAGCGACTCTTCTTCTACAGAAAGGACGGTGGTGATGGCACTTCGGGTTCGGTCTAAGGTTTGGATCGAAAACGATGATGGAAAATTAGTCATCGGAACTGGGAGGCTACGCATTCTTGAAGCAATCCTGGAATTAGGCTCGATGAATAAGGCTGCCCAAAAGCTTAAACAACCTTTCCGAGCAGTCTGGGGCAAAATCAAGGCCACCGAGCAACGGTGCGGTTTCAAAATCGTGGAAAGGACGAGCGAAGGTTCCAGACTTACAAGAGAGGGTCTCGAACTACTCGATACCTATAGCAAACTTACGAGGCGTTGTGACAATTACACAGATCAGCAGTTCAATGAATTATTCAAGAGATTACCCGTGCGGCCGGGGATTACCGGGGAAGAGAAGGCGTGACGTTTCCTGAAAATGGGCGCATGGGGGGATCCGCGGAAGAAGTGAGATAAAAATTTCTGAGCACCCCGTGAACAACTCCTAATATTTTGCTTCTTGCGGTTTGCAATGATCAGCTTTGGAGGAAGCTTTTGGCGGACAAGAGTGATACCGGCGGTGAACAATTAACTTTCGAAATCCAGGCTCAACGTTACTCAAAAGGGATTCTGGAGAACAAGAATATCTCGCTCGCGCGAGAAGTGCCTTACACCCTCTTTGTTAATGATCGTGAAATCCTCTCCATTTCGACCCTGCCGAGTAATTTGAAAGAACTTTTCGTGGGATTTCTGGTTTCGGAGGGAATCCTCGTAAACCCGAAAGAAATTTTGGAATGCGCGGTCGACCATGCGGCGAGACTCGTGAGGATCGAACTGGATGTGCCGTCTGAACGAGTCTCCAAATTTGAAGGCAAGGGTATGCTCACGTCCGGATGCGCGGGCGGTATGGTTTTCTCAGTGGAAGCGGCTCTCCTACCGGCGGAAAATAAACGCAAGCGCTTGAAAATTCATTGCTCGACAATCATCAAAAGAATGCAGGAACTGGACAGGTTTGAGGGCACCTACAGCATTACACGGGGTGTGCACGCGGCTGCATTGGCGGATTCCTCGCGAACCATTGCAATCCTGGAAGACTTGGGACGTCACAATGCGGTGGACAAAATTGTCGGTCATTGTTTTCTCAGTCAGACGGATACGCGGGACAAGCTGCTGCTCTCCACTGGTCGTATAACATCGGAAATGCTCGTCAAGGCGGCCAGAAGCCGGTTTCCTATAGTCATTTCCCGGTCCAGCGCCAGCTCAATGGCCGTTGGCATGGCGAAACAGAGCAATGTAGATGTTGTAACTTATGTACGCGCAGGCAGGTTCAATTATTTCGATCACGGGGGCGCAGAGCTTATCGAGGATTAGCATGAATCATCGATGACTCGTTGGTGAACGGCCGCTTTGTTCACGGATAGTGAAGCGAAAAAAGTATGTTCTTGTCGGGTCCAGCGCGATGGGCACGAAAATGCCTTCCGCGAACACTGCCGGGAAAACGTAATCTTCTCGGCCAACTCTTTGGTTATCCAAGCCTTTTGTCTCATTGTAAGGTAAGTTAGAATTACCGAGATCAGTAGGGCGCATGCCATACTAACCATCCGATCCGGACATGAAAAAATACGCCTGCCATAATGGATAGCGAATTTAGAGTTTTTTAGGGCTGGTCCGCAGAACGCTTCTTTACAAAAGGGTTTCTCGGGATGCCTTAATTCATATAATTCTTATCTCACTCAGCGGCTGCCGCTTTTAGCCCGCCATCACTGATTTTTTCAACGCGCACGGCGCAGACCTTATATTCCGGGATCTTGCAGATAGGGTCCAGCGCGGGATTTGTCAGCACATTGGCATTGGCCTCCATAAAATGGAAGCTCATGAAAATGGTTCCGGGATTAATCCAGTCGGTGAGTTGAACTTTGGTAACAACTTCACCCCGACGCGAGATAATTTTCGCCTCATCATAATCCTTGATTCCCAGGCTGGATGCGTCAGTGGGATTCATTTCCACGTGCCCTTCAGGCATCTCGTGTTCCAAGGAAGATGAGTTCCGCGTCATTGTTCCGGTATGATAATGAGGGAAATATCGGCCGGTAGTCAGTTGAAGCGGGAATTCATCGTCAATTAGCTCCGCGGGCGGTCGGAATTCAATGGCATGGAACAGCCCTTTGCCTCGGGTGAAGCGTTCCGCATGAAGCACCGGTGTACCCGGATGGTCTTTGGAAGGGCAGGGCCAAGCGATAGGCCCTTTATCCAGTCGGTCATAATCCAGGCCGGCATAACTTGGGGTAACTGTGGCAATCTCATCGAATATCTGGCCGGGCGATTCATAGCTCATGGGAAGCCCGAATCGCGTGGATAGATCGCATATGATCTGCCAATCGGGCCGCGCCTGCCCTGGCGGATCTACCGCCTTGCGAACCCTGAGAACGTTGCGCTCGGTATTGCTGAAAGTGCCATCCTTTTCGGCGAAGGCAGCGGCCGGCAGTACGACATGGGCCAGCTTCGCCGTGTCGGTCAGGAATATATCTATTACCGCCAGAAATTCTGCGGATTCCAAAGCATGCTTGACATGAGCGACATCGGGGTCGCTCCCGACCGGGTTTTCGCCCAAAATCACCATGCCTTTGACGGACCCGTCTTCCAGACCGTGCATCATCTCCATGATCGTGTAACCGACCTTATCGGAGAGATTTTTGGCCTGCCACGCGTTTTCGAATTTTTCCTTGACGCCGGCATCCGTCACGACCTGATATGCGGGGTAAACATTGGGCAGACCGCCCATATCGCACGCTCCCTGCACGTTATTCTGGCCTCTGAGCGGATTGACGCCGGTCGCTCGGCGCCCCAGATTGCCTGTCATCATGGCCAGGTTCGCCAGAGACTTAACGTTGTCCACACCGTGCGTATGTTGCGTGATCCCCATGGTGTAGAGGATCGACGCATTCTTCGCTGTTGAATAGGTTTCCGCGATTTTGATGATGTCCTCCACCGCGACGTCGCAGATATCGGACACCTTCTCCGGAGGATAATCTTTTAGCAAAGCTTCGAGCTTGTCGAAGCCTTCGGTGCGCTCTTCAATAAATTTCTTATCATGCAAGCCTTTCGAAACAATCACGTTCATGATTCCATTGAGTAGAGCCACGTCCGAGCCCAGTTTCTGATGGACTTCGATGTCTGCTACGGAACCGATATGGATCTTGCGCGGATCAGCGACAATTACTTTTGCGCCTTTTGCCTTGGCCCGATAGACACGGTACGCAATCAAGGGATGAGCCACAGTGGTATTTGATCCGATGATGAAAACGCAGTCGGAATCTTCTATTTCCGGTATTGAGTTCGTCATCGCTCCACTTCCGAAAGCGGCGGCAAGACCTGCCACCGTTGCGGAGTGTCAAAGACGGGCGCAGTGATCAATGTTGTTGGTTCCAAACCCCACTCGAGCAAATTTTTGAAACAGGTAGTTTTCCTCGTTCGTGCATTTGGCTGAAGTCAAAAATGCCAGGCTGTTTCCGCCATGCGCTTCTTTAATTTCTTTCAGTCGGGAAGCCGTGTAGTTCAGAGCTTCGTCCCAGGAGCACTCCTGGAGTCGTCCCTCCTTGCGGATCAGCGGAGTGGTGAGTCTGTTTGGGCTGTGGATGAATTCATGGCAATTCCAGCCTTTAATACAGAGTTTCCCCTGATTCATGGGATTGGTCTTAGAAGGGAGAGTCCCCAGGAGCTCTCCGTCGAGCACTTCCAGTAACAGTTCACATCCGCATCCGCAGTAGGGACATGTGGTTCGCACGAATTTATGATCCATCATCTTCTCCTGATCAACCTAAGAAAATGATTCTTTTTTGATTAAGTATTCTACAGCCGGGGAATTAGGAGCCACGACGCGACCGACCCTATTACAAAACTTTATCGCAAAGAAGTTCATTGTGCAAGCAGGGCGCAAGCTGGCCCTTAATCAGAATACATTTGAACGACAAGAACCCCAGGGAGGGGATAGAGCAGAGAGAGGTTTCCGGCAAGAAATTTTCACAAGATGCTCCATGCACATGAAATTCAAAGTCAAGCAGGCGCAATGTTGATCAACCGCACGGCTTTCAGGAGCATGCCGACGCCTCGCGTGCCCAACGGCAACGCCGACTCCCGGAGCATAATACACATTCACTGCGGTCTATGCGGTATAGGATTTTCTCGTGAGACATCCAACATCAGGGATTACGTCAAAACGCTGTACATCAAGTATAGTATCATTAAATCGCCTCTTCCAGAGCGAAATTTCGCCTTCTTTGATTTTTTGACTTGACTCCAAAACGATTCTGAGAGATTAGATATATCACTGTGAATTTTGTGGCCGCTTGATATAAGGGCTGTCACCGCGGTTAAATTGAATTTTGTTGTAGTTAGAGGGTCTGCATTGAAAAATTTTTGGGATGGTTTCACGGAGAGGTGGCTGGCGGTATTGGTGTTTGCTGTCGCAGCAGTGGCGATGGTGGCCGGCAACGTATCTGCCAAAGAACCCGCTGTCAAGGAGCTTCTGCTCAGTCTCGTCCACCCGATGGAGATTCCCGAACCGTACATCAAAGAAGATGGTGTCATAGACAAGGTTTTGTCTGTAACTTTAACCGGCCCGAAAGACGATCCCTTTGTGGCCGGCCTGCAAAAACATACAACTGAAGACTATTTGCGAAATACCCGAAGCGATACTGCTGCCTTATTGGTTCCGAGAGACAATGCAATTCTTCCGGGACGTATCGGGTCGAGTTCTCTTCGAGGCTCATTGGCCGAGGCTTGCCTCCGTTGATACCAGGATTCCGGCTGCTACTCGAGGCGGTGACACTATCTTGGATACGGGAGATGCTGCCGAATCAGCGGGAAGTCTGGTTGCAGATCCATCCAGCATTTTTTCGAGCTTTGATATTCTGGTGGATCGCGCAAATTACACTCTGAATTTATACGGGATACGCGGAGAGGAAAGAAAACTGCTCTATTCGTGCAAAGTGGGACTGGGCTCTTCAGAATTCCCGACGCCGCGCGGCTCATATTATGCTCTCCGAATCTATGATGACAAACCATTATGGATACCTCCGCCCAGTGACTGGGCTTATGGAATGTCTCCCAGTACTTTGACTTACGGCGGCCATATGATCCCATTGTATAGGAAAATACCGGCCGATAGATCCACAAAAGAAGAAGAGTCGCTGTCTGAATTGGATCAGGTCGCCGTCAAGGCAAAGGTTGTCGATAGCGGTGGATATCGCCTACATGGAACGGACGCTCCTTCGAGCGTCGGGTCGGCGCAGTCTCACGGATGCGTTCGGATGACCGCCGACAAGGCCAAAGCTCTGAGCGACGCTCTAAAAATGTACGTGGGCGTTACCTGCAGGGATCGAAGCCCCAATGGATCATACGTCAACCTTTCCCGCCCTGTAAGAGTAACGCTCTTTTGATTCCTTTGTTGCTCACGATTCCGGGCGTTACGAGAAACAAAGAACTCTTGCAACATAATCTTTACAAACTCCGACGCGAAATCTATTCACACGAGATGTCATGACAGGCAAGGACCATCGGACTCTTATCCAGCCGGTAATTGCTCAGGATTCGTGCTGCTCGAATTCTATATGTAATTAGAACGGACTGTTAGCTACCACCCAGGCATCCCAGCCAACCTCGGGCTGACACATAGGGCCTCCCAATCGAGAGAAAATATGGCCGCCGGTGGGTATGTCGGATCATCCCGGCTTGATTGGAAATTCTCCAAATGGATATATTCATTAAAGGAATGTACAAGGAGAACCGCAAATGGAAACCTCGAAAATTTTGGCCAGGATTATCGACCCGATGATGATTGTCCCGGCGATCGGGATCGTTCTCAAGTTCGCTGAGTACCAACGCCTTTACGAGGAATTCAGCAAAAGTCTGTCTCTGTGCTATTTGGGTGGATTTATGGCCTTTGGTTTAGGACTTGTTGTTTTGCAGTTTCACAACAGATGGGAAGCTCGTTGGCCGGTCCTTATAACAATTGTAGGTTGGATTAGCCTAATTAAGGGATTGATCCTGATGCTTTTTCCAGGGTTAATGCTTAATCTGTGGCAACCGATAACGGCCGGTCCCGCTTTGATAATTTCTATGACAATATCCTGTGCGGTCGGGGTTTTTCTGACAGTTAAGGGATATTGGGGATAAGTTCAGTCACTTTGCTCCTAGTGTTGTCAGGTAATCGACGATAACCACTCGACCATGTGTCTCAGCCAAGTTCAGAGCTGTCCGGAAAGAATAATCCGTGCATGATGTCTGCGCCGCTTTCCTGAAGTATTTTCACGATGCCTCCGTGGCCTCTTTCAGCAGCGACCATCAGCGGCGTTCGACCCAACTAGATCTTTCGATATCGAGAGAGGCGGGACCATTTTATCTGAAAAACAAGTAGTTGTGATCTCTATTTTCTTCCTACTCGTCTTCTGATCTCACTCAGAGGAAATTTCACCATCAACGGGCGGCCATGCGGGCAGACTTCCGGTGAGCCGGCCTGATCCAGCTGCATCAGGAGATTTCGGATCTCCTCGGTACGCATGGGCTGGGTCTCTTTTACCGCGGCCTTACAGGCCATTGTCTTGAACATTTCCTCTCGGAACTTCGCAGGAACGGTTCGCAGACCCGTGTCCAATATGACATCGATCAATTCATTGACCAACTCGTTCACATCCGCGCTTCCCACCCAGGTGGGGACGCCTTTGACGAGGAAGTCGTTTTCGCCGAACTCTTCGATGCGAAACCCCGCGCTCTGCAAAATGTCCAAATGCGCAGCCAGGGCACGGGCTTCAACGGGAGGATATTCCAGCAATATGGGCATCAGAAGGTCCTGAGACGCGAACTTCTCTCCCTGACGATCCGCCCTGACAAGATCATCGAAGAGCACACGTTCATGAGCCGCGTGCTGATCCATTACTATCAGTTCATCATCGCTGTGGAGCACCAAGAACGAACCCGGAAGCGACCCTAAAATCCCGAGAGTCGAGAGCCTGCCGGGCGAATCGGTCAAAGCAGCTGGGGGTACTGGATGGGCAGGCTCGGGAGGTTGGGCAATGGGAGCTGGACGAATCGAAAACTGTGAACCAGTTTGCGGTTTCCTTTCTTCCTCCTGAACGTGGCGAGATACAGGCGAGGCCGGCGATCGTGGAAAGATCGGCTCCCATCCTCCTGGTGGCGGATTGAACGGAGCGCCCATAATTGCTTTGTACACGCCGTCAAGAATAAGGTCCGAAATCTGTCTGGGCTTGAGGAAACGGACCTCTGCCTTTTGAGGGTGCACATTCACGTCCAATTCCTCCGGCGGCAATTCTATAAACAGAATGGCAAGAGGAAAACGCCCGCGCTCAACGAGGCTGGAAAAAGCACGATTAACCGCGGCGTTAACCAGCCTGTCCCTTACAGGCCGTCCATTTACAAAAGTTAGGACTGAACGCATACTGGATCGCAGCGTACGGGGGCTTGGCCACGTAACCTCTAAGGCGAGCCCCTTCCACGGAGTAGTCCACCTCGACCAGGTTCTCACGCACGTCCTTGGAATAGAGTGTGTGGATTCGCTCGAATGTAGATTTGACCGGCGGAGTATCCAATTTCACTCTGCCGTCTTCGGAATAGATGAATCCGACGGATATTGAGGCCAAAGCAATTTTCGTGACCAATTCTTGGATGTAAGAGGCTTCAACACCAACGGTCTTCAGAAACTTTCGGCGGACCGGGACATTGTAAAACAGATTTGCGACTTCAATCACAGTGCCTCGTGGCATTCCTGCCTGTACGGATTTTCGCAGCACCCCTCCTTCGATTATTATTTCCGTGCCTGCGACATCGGATTCGTCATTAGTCCTCAGCCTGAGCCTGGAGACCGAAGCAATGCTTGCCAGAGCTTCGCCTCGGAACCCCATAGTTGCCACGTTCTGCAAGTCTTTCTCCGAACTAAGCTTCGATGTGGCATGTCTTTCCAGGGCAAGGAACGCGTCGTCATGATTCATCCCTGCGCCGTTGTCTTTGACCCTGATGAGCTTCTTGCCTCCGACTTCTATTTCCACTTGGATTGATGTCGAGCCGGCGTCGATTGAATTCTCCACTAACTCTTTGACGACGGAAACCGGACGCTCTACCACTTCACCGGCCGCGATCCGATTTATAACTGCTTCATCAAGAATCTTGATACGTCCTGGCATATGATAAAGAATTGCCGGAGAATCCTTTTTTGTGCAAAAAGGGTTCCCCGGACCCTCCCAAAAGACTTTAACAATCTAATCGACAAGTTCGTTTGCTCGAGGCTTCATACCAGAGTCCATGCCTCAAAGCACTCCTAGACCTAATGGGCTGATTTGCGTATGGCAAGCGGTCTCCCCTTACGCCACGCTTCTCCGCATCGTATGAGAGCTATTAACCCTGGATCTCGCTCTCTGAAAATCCTTCTTCAGTAATCATCCCTGATCGAACAGTTGCGACTGCCGATCAGCGGGGACTTTCGCCTTAAAATGGTGAAAAGCCCTCTGAGTGGCTACACGCCCACGCGGGGTCCTGTCCACAAATCCTTCTTTCACAAGGTACGGTTCATAAACATCTTCCAGAGTGTCTCGTTCTTCTCCAATGGCGGCCGAGAGGGTTTCAATCCCCACAGGTCCGCCCCCGAATTTATATATCAGGGTTTCCAGGAACTTCCGGTCCATATTGTCTAAACCCAGATCGTCCACATCGAGCATTTCAAGCGCTCCCATGGCGGTTTTTTTATCGATTCGGCCCTGGCCTCTCACCTGAGCGAAATCCCTGACCCTTCGGGTCAGTCTGTTGGCCACACGAGGTGTGGCCCGTGCGCGGCTGGCGATCTCCGTGGCGCCCGCTTCATCTATCTCGACTTTAAGAAGTGAAGCCGATCTTTTTACAATAATCTTCAGTTCATCGACAGAATAAAAATCCAGATGGAAGATGATTCCGAAACGGTCCCGCAAAGGATTGGTGAGCAGTCCACTACGTGTTGTGGCGCCAATTAAGGTAAACGGCATCAATTCAAGTTTAATAGTCCTGGCGCTCGGTCCTTGGCCGACGAGCAGGTCGAGCTTGAAATCCTCCATAGCTGGATAAAGTATTTCTTCTACAATTGGGCTGAGTCTATGGATTTCATCTATAAACAAGACGTCAAACTTTTCCAGATTTGTAAGAATGGCAGCCAGATCTCCGGCTCTCTCAATTACCGGTCCGGAAGTAGTTCGGATTTGAACATCCATCTCGTTAGCTATAATATGCGCCAGGGTGGTTTTGCCCAGCCCTGGAGGCCCGTGAAATAGGATATGATCCATTGCCTCACCTCTACCCCGGGCCGCCTCGATAAAAACGTAAAGATTCTCCTTTATTCGTTCTTGGCCGACATAATCCACGAGACGCTTTGGCCGCAAAGCCCTTTCTACCTCATCATCTTCGGTAACGCGACGGCCTGTGATTACACGTTCTTTGTCCATATATTGGTCCTTGCCGGCAATTTTCGTGGTCTTCGGTCGATTGTCAGATTGCCACTCTCATATCGGGCAGCCACTTTATCACAGAGTCGTCTTCGGCGTAACCAGCCTTATGAGGGTCGGTTGCAGCTTACCCATATATATGTCATTTACAATTGTGAACGCTCAGAGCCGATCTCCCTGTTCGATGACTGCTTTGTCACTTCATTCCTCGCAATAATAGGGGGCAACAGGAGATTTTGGAATCCCGCAGCTCGGGTCTGATCCACAATGGCTAAAGCACTTACTCTGCGGAACTAATCTTTGTGTATTGCGGTTGAAACTTCTTGGCGTACGTGGTAGTGACTGATTAGATTGCAAAGTCGGGCAGTGCGACTGTAAAATAAGCTTTTGTATTAGGCAACGATTTTAGTCCAATCACAATTTCAGATATTCATTGGAAAAAAACCGGAGGGCTACCGGCATGTCAGGTCACAATAAATGGAGCACCATAAAACATAAGAAAGGTGCAGTGGACGCGAAGCGAGGGAAATTATTTTCCAAGATCATTAAAGAAATTACCATAGCCGCGCGTATGGGGGGTGGCGACCCGGAGGGCAATCCTCGATTGAGGACCGCGGTTAATGCAGCACGAGCGGCGAATATGCCCAAGGATAATGTAGAGAAAGCCGTAAAAAGAGGAACCGGCGAAATTGCGGGGGTTAATTACGAAGAGATCGTTTATGAAGGGTACGGTCCCGGAGGAGTCGCCGTGCTCGTCGAAGTGCTTACCGATAACAAAAACCGTACAGTGGCTGAAGTGCGCCATATTTTTGAAAAATACAACGGCAATCTTGGGGAATCCGGGTGTGTTTCCTGGATGTTCAAGAAACAGGGTATAGTGGTCATAGCAGCCGATACTCTGGATGAGGACGAAGTAATGGAGATGGCTCTGGAATGCGGGGCTTTTGATGTGAAAAAAGAAGGCGACGGATTCGAGCTGACGGCCGATCCGGCTGATGTCGAGACTGTTCGGAAAGCTGTGGAAGACAAGGGCTGGAAGATCGAGTTGGCCGAAGTGACCATGATACCTCAAACCACTGTGAAGCTGGAAGGCAAGAAAGCCGAACAAATGCTCAAGATGATGGATGCTTTGGATGACAATGAGGATATGCAAAAAGTTTTCGCTAATTTCGATATTTCCGAGGAGGACATGCTAAAAATGTCCGCTTGAGCTGAATCCTGCCTACACTTCTCTGCATGTTGGGAACGACGTTCTCACTTGTTTGCAGAAAATCCTGGAAAGATCCCTTAATCAATAGTATAGACATCGCTGTCCGGTTCATGGCCCCAGGCTAATAGCCAGACTGCATGTGGTCTCTCCGTTGTAGCATACCTCCAACCTGTACCCGACGGAGCAGAATAGCCATATGCCATTTTACTGCTCTCCAATTGAGGACGATAGCGGATGCTGATACTTGGAGTCGATCCAGGCAGTAATGCGACCGGATACGGGATAGTGAAAAAAAATCGGGCCTGTTCGGCGCACGTTGCCAGTGGAGTAATACGCACATCAGCAAATGGCGGCCAACCAAAACGCCTGTGGCAGATCTATCAGAAAATGGAAGAAGTGATCCAGGAATACCACCCACGGTTATGGTGGTGGAATCACTTTTTCATGGCGTAAATAGTCAAAGCCTGATGAAATTGAGTCAGGCGCGGGGGATAGTCCTGCTACTTGGGGAAATGCATGGAATGGAAATTTTCGAATATGCTCCGCTTCAGATAAAAAAAGGCCTGACCGGTTACGGCAATGCGGAAAAAGGACAGGTGCTGTTCATGGTGAGTAAGCTGCTACAAGTACCGGATTTAAAATCCCTGGATGAAGCGGACGCTCTTGCTATGGCTTTGTATCATTCGCACATTTGTCCGTTCGATAGGTATGCCTCATGATTGCTTCCTTCGCGGACAGGTAATCTCTAGAAGCCTCGATCGCGTGATTTAGAAACCCGGGGGTCGGCTTTAGATGTAGCCGTTTCAATTACCACTGCAGAGTCGCTGTCCCAGACAGGTGAGGTGTTCCTGCATATACACACAGCTATGCGGGAAAATGCGCTCGAACTTTATGGATTCAAGACCGAAGAGGAAAAAGCCCTTTTTGAAATGTTGCTTAGCGTAGCCGGCATAGGCCCGAGGACTTCCATGCTAATACTTTCCGGCATTTCACCTGATGGTTTCAAACAGGCGGTGCTGGAGGCAGACTTGCACAAGTTAACGTCTATTCCGGGCATCGGTCTGAAATCTGCGGAACGCATAGTTCTGGAACTCAAAGACAAAATCCGAAGACTCAGCCCGGAGTTCGGGCTTCTTGGAAAGGGGAGGGCGGCTACTCTGGAAGACGATCTTGCGTCATCTCTCGTCAATTTGGGATATCCGGAACGTACCGCAATGGCCGCGGCCAGGAAAGTGCTCAAGGAATCGGAGCCGGGCCTGACGCTATCCCAAATGGTAAAACTGGCACTTAAACATTTGATGAAATAGATTGTATCGTGTAATCCGAAACGATCCGGAGATGCTTCT
>CAWJJL010000046.1:0-82257 GCA_963843165.1 uncultured delta proteobacterium | reverse complement strand
CGGCCTGACCTGTCACTTTGGAACGGGCATCCACCGGTGGAAGACTTCTCCCGATATAGCTATATTCCTTTTCAACCAAAGCGCTCACCTCGCAATGACTTAATCTAATCGGTTTCGGCTGTTTTTATTTGGCCTGATGCGACCTGTACGGCCTTCAATATCTTTGCGTATCCCGTGCATCTCCAGAAATTACCCGCAAGAGCATTTTTGATCTCGTCCTCTGTCGGTTGACTGTTGCGATCCAAAAGAGCTTTCGAGGAAAGGATCATTCCAGGTGTGCAAAACCCGCATTGAACTGCCCCGTTTTCGACAAAGGCCTCCTGAACCGGATGGAGTTTGCCGTCTTCAGCCACTCCTTCTATGGTTATAATGGAAGCTCCTTCCGCTGTCCAACGCAAGAGTGATGCAAGATCTAATCGGTCGACCTTCCATGAGCACAGTGCATGCTCCGCAAACGCCTTCGGAACAGCCTTCCTTAACCCCGTATAATCCCAGTTGGTCCCGTAATACCTCGAGCAATGTAGCATTCGGAGCCACCATCACATCAACCGGGTCTCCATTAACCGTTAAACTTAATACCTGCTTTTTCATTTCCTATAATCCAAGCGCCTCTGTCACGGCACGTCGTACCACGACTTCGGCCATTTTGATGCGGTAATCTTTTGAGACTGTGGCATTGTCGACTATAGCGCCTTCGGCTGCTTTCAAGGCTATTTTGCCGGCTTCTGTGGCCATTTCAAATTCCGGCCGTTGCCCTTTAACAGCCTTCTCAATTTCCTTTAAAGTAATCGGAGCAGGGCCGGCAGCTGAAAGCACTGCACGAAAGCTTTCAATCTTACCCTTCTCGATAATACAAGTTGCAGCGGAATTTATGTACGGGAAATCTACTGCGGATCTGAAGCTGAGCCTCTGATATGACCATAAAGTAGGACCCCAAGGGATCGGCACTCGAATTTCAGTGACAACCTCTTCAGGCATCAGGTTGAACGGACTCTCTCCCTTTCCCGTGAAGAACTCGCCAAGCGGAATGGATCTCTTACCACCGCTGCCGGCGATCGTAAGCTGTGCCGATAACGCTATAAGCACGGGAACCGTATCGGCGGAACAAACCGCATTGCAAGATTGGGAGTTTTCCAGAGCCAAGCAATCCTTTCCTCCGGTGCGATGACACTTGTCTTTTCCGCTCCGCCAAAAAAGGCTCTGATTGTAAAGAATGCACCTGGGCGCAAGGCAGAGATTGCCTCCGAGGGTGCCCCTGAAATGCTGAATTCCAACAGCGCCTATTGATTCAATGGCCTTTACGAGGACCGGAAAATTTTGCCTGATGATTTCATCCTCGGCCGTCTGAGCCAGCGTTGTCCCTGCTTTGATCACTACGGAATCAGGCTTGGCTTCTATTCCGGTTATTTCTTTAACGTTCTTGAGGCTGATGAGTGCTACGGGCGCAGTTAGGCGGTGTTGTAGGTTCGGAACTAAATCTGTTCCGCCGGCGAGGACGAGCGCAGATGCTCCCAGTTCATTCTTGATCCTGAGTGCCTCGGCAAGGCTGGCGGGCGCATAGTAATCGAAAGCAGGCAACTGCATTTGGACTCCACTCAAATATGGTAAAATAGGATGATTTTTTTGTAATGAATTCTTTAATGTAACACCGTGAAAAAATTGGGATCAAACGAGTGCGGCACAAATCAGAAGAACTCAAGGGAACAATTTTTCAAAAACATTCCCGGGTCGCTTGAACCATTCTTGACACGGTTATGGTTATCGGATTCACTCGTTATGAAGGCTCAAAGCTATTTTAGTGCCATCATAACGCTTGCGAAATCCAGAGTCAACAGCATTATTAACAAAAGGAGAGCTGAGGAGAAGTCTCTGTTCAGGCAGGCTAAAGCGCTATGCTACAGCACGTTTCAAATCGGTAAGCTCATAAAAACGCATAGCCGTTGCGGGGCCTTTGGCCTCTTCTTCGTGTTTAAAAAAAACGAAAGCCTTCCTCCATTGCTGTTCAAGTATTCTTTCCATCCATTGTGACAAATCCGCATCCGTATAGTCGGAACGGCGCAGGCGCAAGTAGCCCCAGGACGCAGTGCTGATGATCTCATTTGCTGGATTCTCGTCAGTATCTTCCAGACAAAGGCTGTGTCTCGTTTCATGAAGGAGGCTGATGGTTTCAGTATTGAGCCACGACGGACTGCGGAATTCGAATGCGCAAGAAATATTGCCTGGTATTAAACTGAGGAAATCTTTTAATAAGTCAGGGTTGGAATGAAAGGTTTTGGAAAACTGAAAAAGAACCGGCCCCAGTTTTCTGTCCAGCGCCGAAAGCGACCTGAAAAGGAACTCAGTTTCCGAATCTACATTTTTTAACCGTTTCCGATGTGTAATCACTTGGGGCGCCTTGATTGCGAAAACAAAATCCTCAGGCACTTGACCCGCCCATGACTTGAGGACACTCTCTGTCGGCATGCGATAGAAAGTATTATTGATCTCTACCGTGCCAAATCGTTCAGAATAGAAACCGAGCATTTTCTTGGCTGAGAGTTTTTCAGGATAGAATTTTCCTTTCCATTCCTTGTACCCATAGCCGCTTGTACCAATAAAGATCTTCATATTGTATTTCCAATCAGTAATTTCTCCACATCTCGTAACCCAGAAGCAATTTATTGAATCCGCGTAATTTCTACCTGGTTACCATATGCAGTTTATAGGCTCTGACACATGAATTTTGCCTCAGTTCCTTGTTCTTTGCCGTTCAACCTGAAAGGTTGATAGGGCCAGCCATCGGAACTCAATAATTAATCTTCATTATTGTTGATTAATACCGGGCTGCTTTATTTATAATGAAGGGTCGGGGACGTGTTTGCCGGCGCGGATCAGAACTCAATTCCTTCTCTGGCTCCCACTCCCAAATCAAAATGATGTTTAATTTTTTTCATTTCAAGTACACAGTCAGCCCGCTTTATGATCTCTGGATGAGCATAACGTCCAGTAAGCACTAATTGCACCTGTTCGGGTTTGCTATTTATCAATTCCAACACAGCCTCAGGATCAATAAGGCCCAGGTGAATAGCGACATTGATTTCGTCAAGTATCACCATACCGTACTCTCCTGAAACCGTCGCCGTACGAACCGTTTCCATGGCTTGCACCGCCATTCTGGTATCCAGAGAATCGCCGCCCTTACGCCGAATAAAGCCTTTTTTTCCCTTGGGTTTTATTGTCAGCATCCCTCCAAATGCCTCCGCGGTAAAATGCTCGCCGGAGCTCGCTGGGGACTTAAGGAATTGAATCATGAAAACTTTCAGCCCCTTACCAACCGCCCGCCACGCGGCGCCTAGAGCGGCTGTGGTTTTTCCCTTGCCTTCCCCGGTGTACACCTGAATTTTAGCGTCTTGCCTCATTTATCCTCACCTGAAATCAAAAAGTACAATAATTATACGCCTTCCCGATACAACAACAAAAGGGTAGATTTTTTGGACTGGTCTCGCAATGGAATCCGCCCTTCGATAATCTAATTGATTCCTTGCCATATCCGATCCGAAATATATTAAGAAAACTCTGCCGTTTTAATTGTTACCCATTTTTCATCAGGAGCGGTATTCTTGTTGAATTAAAGCAAAATATAAAAAAAATGTCACCTTCTGCTCTTTTTTGCGACTATCTATCATACGCAGCTAAAGCGCCCGGCGCAATCATCGGCGAGCAAAATTATGCTCACGAAGACAATCGCTTGCTGTTACATTTCTTACGGCCTGGAATTGGCGAAGGAGGGACTTCACTAGAGAGAACGTAATCAAGACAGATGTATTAATGATTTTTCTAGCTGCTGTTTTTTTTCAAAACTTGGATTATACATGACAAGTCACGAGCATCAATTCGATAATTCGTTAGGAAAGACCGGTTGCCGATTGCAGGCGCAACTGCAGCATTTTCTGCAGGTGTAACAAATTATGGATCAGATTTCTATATCCGATAAACTGAATATGAACGAAACCAGACTGGTGCAACGCTGCCGATTAGGCAATCGTGAGGCTTGGGACGAGTTCTGTGAAAATTACTACCCAGTCATCTCCTTTGTTGTCGCATGGCCCAAGTGGCGCTTCAGGCCGGATGAACAGGAGGATGTCATACAAGACGTAATGACCGAACTGATCAAAGCTTTGGATCAATTCGAAATGGCCTGTTCTCTAAAGACATTTGTACATAAAATTTCGGTGAATGCGTGCATAGATCGGCTTCGTAATAAAACAACTCTGAAACGCCGAACGAATCGTTTGCAGGTACCGCTTGATACCATAGGAGATGACCATTCGGGAGAGAGCGTTTCCGTGGCATCAGACCCCGATATGAATCAGGAAGCAATGCTGTTGGCCAAAGAGCGGATCTCCTTTATTCACAAAGCATTGGCCAAATTGGAGGAACACTGCAAAGAACTTATAACGCTGAGATATCTTATAGAGCTGTCATTTGTTGAAATAGCTGAAAAGACCGGCTTGAAGAAGAACACGCTCGTGGTCCAAATGAAAAGATGCATGATGCGCCTTTTCAAGATGATCGAAGGGGAAATCTAAAATGGAGCCATGTGCCAGACCGGATATTGCAGAACGGCTCATAATAACTCTCTCGTCATCTGACTTTGCCCCGGACGAGGTGGCGGAACTCGAAGCACATCTGAAGGAATGCCCCTCTTGCCAGGAAGAGATGACCGCGCTCAAACGCATGGAAACATTCCTGATCCAAAACAAAGACTTGGTAGCCGAGAGTCTGTCGCCGTGTCCATCCATTGAGAAGCTCTCGGCATTCGCGACAGGCGAAATGACGGAGGACGCGCTGGAATATCATATCCAGTTGTGCAACAAGTGCAGAGAGCACGTGGCATTGATTCGAGAGTTATTACAAGAAGAGATTCAGGCGAGCCATAGGTCCGCGAGCAAGCGGGAAAAGCAACGCTTCTGTGAAGCGGCTTTGCAAGCATATCCTGACAATAAGCCGCGGCAACGGGCTGTTCGAACAGTTTTTGATAGGCTAAATGATTTGTTTTACATTCCGTCCTTAGCATTGGGCGCTGCTGTTGCTGCGCTTTTAATGATAGTAATAATGCCGAAAGCACCGCACGAAATGCAGCTTGTGCCTGCCCTTAGTAACGTAGTCTGGGAAAAACCTTCAGTACAGGCGAAAGGAGACCTCGCGCCGAAGACCAGCCCGCTTGCAAGAAAGAAGATAGCCTTGATCCTGCTGTTCCGCGGTCCAGAGCAAGCTACGCCAGAAAACGCCGATCAAATCTACGCTAGATTGGATATTGCCAAAAGATTGGGCGCAACTTACGATTTTCTTTCTCCAAACGATGTCAGCACGGCCTTGGGCGGCCGACTGATTTCGGAAAGCCTAATATCTGTTTCACACGATGTTTTCGAAAAAACCGATGCAGATTATCTACTCACATTTGAAATCCTCAAATCCAACAGCGACACTGTCCTGAATGGCACTCTCTTCGAACGAGGTCGAGAAATCTACCGGGGGAGCATTTCACGGACCGGGCTGACAGTCTCCCAGGTGCCCCCCAAAATAACACTCATGGGTACGGAATTATTGTTTGAATCCGAACAGCATCTATAGGACAGCGGAAACTCTGTTATCTCGTTGTTCGTTCGAGGAACGAGGCGCGGCAAATTGCAGCGCATATATAAAAACAACTCCTTCTCATTGCTGCCCTCGCCATTATGATTCCGCTCTGATGTGCTCCCAGGGTGTGACCCAATCCAGGGAACAGAAACTGAAATTAATGGTAACACCCAGGCGCTCCGAGAAAAGCCCGCTCCGTAGAGGGTTTTATCAGGTACAAAAGTTTCGATGGGGGTTGGAACTGGGGATGAGAATGAGCCTCCGGATGATCGCTGAGAAATCTTCTGTACAGCTTGTAAAAAACTTTTTCAGATATATGGGGGATGGCAAAGACAAGCTTGAGGCTCTGAGATTGGCCAGAGACGAGATTCGCACGGCGGGGTACGATCACAGTTGTTTTGGGGGCCCGTTCACATTGGTAGGCGAAGTGATTAGTGTTTATTCCTTGTCCGGCGCTTTGATATAATATTTTTCATAATACTGTCACCCTTGCACACAATTCACGACTAATATCTGCAACGGAATATGCAGCGTCACCCGGCGCGCCATATTCATTGCACCAAGCAAGATGGAGTAAAGAGCTGTGGGAACGGAAAATTCGAGAAGGCTGCTGAAAAAGATCTCTATGAATGTCCTGTCGTATAGCCTATTAACGGCAAAGCGGCCGCCGGAAATACTAACAGTATGGACGCACCCATTTTTGAGCTTGGTTAGACTGCTCATTGCAACAACTGTAATGGTGGTACCATTGTGCACAATTTTCGAGGTCGCGGGAATAGGGGATCTAGCAGCAGCGGAAGAATCCATGACACCCAGGGCCGTCGTAAGGACGAGGACCACGGATCAGGACCGGAATGAAACAGTCCTTGGAAAAGGTGATCTTTATGCGTTAGTGGTAGGAGTCTCCAAACACTCGAATCCCAAGCTTTGCTTGGATTTCGCCGCCAAAGACGCAAAAGACTTCGCCGACTTTATTCAAACTCAAACCAAGGTGTTCAAAAATACCCATGTAAAATTGATGACCGACGGAGAGGCCAATAAGAGAGAAATCGAAAAGTATCTGTTTCACGACCTCCTTAAAGCCGGCAAGGACGATACCATAATCCTATTTTTCAGCGGACATGGAACATCGGATCCTGCGCATCCTGACAAGTTCTATTTTGTGACGAGCGACGCAGACCCCGAATATCTTGAAGCTACCGCCTTGAACATGACAGGGCTGAAATTCTTAGATAGGCTTGATTCCCAGCGCGTGCTTCTCATTACCGACGCTTGCCATGCCGGAATGCCGGCGACCGTTAAGACCAGGTCCTTGGCAACCCCGCTGGAAAAATTCATGAACATGTTCACTGAAGCCTCTGGTCGGGTGTTTTTGGCATCGAGTAAACCCGAAGAACTGTCCCAGGAGAAACCTGAGCTCCGGAATGGCGTTTTCACCCACTACCTTCTCCAGGGACTCAAAGGCGAGGCGGACCTAGATAGAGACGGCGTTGTTACTGTCGACGAAGCGTATGATTTCGTCTATGACCGAACCAAAAACGAAACAAAAGGCGCTCAACATCCTCTCAGGCAAATATCGGGGTCAGGACGTTTTCCGATATCAGTCCTCGGAAGATTTGATGACAAGATCAAGCTGGATGTTTGGTTTGTGGCTCAGGATTCAAGGTGCGCGAACCCTAATTGTATAGACCCCGAAAGCGAAAGCGCTGAATGCAAGGACCCTCTTTGCGGAGATATCACGATTGAAAATGGTTCTGTCCTCTATTCAGGGCAGAATTTTCAAATCGGGGTTCGGCCGCAGATCACAAGTTACGTCTATGTGTATCAGATCGACACGGCAGGAAATATTTTCAAATTATTTCCCGGAACCGATTTTGTCGATGCAAAAAATTATGTCGATAATCCATTGGAAGGCGGCAAAGTATACTGGATACCCGGAAAAGAGAGATGGCTCCGATTAGACAAAACTGAAGGACAGGAGAAGATCTATGTGGTGGCGTCCCGGAGCAGGAACGCTTTGTTGGAGGATCTCTATAAATCACTCCAAGACATAGGTAAGGACGGAGTCGGGAGCGGGCAAAGTGACAAAATCAAAAAGAACATGGAAGTAACTTTAACGAAAATGGGAGTGGAGACTAAAACCCACGTAAAGGCGGCTAGTGGTCACAGCGCAGCCACTGGGCCAAGAAAGGAACGTTCTTTCGAGGAACTTTCTCATGCCATCGAATCGGCCGGCCTTGATGCAGTAGAGTCCGTGTGGTTCCATCATAAAGGACAAAAGCCCGGGAGGTAGGGGATGATTCGCATTCGGCACAGATGTCTCATTACCGGCATGGCCTTGGCCTGTTTGTCCGCCATGATCACGAAGAATCGTGCAGCGGAGAAACAGTTCAGTTTCAATAAAGACATTCAGGTCGCTACTGATAGTGGTTCGAAGACACTCTGGCGGGTTCAAGTCCCACAGCAAAAGTCTCAAAACACGGCTTAGTACAAGACATTAGGTTTTAATAACCGAAAGGAGCTAAGAAGATGAAACAATTAATGAAGGTCGTTGCGGTAATGGGAATCGCGCTATTCTCCCTGATGCTCATCGGCGGTGGAGTTTTCGCGCAATCAGAAACCGAGCAGAAAGACATCGTCGTGAGCGAAATATCCAAAATTCGCCAGGACAATCCTGATTTCAAGATCAGGCTCAAACCTATCAGTAAAACGGGCAAGTTCTATGTCGGGGAACCGGTGTCTTTTGAGGTCACCAGCAACAAGGATGCCTACATCACAATCATTGATGTGGGTACAAGCGGAAAAGCCCACGTGATTTTCCCGAATCGATGGAGCCCGAATAATAAGATTCGGAAGGGAAAAGTATATCGAATCCCGGGATCCGACGCTCAATATTCACTCAAACTCAGGGGGCCGGCCGGCGCCAATTACGTTAAAGCAATAGCAACTTTGACACCGGTGCACTTCCTCCCCAGAGAAGTTCTGGCGGATGCCGAGGAAGGATTTGCTGAAATCAAGTCCGCGGACAAAGTTGCCAAAGATATCAGCGTGGAACTGGGGAGACAGGACAAAAAGGGTTGGGCGGAGACCGAAACCAGATTTACCCTGGTGCCAAAGCGCGGGGAGCAGAGGGAAGAAGGTGAGTTGGAACCGATCGCAGAAAGGCAACAAGGCAAATTCAAGGTCAAACTTTGGACCGAAAAAAAGGCCTATCAGGTAGGTGATCCGGTAACTTTCTATTTCTTTTCCGAGGATGATTGCTATTTGAATCTGGTGGACTACGGGACCAGCGGTAAAGTACGAGTCATTTTCCCAAACCGCGTCCAGAAAGACAACTTCGTTAGGGGTGGCGAAATTGTTACAATTCCCGCAAAGAAGGAAGATGAATTTCTCTTTAGACTCAATGGTCCTGACGGCGTGGAGCGGGTTGAGGCTGTCGTCACCTCTCACAAGGTTCAGCTTTATCCTGGGTCCTATGAATGGGACAAACACGTTTACCAACCATGGGACGAAGAAGCTGACGTAGTGGGAAAGGACATAGAAATTCAACTCCAGGAAGCCCCTGAAGATTTCTACATTAAGGCAAAAACCACCTTTAAGGTCCGGCCATAAGAGGGTCGGGTGGCGCAGTTTGTGCGCATTCAGATTGTGTATCATGGAAGGGGTGAACCGATACTGACCCTCCCCGTTAACGGGGAGGGAAAACCATTCCCGATTTGACTTAAAGGTGCCAACGCTTCTTGTGTGTGTTTAGGCCAGCGCATAAGAATTCAGGCTACATGGACGAGGTCGGATCTTTCTTCTAATTGCCGTCTCAAAAGACGGAGTATACAAGGGGAGGAAATATGTGGCGAATGTGTCGCAGATCGGTCGGATTCTGGTTAGTGGCCTCCGCACTCACGGTGTGCATGCCGTCCAACATGATTGCTCTAGCGCCGTCACCGGCTGACGAATTGCTGTTTGTCGGTAAGCCCGGGCCGAATGCCATTTCTTTACAAATGTCGGTTGGAGATGGCATGAAAAATTCCTTTCGCTTTGGAGAGGCCATGGCACTGCATTTCACTGCATCTCGGCAGTGTTACGTTATCGCTCTCAATTTATCTGCGGGCGGTGATGCGAACATTATTGTGCCCTCGGGCGAATCTCCTGATAATCGGATTCTGCCTGGTAAAGAATACACGTTGTTCGGTCCTCATTCTCGCGTGAAGCTCACAGCCGATGAAGGCCTCAGAGATGCGAAAATTATTGTTTATGCATGTTCAAAGCCACTTGATTTGGCCCCACTAAAGATTCCCGCAGGAGAACACGTGATCGTCGTCTCCCGATCCAGCGCGGAACAAATGCGAATTTTAAGAGAAAAGATTGAAGATCTGTCACGAGATGACGGTTTCAATTGCGAGATTCTTTTCGTGAAGCCAATGGGGGATTCGGCTGTTTCGCTAGTCAGCGTCGGATTGCCGGAGAAGGTCAAAGGCATGGTGCCGCCCAAGAGCGTCAAACCGGGCGGGGTTACCGGCGGACAAGGAGTCACGAATGGAATCGAAAAGCCCGGCCAACCTTAGCAGTTGCAGACTATGTCATCGCCTGAGAGATCTGGAAAACCATCCTGAATGGGTTCGCTCAATGACCAATTTCCCATACTTGAGAGTCACTTGTTAGAAAACGTATTGGTATTAATCCTGGAGACTTTGACTTTGAGACGAGGAATAAAGATAGAAAATTGGCAAAAATCTTGGGCAGGAATCCGAGAGTGTCTGGCCTCAACAAACAACCGTTTGATGAGACCAAGAGACTCACGAGTTATTGGCGATCACGAAAATTTACCCCGCCGCTGGGGGGATCTTTGTGCTGGATCGAAGAGGGTACCCCCAGGACGGGGTGCAAAAGGATTCTCGCCTGAGCATCCTCACTGCTTGCCGACAATTTCTCTTGCGATAGTGATCTTTTCTATTTCTTTGGCGCCTTCGTAAATTTCCACTATTTTCGCATCACGGTAGAAACGCTCGACATCGTATTCGTCCATGTATCCGTACCCGCCATGCAGCTGAAGGGCATCGTCGGTCACACGGACCGCGGTTTCTCCCGCAACCAGCTTTGCTATGGACACTAGTTTTCTATCTACCTGGCCGTGGTCGATCAACCAAGCAGCTTTGTGGTAGAGTGCACGCGCGCTTTCGATCCGAGCGGCCATGTCTGCAACCTTGAACTGAATACCCTGAAATGATGCTAGGGGTGAACCGAACTGGACACGCTCCTGAATGTACGCGACAGCCTTGTCGAATGCCCCCTGTGCCACACCCACCCCCTGAGCGGCTGCAACCACTCGGTTGATGTTGAACAAGTGCATCACCTGGTTGAACCCCACGCCCTCCTTGACACCCAGGAGGTTTTCCAGTGGAACGACAACGTCGTCGAAAGACAGTTCCGCTGTGTCCGACGCGCGGATTCCCATCTTCCCCTGCAGCTTATTGGCGGTGAATCCTTTTTGGTCCTTTTCAACGACTATGAAGCTAAACCGCTGCGTAGGCTTGGCCGCATCCTGGTTCGTTACGCACAAGACGAGCACACGATCGGCAATGCTGCCGTTGGTGATGAATTGTTTCGTTCCGTTAATAACATAGCCGTCGGAGGTCTTAGTTGCCCGGGTTCTAACGCTGAAAATGTCGCTGCCGGCATTTGGTTCGGTAATGGCGCAACTCATGATGGCTTTGCCTTCCGCAATGGGTACCAGGTACTTACTTTTCTGCTCTTCAGTGCCAAACGCTCCTATAATTTCCGCACCGAATACTGTTAGCAAAATGTTCCCGACCCCTGGATCCACTCGCCAAAACTCTTCCATGACCATGGCATGCTCGAGATACCCCAATCCTAGACCTCCATATTGAGGTGTGATGAAGATGCCCATGAATCCGAGTTCGCCGGCCTTTGTCCACACGTCGTGAGGAAACTTCTCCTCTCGGTCACATTCTCGTGCCACTTTCGGAAATTCGTTCCGCGCGAATTTACGCGCGGCATCCACTATTTGCTTCTGGTCGTCGGTCAGTGTGAAATCCATTAGGTGCCTCCTTGGAAGTAACTAGGATCTGATAGATTGAGCATTCAATATTGCCAACTCGCGGGCAGGCATTATTCCTCTCAAACAGCTTGCACAACTCAGGACTCCCTGAGATGCGGCAGAGAGCGATTTTGATACGAAGACCATTTGAAGGGACGGCTAAGAGATATTGCGATCCCGGTCTTTCCAGTGTCCTGTGCGAAGCACGTTTTTCTGCACCTTGCCGGACGGGGTTCGGGGCAGAGGGCCTGACACTTCGATGGACTTGGGGCATTTGTACCCTGCGAGCCTCGCTCGGCAGTAGCTGATGATTTCCTGTGGATCCATCCGCTCGCCGGGCCGAAAGTGGACGATGGCATGCACTCGCTCGCCCCATCGTTCGTCAGGTACGCCGATGACAGCGGCTTCCAAGATCAAAGGATTTTCGTGGAGCACGTTTTCCACCTCCACGGGATAGACATTCTCTCCGCCGCTAACAATCATGTCTTTCTTGCGATCCCGCAAGAAAATGTATCCGTCGGCATCCGTAAATCCTACATCACCGGTGTGAAACCAGCCGTTGCGGAGTACCGCCTGCGTTTCCTCAGGGGCATTCCAGTAGCCTGTAGTCACGTTTTCCCCTTTCGCAATAACCTCACCGATGGTACCTGCCGGAGCAGGTGAGCCCGACTCACCCACCATAACCTCGTTACCGAACATTTGGCGACCGGCCGAGGCAATCAGGCTGGGATCGTGATGATCTTCCACTCTGAGGCAGGTCAACGCGGAGGTCTCTGTAAGCCCGTACACCTGCAAGAATATGTTTCCGAACCTCGCCATAGCTGTTTTCAGCAATTCTTGCGGCATAGGAGCGCCTGCATAAACGACCAGTCTGAGCGACGAGACGTCAACGTGCTCCTGCCCGGGAGTATTCAGCAAGGCAGAGATCATGGCGGGTACCAGGATCGTGAAGGTTGGTTGCGTGTCTGCGATGGCCTCAAGGGTCTTCCGGGGATCGAACGCAGCCAACACTTGCACAGTGCACCCGCGCGCCAAGAGTGACATATACGTATGACACGCGGCCACATGGAAGAGCGGTGCGACCATCAGGCCCCTGTCTTCATGTTGCAAGCCGAACTCAATCAGGAGAGACCGCAACGTGCTTATAATATTTGTATGAGTAAGTGGTACGCCTTTCGGTCGACCAGTGGTTCCACTGGTGTACAGCAGATGGGCCGGCTCTTCCGGTCGAGGCTCCGGCACCACCAGGTCGGGGGCCTGTTCTATGAGTTTACCAAGATGAGAGGAGCCTTCCCGAGGCCGTGTACAGATTAAATGTTTCAAGAAAGGGAGCTCGGAGCGCAAGCTATCAGCAACTTCTGCGAACTCAGGGGAATAGATAAGGACGGTGGTCCCGGAATCGGCAAGAATGCTTGCGAGTTCCGGAGGGGCAAGACGGAAATTCAGAGGGAGCGCGATAAGTCCACACGCCGGCGCGGCAAAGAGAGCCTGACACACTTCAGGAGAGTTGAAATCGAGTATCGCCACCCGGTCCCCTCTCTGAAGGCCGAGTTTGTACAAGGCTCTTCCAAAGGCTTCACACGCAGCTCCAAATTCGGCATAGGTCAACTGGCTTGCCGGGAAGGTCAGCGCGGTTTTTTCAGCGTGGAGTTTCACACTATGACGAAGAACATCTGCCACATTCATAGTCCACTCCTCAGAAATGGCTGCAAGTTTTACGGAGTGGGGCAAGGCTGGTAGCGCCCTTTAGCGAATGTTGTGTTACCCGCGGAACGCCTCACCTTGCCCTATCAGCGGGCTTGGTACATGCTCCTTGAGGAGCCTCTTGAGTATCTTGCCGGAAGCATTTCTTGGAAGTTCGTCCACGAAGATCACTTTCCGGGGAGCCTTGTAAACGGCCATCCGCTCTCGGCAGAAAGCGCTGATTTCTTCTTCCGTCGACGTGTGCCCTTGCTTCAGAATAACAAAGGCCGTGGCGAGTTCGCCCTTTTCCTCGTCAGAGAGACCGATCACTGCCGCTTCACTCACTGAAGGATGGGAGGTACAGCACTTCTTCCACTTCTCGAGGGTATATGTTGAAACCGCCGGTCAGGATCATGTCTTTCTTGCGATCCACGATGAATATGTAGCCATCTTCGTCGATCTTCGCCAGGTCGCCGGTGTGGAGCCAGCCCCCTTTGAGAGCCTCTGCAGAAGCATCAGGTTGATTAAGGTAACCTTTCATAACGTTTGGGCCCTGCACAACCAGTTCCCCTACTTGACCAGAAGGGAGGGGATTGTCTTCGGAGTCGAACACCTGTACCTGAGATATCGGGGAGAGGGATCCCTATGCTCCCGATTTTCTTAACCCCTCGAATCGGATTGTGGGATATCACCGGCCCTCCCTCGGAAAGACCATAACCTTCCGTGATCGGGACACCGGTACGATCTGCAACTGCCATGAAGAGCTTCTCCGGCATGGCCGCGGCTCCCACAATGCATACTCGCAATTTTCCCGCGGCGAACCTGTCGGCTTTAGGGTGGTACAGGATCTGATGGTACATGGTGGGAACACCTATGAAGACGCTCACAGGGTATTTGGCGAAAGCGTCGAAAACCTCATCCGGTGAAAACCGCGGTATCATTACCATGCACGCCCCCGTGCTGAATGCAGCGTTCATCACATTTGTCTGACCGGACGAATGGAACATGGGCATGCCGAACACGATCACATCGTTTGCTTCGTACTCGTACGTCTCGGCAGTTGCCAAGGCATTGGTATAGAGATTTCGGTGAGTCAGCATTGCGCCCTTGGGGTGGCCTGTAGTGCCAGACGTATAGAAGATAACCGCCACATCATCCGGAAGCGCCTTCCCTATGACGTGCGTCTCCGAACCTGAAAAAAGGTCTTCAAACCGCGTCGTCCCCTCGGGCGCCGGAGAGATGCAGAATATCTCTCGAAGTGATAGAATATTGCGCTGGGCCTGCTGAAGCTCACCTACGAAGGGTTGCTGGCTCATTGCAAAGATCAGCTCGCTGTCCTGCCCCAGCCAGGATATCTCATCCGGCTTCAGCATCACGTTCATTGGGACAACCTGACCGCCGGCCTTGAGTACCTCCGAAATAGCCATAGACGAACTCAGGCACGTTTGCGGTATGAATTCCCACTCTCTGACCCGGACGGAGGCCTCGAGCACGAAGCGCTTCAGCGACTGCTGATGCCTTGGCGTCAATTCCACGGTACGTATCGCTGCCGCCCTTCCAAAGCATAGCCATATTGTCGGCTCGATATGAGAGATTGTCTTCCAGCACCGAACACAGGTTCTTATCCATGAAGTCTTCTCCTTACCCTCGCCCGGCGACGACCGGTCGGCCCGCCAGGACGCAAATCCGGAGCACGGGAGCGGGCCAAAATCGAGCTCCGTGGCTTCCACTAAGAGATTCCAAGTCCGACAGGACTTTCTCTCGCCCTATTTCCTCTACCCAGGCGAGAGGACCTCTGGGCAGGCCTGTACCCAGGGTCATCGCTTTGTCGATATCGGCGGCTGAGGCCACCCCTTCGTCCAGGCATCTGAGTGCTTCCGCTATGATGGAGTATGTGATTCGGTCGCTCACGTGATTGATTGTCTCAGTGTCCGCTTCTCGCGTCGCTGGAACAAGATCCTCGGTAGGACTAGCCGGCGCCGTTGCGTGGTCCATGAGCCCCTTGCCCGTTTTCACTCCGAAACGTCGGTCCGAGTCCAGTTGAATCAGCAGAGGAGGGAGCGCAAATCGTTCTCCATACGACGTTGCCAGACTGCGATTTGCCGCGGAAATTACATCCCATCCAGCCATATCCCCCAACTTGACCGGGCCCATGGGGAGGCCCAGTGCTTCCACCGCTCTATCCAGATCGATGATACCCGCTTCTCGTTCCAATAGCCGCAACGCCTCGTTAATGTAGGCCCCCAGTATGCGGTTCACGAGGAAACCGGGGCAGTCCTTCACTACAACCGGACGCTTGCCTGTACCGGCGAAAAAATCCGTGACGCGTTGCAGAGTTTCTGGAGCTGTATCCGTACCGCGCACCACTTCCACCAGCGGCATTATGTGGGATGGATTAAAGAAATGCGTACCGACAAAACGCCAGGGCGAAGAGAGACTCGCAGACAGGACGGTGATTGGCAGAGCGCTCGTGTTTGAGCTGATGGCGGCATCAGGAAGCACCCTTGTTTCAATCGAAGCGAGCACCGTTTTCTTCAGTTGCAGGTCTTCCGGGACGGTCTCGATGACGAGATCGCAATCCCCGAGGATGGACATTTCGGAACTCGTGATCAGGCTATCGAGCCGCTTTCTGGATTGTTCCGGCTCCAGCTTGCCGGCTTTAACTGCGCTTTCGAAGGCCCGCTGCACATCCTGGCGTGCTTTCTCGGCAAGCTCCGGGTTTGCCTCTATCAGAGCTACAGGCAGGTCCTTGGTTAGAAAATGGCGGACGATTCCCTTCCCCATGACGCCGCCGCCTACTACTCCGATCCGTTTATACATCTATTCACCTCAAATTGAATCTGGGCTTCAGCCTATTCCTTGGCCCTGGAGGTTGGCGATGAATTCCCCTGAGGATCAAAACGTCCTGTTTGAGATATTCCGTCGAGTGTGACTCGTCGGAAAGCCTTGGCCAGGTCCTTGCCGCTCCACAAATGGCGGAAGCGGCAGTCCATTGGAATAAGCATCCTGTCGTGGATCGCCAATATGATGGCCGCCAACATCGTCGCGTCGATGTCCTCGCGGACCACACCTTCTTTTTGCCCTTCCGATACAATGCTCACAATAAAATCCCGCTGCCTGTCCACAATGCGAAAGAAAGCTTCAACTTGCTCGTCCTCGGAAGGAGAGAGCTCCAGTGAAAGTGTCCTCAGACAATGCACCAGATCCGTATGCTCCACCGCAAACCTCGCCGTGAACTTGAAAATGCCCTTCAGCCGCTCAGCTGCCGTGGGCCCGGCTTGCAGGTTACTCAATGGAGCGGTCGAGATATTCGGTTTGCAGGCGTTCCACCACCGCAGCCAATACCTCGGCCTTGCTGCTGAAGTGCCAATACAAAGCCCCGCGGGAAATACCAGAGGCGTCGGTAATATTTTCGATAGTGGACGCGTTGTACCCTTTGCGGCCGAATAATTTCGTGGCAGCCTCTAAGATCTTGCTCTGGCTGTCCGATTGCTTGTTTCCGGATTTAGTCTCTGTCATGGTCTGGTGGCACCCGTTACGAGATCGTAGCAGAAGGAAATTTCGGGCTACGCTTCTCGAAAAAGGCCTTGATTCCTTCTCGAAGATCAGCGCCGCCTGCCAGAGCGGAGGAACAAGCGCTTTCCAGACTAAGTCCTCTCCCTAGCGGCCCGTCCAGTCCTGAAAGAGCTGCTCCCAGCACAGCGGACACTGCCGGCCGAGAAAGGGATGCCACACCTTCTGCAAATGTCAGAGCTTTGGCCACGAGTTCACCGCGAGGAAAGACGCCACTGACTAATCCCCAATCAAGGGCATTCTGCGCTGAAAAAGGTGTCCCCGAAAGCATTACACCCAAGGCTCTATTTCGACCGATAATTCGGGCCAGCCTTTGGGTGCCGCCGAACGAGGGTATGGTACCGATCTTGATTTCCGGCAGTGCGAGGTAGAATCCTGTGTCGCAAAGACCGCATGACAAGCGAGCACCAATTCTAGACCACCCCCAAAACAGTTCCCATCCACTGCACAGATGATTGGCGCGGTGACTGCCTCCAGCCGGTTCAAGAGGTCCTGGACGTGCGCGGTCATGCCCCGGGTGGCCTCGGGTGTTTCCAGATACCCGATTTCGGTAATGTCCATGCCGAACAGGAACTTCCCTGGGGTTCCAGTTAGAACCACAGCGCCCACATCCTGCCTCAGCGCTTCACTGGTCAGAGCGTTCACCAGCAAGATATAGTTTGAGAGCGAAATCACCGGCATGCCCTGCACTTCCAGGGTCACGGTGCTTATCCCACGTTCGCGGGCCAATTTGAAAACCGGTTATAGCCATTAACTTTCTCCGACTTGCGTATTCTGATCCGATCCGTGAGTCGAGGTCGAGAGGCCGTAGGTCAATCCTTCTCGGTTGAGCTGCTCTAGTAGCGAGGTAGCATCCCCACGGCATGCGATTCGTCCCTTGCAATCACGTATCCTCGATCAACCATCTTCAGGGCCGCCCGAGTGTTTTGTTCCACGAGCAAGATGGTAAGGTTCATCTCCTGGTTCAGCCTAAGCAGTGCTCTAAAAATCTCACGGACAAGCAGAGGCGCAAGCCCCGTTGAGGGCTCGTCAAGAATGAGAAGCTGCGGCCGGCTCATAAGTGCCCTACCTATGGCCAACATTTGCTGCTCCCCACCGGACAGAGTGGCGCCCATCTGTCCAAGACGCGACCGCAGGTGGGGAAAAAGCGAGATCACAAATTCCAACTCTCTCTTGCAGTTAGCGGCTCCGAACCAATTGATCCGAGAATAGGCACCGAGCTTGAGGTTCGCCAAGACGGTCTGTTGTGCGAAAATTTCTCGGGCCTCCGGCACTAGAGCGATCCCAAGAGGCGTTCCCTTTTCAGGCCGATACCCGGTAATCTCCTCTCCACGAAAATAGATCTTTCCCTCCCGCACTGGCACGAGGCCGCAGATAGTTCGCAGAAGAGGAACCCTTGCGGCTCCCATTGGTGCCCACCAGGGCAACCATTTCTCCTTCCTTCACGGTCAGATTTATGTCCGAGAGCACCGAGACTCCTGCCTAACCCCGTGCTTAGAGCTTTCACACTCAGCATCTGTGCTTGCTCAGCCAAGCTCATCCCCCAGATAGGCCGCGAGGACCTCCTCGTGGCGTTGGACGTCTTCTGGACTGCCCCGCGCTATTAGATTGCCAAAATTAAGCACAAGTAATTCCGAGCACAAGTTCACCACCACTTCTATATCGTGTTCAATAACCATTAACGTCACACCCAACCTCTGGATGTCGACGAGAAGGAGACACAGATCCTGGCGCTCGCTTTCATCCATACCTGCGCACGGCTCGTCGAGCAGTAGCAATTTCGGTTCCGTGGCGAGGGCTCTCGCCAATTCCAAATGTCGGGCCTGTGATAGGGTCAATTGATCGGCTTTCCTGTCAGCCAAATCGTGCAACCTAACGAGCTCCAGATATTGCAAAGCCTTATCGTGGCACGCTCTTTCTTCTCTCCTGGCACGCGGCCACCGGACAAAGTCGTAGAGAATCGTGCTCTGTGAATGGATGTGCCGAGCCACCATAACGTTTTCGAGGACGCTAAGATTTCCAAAAAGCCGTGTAGTCTGGAACGTTCGAGCAATTCCCTCTCGGACGATTCGATGTGCCGGCATTCCCAACAGATCCACTCCCTGGAATCGTACACTCCCTCCTGTCGGTGAGTCCAAGCCGCTAATGCAATTGAAGAGCGTCGTCTTCCCGGCGCCGTTAGGACCGATAACGCCGATGATATGCCCAGGATGAACCTCGAATGAGAGGTTCACCAGGGCCATGACGCCTCCGAAACGCTTAAAGAGTCCTTCAACTTCGAGGAGCGTCATGCCGGGCTCTCTCTCTCCTCGCAACCGCGTCTGGTGACGTATGAGTAAGTCCGAGTAATCACCCCCCAGAGTCCTTCCGGAGCAATAACCACGACCGCCATGAGGACCACGGAAAAAAACAACAGGCGGTAATCTTCATACGCGCGCTAATTCAGGCGCGACAGCCAACAACAAAGCGCCCGCAACCGCACCCATCGGCCGGCCCAGCCCCCCCCACCACCACCATAATCAGGAATTCAAGAGAGGCTCCCACTCCGAATATCTCTGGGCCAATATAGTGTGTATGAATCCGCTGCACACCCCTCCCGCAAGCCCCGCCAAAACAGCTGAGATAGCAAACGCTTGGACCTTGGACTTTGATACATTCAATCCTGAAGACTGAGCTGCAATTGGATCGTCCCGGAGCGCTGCAAGTGCTCGTCCCGTCTGAAGTGACAATAAATTGCTGAGCAACCACGCGACTGCAATAAAAAGGAACCAGGCCAAGTGAAAGGTCTTGCACCAAGCTCCGGGACTATTGTCCACGACGAGACCAAACACCTGAGGGCCGGGAATGTCGGTGATTCCTGCGGCCCCGCCGGTAAGAGCCGGAACCTGCTGGAAGAATATCTGCATGATGAGTCCGAAACAAAGAGTGACCATCGCCAGGTAGTGTCCATGAAACCTCAGAGCGAGATAACCCAACCCCATCCCCACCAGACCGGCCAGGAGCCCAGCTAGCGGCAGCACAAGAAAGAAGGATAGACCTGCCTTAATGATTAGTTGCGCAGTGACGTACCCTCCTATACCGAAGAAGCCAGCTTGCCCAAGAGATATCTGGCCCGTGTTGCCTAGGACAAGATTCAGTCCCAGGGCCACAGTCGCATAGATTCCCGCAAGTGTGAGGATTTGGACGGTGTATCCGCTTAAGCCTATGAAAGGCGCTATCACAACCGCGATAGTGACACCAAGCCAGAATACCGTCCTCTTTGTTCCATGCATGGTCACGGCTACACTTTTTCTCTCTGTGTGTGGCCCAGGAGCCCCTGAGGCCTCACGGCTAGTATCAGAATGAGCAGCGTAAAGGAAATAGCGTCCTTCCATCCACTGGAGATGTATCCCGTCGTGAGAGCCTCAATGATTCCGAGGAGAAGACTTCCCGCCACAACGCCCGGAGCGTAGGTTATACCTCCCAAAACCGCGGCCACAAATCCTTTGATTCCAATCTCTGCGCAAAGGCTACCGCCGGCGAACGTAATCGGCGCGATGAGAATGCCTGCCACCGCTCCAAGGCCGGTCGCAAGCCCCCAAGCCAGGGAAGTCATCTTGCGCACGCTAACTCCCATCAGCAGGGCTGCCTCAGGCTGCTCTGCGGCCGCCATCATGGCAGAGCCGTACACCGACTTGCTGAAGAATAACCAGAGGACCGCCAGTGCGAGAAAAGTGATCCCGAGAATCCAGAGCGCCTGTGGAACAACCATGATCCCCAGGATATCAAAGGGTCGTTCACCAGAAATGGCCGGGAACAACAGCTCGTCTTTGGTCCAGAAGACGTAGATCGCCTGCTCGAAAAAGATGAATCCGCCGACGGTCATAAGAATACTTGTTAAAACATCTCCTCTTCCCGCCGGCCCGACCAGAAGCCGATCGAACAGAATCCCGACAGCGGCCATTACGAAGAACGTCACCAGAAAGACCGTCGGATAGGGGAGCCGCCAGGAAACGAGCATCGATAAGGCGGCCACACCCCCGAGTTGCACTAGGGCGCCGTGGGAAAAATTGATCACTCTAGTGGAAATGTAAACGAGGTAATAGCCGAGGCCAACCAGGGCATAAATGCTCCCGATGGTCAAGCCGCTTACCAGAAACTGAAACAGATCGGTCATTCCGCTCCGCCCAGGTATGTGTGTCGGAACTCATCACAGTACGAAGTGCAATCCTCTTGTTCGACGCATACACCTATGCGCCGAAGCATCGTGCTGCATGATCGCGATGTGGATCGAACTCCACGTCGGAATCATCCTCCAGCCACGGAGGAAAGACAAAGGGCAGGCACCTGAATCTCGTCTCGTTCCGACTTCTGTCTCGCCCCCTCCCCATCTGCAAGAAAGGGATTTACGTCTCCCTAAGGGGGGGGCCATTCAAGAGGGAGTGAACCCTAGTTGCATTCTCGGCATCGCGCTACTTTGGATATACCTTGTCAGCCGGAAAGTAGTCGCCGTTCTTTACCACAGCCATGTCGTAGCACCCGGCTTGGAGCCCGTTACAATTGCCCTTCACAAACGAAAAGGTACCTTGCACGCCCTCGAAACCGTCAATCTTGAAAATTGCTTCTGAAAGCTTGGCCTTATCACCTTTAGCGATCTTCAGCGCCTCAGCCAAAAGATAGGCTCCATCATATCCCACTGCGGCGAATGTTGGCGGGACGGTATTGAACTTCTTCTGATAAGCTTCGATAAAGGCCTTTTCCTTGGCGTTAGGGGCCCCGTAGTTCAGCACTGTGTTGAAGAGAAGCCCTTCGCCGGAACTCTCCAAAACCTGGATCATCTTGTGGGAACCGGCTCCGGCTCCAGTCATCAATTTAATCCCTTCTCTGAGCCCCAGTTGGCTCCAGTTCTTTACAATGACCGCAGGGGCAAAGCCTACCCCCCAGATGACAACACCCTGGGACCCCGCATTCTTGAGATTTATCAATTGGGCGCTCATATCGCGGTCTGCCGATTGGTACTTTTCCACGCCGACGATGCTGAGGCCCGGCGCTCTTTCTTTGAGGATCTTCTCAAATGATTCTGCCGAACGTGTCCCGTACTCGTTTGCGTCATGAATAATGCCGATCTTGCTCACCTTCAGGTTGTCTTTCAAAAAGTCCACCATGCTGGCCGCATCCAACTCATCGGCCGGAGCCGCGTTGAACACATGTTTCTTGCCCTTGCAGATCTCTGAATTCCCTGAAATGTAAAATTGAGGAATACCCGCCTTTTCGCAGGCCGTGGCCACTACATGGATCGTTCCCGACGTGGAGGCGCCAATCACACCCATGACGTTGTCCTTGGTCAGCAATCGATCAACCAGGTTGACCGTCTTACCGGGATTGCCTTCGTCGTCGTAAGAGACGACCTTGAGTTTCCTTCCTAGGACGCCTCCGGCTGCATTGATTTCATCCACAGCCAGCTCGACACCTTTCTGGCTCGGTTCGCCCAGGAATGCGAACTTACCACTCGTCCCCAACACAGTGCCGATTGAAATGTCTTCTTGCGCTTGCGTAAGAGGTGCACCTGCCAAGAGCGCCACCATCGCCAGCACGGCTAGATACAGCAGACTCGTCGACCTCATGGTTGCTTTCCCTTCGCCAATGAAGTTGTGAAACGCGGGACTGATTCAGCCCTTCTTTTCATGCCTATATTTTTGACGAGAAATTCCGTGTGAGCAGCAACGCATAGCCCATGCCCCCCCCTGCGCACAAACTGGCCAACCCAGAGGGGACGTCTCTGCGAATCATTTCGTGAACCAATGTCACTGCCAGACGGCAACCTGTGGCCCCCACGGGATGGCCGAGTGATATTCCACTGCCGTTGACATTGACCACATTCCGATCTAGTGCAAGGTCACGTTCGGTGGCGAGATAGTATGATGCAAAGGCTTCATTGACTTCAATGAGACCGACTGCATTCAATGGGAGCCTGGCGGTTTCCAGGACCTCGCGGATGGCTGGCACCGGAGCGACTCCTGTGTAGCGCGGTTCGCCGCCTTTATGGACCATGGGCCAAGCATTGCCAGAGGCGTGAGTCCAAATTTGGCGCAGGCTTCGCCCGTCGCAATAACCATGGCCGCGGCCCCATCGTTGAGGCTACTGGCGTTGCCGGCGGTCACTGTCCCATCACCAGAAAAGGCCGGCGCAAGTCGGGCCAACTTCTCTATCGTGGCATCAGGCCGAGGCGATTCATCCTTAAGGACGACCGTAGAACCGGAGCGCTGCTGCACCTCGATGGGAACGAGCTGAGTATCGAAACGTCCCTCCGCTGCAGCTGTAGAAGCCCTCTGATGAGACAAAGCTGCGAGCTCATCCTGTTCTTCACGTGAAATTCCGTACTCTTTGGCCAGGAAATCGGCGGCCTGCCCCATGCCACCCATGATGGGATCTTCTTGCATTCCCCACCAGATCAGATCCGTGGCCTGCGCATGCTGGAGGCGTTGACCCCAACGGGTAGCCGACATGACGTAAGGCGCGTTACTCATGGATTCTACCCCCCCCACCAGCGCTGTTTCAGCTTCACCCATCATAAGCGCAGATGCTCCGCTGATAATCGCTTGCATTGCGCTCGCGGACGCGGAATGAATGCTGAAACAAGGGGTGTCGGGTCGGATCCCCGCGGATACGGCCGCACCACGGGCTATGTTCGGGTTGAGGGGAGCAAGCGTATTCCCGAAAATCACTTTACCCACAGCATCTTGAGGGAGTTTGGACCGCTCGAGTGCGGCCTTGATTACAGGCACAGCCAATTCGCGTGCATTGATTGATTTGAGTGCACCGCCAAAATTGCCGATTGCGGTTCGGACAGCAGAAACGATGAAGACTTTTTTAGGCATCGGATCCCCCGGCATTGAAACTGGTTCGAACATCAAGGGTCCCAAGTGCACATGGCAAACTAAACGTTCAGTTTCGTTCATGCCAAACTAAACAGTCAGTTTGGTACTGTCAAGAATTATTTTTTCCCGTTTACTACCTCCAACTGACACCACAGGATATGATGCGTCCTTTGCTGAAGCACATCCTCTACAGTTTTAGGCGATCTGGTGGACTGGCTTGATCTGAGAGCTACTGTCGATGAATACCTGGCTGGTGAGAGGCGTTTCTCATCCATCCATGATGAGCAAGAACAACCAATGGTCGAGTTCCCGCTTCATAGCTTACGATACTAATGCGTCGGGAGACGGAACACGTTAACATGGTCCCGGCGCAAAGATGAGGAACACTTGCGTGTAGTATTACAATATGCCCTTCATGCCGATTTGCTTTACAAATCCAAACGTTGACCGGCACTGAAGCCGCGCTACGAGCTAATGGCGCGGCCCGGGGTTTCTGCAGAGCCATGAAATTTCATAAGTTGACGAAAGTCTATCATCCACTCCTTGCGCTCGTGGGGACCCCGTCGGTCCCCGATAGTACGTCAGCTCTGCATCCGGGACAAACGCCTCGACGCCATGGTTTCACTCAATGAGCACCCTAAGCCGCACTCTACTCGTTCACTCAACTTCCTTTACCTCAACAGCCGCCTCACAGGGCTCTCTCCGGCTCTTTCCCGGCAGTGGGGCTGATGAATTGTCCGTCTAGTATCTCGGTCAGGACCCCATGCAGCGCTTTAGGCGGAACTATAAACGCGTATCGGTTTCCCATGAGGTAGCGCGGCTTTCGATCAATGGTCAGCCGTCCCGCCGCTTGTAATTCCTGCAAGGCTTCTTCTACGTCCTCAACCCGGTACGCTATAAGAAAGACACCCTCGCCTCGGCTCTCCAGGAACCGGCCAACTTCACAGTTCAAATGCGTCGGTTCCATAATCTCCACGGCCACGCTTCCAACGTAATAGCGGATGACCCGTATGGATTCTTCCAGGGCGACGTACTCGCATGCCGGTTCAAGCCCCATGGTTTCTTCGTAGACCTTGCGGGCTTCCTCCAGACTCCTGACTGCAAAACAGATGTGGTCTATCTCTTTGACTTTCACGCAATATCTCCTTCCCCATAATTGAGGTTGCCCTCTTGCATGACACTGAGGGCTGACTGAAACGCCATAGCTTCCTTGGGGTCGGGGGTACCGATCAAACAGGCAAAACAAGAAGCTGGTCTCCTAAACCCTCGCTGTTCGCTCTCGCTCGGACGAAGGCCAGGCAGTCGCAACCGTGCCGAAAAAGCCCCTTTTGATACGTTCATTAGCTTGCCATTGCGCAGGACCCTCCAGAGCACGTCCTGGTGAGAAATAAGTCTTGACAGAGGGTCGGGAGGTACGATACCAAAACGGGCACATTGTATACAGTACACCGTCTACGAAGTCGAGAAATAATTTTTCGCACAGGATAGCGTTATTACCGGAAACCGTCTCATCCCCCGTCGGCCAACTAGGAGAGGATTATGGAAGCTGTGAGAAATCTGAAGGTTCTTTCCTTGGAGCAGGCAACAGTCGTGCCATATCTAACCTATCGGCTAGCCATGGACGGCATGGAAGTTATCCGTCTTGAACATCCGGTTTACGGTGACCCCAACCGCATGATCGGAGACAACGTACTCAATGAAGACCGCATGAATGCCTATTTTATTTGCATCAATGCGGGTAAAAAGGCTCTCACCCTAAACTTGGCCGAGCCCAAAGGGCGAGAGCTTTTGCAGAAGCTAATCAAAGAGTTGGACATTGATATCTTCATCACAAACCAGCTGCCTAAGAATTATCAAAAACTGGGCGTTGACTATGAAATCCTGAAGGCTGTCAAGGAAGATATTATATGGATGGGCGTCACCGGTTTTGGTCCGAACAACGACGAAGGCGCTTACGACCCCATTCTTCAGGCTCGTTCCGGGCTAATGGAGCTCACCGGCCCGCCCGACGGTGATCCTCAGGTGTTGGGTATTCCACTCCCGGACATGGGTACCAGCGAACACGCATATGGCTTGTTGATGAAGGCCCTTTTCAACCGAGCTGTCTCAGGCCGAGGCGCCCGAATCGATTTGTCCATGTTCGAATCATCGGTCTCTTGGCTGACGGTTCCCATTACAATGACGGCATCTTTTGAGAAGATTATTACCCGTCGCGGCAACACCCACGAATTTTTCGCTCCTGTTTCCGTTTATCAGACCAAGAATGGATTCATTTATCTCGCTGTGGGCAACGATCGCCAATGGAAAGCCATGGTCTCCAAGGAGCTATTCCATTCCCTTGACAAGCCGCAATACGAAAAAAACTCGGGGCGAATCAAAGACATTACCAATTTGAACGCCGCACTCGACGCCATTACACGCGAGCACACCGCCGAGGCGTTGATAGAATTTTTCACTTCCATTACCGTGCCTGTGAGCAAAATCAATTCCATCCGCGACAGCATCGCAGACCCGCTTGTTAAGAGGCGGCTTCTTTCAGCCCACGATCCGAAAACGAAAACCAGCATCACTCTTGCGCCCCCGCCGAATATGACTGCCTTTCTGGAAAGCAGCGAGCGCCAAATGACCTTTCCACCCCGTTTTGGAGAGCACAACAGCGAGTATTACGGACGATTGGGGTTTTCGGAGGAAGATATCGCCAAACTCAAAACGGATGGCATTATCTAAGCTTCAGAAGAAGCGCCAAACCAACCAGGAGCCACGCTAGAAGATATGAATATTATTGTGTTAATCAAACAGGTTCCCGATACCACCGAAGTTAAACTCGATCCCAAGACCGGTAACCTAATTCGTGAAGGTGTTGAGACAATAGTCAATCCCGATGATCTTCACGCGTTGGAGACGGCGGTTACCTTGAAAGAAACCTGTGGCGCCACGATAACGGTTCTGACCATGGGCCCTCCCCAAGCAATCGACGCTCTGTCCGAAGCCATAGGAATGGGTGCGGATCGAGCCATTTTGCTGTCGGATCGGGCTTTCGCCGGCGCAGATACTTGGGCCACCTCATTTACGCTCGGAAAAGCAATTGAACACGCGGGGGAATTCGATCTCGTACTGGCTGGCCGACAGGCCATTGACGGTGACACTGCCCAGGTCGGCCCCCAGGTGGCAGATTTCTTGAACCTGCCCCAGGTGACCTACGTTTTCGATATTGAAGCGGTCAAGCCGGATTATATCGTGGTCAAACGCCGGATGGAAGACGGGTACGAGCGTGTCCAATGCAGTTTGCCTGCGCTTTTGACCATTATCGCCGGCGAAAAACAGCCCCGCTATCCGCTGGTTTCCGCGCTGATCCTGGCATGCCGCGAAAAAGCGCCTATTCAGGTTTGGAACGCCGCGGATATCGGGGTAACCACAGCGGAGATAGGTTTGGAGGGGTCGCTCACTCATGTCATTAAGACCTTCGCCCCTAAATTCGAACGTCAGGGTGAATTCTTGGAGGGCAGCACGTTCAACGTGGCGCAAAGCCTCATCGAGCGCTTTAAAGAAAACAAGCTAATACGACTGCCCATAGCGGAAACATCGTAAGAAAGTAATGCCTGCAGTTCCCGAAACAAGCAGTCAGCTGCTCTTCAAGAAGGGTTCATGAGCATACGAGGTAATTATGGCAGTCTGGGTTGAAATCGATCTTTGTGACGGGTGTCGCCGTTGTACGCGGGCATGCCCGTATGACGCCATGGAAATGAAAGAGGGCAAGGCTCATGTCAGAGAGCGTTGTACAGGTTGCGGCGCTTGCATGGATGCATGCCGCAACGAGGCGATCCTCACCGATGCGAAACCGAGGGTCGTGCCTGATTTCTCCGATCACAAGGGAGTTTGGGTATTCGCAGAACAACGCGGCGGGGAACTGAACAGGGTTTCTTTGGAGTTGTTGGGTAGGGCGCAAGGATTGGCTAAGGATCTCAATCAAGAAGTGGGGGCGATTTTGATCGGTGACCAGGTGTCCGGCCTGGCCGGCGCCTTAATTGCGTTCGGCGCCGATAGGGTCTACTTGGTAGAGGATGCCGTCTTAAAGGACTATCGCACCGAGGCCTACGCTCATGTTTTCCAAGAGCTTGTTGTTGCACACAAGCCCAACATTCTGCTCATGGGCGCTACTCATATCGGTCGTGATCTTGCTCCGAGGGTTTCCAAACGCGTCGGTTCGGGGCTAACAGCGGATTGCACGGAGCTTTCCATCGACCCTGAGGAACGTATCCTGTGGCAGACACGGCCCGCTTTTGGCGGCAATGTCATGGCAACCATTGCCAACCGCTTTTCACGTCCCCAAATGGCTACTGTTAGGCCGGGCGTCATGGAAGCAATACCCACTCCCGGCAAAAAAGGGACTGTCATCACGCACGTCACCAAGCTAACGGAAGAACAAATCCGCACCAAGACCTTGGAAGTTGTCAAGGAGGCCAGGACACATGTGGATCTGTCTCAAGCGAAGATCATTGTGGCTGGAGGTAGGGGAGTCAATGACCCGGCCGGTTTCAGACTCCTCCGTGAATTGGCTGAGGTTTTGGGGGGGGAATTAGCCGGTACCCGTGTGGCATTCGAGGAAGGTTGGATACCTGCTTCCAGCCAAGTCGGCCAGACCGGTGTGACTGTTCGGCCGGACCTTTATATTGCCTGCGGTGTATCCGGGGCCATTCAGCATCGGGCTGGAATGATGGATTCCAAATTTATCGTGGCCATAAACAAAGACCCTTACGCGCCTATCTTTAAGGTAGCCGACTGGGGGATCGTGGGGGACCTGTTTGACGTAGTCCCGGAGTTGACCAGACAACTTCAGACAGCCTGCAAAGTCACTTACGATTGATGGCGAATAAGAAACTTGCTGAGTAAGGATCTCCTAAATGATAAGATCAAATCCGGAAGAACTGATTCGAAAGAATATAGCGCGATTTGTTGACAACGAAATCATTCCAATAGCCCAAGAGTTGGATAAAAAGGCCGAATTCCCGAGAGAGATATTCCATAAATTGGCCGAGATGGGGATTTTCGGGATTCGCTATCCGCTAAACAAGGGCGGCGCGGGCGGCAATACGACCTTGTATTGCGTCATCTGCGAAGAGATTGCTCGGGGCCTCGTGAGTGTTGCGTCCATTACCGCAATGCAATGTTTGATGGGCACCAATTTTCTGTTCCATTACGGGACAGACGAGATGCGCGAAGAATATTTTTTGCCTGCGATGCGGGGTGAGAAAATCGGCTGTTTTTGTATGACCGAACCCGATGCGGGTTCCGATTTGGGCGCTATAACCACACGGGCGACCGAAGTCGATGATGGGTATCTGATCACCGGCATGAAGACTTGGGTTACTGACGGGCCTGAAGCCAGTTTTTATACGGTCATGTGTCAGACCGACCCCAGTAAAAGGCTACGCGGGATAGGATATTTTTTCGTACCGCGCCATTTCCCCGGAGTTTCGATCAGCCCGCGGTTTGACTGTTTGGGGACCCGTACAACGCCCATCTGTGAGGTGGCCTTCAAAGACGTTTTGGTTCCTAAAGAATATCGATTGACACCAAAAGGAGAGGGACTGAATGCTTTCCTCAAAATTATTGCCGAGATTCGAGCCATGACAGCCTCTCTGGCCATTGGGTTGCAGCGGGCGGTCTTGGACGATTCTATCAAGTACGCCACGCAGCGGGTTGCATCCGGGAAACCCATTGGCAAATTCCAGCTCATCCAGGCCAAGGTTGCCAACATGGCCACCAATCTGGAGGCCTCGAAACTGCTGACTTATAAGGCCACGGCCATGATCGACGCAGGGCAGGAGGCTTTGAAGGAAGCCTCTATGGCCAAATACTTTGCCACTGAAGCCGCATGCAGCGCTGCCGACGAATGCACTCGTATTTTCGCCGGTTATGGCTATTCCATGGAATACACGGCTCAGCGTTATTTCCGTGACACGCGCTTTTTACTCAACGGCGGGGGCACGCATGAAGTATTGCAGTGTAACATCGCCGGCTGGGCCGGACTTTGATTCCCGAATGTGGGCCTCGGGTAAGGTCTGCCTTTGACCTTTCCGATGGATGCCTTTCCCGGACAATAAACGAACAGATGAATACCGAGACGGACAGCTTTGCACTCGCTTTAAAGCCATTGGCGGAACGGAAATCCGCCGGTCAGAATATCTTTGAGCTTTTGAAGCATGCCATTACCTGCGGCGATATCTCTTCCGGCAGCCGGGTTGTGGAAAGCCATATTGCCTCAATCATGGGTGTGAGCCGCACGCCGGTTCGGGAGGCAATTCACAAGCTCGAACGTGAAGGCCTACTGACCAAGCTGCAACACGGCGGTTATACGGTGACGAGATTGACCCGGGAGGATATCGAAGACTCTTTTGGTATTCGCGCAGTGTTGGAAGGGTATGCGGCGCGGTTGGCTACCGTCGAGCACGGGCCGGGGGATCTGAAGCCCCTATTTCGGAAAATTGACCAGTTTGAAAAGCACCTGCAAATCGATGACCTGGAAGCCCTGCCCAAGATCAATACCGAACTTCATGATATGCTTTACGCGTTGAGCCGCAATCGCATCCTAATCAAAGTCATCAACGATTTTAAGGACCAATTTCTTCGGTTTCGCAAGATAATTCTCAAGGATAAGACCCTAGCTCTGGCCAGCCACCAAGACCACCGAAAAATGTTGGCCATGATGCAAAAGCGGCAAGAGAAGGATGTGGAACTGCTGGTCAGGGAACATGTTTTGAGAGGGCTTGCAGCCATCCTGGATCAATACGACCAAAACCAATTTGATCCATCGGCGTAAATCCTGGCGAATGGAAGGAAGCATGCGAGGAAAGAAGAGAATACTCACCCTTATCGCCAAACCGGGTCTGGGCTGGCATGATCGGGCAGCAAAAGTTGGCGTCGAAATTTTCTATTCCACGGTGGGTAAAATGGCGCTATCTTTAAGAACGTTTTCGGTGAGCTGGGACAAACCTTGCATATTCTAATCTGCATCCGAAGGCCCGGTTCAGATTTGACACGGCTATCGGCCGCGGCGTAATTAGGTAAAGATTTTTTGCGTCAAGGGCAATACCGGAGAATTCATGAAAGACAGGCCATTTCGTTTAGGTTGTGACATCGGTGGTACCTTTACCGATTTTGTTCTGGTCAACGATGAAACCGGCACGTTTTCGATCTACAAATGCTTGACCACGCCGTCCGACCCGTCGGATGCCGTCGAAACCGGCATACGGGCGCTGAAGGAGCAAACCCCCGATTTTGTGCCGGACGTGGCCGAGATTATCCACGGCACCACGTTGGTCATTAACGCTATTATAGAAAGGAAAGGCGCCCGTACCGGGCTGATAACCACCAAAGGGTTCCGGGATGTTTTGGAACTCGGGCGTGAAATCAGGTACGACGCGTACGACATTTTTTCCGAATACCCACCACCCCTGGTTCCTCGTGCCCTGAGGGTTGAAGTGGACGAGCGAATCGCCAGCGACGGCCGCGTCTTACGCCCGCTGGATACCGATCAAGCCAAACAGGCTTTACGTTCCCTGCAGGATGCCGGGGTCGTGTCGGTGGCAATCTGCTTGATCAATTCTTACGAGAATCCGGAACACGAGGCAAAAATTAAGGCATTGGTCAATGAGCTGGCGCCGGACTTATCCGTGTCCGCATCCTACGAAGTGCTGCCTCAAATCCGAGAGTACGAGCGAACTTCCACCACCGCCACCAACGCGTATGTGAAACCTATTACCGTAACATATCTGCAGAAACTCTCCTCTCGTCTGCAATCACTCGGCTTCGACGGCAAGCTGTTTATAATGCTGTCCAGCGGCAGCATCACCACCGTCGCTACGGCCTGTGAATTTCCTGTGCGCATCATCGAATCGGGTCCTACGGCGGCAGTGATCGCTTCGCAACACTACGGCCGCATGTTTGACATCAAAGATATCTTTTGCTTCGACATGGGAGGAACTACCGCCAAATCATGCCTCATTCAAAAAGGGGAGGCCGGATTGGTTTCAACTTTCGAAGTAGGCCGCGTGCAGCGTTTCAAGAAAGGCAGCGGATTGCCCATTCAGGTGCCGGTGGTCGATCTGATGGAAATCGGCGCGGGCGGAGGCAGCATCGCCCGCATCAGCAAAATGGGTCTTCTACAGGTGGGGCCGGAGAGCGCCGGAGCGGATCCGGGGCCGGCCAGTTACGGCTTGGGCGGAGCAAACCCCACTGTGACCGATGCCGATTTGATCCTCGGCTATTTGGATCCAAACTATTTTTTGGGCGGCACCATGCCGTTGAATTTGGACTCCGCCTATAAAGCAGTTGAAAACAAAATTGCCAAGCCCCTCAACACCACGGTTACGGAAGCGGCGTTCGGCATCCATGATTTGATTAACGAAACCATGGCAGCGGCCGCCAAAACCCATATCGCCGAAAAAGGCGGCAATCCCAATAGTGTCACCGTGGCTGCCTTCGGTGGCGCCGGGCCAGTACACGCTTACGGGCTTGCGCGTAAAATAGGCGCTCCGCGGATAATCGTGCCACCCCTGGCTGGCGTTGGCTCGGCCCTAGGCTTTTTCACCGCACCAGTGGCATTCGATCTCGTACGCAGCCATCGTGTTGGTTTGGATGAGGCGGATTTCAACAGCATCGAAAAATTCTTTACGGATTTGGAAAAGGAAGCTTCGGCCATCCTGCAGCAAAGCGGTCGGGCGGAGGACATCAGCTTTGCCCGCTCGATTGACATGCGCTTTGTGGGCCAAGGGGCCGAGACGAATTTGCCCATCGCCAACAAGGCTTTCCACAAATGGCAACAGCATGAAATCCGTGGCCTTTTCGATGAGACCTACAAACGGCTGTACGGTCGCACCTACCCGGATACTCGGGTGGAATTCATCACTTTTAGGGTGCGAGCCAGTCTCCCGGAACGTCCCTTCCGAATTCCGCGCCTTACCACCAGCCGCGGGACGTTACAGGACTGCATCAAGGGAGAGCGTCAAGCTTACTCTCTGATTCAGAGGAAATACATCTCATTCACGGTGGTTGATCGGCTGAAGTTGTTTTCCGGGGCCAAAATTGAAGGCCCGGCCATTGTGGAAGAAAAGGAATCTACCATAGTAATAGGTGAAGACGCACACGCTGCGGTGGATGACCATGGCTTTGTATGGATCACATTTGATAAGTCGGCAGGAATCTGATTGTTCCTCGTTTCTTGGGTGGGCATGGACTTTTTTAAACCGCTCGATTAGAAGCGTTAGATACCAAACAGCCTCCTGAAATGCATTTTCGACGTCTGAAGGAGAGACTGAATATGTCACACAAGTTCGATCCGATTACCCTTGAAATTCTTTGGCGCCGGTTGATTTCCATCGTGGACGAAGCCGATGCTTCGGTCGCGCGCACCGCCTTTTCAAGCCTACTGCGTGACGCTCACGATTACACATGCATGTTCACCGACAGCCAGGGCAACGAGCTTGTGCAGGGCACCCTCTGCACTCCCGGTCAGGCCGGGGCAATGTCGCTGGGGGTGAAGAAGATTATCCATACTTTTCCTAGTTCAGAATATCGACCGGGTGATGTCATCATTGTCAATGACCCCTGGTTGCTAGCCGGACACTTGAATGATGTCTGCGTCTTAAGTCCTGTTTTTTACAAGGAGCGCATTGTTGCCTTCACGGCCTGCGTGTTCCACCATTCCGATATTGGCGGACGCGTCGCCTCTGATAATCGCGAAGTATATGAGGAGGGGCTCTTTATTCCTCCCTTGAAACTTTACGAAGCCGGGGTGCCCAATGAATCCGTATTGAATCTGATGCGATGGAATGTGCGCACGCCAGAGGAGGTCATCGGCGATATTCGTTCCCAAGTGGCTTCTAATCATGTTTGCGCTGAAAAAGTGGTTGAAATGCTATCCGACGAGGGGCTTGATAACTTGGATGATCTGGCTGGTGAAATCATCAGCCGGACTGAATCCAGCATGCGTCAGGCAATCACCAAAATTCCCGATGGGCGCTATCCCTATAGAGGAGTCATCGAAGGGGCCGGCAAACGGGATGACATAACCATCGCCCTGACTGTTGATGTCAAGGGAAGTGACATTCTGGTGGATTTTGACGGCACCTCCCCACAGGTTAATTGGGGCGTGAATGTCGTATACAACTTTACTTATACGTACGTCTTTATGGCCATAAAAAGCGCTTTCGATCCGGAAGTCCCCATCAATGAAGGCGCTACTCGGCCAGTCAAAATGACAGCCCCCGAGGGCTCCGTCGTCAACTGCAGTTTTCCGGCGCCGGTGGCGGCTCGGATGCAGGTAGGACATTTCATGACTGAAATGGTCTTCCGTGCCCTTGCGCCGGCAGTCCCCGATCGAATCATAGCCGGCAGCGGCGGCACTCCGGCCCAGACAAACATACTTTACGGCCGGCGTCACAATGGGAAACCCTGGCTCACAATGATCATACGTGGGGGAGGGATGGGCGCGAGCAGCTCCATGGACGGACACCATTGCGCCATCTTTCCCGCCAACGGCGCCAACACGCCTGTGGAAATCTTCGAAAGCGATACTCCGCTCATTGTTGAGGAACGTTGCCTAGTACCGGATTCGGGTGGTCCAGGGAAAAAACGAGGTGGTTTGGGTCGCAGAAAAATCATTCGTGTACCAGATGACGAGCTGGCCCCATCCGGGCCTACTACGATAGCCGTGCAGGCCGGCCGCTTTCGCTATCCGCCTGAGGGTCTTTTCGGTGGCGGTGATGGCTCCAAAGCCAGATTTCTTAAGAACGAAGAGAACGCCGATCCCAGCGGTCTAACCTTCGCCTCACCCGGTGACCGGGTGGCTTTCTACAGCGCTGGCGGCGGCGGTTACGGAAATCCGTTCGAGCGCGACCCTGCAGATGTCGCTGAAGATGTTCAAAACGGTTATGTCAGCATCGAAAAAGCCCGTGAAGATTACGGAGTGATTATTGCCCCCGACAGCCTTACGGTGGATGCAGCGGCGACTGCCGCTTTCCGTACCAAAGCGGCTAGGTGATAGGAACTCTGTGGACGCGCTGTTTCTCGATAATTGACGGTTAGCAACGGCATTCTATTTGAGGAGATTTATCGTGCCCGGGATTCTTGTACCCCCTCTCGTCGAGAAGGCGCAATACACTCGGATCAAATCCAAAAGGGCATCCTTATGAAAAGAACTGTCACCTTGAGGGGCGATCTTAAAACAAATGATTACCCTTCACTCCCTCGCTCGGCCGGAAAATCCAAGCGAGTGTTCGACAACCACCAATCATGGGAAATCTCATACTGTAATTTGTCTTCGGAATGCATTGGCCTTTCGAATTCAATATCCACCAAGCCGAGGTTGCGATGAAGAAATTCACATACTTAGTTCCGAAAACACTTGATGAGGCCGTCTCATTGTATCAATCCCACGGTGATGGGGCCAAGTACGTAGTCGGGGGCACAGATGTGATGGTCAAGATCAAGTCCGGGAAGATGGCCCCTGATTATCTGATCTCCCTGAAACACATTGCGGGACACGCTCAAGTGCAACTAAATTCGGACACTGGTGAGTTGCATATCGGCGCCTTCACCACCCACCGTACGCTGGAAACATCCACGTTGATCAAGCTGCAATATCCCATCATACATGATGCTGTACAGAATATCGGTTCGGTGCAAATCCGCAATGTGGCCTCCATCGGCGGCAATCTGGTCAATGCGGTTCCCTCGGCTGATGGCGCAATACCGCTGATAGCCCTGGATGCGCGCGTCAGCATCTACGGCGCCGCAGGTGAGCGCAATGTAGATTTGGTTCGTTTTTTCGAAGGTCCTGGACAAACTGTGCTGGATCCGGGAGAAATCCTCACCGAAATCATTGTTCCCAAGCAGCCGGCTCGTACCGGTGGGGCGTACCAGAAATTCGGCCGCCGGGCAGCCATGGAGCTTCCCCTCATTGGCGTAGGAGTCCTGCTCAGTCTTGAAGAGGGCTCGAACCGTTGCGCCAAGGCTCGCGTGGCTCTGGGAGTAGCAGCGCCGACTCCGATTCGTACATTAAGCGCCGAGCAGTATTTGGTCGGGAAGGAAATCACTGAAGAAACCCTGGGCGAAGCCGGCAATCTGGCGGCGAAGGAATCGCTCGTGAGAGACAGTATTCGCGGCTTGGCTTGGTACCGCCGCGAAATGGTGGCTGTGTATGTGCGAAGAATGGGCATGAAATGCGTGGAAAGAATCAAGGCAATGGAGACCTGATGACTGAGAGAACGCGTGCCTCTAATCGCAGACTACTGCTCACCGCCGGATCCCGTATGACACCGACTGTGAATCGGCCATAGCTTCCAGTTTCAGGCCCGGTAGTGGCCTATTCTTGCCGATTTTGCAGTCACGGTGGAGGCGCTCTAAATTCAAGTTCAAACCCTGTTGGAGGCTTTTTACATGTCCAGAGAAGTGAAATTCAAATTAAACGGTAATCAAATGCAGATGATGATGGAGGACCATTGGACGCTGCTACACCTGTTGCGCGAAGAGCTGGGTCTGACAGGCACCAAGGAAGGCTGCGGCAGCGGTGAATGCGGTGCCTGTACGGTCATTGTCGATGGAATGGCTGTTAATTCATGTCTTTACTCCGCTGTGGAGGTCGACGGCGCAGAGGTTTTGACCATAGAGGGACTCGCGGCCGCAGATGGGACCCTGCATCCGCTGCAGAAATCCTTTGTAGAGAACGGTGGGATTCAATGCGGTTTTTGCAGTCCTGGTATGATTTTGTCGGCTAAAGCCCTCTTGGACGAAAATCCGTATCCGAGTGAGGCCGAAATTAAACACGCATTGGCCGGGAACCTATGCCGCTGCACGGGATATGTCCCGATTTTCGAATCTGTGAAGGCTGTTATCGATAAAAGTTCCGACGACGTGGAGGTGGTGGTTCGGCAAACCGGGGGGCCTTCCGACTCGTAGAACAGCTGACGCTTGTCTTCAGGCGTTTGTGTGCCAAGGAGTTTAATTTCAAAGCCCCAGCGTCACAAAACATGCATGCTTTGCGGATTCTAACGACCGGTGGCAGCTCATTCACCTTATGCACGAACAGTAAAGGACGGGATGAAGAATGGAAACTACACAAGAGTTTACATCGATTGGCAAGCGGATCCCGAAGGTTGATGCCGTAGATAAAGCGACTGGCCGGGCTCAATATATTCAAGATGTGAAACTACCCGGTATGCTCTACGGCAAGATTCTTTACAGCAAATATCCCCACGCTCGTATCGTAAAAATTGATAGTGAAAAGGCTAAATCTTTACCGGGCGTGCGCGTGATTTTGACAGGCGAGGATATTCCGCCCGTTCGCATGGGAGTTTACAAGGACAACCCGCCTTTGAAGGCTGGGAAAGTGCGATCATATCGGGACGAAGTGGCGGCGGTCGCGGCCACGGATCCGGAAACCGCCAAGAGAAGCGATTGATCTAATTGAAGTTACCTATGAGGCCCTTCCGGCAATTTTCGATCCTGAAGAGGCGATGAAGCCCGATGCGCCTCTGATCCATGAAAACCACAAAACCAATATTCTCAAAATGCCTTGGAATTTGCATTACGGCGATGTAGAAGCCGCGAAGCAGGAAGCAGCCTTTACGGTTGAGGAACGGTTCACCACGACCTGGGTTACACATTGTTGCATGGGCACCAGCGGGGCCATTGCCGATTTTGACCACGCCAACAATCTAACCATTCACACCAATACGCAAATCCCGTCTCTGGCCCAGAAAGATTTCCTGGAAACGCTGAAGGCTTTGGGGCTTGAAGACAAGAGCGTGCGAGTGATCAAACCTTACATTGCGGGCGGTTTCGGCAGCAAGCTCGACACCTATGCCTACGAACACGTGGCCATTCTTCTGGCTTGGCACGCTCGGCGTCCAGTGAAAATAATGTTTAGCCGTGAAGAAGAATTCGTGGCCACATCCACCCGTCAGCCAACTATTATCAATATTTCCATGGGTTGCGATAAGGACGGCAAGCTGCTCTATCGCGACATGTCAATGGTACTGGACAACGGCGCCTATACCTCGTGGGGCGTAACCACTCCGTCGGTAATGATGATGCCGATCACCTCCCTTTACCGGGTGCCAAACGTTCGCTATGTAGCCAAATGCGTGTATACCAATAACACTTACTCGCAAGCCATGCGTGGTTACGGCAATCCCCAGGCGACCTTTGCCATCGAAAGCGCCATGGATATGCTTGCGGAAGCTGCCGGCATCGATCGTATGGAACTTAGACGCATCAATTGCAACCAGCCGGGTGATGTCACGCCCCAGGGTTTTCGCATCACCACCTGTGGCCTTCCCGAGTGCATCGAAGCGGTCTCAGAAAAGCTGGAACCTGGGTCGACGCCAAGGAAACGGGGGTGGGCGTCGGCGTAGCGTCTCTGATTCATGTTGGTGGCGGAGCCCGGATTTACAAATCCGACGGTTGCGGGACGATCATCAAAATGGATGATTACGGCAAGGCGCAGGTGTTCACCGGCGCTTCGGATATGGGTCAAGGCTCCGAAACCGTGCTGGCCCAAATCGTGGCGGAACAATTGGGAATCAAAGTGGAGGACGTTCATATCCTCCATCAAGATACGGACACATGTCCTTGGGACGTGGGAGCCCATGCCAGCCGCACCACATTTGTGGCCGGCAACTCCGCTCTGGGCGCGGCAAGAATAATAAGACAACGCCTTATGGAGATGGCTTCTAAGGCGCTTAAAGTTGGTGTGGACGACTTGGTCTTGAAGGATCGGGCTTTCTTTGTCAAAGGCGACCCCTCATCGCAATTGCCGCTTGCAAAACTACTGCGGAACGCCCATTTTTCTCACGGCGGTCGAATGATGATGGCTGACTGTTTTTATGATCCGCCCAATGAGAATATGGGCCGTGATTTTCGGGGCAATTTATCGGCCACCTATTCCTTCGGCGCCCATGGCGTACGGGTTAAAGTGGACGAAGAGACCGGTAAAGTAGAGATTTTGGACTACGTGGCCGCCCATGATGTAGGTCGGGCCATCAACCCCTTGTTGCTGGACGGCCAAGTCCATGGAGGGGTTCTGATGGGACTTGGATACGCCCTTACGGAACAGGTTATTCTGGAAAAGGGGCGAAACATGAACCCCAATTTCCGCGATTACAAGATTCTGACCGCCAAAGACGCCATTTCCTTGACACCGGTGGTCATTGAAACGGTTGACGAGGATGGGCCTTACGGCGCCAAAGGTATTGGCGAGCCGGGATGCGTCCCTACGGCGCCGGCCATTGCCAATGCCATTTATGATGCCATCGGCGTCCGTATTAAGGACCTCCCTATCACGCCTGAGAGGATACTGGCAGCCATCAAGAAGAAAAAGGGAGACGAATCCTGTGGAATTGACCCGTTGACCGAAAAAGAACAGTCATGTGACTGATGCCATTAGGCAAATCTGAGAATCGTGTCGACTGTTTCGCGCTCGTTTCTAAACAGACTTGCCGGCGCACTTGGATGCGGAAGACATACAGCGATCCCTATCACTATTTTCTTGTTTTTCGGGATGTTATACGGTTGTGCATTCTAACAGGGAATTCTCAGATGAGGGAAATTTGTTAGCGAGCGGAGGCGATCTGGGTCGTTTTGGAGACGGTCAATTTCTTGACGCAGGACGCTCTCAACTTCCTGGAGTGAGTTGAAAGCCTGGTTCGGACATTCCTTCTCCCTAAAGAACAGATACTTTCTGTAGCGCAGGAAAGGCTCGCCCGAGGTTCACAGGTCAGGACGGACGGTGGGCAGGCATATCGGACTTTGGCGACGGACTCCTTCAATCACGAGGAAGTGGTCCTCCGTCGGAACAGTCAGGGCTTGGAGAATCTCCGATGGGTGCACCGAATGATTGCCAACGTCAAGGCGAACATCATTGGGACTCATTACGGAGTAAGCGGGAAGCATCTCCAGCGATAATACCTACATGAATTCCGCTCCTAAGCTCACATTTTGGGGATTGCTCGAGCTGTGCCCTCCCAATAAAATTATGTCATTTTAGGCGCGCAATATTTTTATGATCGGCGCAGTTCATCGCACATAATCCATTTTGAATTCCACTCGTCTGTTCTGAGCCAGGCCATCGCGATCGGTCTTAGGCGTAAATGGTTTATCCGGTCCATAGCCTTGCGTGCGGAGCCGGGAAGCATCAATCCCGAATTTCTTCACGAGGTAGTTCTTTATGGCCTCAGCTCGGCGCTCGGAAAGAAGCATGAGTTTGTTCCTCAACCCTCTTTCCAATCCTCCTTTGTCAGTGTGCCCTTCTATTAATAACGCTTTCTTATCGTCTTTGGCGAAGCTTTCCAGCAGTCCCTTCCCCACTTCATCAAGTTCCTGGAGAGCCTGATCCTTGATATCGTGCTTCCATTCATCAAAAAGTATTCTGTCGGTTTGAATTGCATTGCGGATCTTTATCGCGGTCTGTGGTTCAACCCCCATGAGCCCGTTCTGCATAAGTTTTTGGATATCCGCTTTTTCGATGGGCTTGCCTTTTACGTATTCGGCGACGTGCTTTTCGGCTGCGGCTAGAAAATTGCGCACTTTTTCATCATCCTTAAATTTTGCTGCCTTCGCAAAAGCATCCTGGGCCATGCCGAACTGACGCTCTCGAAGGTAAAGTTCCCCCAGCGCACAGTAGTAAATGCCGCCTTTTTCAGGGCACAATCGAATAATGTTCTGAATCACAAAGATCGGATCATCTGCGCTCAAGTAATTTTCCGTGGACAATCCGCTGCTAAGATTGTTGGCCAGCCGGACCAGTGGGCTGATTGTTTTTTCCGAACAGTCAGGCCCTGTAGCCGTAAGCTCGATTGATATCTTCAGATTTTCGGTACAAATGTCTCCAAGCATCAGTTCTTCCGTCTTGAATATCCAGTTTCGCCTTGCACAGATCAAGGCATTTTTCTGCAATATCCCGCTTCAATTGAACTTGTTCCGCTAAGCTTCGTAGGCTCGCTTGATCGCTCTTGAGTGTCTCAAAATAATCCTTGTAGAAAGAGTTCACCGCATCCTTTAGATCTGCAGCCGAGGAGAAAGTGACAAAACCGAGTAGAAAAAATATTACCGATATGCTGGAACCGATTCTGTCTCTCATACCCACAGCCTCCCGCATTTTTCGATTCGGATCAAATTTTTTGAATCAGAATTAATCCGTACTTCTGACCTGGTTCGCAGGTTAGCCCAGGAACAAACTCACAATTTCATAGATCGAGTGCTACGAACCTGAAGTACATGTTCCTGATTCTTCAGCTCAATCTTCCGCGTGATCGCTAATGGTATAAGTCGCGAATCATTCATGTAGGTGACTTCTTGTGAAAAAGATTATAGCAAATTTGCCGGAGAGCAGTGGGCCAAATGTTTTGTGTGGCTCCTCAGCTCTACCGGATATCTCTGGAAAGCTGTAGAATAATGTATTGACGATCTCTGTCGCCGGTGACACTGTTGGGTCCCTTCAACTCCTCGGATTGGTTTAAGACAATGAATTCCGGAAAGTATGGAGTATCAAATATACGTTCTCGGCAGTCTCGAATTGAAGCATTCAGAACACATATGTTTGAACGGAGTATGACATGGTGTCACGCAATGAAATTATAAACAAGGCGCATGAGCTGGATTTCGCAGACATAGGTTTCACCACAGCAGAGCCATTTGAATCTCAGAGAAAAATACTCAAAGAGCGAGAGGCGGAGTACGCCTGGACCAAAGCGACCGGGCTGGATCTTATGGCCGGCACGGATCCTAGAACCGTTTCCCCGGATGCGCGGACCATCATAGTGCTGCTGGAGCTGTACTTCTGCAAGAGCTATCCCCGAAATCTGGAACCGTTTTTCGGTCGGTGCTATTTGGACGACGATCGAATTACTAAGGACGGGCTGGCCGTTCGGATCAAAGCGTTCCGTTCCTTTCTAAGACAGAATGGGATCGATTCCAAAGTGCCCCCAAATATTCCTCATCGACCAGCCGCGGCTCGTGCCGGCCTGGGCACATTTGGAAAGAACTGCCTACTATATGCGAACAGGGTGGCGCGCCAAAGCTCTTGGGTTTTACCCATTGCGCTGGTTCTGGATGCCGAATATGAGCCCGATCAGCCGACAATGGAAATAGGATGCCCGGATTGGTGCAAGAATGCCTGTATTGTCTCCTGTCCAACAGGCGCGCTTAAGGGACCACGCCACATCGAGCCTCAGCGATGCGTGTCATATCTCACTTACCGCGGGTCGGGTCTGACTCCGCGAGAGTACCGGGCGGCCATGGGTCTGTACGTGTACGGTTGCGATCGCTGCCAAAACGTGTGCCCGCGGAATGCGCCTTGGCTCGCCGCGGATCTGCCTGAGAATGATAGGGTCTTGAAAAAAAGTCCTGACTTCGAGTTAGAGAAACTGCTTCATATGGACAAGTCTTATTTCGAAGAGCGAATCTGGCCGCACATGTTCTATATGCCTGTCGACCATGTCTGGCATTGGAAGATGAACGTGGCCCGCAGCATGGGAAATACACGTGATACCAAGTACGTGAAGGAGCTGACTCGTGCCTTTAGAGAAAACGCAGACGAGCGTGTGACGGCAATGTGCGTTTGGGCGCTGGGGCGCATCGGAGGTGCTGCGGCTCGACACTTCCTGGATTCTATCCGACCACTAAGCGATGAGATAATAGGTGAAGAAGTCAAGTATGCGCTCGACCTTTGTGGCTAAGCTATTCTTTTGTGAATTGAGTTTTTGCGTTATATCGGCCCGGCCATAATTCTTTCGAATGTTCCCAAGCAAGGCATTCCCATGCGTCTGAACGTAGCAAGCCTTGAAACTGTTTCCAGGACGCATGCCACCCTCAAGTAAGCAGTCGCCCGGGCCATTTTTACAACATGTAAAAGAAGCGGACAGCCGGATGTCACAGTTCGCCAGGGAGTGCGTCTTCGCCAAATATGTGGGCGTCTCTCAGCACCTTTAGCAGGACATGTTGTATATCATGCCTTGGCACGCGGGTTGCTTCTTATGCTTCACACTTCTTGGGTGTACACGTTCCTTATTTTATTTCCCTGAGGAGACGCATGTTCCGAAAAAACAGACCTACTGAAGCGGTTCATTCAGAAGCGACGGACTTGCGCAGTCGATCTTATCCCAAATTATTTCGTAGATTTATCCTCGTTTCGGTAACGTGCTCCGTGCTTCCATTGCTTCTGGTGGGCTGGATCAGTTATCTTTATTACTCCCGGTTTTCCACGTCTCGAATGGCTGATTATTTCCAAAGAACGGTCGAATACAATAGAAAAATAGCGGAATCCTTCCTCCAGGAGCGGACATCAGATCTCAAGCTGGTGGCCAATACGCACTCGTTGAGCTTCCTGTCAGATTCATCATACCTCAAAGAAATCTTTCACGCGCTCAATAAAGACGGGTCCTATTTCATAGACTTGGGTGTCATTGGTTCCGAGGGAAAGTACATTTCATATGTTGGCCCGTATGATCTCATGGATAAGGACTATTCTGTGACGTTCTGGTGGAAGGAGGTGATGGCCAAGGGTGTGTACATCAGTGATATGTTCATGGGATATCGCAAGAGTCCTCATTTCATCATAGCAGTCCTTTCCCCGAAAGGGGGCAGCCCCTGGATCTTGAGAGCGACAATTTACACCGAGTTCCTTAGTTCCCTGGTCGAAACGGCGACTCTCGGCAAAACAGGGGAGGTTTTCTTGGTGAACCGAGAGGGAGTTTATCAGACCGCCCCCAGATTCAAGGGCAAAGTTATGGATAAAACGATGCTAAAAATGGACTCCTTCAGCAAGGATAGCGGTATACTGATTGCCGATTCCGACGGTCGTGTGGAGTCCTTTTTGCCGGAACGCGGGATATTTGATGATAATTTAATTAAACAATTACCAATGCAATCCGGTTCGCGGCAAGTCATAGCTTATTCATGGCTTAAGAATCCTGACTGGTTACTGGTAGTGAAACAGGATTTCTCAGAGGTATTTGGCGATATTAACCATGTGAATGGTGCCATCCTGGTCCTTCTGCATTTGAGCATTCTCGCAATTCTCGTCGTCTCAATCTTTACGGCTCGCTACATGATAAAGGCGATAAAGAAGCGGGACCAAGAGGCGGATGTCTTGAACAGGCAACTTATGCAAGCAAGCAAGCTGGCATCTATCGGCGAACTGGCCGCCGGCGTTGCGCATGAAATAAATAATCCCTTGGCTGTCATTCTGACAGAAAGCCAGGTGATACGAGATTTAAGTGAAGAAGCAAAGAATTTGGATAGTGAATTCCAGGGTCAACTTGCATTGTCGCTGTCACAGGTTGACTCTCAGGTGCAGCGATGCAGCCATATCACGCAAAATCTGCTGCGGTTTTCCAGAAGAATCGCAGCAGCTCCCCAGTCCGCAAACGTTAACAGCATTTTGAAAGAAGCATTGGGGCTTATTGATCAAAGGGCAAACAGTGCTGGTGTCCAGATATTTCTGGAACTTCAAGAAAATCTCCCAAGCGTTAAAGCTGACCCTTTTGAGCTGGAACAAGTTTTTCTGAACCTGATAACTAACGCGATTGATGCTCACGAAGGCAAGCCGAGCGGGAGCATACATATCACTACAGGACTGAATAAGGCCGGTAACCAAGTAATAGCAAGCGTGTCGGACACCGGTTCGGGCATTCCCGAAAAGGACCTGGAACGTGTATTCGACCCATTTTTTACGACAAAACCTGTAGGAAAAGGAACAGGTCTTGGCCTCTCAATTTCATACACCATCATTAGGCATATGGGTGGAAGCATTTCGGTACGAAGCGAAGTAGGCAAAGGTACTCAATTTATAATCCTGCTACCTTGTCCGACCGAGAAGAATGAGATTTTGGAGGACTCAAGAAAGGACCACCTCGATGAAAAAGCCGAGGCTGCTTTTGGTAGATGATGACGTGCCCTTTACGAGAAATTTGGTATGGCTGCTGTCTAGGAGGGGTTATGAAGTTTCGGCAGTCAACGATGGCCAGAGCGCATTGCGGATTGTTGAGGAACAGGAATTCGACGTGATTATTCTGGATCGTAAGATGCCCGGAATAGACGGCATTGCGACTCTTAAAGAATTAAAAAAGAAAAAGCCTGACATAGAAGTCATCATACTGACAGGCGCGGCCTCTGTTGATTCAGCCCTTGACGGAGTTCAGCTTGGCGCTTATGACTACACTGTCAAACCAATACAGTTGAGCGAGCTTGGAAGAAAAAATCACTCAAGCTTTTGAACGAAAACTTTTGCAGGAATGAAGAAACTATTTGGATATTCGGAGCTAAATCAATGGTCAATCAAATAAGAGCGCTTCTTGTAGATGACGAAAAGCTTTTCATAGATTCCCTTACCAAGGTCCTAATCAGACGAGGAATTAATGTGCAGACTGCACCTGACGGTTATAAAGCAATTGAGTTGTTAACAAACGAGGAATTCGATGTCATAGTGCTGGATATGCGTATGCCCGGCATGGATGGGCTTACCACTTTGAAGGCAATTCGGGAGCGTGATACACTTACTCCGGTAATCCTTCTAACAGGCAACATAGATGTCAAACAGGTCTCGGAAGCATTGAAAGAAGGGGCAGCGGAGGTGTTACTGAAGCCATGTCCAGTGGAAAATTTGGTCTCCTGCATTGAAGATGCATATGAACGCAAAGGATTTGCTACAAACGTTGCAGGCACCTCTTAGGTCTTCATCAATTCTTCCAATCCGTAGTCTCCTCGCAGAAAAGCGTCCCTAAAGATTGAGGCGGCATCATCACTGGCCATAGCAGCGTCCATTTGCCTGAAGAACTGCAGAAGAGAGCCCAGCATTTCCAGCTGCTTCATTGTCTCCTCTCGAGTTCCTTTGTTGAGTCGCGCCTTAACAAGATCATGCTTAAGTTCCACTGAAAATCCGTGCTTTTCAAGAATTTCGGCTATGGCCCTGGCTCTACGAGTTCTACGTGCATAATCAGCTGCTCCGCCTTGAAAAAGAAGGCTTATATAATTCTTGTTTTGACTTTCGCCGCAGTAGGCATCCACGACACTGAAATGATAGCCCACTCTTGCAGTTAAATTCATATATTTGTCTGAAATCATGGCATAACATGGGTCGCGAAAAGTGCTTTCCGCCTCGGGAGTGGTTACCGCATGGCGCATCATAATTGAAAACAGGCCGCCCATGTCCATGGGACGTGCGCCGAACCGAGGAATTTTCTCGTTCAGCATCCCCTTTAGTACCTCCAAGAGCGGCACAGAACCAATCTGAGAACGCTTCAGCACCTTTTTCTTTGGTGTTTCTGCGATCCCGCCACCAAGGTCTATGACATAAAGATCTATAGGTAGAAACACATCCAGCTTATAACCTACACCTCGGAGATCTCCCACATTGTCGCCCATCCCAAACATTTCCCTATATGATTTTTCGTGGACGAACCGGGCCAAATCATGGAGTGTGACACAACGATCAGGGGTAAATGACGCAGAACCAGGATCGGTTAGATTCAACGGGGAAATGAGTAAGATGACCTTTTCCAGTAGTTGAAATGAAGGTGAGGTTTGCCTCCAGAATTCAGGAGCTATGCGCTGACTCTCTATTTGAGTGCTTTCAATCAACTCAGGAACTTTTCCCTTATAAATAACAGCATTCGTTGCATCGACCGTGATTGCGTCGCCCTTTGGTATAGTGTGAGTCGCACTTTTTGTGTTCAGAAGAGTGGGAACCCCAAGCTCTCTCGCCAGAGAAGCCATATGCCCGGTGGTGCTCCCCACATCCGTGACGATGGCGCTGCTCTTGGACATAAGACGGATGAATTTGGGCGAAGAGCGTTTTGCTACCAGGACCCCTCCTTCCGGAAATGAATCCATATCCGCGTCATTGGTTATGTGGATGGCTGGGCCGCAACCAACGCCCGGGCATCCCACCTCTCCACCCTTCAGGATCAGCGGAACTCCGGAAATCGGTTCTGCTGAGGACCCTGATAGCGGGGCAAGGCGAAGCGGTCTGGATTGCACTATAATTATTCCATGGTCCTTGTCCTTGGCCCACTCGATGTCCTGGGGCGTTCCGAAGTGGTTCTCCAGTAGGACGGCCCATCGCCCCAATTGCACGATCTCATCGTCAGTTAAACATGGCTGTTCCGCCTCGCCCTGGAGCCAGAATTTCTTCTTTCATTCCGGAGCCCGCGGCCAGAATCATGCGACTAGTCTGGGTAGAGGGGTGCGAGTGATCGCCGGCGAAGTAATCCCACTTGGATATAAAAATTACTTCAGGCGAGGTCTTCCCATCCACAAGTGCAACTCCCAACCCTTTTACCGCTTGAATAAGCACCTTTTCAGAATCAGGTCGGCTTGGATCTCTGGAAAACACAACTCCACTGGATACAGCATCCACCATTTTCACAAAGCCTACGGCCATCTCCGCGGATTCGCCGGGAATTTTATGAAGAAAGCGGTAATGCATCGCCTCGTAGGAAAAGAGGCTTGCGATCACCTGCAGATATGCATTGCAAAGTTCCTCCCTCGGAACGTTCAATAATGAGAGGAACTGCCCTGCAAACGAGAATTCGCTGTCTTCACCCACAGCGCTCGAACGAACGGCCACTGATACGGGAATTCCGGCCTTCTCGGCAAGTCGGTCGTAGGCTTTTAAAATTTGTTCTTCAAGTATGGGTGGAATCGCGAGACTTAATATGCGGTCGCTGCAACTCTTTGCTTATTGGGTCGATGTCTTCTTCGGAAACAATTTCCAGATGTTTGCTCTGGATCCAGGATCTAATTCCACCCTCCTCGAGCACACGATGAAAACCCTCGGTAGTGACTACCATGCCGTCCGGTGTGGGAAGATTTAATGCATTCGCCAGCTCTGCCAGATTAGCCATTTTTCCACCGACAAAGTCGGCCTTAGCGCCGGAAATCTCGGAAAGCTCGAGAATCGGTTCCAGCGAACAGTATTCCGGTTGATCTTCCATGAACGCGGTGAGAGTACCGGCAATTCTATCAAAAGCCTCTCGCAGGGACGCATATCTATCGTTCGATATTACATTGATACTTTCAATCATTGCGTGGACGTCTGCCAGCGCACGGGCTGTTTTCCGTTTGACCCGCGAACGATCTACATAACGATAACCCAGATGCTTCTCTTCCAAATCCCCGAGGGTTTCGAGAAAACTATGATTCGCTGCAATCAGTTTGCGGAATTCTGCGTGATAAAGCCTAAGCTTCGCTAGCTGGAGTTCCTGAGATACGCCCGGTCCACTCCGCAGGCCAATGATTTCCAGAAAGAGCAGCATTCCCAGCCAGAGCCGTTGGAACATCCCGTAAATTCCGTTCTGTCCAGCGGGTTCTTGTCGCCGAGTATCGGCCATAGTCCAATTCTCTTTTTATGATTTTTTGAAAGAGACACCCGCTATGGGCGGATCACACAACTAGAATAACCGAAAATGGAACTGCGGTGAAGAAATCACAAGAAACAGGCGCGAGGAGTTACCGTCCTGATTGATCACGGTTAGTGCCCTAATTGTTAACTTTGGCCGATGAGTTCAAGTCGGTTCCTTTATCCGATGCAGCCGCCGTGATCAAATTCACCAGATCCAGGATCGGATACGGTTTGAGAAGGTATGCGTAAGCGCCCTGCTTCAAAGTAGCTTCTTCCTCATTTGAGAAGTAATGCCCCGTGAGCAGAATAACACGAATATCGGCAGAAAATCGTATGATTTCCTTGAGAACCTGAATTCCGTCCATGCCCGGCATTTTTATATCAAGCACGACGACATCAAATTGCTCTTCCGCTATCAAGCGAAGTGCTGTGGGTCCATCGAAAGCGATTTTCACATCAAAACCGCGGCGGCTTAGCAATTTTTGCATGCTGGTCGCAAAACTAACTTCGTCATCGACTAGCAGCACCTTTATCCCACTCATGTTTGAATCAATTTCTCCTGAAGACGGCGCACCAACTCCTTTGCGCTCTTCTTTCGTATCGCGTAGATAAGCATTGGCTCATTTGCCGGAAGCATATCCACCGTCCTTACTTCGATCCAGCGGGTCGGCAGGATCAGCGCATGTAGCATACCAAGGAATCCAAGGCCAAACAGAACAGGACCTGTTATAGCAAGCCAATCATGAAAAAAATAGGCGATCCCGCAGAATATAGCTCCGAGAAGCATTTCTCCCCACCTGAACTGGATCCTCTTTTTCAAATCCCGAATACGATCCAATGAAACTTCGTCTATAGATGTATTGTCTCGGGAATTAGCCGTAGGAGGCTGGTCGGGCATAATTGTGGACTGCAATCGGAAAAGTCTCCGGTTAGTAAGGAACAGACTAACCGCCTGCTGAGCAGTTTCTCGCAATATGGATTGCATAAGCCGAAAGTGAGTCCAAATCGTGTGATGCTCACATTCTATTGTCTCACCTTCGGCCATTTTCCGCTTAATGATCGCGCGATAGAGAGCCACAGTCTGCTCAGCGACTTGCTTTTGAAAGTCCCTCTCCGTCAAGTCCCCTATATTGCGCTTCGGGTAGAGCTGCGCAATTTTGTCGCGCAGCTCTTGGATGTCATTCTTCATACGGGTATTCGCCAGGTGAAACCTTACTTGCGTGATATTTGGGCAACAGGCTCACGACCACGGATACCGTTATTACAAACAAGACTACGAAACAATACCAATAATCCCTCGCTACTACTGATTCATAGAGCCAGTACAGAAGGAATACATACAGTAGGACATTGATAAATACCTGCATTGCACCACCTCCTTTATAGCAGAGCATCTTTGAGCCATACAACGTAAATCACCGCAGACACTCCCAAGGAAAAGGCCAGGAGCAAAATCCAATAACCGAGCATGGAATTGATGAACCATTTCATGGTTAAGCACTCCTTAAATATCTTGAAATCTTGGTCTAAGCAAATCTTACATTCCGTATTATGGATAGTTTCAAAACCTACTCACGGATTCATCCTGTTACGGCACAGCTACAAGGGAAGGTATCCAGGGAGGAACCCACTTCCCGTGACGGTGCCGCACCGAGAAGATGACGAGAGTCATGATAAAGAGGCAAAGGAAGATCATCTCCCCCAGGGTGAAAACCACCGCGAAAAAGTTTAGGAACTCGTATTGCTGCGCAGTGAGCATGTAGAACAGCCGGAGAAAAGCTCCCGTCGTTGCCAGGAGCAATGAGTAGCTCAGTATGTAGCGGATAGCAGGACCGCGCACAAACGAAGTGGCGATGCTTCCAAATTGGGCGCCGAACATCGCCCCAATGATCATGAAGAAGACCGCTATCATGTCCACGTTACCGCTCATATACTGCCTCAAAGCGCCGTACCCCCCGGACACGACTATCTCCAATAGGTCCGTTCCCACGGCGATATGCGTGGTGGCGCCCACCATATAAACAAGGGCCGGGACCCGTATAAAACCCCCGCCAACTCCGAAGAAGCCGGCGAGCACTCCAGTGGCGATGCCGACAATGACAATCACCCACATGGAGATGACGAGCCGTGCAGTGTGACAGCGAACAATGGGCTTCAGCGCGATTCTCTGAAAGAAAAGCGGGATTGTACTGACTCTCAACTCGCGCCCCACAGTTTTTCCTGCCAGGGTAAGCTCGTCTATCTTCTTCTGAGACCTGTGGGTTTCTAGCTGCGTGTAGACAAAAAGCCCGATCATGATCCCAACGGAACCGGTAAGGAGGGCAATACCTGAGAGGCCGAGCGCTTTCGTATAATTGAGCAGCCTTACACCCATCTCAACGCCCATCATAGTGCCGCCGACCATTGCCAGAGCTAGTATCCAGTCGATGTTGCCAAGTTGTCGGTGCCTGACTGTTGCTACCACCGATTTGCCCGCTATGTGCATCACATCGATGCCGGAAGCCATGTATCCTGGAAAACCGAACACAATGAGTGCCGGCGTAACCATGTAGCCTCCGCCAACTCCGATAAAACCGCCCACCATTCCCACGGTCATGCCTGTCAGCACAAGAAGGAATACGGGCGCCTGAATTCCTGCAATCAAGAAATCGAACATCACTCAATCTCCTTTCAGTGGACGCCCTCGTAGTGCTTGATCTTCTCGAGCTTCAATCCACACATGTCCGTGAATCCTTCGGCCATTAAGCCTAGAGACAATCCCATGAGAAGAATGAAGGCGACGCTCCAAACCCCTCCCCACGGGTTCGTCTCAATGCCCTTGTGCATGAAGGAATCCTTGTATCTAAATCCTTTGGATTCCTTGATTTGCATCGGCACTATCACTTTCAGGGTGTTCCCCTCGACAGTGACTCGCTTCCCTTCCGCCACCGTTTTTTTGTCGATAATACCGTTCGTGTGTACGGGAAGACGGTCGCCTTTCTTGACGGCAACAGCCTGTAATCCCTCGATTTTATCAAAGGAGCCGACCTGTAGAATGGCCGGTTTGTCTTTGGTGGCGTCTTTGAATGTCCCCGCGTTGACGGCCCAACCGTCATTGGCCGCCCTGTAATAGTACCACGATATCAATGTGCCATCGTAGTAGTCGACCCACAGATAGGCTGTTAGCGCGGCGGCTATAACACCCCAGACGATGAACTTAATTAAGCCTCTTCCTTTTGACGCTTCTGCCATGAGAAGCCCTCCTCTCCTAAGGAATATCCAATCGTTTTCATATATCCGCCGAGTGCGAATATTCGTTGTTTCGTTGACCAAAAGCCTGATCCTCCGGAATCACCTCCTCTCAGCGGCGCCAGGCGGACGAATTTCCACATTTTCGGGGATTTAAATATTCGGTAGCGTTTTTTGCAACCGACCGGCAAAGTCCACAAAATCTGAAGCAATGGGTGTGCCAAGAATCCAACCGATTTATAATGTCGTCCATTCGACTAACTAACTAATTATTAGGGAGTCATTGGCGCGGGCTGAATCGAGGGAGATGTCAATTTTTTTAACAGGTCGTAAAAGTCCCCACTGAATGGCTGGGGAATCGACGTTGATATAAGCATCCGGAATGGAGTAAACTCAACAAATGAGCCTGGTCCATTCTGGTATAGTAAAACTTCAGTTACGCAGGATAAAGATTTGTCATTGCGAGGCCGCAAGGCCGTGGCAATCCCCGAAGTTTTGGGAGATTGCTAGTGGGACCGTCCCGCGCAGACAACGGGGATTTGTGGACGCCTGTCCTACCAAGAACCGCTCGCAATAACATTCTTTGGCCGCTCGTAGCTGAAGCGTCACTTAGTATAGAGTTTTGCTCTAGATTCTGATGACAAATGGCAATAATATCTGACGAGCAACCCGCAGGAACGGATACTCAGTTCAGCCCGTAATGGGCTTTTTTTTGCGAACATTACATTCGAGGTAGATCTGATTATGACCCTGCCGAAAGTGGCTTATATTCTTTTATGGTTTCCCAAAGCTTCCGAAACCTTCATCTTCAGGGAAGTTATAAATTTATGGAAAATGGGGCTCCCTCTGAAAGTCTACACACTTTACGGAGAGCTAACAAAGCAACTCTCGCCGGAAATGGCATCCGTTTCACATAAAATGGAAAGACTCGGCATCCCGTATTTGACCAGGGCTCCAAAAGATTTTTTTTACTGGCGCAAACGTGAACCTGAAACGACAGCCTGGCTCATGAAAACCATTCCGATACGAAAATGGCGGTCTTTGGAAGTCGCCGGAGAAAATATTTGGGCATTTTTTTGCGGATTCACATTGGCGCGGCTGTTTCAAGCTGACGGCATACAGCACATTCATGCTCCTTGGGCAAATGGCCCGGCAACCGCTGCCTGGGTTGCTTCGAAGCTTACCGGAATTCCATTCAGCTTTATGGGACGCGCCGTAGACATTCATCCTCCTGACGGGGCATTAAAAAGAAAAGATACGCGATGCAGCTTTTGTCAGGGTCAATCCTAAAAATAATGTCGAGCATTTGAAGAAATTCGCTGAGGATAACGGAAACAAGATATATATGACTTACGATGGTTATCCTATAAGTGAGTTCCGGGAAGCACCGGTTCCTATGAAGCCGCCGTTTAAGATTCTTGCACTGGGAAGATTCGCCAGATTTAAAGGATTTGAATTTTTGATCGATGCCGCTAGAATTTTGGAGGATCAAGGCATTGATTTTCATCTAACCATTGCCGGATCAGGACTTCGCGGAGTAGCGCTGAAAAACCAAACGAAAAGGCTGAGGCTGAATCTTCGCGTGTCGTTTCCCGGATTTATAACTTATGACCGGGTATCTGATTTGTTCTGCTCCGCTGACGTTTTCGTAATGCCAAGTATCATACATTCTACAGGCGAACGGGATGGGATCCCCAATGTGCTTGTCGAAGCTATGCTGCACCGTTTGCCTGTCGTGGCAACTAATGTGGCGGGACTCGGGGAAGTTGTCTTCGACGGAGAGACCGGGCTCCTGGTTCCACAAAGAGATCCTCAGGCTCTCGCAACCGCAATCTCTGTGATTACGAGCGACAGGAATGCCAGTTTGAAAATGGCTGAAAAAGGCCGGGACCTAATTCTCAGAGAATTTGATCCCGAAGCGTGTCACAGGCAAGTTTTTGAATTATTTAGAAATGTTGGCTTTGGTGAAATCTCCGGTATGGCGGAGGATCAACGTGCCGGAGTTTGAGCCAAAGCTTTCGAGCAGAATCAAAACCCCTGTCCATACTGTTTTTCTTTTGCAGGACCTGGAATTCGGCGGTACTCAACGCTATGCCATAAACCTGCTGCAAAAACTCGACCGAAGTTTGTTTGCTCCTGAATTATGGATGTTACGCGGCGGTGAAGATATGGTGCCGCAGGCCCTAGAAACAGGGACGAAACTTTCCTGGATGTCCAAGTCCCCAACAATCGTTTGGCCTCATGCCCTGACACGGTTAGCTTACACCCTAATAAGGAAGCGTCCCCAAATCCTATATACGATGACTGTTGTACCCAATATATGGGGACGCCTTTTTGCGCCTTTGGCAAAAATTCCAGTGGTCATTTCCAGTTACAGAGACCTCCATCCAAATCAATACGAACTCTTGATGTGGCGCTTGAGCAGCAGAATTATCTGCAATGCGCACACATTAAAAGAGGAGCTAAAACGGAGACACTTCGCTGACCCGAACCGGGTATTCGTAGTGCCTAATGCGGTGGATCCCCAGTTCTTTACGCCGAATAGCTCGCAAAAAGCTGCAGAGCCTACGGTTCTTTATGCCGGAAGACTAGAGCGGGTAAAGGATCCGTTGAATCTGGTTGAGGCCTTCAAACTTGTCATTCAGAGGATTCCGAATGCTCGACTCCAAATATTAGGTAATGGAACCCTTAAGCACAGAATAGAAAAGGAAATCCGGGATTGTTCGCTCTGCTCAAGAATAAACCTCATTGAGGGACAACTCGATATTAGACCGATGCTAAGCCAAGCTTGGGTGTTCGTTATGCCGTCCAGACGTGAGGCCGCTCCGAACGCTGTACTGGAGGCAATGTCAGCGGAGTTGCCGGTTGTGGGGACTCGCGTCGGCGGTCTTCCTGAATTGATTGAAGATGGCGTAACTGGGATTACTGTCGAACCCAGGAATCCACGTGCCTTGGCGGATGCTATGATAAATCTGCTTGAAAACGAATCTCTGCGGAATTCAATGGGTAAAAAGGCGCGTGAAAAAGTGCTCGACTGCCATACTATCGATCGGATGATTGCAGATACACAACGTGTGATGATAGAAGCGCTAAACGAGACGGTCAGGGATTAGAGTTCATTTCTAATTTCGAGAGGCGGTCCAAATGCTGACGCGTATGCCGGCTTATTGTCAGAGGTATGAAAATTCAGCGTCCGGCTCTTGATCCTACCTGGGATTCCAAGCCGCTTATTGCTCGAAGGATTTGTAAGCCACCCTTATTTCCCCTATTCCTCTGGAAAATTCGAATTTTTCTTCAAATGCTCTTCTTGCGCCTACTGCCAATCTTTTGCGCAGTTCCGCATCTCTCCTCAGGAGCAGCACAGCCTCGGCAATCTCATTCGGGGCCCCCGGATTTATCAAAAAACCCGAGACACCATTCTCAATCATGTCCGGAATTCCGCCTATTCGGGTGGAAATTACCGGCAATCCGCTTCGCAGGCTTCAATTATTGATATAGGCATTCCTTCAATGAAAGAAGGCAGCAGGTACACGTCTGCAAGCTATAAAAAAGGGCTGTTTTATTGCGTTCCACCTCACCGGTGAAGGTTACCCATGGAACCAAATTATTTTCATTCATTTGTTCGACAAGCTGGACCATTTCACCGGGAAATTCTTCCGAACCGACCAAGACAAATCTTATCGATTATCCTGAGAGATAGCCTGCGGAACGGCATTGAGAATAACAAAACTACCTTTCCGCCAGCCCACGTAACCGATGGTGAGAACCACGAAGTGCTCTTCGGTTAGGCCGAGCTGCTTTTTCAATTCCTGAACCTTAGATGGATCGGGCGGAGCTTGATCGTGAATAAGGTTGCGGATTACCAGCACCTCCGCGGTTGGACAAAGTTTTCTTATGTTTTCCGCCCAGAGCGAATAGAGCACGATTATACGAGGAGCGATCCTCAGCCCGATTCGAGTGTAGAATTTCGTAAAGCTGGATCTTTTGGTGTAAAATTCATCCCAACCGGTACCATGCATGTGTACGAGCATGTTGGTTCGCGCTAATCTCGCCAGCAAAATAAATAGTATGGTGCTCCGAAAGGCCCCGTCCGGAGAATGAATATGAACCAAGTAGTAGTTCCCGCGCCATAACTTGAAAAAAAAACTGACTAATTGCTTTGTTCGCGCAATGTTTCGCGGAATTGTTCGGGTAATACTCTGTTCAAAATCAGGTCTTGGGAAGAGTTCGAAGGAGTATTCAGAATCGAGCTCGGAATGAATTATATCCTCCATCACGGAGGCTATGCCGCCGGTGGGAGGCGGTACGGGGCCAACCATGAGGATTTTTTTCATCAGGTGACGCTCGCCGATACCTAGAGCCGGTCGGTTATTTTATATATTGTTTCCACCAGAGCGCAAGATTCAGCAGACTCCACGCTCGAACAGGACCACGGGTATCCACAAACCCTTCCAGAAAGGTGGAACACCCTGAAGGAGCAAAGAATTCTGTCTGCCTGCAGAAATCTTCCACTATCTCACGCGTCCTGGGCCCGAGTTTGTCCAGATACCATTCGTGGATAGGTAACCAGAATCCCTGTTTCTTTCGATCGATGGTCTCGTCCGGAATCAATCCCCTAACCGCGGACTTCAGTATATATTTTTGTTGCCCGTGCTTGGACTTAATGGAACCGGGAATACTCATGACAAGCTCAACGAATTTATGGTCCAGAAAAGGAACTCGCGCTTCCAGGGCCACTGCCATGCTCATTTTATCCACTCTCATGAGAAGAAGTTCAGGCAGTCGTAAATTGAGGTCCACATAAGTCATCCAATTCAGGTGTGACTTTTCCCAGGCATTGTCCTGAAAACGTTGATATATGGGGGCAACCGCATCCCATGATCTTAGATCCCGAAATTTTCGGGCAAGTCGGTCAGAAAGCATCTGTTGTTTATGATGTTCGAAAAAGACATCAAAACCACCCCAGTAGAGAGGGCTCCCGTGCGCGCCGCGATTGAGCCATTCATACGGCAATCTAGAGTCCTGGCCAAAAAGCTTCAGAATTGATTGGCCCACTCTATTGATAACTGTGGCCAACGGGAGCTCATTGAGCCGCTCGAGCTTGAGCATAAGCTTCCATCGATCATATCCACAGAATAGCTCGTCGGATCCTTCGCCGACTTGCGCGACGGTAATCCCGTTATCGCGAGCCAACTTTGATACGTAATAGATTGGGACGCAAACCGGATCAGCGATCGGTTCATCCTGGAGCCTCACCATTTCGGGCAAGAAATTGAGAAGATCGTCAAGGGTGAGAAGCTGTTCATAATGATCCGAACCAATCTGCTCCGCTACTGCTCTAGCTTTGACCAACTCGCTCGGATAACTCTTGTATTCCCCCTGATAACCGATCGTGAAGGTCTTCACTCGCTCCGTAGCATCTTCGGAAAATAAATACGCATTAGTGGTGGAATCCATACCACCTGACAAGAAAACCCCCACCGGCACATCACTCACCTTTCGGAGCTTCACAGAGGTTCGAAGCTCCTCCAAAAGTTTGTGTGCGATTTCATCTTCCGGCACATTGGTAAGGGGTTTAACGTGATCCCATACATCCCAGTACTTTTGTTCTTTTATTGATCCATTATCGGAAATCCTGAGCCATGAACCGGGACGAAGCTTCATAATACCTTCAAAAAGCGTATGGGGAGCGGGAGTGGTCAGGAATGAAAGATAATGATATAAGGATTCTTCGTTTACTCCGCGCTTCTGATCCGGATCGTCCAGCAGAGCCTTAATTTCCGAGGCAAAGACTACGCGCCCATCATGAATGGAGTAGTACAAGGGCTTTACGCCAATACGATCCCTAATGAGCCACAGTTCACGTTTTTTCGCATCCCATATCGCAATGGCGAACATTCCGCGAAAACGGTCCAAACAGTCAATTCCCCATTGCTCGAACGCATGGACAATGACTTCTGTATCCGAATGATGGGTCTTCCAATAATGTCCCCCGATTCTCTCCAGTTCGGCACGTATGTCAGCATGATTATAGATTTCACCATTGAAGACCAACCATAAGGTTCCGTCCTCATTGGACATAGGCTGATTTGCTATATCAGTAAGATCAATGATTGCTAAACGTCGGTGACCGAAACCAATGGTGCCATCCTTCGATACCCAGGTACTTGCGCCATCCGGACCGCGATGAGCCATGGTATCACGCATGCAGGTAACATACGATTCAGTCACTCGGAAATCTTTGCGTGCAAAAGAAAAGGCTCCAACAATTCCGCACATAAGGTGCTTCCTCAGGATTATCTATTCAGACCGAGATCAATATTATTTGCATTGATCCAAAAATTATAGCAACTCTGTGGCATGGCAACAATCTAATCTAAATTGAGTGGAATATCGATGCTGCTGAATATTAGCAATAAACAATCAGATCCAGCAGGCTTGGTGTTTCAGTTTAGCACATACAAGATTGAAAGGCTCAACAATTAAGATTTCTGTTAATTGACGGACTTGCCGTTAAATTTTTTTACAGTCTTTGAATCGATAAAAATATTTATAAAGCCCGGATTGGTTGAATAACGGGATTTCTGTAGAAGCTTTCAACTAAAGCGTAAAAAGGATGTTCACATGGGTCTTGTGGGTTTGGCCATCTCCTCAGCTTATGAGACAGATACCTCTGCGTACAACCATAGAATCAGAAAACTGGCGGAATGCCTCGAAAAAAGATCCATCCGATGTGATTTTTTTCATGTGCCTGACAGACTGCCTTTTGATATAGAAACAGCCGCTTCAGTGTTTATGCCGCTTTGGATCAAAGAGTTAAATCATTACGATTTTATATATTGCGGAGCAGAAGAAGCCGGACAGGCGTTGTTTTTCTGTAGGCCTTTTCTGAAGCCACCTGTAATATTGGATTTGCACGGTGATGTAATCGCCCAATCCGCATTGGCCAATGAAATTCGGTCCTCCGGACGAAGCCGACATGCTTCGATTAGGGTCAGAATCTTACAATCAATGGCAATGGCAAGTGCAGACCATTGGCTCACAGTATGCAAATATCAAACTGACGACCTTGTTCGGGCTGATTATCCCTTGGAAAAAATCAATTTGGTCCGTAACGGAGTTGATCTGGAATTATTTCGACCCCTGCCTCAGCCGGTTCAACCGGAATTCATGTTCGCATATGTAGGAGAATTTCAAGTCTGGCAAGGAATAGACAATCTATTGGCGGCTTTTGATAAAATGAACGATCGATCTTTGCGTATGCTGGTCATAGGTTTCCGGCCACCGGACGAGCATATCAAGAAAGCATTTCAAGAGCGATTCGGCTCGAGAGTTCGATTGGTAAACAGGACTGACCCAGTCACAATGATGGAGCTTCTGAAATCCGTGGCGATCCTCGTTATTCCCAGAATTAAGCACCAAGCAATCAGAAATGCCTTTCCTACTAAATTTGCCGAGTACGCAGCCATGGGCAGACCGATAATGGTGAATGATGTTGACGAAACAGCTGATTTTATCCGCAAATACAATTGCGGGTTTGTATCCCAGCCTTCTCCCGAAGCCATGGCCGATACCATGGAAACGGCAGCAAGAACACATACACGGGATTTAATGGAAATGGGCGAGCGATCAAGACAAATGGCTGAAGCCAATTTTTCTTGGGATACGATAGGTGACGGATACGCCAACATTGTTCGAGAAGTCACTAAGAATTCTATGAAATTAGTACAAATACGAAAAGAGGCTCGATAATGAAGCAGGTGTTTCTTTCCGGAAAAGGCGAAATCGGAGTATTTGATGTACCTATCCCGGGACGGATGCGTGATTCAGTGCTGGTCCGAAACGCATTTTCTGTAATCAGCAGCGGTACAGAAGGAGCGTCTGTCAGCCAACATGGCGGTCTGTTTGGTCTATATGAAAAAGCAAGATCGTCCAAAGATGTAGCCGGTAAGGTTTGGAAACTTGTCGAGACAAAAGGTTATAAGAATGCGTGGAACCAGATCTGGAACAAAGTCAGTGACTACAGCGTTATGGGGTATAGTAGCTCGGGCTGGATTGTTGAGGTGGACAGTAACCGGACTCCATTTAAACCGGGCGATCGAGTCGCGTGTATGGGCGCAGGTCTGGCTAATCATTCCGAATATGTTGTTATCCCCAAAAATCTCTTTGCGCCTTTGCCAGACACGGTTTCATTAGAAGAAGCCTCTTTTGCTGCTCTTGGTTGCATTGCATTACAGGGGATTCGCCGACTGGAATCAACCCCTGGCGAGAAAATCGGTGTTTTAGGACTTGGACTCATCGGGCAAATCTGTATTCAGATGCTACACGCGTTAGGTCATGAGACATATGGGATAGATGTTAGTGAGGTGCGCGCTACTAAGGCCGCAGAAACTACAGATATTTTAGCCTGGTCCAGCAGTGTTACGGATTCAACGGCTAAGATTTTGGAATTAACCAAGGGAATAGGGCTTGACGGAGTGATTGTTTGTGCGGCTACGACTCATGATGAACCGATCAACCTGGCTTTTGATCTCTGTCGTAAAAGAGGACGCGTTTCGTTGGTAGGTGATGTCGGCCTTTGTCTGCAGCGCGAGAAGATGTACGAAAAAGAAATTGAATTGCGTATGTCGTGTTCATATGGTCCCGGGCAGATATGACCCCGATTACGAAATGTCTTCACATGATTATCCTATGGCTTACGTCAGATGGACCGAGCGCCGGAATTTGGAATTGTTCCTTCAGATGTTATCAACGGCACGCTTGAATCTCAAACCTCTCGTTAGCGCACAACGTAATATTGAACAAGCTCCTGAAGCATATGCAAGTCTAAAAAAAGGTGACCCGAATACGTATGCTGTGCTTTTCGATTACGGACCTCTGAATGAACAACCGGAAGAATCGTCTCTGAAACCGGGTCGAACGATCAGATATTCCCAATCTACTAAAATCGCGGGGGGCCGACGGATCAGGCTCGGATTAATAGGCATTGGCGGTCACACGAAAGAAGTGCATGTTCCCAACCTGAGAAAAATGGGCGACCTCTTTGTTATTCAGGGAATTGCCAGCCGATCCGGCGCTAGTGCAGGCATAGCAGCGTTGAAAAATGGAGCGGCAATAGCAACCAGCGATCACCGAGAACTCTTTGCCTCTAAGGAAATCGACGCGATTTTAATCGCAACCCGCCACAAGACTCATGCCCCATTCGTCAAAGACGCGCTCGATGCTGGAAAGCATGTCTTTGTGGAGAAACCGATGACCCTCACACTTGAAGACGCGGAGGACATTGTCAGGAAATCCGATGAAATGGGGCTGATTGTGCGGGTCGGTTTCAATAGACGCTTTTCTCCGTATTTGAATGCGCTCCGGAAAACCGTGGGGAATAGCGGGTTGAGGATGTTTTCTGTTCGGGTCAATACCGGCATCATCCCGGGAGATTGGAGCAATACTCCTGAGGAAGGAGGCCGAATCTTGGGGGAAGGAGTGCACTTCTTCGATCTTTCCAACTGGTTCATGGGAAACGAACCGGTATCTATTAATGCAATGTTCGCTGGAGAGGAAACAATAATCGATCCAAATCTAACCGTACAGATCAGGTATCCGGACGGATCAACCGCACAGATCATTTACACTGCATTGGGTGATGCTCAAATGGGCAAAGAATACTTTGAGGCCTTTGGAAATGGACGAGCCGCGCGAACCGATGATTTCAAAAACTTTGTTTCATATGAAGGGGCAGAATCGGTACCCCGAAGAGAGCGCGGGAACAAGGGACATGCTATGGAACTCCAAGAGTTCGCTGCGGCTATTCGGGGAGAGAAGTTTCCGATCGAAGGCGCTGATGCACGAGCGGGTATGGTGGCAACCTGGATGGCCTTGAATTGCTATAAAAATGAAAAAACAGGCGGCGAAATCAAATTGGACATATAAGATGACCTGCATGCAACTGTGAATGTATAACATGGTGTCATATCAGATAATTATGCATGTAACTTAATATTAAATATTAGATAAAGTCTATAATTGCGGAAATAATATTGCTTTTATTCCTCAAGTTTGGTAACATTTTGTCTCAACAAAGGAGACTACTTCGGTCTCAAATTACCAAATTAGGAGTTAAGCAATGAAGAACAGCCTGATGGTAATGTTTTTTTCAATAGCCATCGTGGTTTTATGCATTAACGCATATGCAGACAACACATCACAACAAATCGCAGCACTCGAGCAAAAGGCTGAACTGATCAAAAATCAAATTAATCAGGCACAGTCACAATGTGGCGGCGGAGTTGAAAGCCAGTTGAAATCCATGACGGCTTCTATTGAAAGCCTTGTTCAGCAACGGGCGCAGTTGGGTACGCATATCTCACAACTTGAGGCTCAAATTGAGGAGCTCAAGAAAAACAACAGGGCAAGTTGCGCCAAAACCGTCAAACAGCACGAAGATGAACTCAAGGTTGTCAAACAGGAAATAGCCGGACTCGTAGCAAAAGAAAAAGCTGAGGCAGTGCAGAAAGCTACTGAGCAGAAGGTCCCTGTCCCTGCGCCTGCGGCGGCCGCCCCTGCCCCTGCGCCCGCTCCAGCTCTTCCCGCTGCTGCCCCGGGAAAAGCAGGATGAGGCGGCAAGGCCCCGAATCGCCTCCCGGTGAGTGGATGCATTTCCGGCTAGTATCTTGTTGGGATACATGTTTAGGGAGGGCTCTCCAATTGCGAGTTTAGCCCTCACTCCGGGATATACCACTGGATCGAGGCGATTCGCGGGAACGCGGCCCGTCGAGTCGCGATCAAGGCCGTGTCGTCGAATTCGAAATAATCGAGGAAAAGGCCTACTTTATTTTAGATTATGAATCAGATAATCGCCGGCACATGCCGGTTTTTTTATGTCTGTGGCGCATACCTACACTGAGGCGCTTCCCGCTCTACGTTGCGCTTTCCCGGAAATTTGAAGAAGAGAAGATCCACTGAGTCAGGAATGCTATATGCGTTAGCGAGTGAAGGTTCAGACCATTTTAATTGGCCAGGAACGAGAGGGTTCTGGATTCCGACCAGTACTCCCGGGCAGAATTGAACCCGAGAAAACCTACATGGCCTCCGAATTTTGGAATTTCGAGAAAAAATCTGGGGTTGTTCTTTGCTTCTTCAGTTGGATAACACAAATCCGTCAGGAACGGATCATCGGCGGCATTAACCAGCAGCGTGGGGATTGAAATGGACGCCAGGAACGGCTTGCATGAAGCTTTTCTCCAATAATCTTCAGCGCCTGAAAATCCAAACATTGGAGCAGTGTAACGGTCATCAAACTCCTTAAACGTCTTAATGGTTTTATAGTCGTGATCGTTAATTTGCTCCGGCATAATTGCCATTTTCATCCGAATTTTTTTCCTAAGCATTCGCAAAAATCGCTTCAGGTAAATTCTGTTGGCAGATCCAGCTAAGTGGTTCGAACTTGATTCCAGATCGCAAGGAACTGAAAATGCCACGGCTTTAGTAATCAGAGAATTTGTTTGTGTTCCGCGCTCTCCAACGTATTTGAGAATTACGTTTCCCCCGAGGCTAAATCCGATCAGAGCAAGCTCAGAATATTTTTGATTCGCAGTCACATGTGAGATAACTGTTTCCAGATCTTGTGTATCCCCGCTGTGATAGAATCGAACTTGTTTATTGCATACTCCGCTGCATCCTCTGAAGTTAACGGCCAGCGCATCCCAGCCTCTCTTATTAACCGCCTTGACCATCCCGAGGACATAGGAGCGGGATGAGTCTCCTTCCAGCCCATGTAGGATTATGGCTAGTCGGCCACTCCCCACAGCCGATTTGTCTAGGTCAAGAAAATCACCGTCGGGGGTATCGATTCGTTGTCTTTGATAATGCACCCCTGAAACTCTGCGAAATAAACTGGGGAACACTGTCTGGACATGTGGATTAGAAAACAAAAAGGGGGCTCTATAGCTGGACGGAGAAATCAAGGGCACGATCTTCAGCCTCCATTAATCAAAATGTCTATCCACCTAAATCAGATTCGGGGTAATTGGCTACCGAAAAATTCACAAGAGTTAGTCTTTGCAGTTCTTGGTGCAAACCTGACGAAAAGGACTCCACGTTTACAATCGCCGAAATCGGGAACATTCGATAAACAAAATTATTAGCGATTATAGGGTGTTCCCATCAGTCTGATGACGGTTTTCCGTTAGAGGATTCTTCCATCTTATCCCAATTATCCTGCAACTTCGGCCCCTGAGAAAGGCGATGATATTGCCAGGCGAGGTGGCAGTGAAGGATTGTTTCTTCGACCCAATCCCGCAGATCATTCATGATACCAAGAGTTCCCGCCGCTTCCTCCTTTTCAGCTTCCTTTTTTACCACGGCATCTACCTGGAGAAGCAATTCGAAAATTCTCCCGAAGCACTTGTGGACATGGAGTTCGAATTGTTCAGTGCTGGAAAACTTCACTGTGGAATATCCTTTCAGTTGTTCATTTTTCGACAGTACAACTTTAACCCAAAAAGATGCAGATCGACAGTCTTTTCGGCATTAAAACGAAATCAGGACCAGAAACGGGACGCATGGCCCAATCTCTGAGCGACTCGCGCGCATCCAAATTCTTCACTATCTATCCTATTTCAACTGCATACTTCCCCATTATTGCCCGGTGACAAGGACGCTGTTCGCCGACCGGTGCGGCTTTGATTTATTAAACGGGATCCTTATATAAAAAGATGTTCCTTTGCCGTGTTCCGATTCCACACTTATCGAACCGCCGTGCTCTTGAACAATTTTTCTGGTAATCACGAGACCCAAGCCTGTTCCCTTGGAACCTTTGGTAGAATAGAATTTTTTGAAAAGCTTTTCTCTGATTTCCTCAGTCATGCCGATACCATTGTCACTAACGGTTATTCGAAGCTCATCCTGTTCGACCCTGCCTGATACACTAATTTGACGTGGCCTATTCAACGACTCTCGGGAAGCATGCAATGCATTGGATATAAGATTCGCTACTGCGTTATGGATCTGAGGCCCATCCAGCATGCCTAGTTTCATTTGGCTTTCAAAATCCTTAATGAGGGTAATCTCTTCCGCGCGAAGACGCTCCTCATACAAGTCGCAAACATCATTTAGGATTTGAGCTGGATCACACTCCGTATATTCCGGTTCTCTGCCTTTGGAAGCGTAGAGGATTTCATGCACGAGGTCGGAGACTTTTTCCACGTTCCTTTTGACCATATCCCATCCCTCGCGTACTCTATCTTCTCTTCCTCGCTGAAGACCTGAATCCACTACGTAGACGCCACCTTGCAGTCCTGATAGAATATTCTTGATTGTATGAGACATCCCGGCAATGGTTTCGCCCAGAATCATCAGTTCATTTTGCAGCTTCTTCACTTCCGTAATATTAGTACTTATCTCCATCACGGCACGAATTTCGCCATTTTCACTGGTAACCGGCGCTGTATTGACTATGATATGAGTCTCCTCCCCGTTACGGCGCCAGATTTCTTCAGACTCATGAGAAAGCCCATCAATAAAGGTTTTCTCTACCGGGCAATTGTCGCACTTTCGATCCGAGTTCTTATAAATAGCATAACATTTCGGTCCCGGCCTTGCCGCCGAAATGCTCCTGAAACATTTTGTTTGATTGAATTATGTTATAATCTTTGTCAACCAGCGTTATATAACAAGGGACATTTTCAAACAGATATTTATATTCCTCCTGCTTTTTCTGTAGCTCCATCTGGAGTCTTTTAAGTCGGGTAACATCCAAAGACATCTCCAGGACTTCGGTCATAACGCCTTTGTCATCAAAGATTGGAGCAGTCTTTACTATTACATGAGCGTCCTCACTACCGACACGCCAAGTCTCTTCGGATTGATGGGAAAATCCGTCGGCAAACGTTTTTTCGACCGGACAAAACTCGCATTTTGAATCCCGCTGTTTGTAACCCAGGAAACAGTGCTTTCCTATAATATCTCCGAACTGATCTTTAAAGGCGCGATTGGCACGAATGATACGGTAATCACTGTTAACTACTGTTAGATAACAAGGAACTTCCTCGAAAAGGGACTTGTACATTCTTCGGCCCTCTGCCAGCCGAGTGGTCCTTTCGTTGACCATACGACCCATCTCTTCGAAAGAACGTGAGAGTTCAGCCATTTCATCTGATCCTGTCGTGACTGTGTTTGGCTGGTACTCTCCTCTGCCCAGTCTTGCCGCCTCTTCTTGGAGTTTCCTGATACTAGGATTTATGAGAAATATCACCGCAATGCCTATAATACTTGAAATAAATAAGAATAATAAAAAAGCAAAAATAATCGTCTTCTTAGCGTTACTTGAGATTTCCTGTCTCAAATCGTCCAGCGGAATTTTTGTCGCTAATGCCCCTAATATCATCTGATCTTGCGCATGGACATGACAAGCTGCACTGGAACAGCTCTCCGTATTCAGAATGGGACTTACGAGGGTCAGGAGCATCCCATCTTCTGAAATTCTTTGCTTGACGGAACCATCAACGCCCATATCTGTAAATAAGGAATCGGACTTATGCTTAGAGAAGACCTCCTGTTTGAAAGGATGGCTGCCATAGCGCAATGTGCCTTGATTATCAAAGATGTTGATTTCCGTGAAGCCGGGTTGCGCCCCGATTGATTTAATTATTTCGGTTATGTCACCCCTGTCGTTGGTCATCATTGCTTCCCGGACTGCAGCCTTAATGAGCTCACAATCCCTGAGACCAGCTTGAATCACTCGGTTTATGGCATGTTGCTCTTGATTGGTAATGCTGTGGTAAGTAAAGGCTAGCACAGCAAAGAACATTATCAGTCCGGCATAAAAGCTTATTTTAAAGCTCAGACTGTTCGTAAATTTCTTTAGTAATTGAATAGAGTTTCGAAGCATATCTTGAGGGTCTTAGAAACATGAATTTTCCGTAGGCCGGCCGGGAATCAGGCCTGGAAGATTATTTACCCGTTAGCCGATGAGCTTTTTGATTGAATCCAAATAAAGGTCTTTGTCTACCGGCTTCTCGATGTACGCTTCGGGTGGCTTGATGGCTCGCTGGTGCATCCATTTCTTGAAATCTATTCGCGGAGCATCATCTGTGGCGAAACCGGTGACGATCACGACCGGTATGTTTACAGTTTCCGTGTTCCTCCGCATTTCCCGAAACATTCCTATTCCCGTCTTGTTGGGCATCAGCAAATCCAGACTCACTAGGTCAGGTTTTTCATCTTTGACCTTCTTCAGGCCTTCTTCTCCGTCGACCGCCGAAATCGTTTCATATCCGTGATCTTCGAGGAGGGTGGAAAGAAACGTGATCATGTCTACTTCATCTTCCACGATCAAAATTTTCTTGGCCATAATGACTCTCCTTAAGAATTATGCTCAGGAGCCCCTCCCTCCGCGAAGATGGCGCCCCTCACCGTAACAATATGGGCGAGGGGCCGTTTCCAACGTTCAGAGGACGAGCGCCTCCGAGAGCAGTTCGGCAAGATTCATGACTTTTGCATCGATTTTATAATGGTGGCATATCTCCTTGAGTTGGTCCGTGCAGTTGTGACATGACTGCAAGACCACATTGGCGCCTGTTGCACGTATTTCGTCCGCTTTTATCTTTCCGGCCGCGATCCGCCGCGGAGCAAATTCGGGCATGGCCAAAGCTCCGCCGCCGCCGCCGCAACAATAACTATCTTCTCTGTTGTGCTCCATTTCTACAAAATCATTTACTGCGGCTCGAATCACGATTCTAGGCTCTTCGAGGACTCCCCCGGAACGGGCAATGTTACACGAATCATGATAGGTGAAACGCTTACCGTCATGCACTGATTTATCCAGTTTGAATCTTCCTTCTTGAACCCATTGGGCCATCAATTCCATCATACTCGTGATTTTAAATGGTACGCCACCAACCCAGTTGGCCATTTCCCAACGAATCCCTCGATACCCGTGACCGCATTCGCCCGCAACCAAGTATTCAACTCCCAGTCTTTCCATTTCATCGAAGAGCCACTGAGCGAAGAGTTTCGCGTCTGGATCGATGCCGTTGAACATGGCGTAATTTGTCAAATCCCAGTATCGCGAAGATATCGTAAAATCGGCTCCAACCGCGTTCAAAACTTTCGACGTTGCCTGGATAGTCAGCGGATAATACTTAGGTTCGCGCGGATTAAGCGTAAGCATGTATTTTGCGCCATGCTTATCAATCGGGATTTTGAAATTCTCACACCCATCTTCGCTCTGGAGTTCTTCTTCGATCCATTCGATGGTCTCGATGAATTCGTCCTGCGGCACGGCCATGTTATTGCCGTGATTATAATGGGTGTCTACTGTATCCTGTAGATTTTGCGGCACACGACCGACCTGGCACATGATACCACGAGCGGCACGAACCAGCATACCATAATCCACACCCATAGGGCAATTAAAGGTGCAGCGACGGCACATCGTACAGCCGCCCCACAATTTGTCGTACATTTCATCGGCAAGCTCCTTACTAAGCGGCTTGGCGCCGACGAAAGACGGGAACAGCTTGCCCAACCAATCATATCTGCTCTTGTACCATTTGCGGAACCTATCGGCTTTGTATGCAGGGAGTAAAGTCTTATCGTCCGGTATTGAAACCGTATAGTGACATGCGTCCGAGCAGAGACCGCAGTGGACACATCCTGCCAGCGACGTCTGGACTATCCTGTTGAGCTTCGATGGGAGGATTTTTTCCATTTCTGCAAGCATTTCCGGAGTAAACTCGGTCTTGGTAGGCCATTTTCTCGCCGGTACCATGCCCAGTTTTTCCGGCTTCTGAGACTGCTCTTCAGTGTTTTTTTCTAAAGGGCTATTTGCGCCACTTCGGCCATTTTTTCCTCCGATATATTTTTTTCTGAATTCATTTTGCGTTCCTATTTAAGATGCCACGGCCTCCAAATATCTGACCGTACATCACGCGTCCGAATGGGTACAGCACATAATGCGAAATCTTGCTGAAAGGCACGTAGAGAAGGAAGAAAGTGGTCATAAGGAAGAAGATCCACATAAAACCGGTCTCCGGTCTGCCTTCCAACCAAAGCCACATGGCAAAAAATCCAACGGCGAAAAACACTGTCATCAGGATAACTGCAAAATAATCATCAGGGCTGCTGATAATGCGGATCTCCGGTTTCGTCAGACGTCGATATATCCGGCGCAGACCTATAAGAAAAGCCAAGGCCATGAAGACCATTACTATCTGCGTGACCACCGGAGTCATCAGTTGAGGAGCGAGCGGAATTAGAAAAGTGGATCCGATCGTAAGAGCCACGCCGATGTGAAAAATCATAAACTCTGCATAAAAATACACATCATTCCGGGTGCTCTCCATTCCCCAAGGCCTCAGGACATTGGCCAAGGAATGCACAGAACCGGCGAAACGATTTCCTTTCAATTCCGCCTTTTCCGGCGGGCCGGGCTTTTTCATCAATTGATAGATTTTTATGGCATACATTGTCGCCATAAAGGCCAGGCAGACGTACTGAACCGGCTCTTGCAAAACATACAGGGCGTAGCTCACGTTGTGTTGCATAGTATGTCTTTCCTCCACGAAATAATTTTGGCCTCACGACAATTGAATTCTTTCCCTGTCAAGAGAGCGCAGGATACCTCTTCAACACTCAAATCGCGATCACTCCCGATTCGATGCCGATTCTTTCCGGTTCCAGAATTATCTCGTGAGGCTAATGGACAAGCGTTCACCATGATCAAGAATATTAAAATACATTAAATTTGTCAAGATTGCATTTAGCAAAAATGTCAGGTTTCCCGCATTCGGCATTCTTGATCACATTTGTCATTTTTGAGACTTACATCTCCCCCCGAAAACTTCCGACTGCTGAACGATTTCGCAACTACTCCGACCTGTGAGAGCTTAATAGGCGATTAAATATCTTCTCAATTCCCTGCACGTTCAATCATATTTACGATCCACTTATGAATTGGGGACATGTCACTAAATTTCTGAAAACAATAATCAATGATCTCTGTGGAATAAATTTGTTCCGGAATTTCGGAGTTAAATATGGTGTATAGTCCATTAAATAAGAGAAATTCGGCTTTATCATCTGTGGCATCATAGCCTCGGGGAGTTTTCTTATAATATTTTCCGCCAATGGCGTAGTCGTTCTTTTTCACGACCGATCTAGCAGCCCTGACCAGAGCAGGTCCGAGTTTTGAATCGACTACCGAGTTACGGAAAATCTCTAAAAGTGATCGGGAAAAACAATGCATGCCTGCGGCAAGCATCAGGTTCGGAGGTTCGAGATGAAAATAGAAGCCCGAGCATTCCATTTTCGGTCGAGCCCCTTCCCAAAAAAAGATCCCCAAATGATTTTTGTAAGGCTCTTTATTCTTGCTGAATCGCGTATCCCGATAATGACGAAATATCGACTTGTCGAGACGGGGATCAGCTATGATCCTTGGGGCGATCGCTTCCAAACGTCTACCCATTTCAAAAACAAAATCACGAGCAGGCGCCATAACATAGCTTTCGAAGTCCGCCTTGTGCTCTGCAAACCATGCCTTGTTGTTATTCCTTGAGAGTTCGATATAAAAACTTACGCACTCTTTCGGAAAACCTCTGAATTCACTTTTGATAGACATCCCGGTCCAATCTCCTTGACGAATCCGATTAACTTTAGCCTTACTTTTTAGTCCGAGAATAATATTTGTATCGCTAACTCAATAAGCCCCGCTCTCGACAGTTGTCACTAAGGATGATGCGCATTCTCGTCTTCAACATCATTTTTAGTGATATAATCATCTTCCAAAATCATCGCAGGTATTTTTCAAAAAAATCCATTGAAGGTTCGGAGGTAACGTAGCCATGAGTATTCTTTTTGCCTGGATTATAATTACTGTCGCAATACTTCTGGCCGCATATTTGATTCCGGGGATCAAGGTGGACAGCCTGGGAGCAGCCGTCATTGGGGCTGCCATTCTGGGGTTACTGAATGCTTTGATCAAACCTATTTTAATTATTCTCACTTTTCCTATTACTCTTTTAACCTTGGGACTTTTCATATTTGTAATTAATGCTTTGCTGTTTTGGTTGGCTGGGTCCATAATTCGGGGTTTCAGTGTCCGGTCATTCGGCTCTGCTTTATTAGGATCGTTCGTTGTAACCATTATTACCTTCATTGCACAGCGTATATGAGTCAATTCGGATCAGACGCGGACGTCACATTAATGAAATTAGCAATCACGATTGATGTCGAAGAGGAAGGTCTTTTTCGAGGGAAATATGATTCATCCAACGTATCCGTAACAAATGTATTACAGTTGCGCCGACTGGATTCGATTTTCCTCGAATGGCAGATCCGTCCCACTCTACTCGTAACATATCCTGTTGTTAATAATGAAAAGACAATAAGCCTCCTGCTGGAGCTCAAAGAAAAATGGAATGCGGAAATAGGGGCGCACCTTCACCCATGGAATACTCCTCCTATCGCGACGCTTTCACATCCCGAGCCTGTGCCATCCGAGTTCATATCCAGCGATCTCCTCAAGGCTAAACTGGAAACGCTTCTCACATCTCTGAGCAAACGCGGTGTAGAGCCGGTTTCATTTAGAATGGGTCGTTTCAACATGGGCCCAACTATGTTTTCAGTTCTGCAAGAAACCGACATTGAAGTGGACAGCAGCATTGCTCCGATGCAGAGATATTATGGCGGACCGGATCATCTGATAGCTCCGACAGATCCTTATTTTCCAGATCCAGTTGATCCGCGCTGTCCGGGCAGTTCGAACCTCTTGGAGGTGCCATTAACCACCGTTCCGCTTACCCGGAATTTAGGGAGATATCTGCAGTCGATGGATAAATCGATAATTCCTGGCTCTTGGATCTCGTGGGCTGCCATGTATCTTGGCACATTATCAGTTCAGCCGTTAGGCACAGGACTGAAGCGTATGAAAATGGCTGTGCTGCTTCATTCGAGGAGAGGCGGAGAAGTTTTAACGCTATTTTTTCATTCCTCCGAGTTGATGGCAGGAGGATCGCCTGAACTTCCGACTACCGAGCACGTGAATTGGTTTTTCGATCAGTTGCGTAGTTTCATAAGATGGCTTCGCCTGTACATGAATGCGGAACCGGTGACTCTTTCACAGCTCGGTAAATCTTACCGTTCCAATCGCCAGTAAAAATTTTGGAATATGGGATATTAAGGGACTCAATTGGCCGGAACAGAAAAGCGAAAACCTATGTTCCACTACTCTTGAGCGGGGCTAATCGTCTGTTATCCGAGATCACGAACATGCATTCAATCCGTTACTTTGTCGCCGGCATTTCTGCTTATGATTATTGTGTAATACTCATCCTCACATTGCAGCTGAGCCCGTCCTTGATTTGGCTATCCGGATTCTCCAGGACGCATTCGATTTCATAATCTGCGGGAACTTCGAGAGCCGGATTTCGGCTTATGCCAGGTATTCGACTTATTTTGCAGGGATATGTCTTTTCAGGAATGGCATCAAAATTGACACTTCCTCGGTCGCCGGTCTTTAGCTTGATAAGCTCTAACTCGTGAGCTTTGCACCTGACCACCATGGGTGTCATGACCGCTACGGTCATAACCGGAAAGCCTCCTGGGACTTCGGCATCGATCCTAATTTCAGGCGCCATCCAAATTAATTGACCGGAAATGGGAGCTTTCAAAAATGCTTTGTCCAACGGAAGGTCAGAATTAGCATATGACCGCTTTGTTTGCCATTCCAATAAATCCAGGTCTCTCTTATGCTTTTGTTCGTAAAAGCGAAGATCCTCAACCGACCTGGCAAGGTTCGCCTCAGCTTGTTTCAAAGTCTCGGTTACGTCTAAAGCCTCCTTTCTCGCAGTCTCGAGTTGTCGCTGTTTATTAGTTATTGAATCCATGGAGGCGAGATCCTTGGAACGCAAATCACGCAGATCTGAAAGTTCCTTCTCTACTCTTTCCAAATGAAGCTTTTTCACCGGCAGTTGAACATTGTTGAGTCTATCTACATCAATTTGTTGGTTGTTAATTGCTTTTCTAAGGCTCAGAATCTGTTCAGCATAGAGAGTCTGATGCACATGCATCATTCCCATTCGATCAAGTTTATACGTAGCCAGGACGTCATCTTTATTGACTGCATCACCTTCTTTGGTAGAAATGCTGAGTATTTCGCCGGTGAAAGGCATTGAAATCCTTCTCTGCAGGGGCGCAAAACTTTTCCCCCGAAGGAGTAGTTCGGTCTCCGATTTGGTGTCGGCGATTTGAGGGACGATTGCCGCTTTGGCTGGGCCAGGACTGGACATGGCGCTCTTGGGTTCATGCGTGATTGCCACCAGTGCCAAGATCACCATACCGGCGATCACCGAAACAACGGCACCGAAAATTTTTGCTCGCCGCCAAGGCTTATTAGTATGCGAATCTTGCATTGTACTTGTTCAAACCTCCTGCCAGAGTGGCCAGATCGATGAGATTGGCAACTCTTTCCTGGGGACCGCTAATGGCATCGAGATCGGCTTCTATCTTTTCTATTCGCCTATCAACGTATTGATCGTAGCTAATAGTTCCTGCTTTGTAATCGGAGAGGGCTCTTTCTTCACTAAGTTCCGCGAGTCTCGCCTGTTCGCGAATAACAGTCTCTCTCTCGCCCGAAAGCTCTAATCCGTCTCTGATACGTTTGAACTGAGTATACAATTTTGTTGATAGTTCGCTGCGATCTAGTTTGAGTTGTTCAGCTAAAATTTTCTGTCTTTTTATTTCTCGTACTCGTCTAAAGCCGTCCCAAATCGAATATTCCACTCCGACAGCAAAATTAAACCCTGACGTTCGGTCCACTTGATTACCAATATCCTCAACTAATAGAGTCGGCCTAGGCACAAGCGCTAAATATGAACCTGTGACCAGATTTGATTGGACTTGTTCTTTTTTGGCGGCAATTTTCAAACCCAAATTACCGCCTTGTACATCCGCGAAAGTGACAAATTGGCCGTTAAATCCTCCTAAAATCTGATTCGCTGCATCACGTGTATCCAGAGGAAGATGAAAATCCGGAGGATAGCCCATAAGCGCTTTAAGTTCGGTTATCCTCTGCTCTCTTTCTTTGTCCAATCGTCTGAGTTTTAAGCGGGCACCTCTCAGGTTGTTGTCCCACAACCGAACCTGAATTGGATCCAGCGACCCTTGTTCGTTTCTGCTGGACCCATAGTTCACTTTATCTTGAGTTAAAGCCAAAACCTGTCTGCGGATTTTGATTGATTTCTCCAGAGTGTGGATCTGGTAAAATAGTTTTGCCATAACTCCAACATCTTCAGCTATTTTATTAAAATGAGCCTCTTTTGCGATATCTTCAAGGACCTCATTGGAGCGGATTTTGACCAGAGCGAGAAGAGGATTAAAGTTTGAAACCCAAACTGTAACATCGAGAGGGGAGCCTGTCCCGGATGCCCTAGATATGTAAACCTGTGTCCTTATGTCGAGTGATGGAAAAATCTCCGAGTGGGCATCTTTGACTGCCACGGACCTCACCTGAATTTCCAAACGGTTTTTGAGAAAGGTTTCCGAGTGCACAAGGGCGTAATGGATGCACGTCACAAAATCAAAATATCCTTGAAACGGTGTTTTTGAAATATTTGTAGGGGAGGCGCTGGCCGATCTCAGGAGCACAATAAGACAAAATAATAACGCCAAGGCGGTTCTCAAGAAATGGGCCGGGAAATTATTGAAAAGAGAATATCCCTTCCCCGAACCGACACTTTTATAAGCCTGTTTGGCCAAAGCTACCACGTCTTGTCCATACCGTAATGTCCCTTCAAGCCGAATCTCAGGGACGATAACAACCTACCACAAGTATTGCCAAAAAATGACGCAAATAGACCACCGTATCGTTGGCCGAAAGTATACGCTAATTGCCAGAGGAATGTCAATAAGGTTCTCCGGTCATTTCGAGTCCAAGACAATGACATTCCTATAAATTGCGAACGGCACTCATATGGCCGCGGACTCAAGCTGGAAAATCCTGGACAAGAAACTTTCTTCTAAATTGAATCGATTTGAAAAAGTGGAATTGCTAGTCTGGTGGGTACATTCTGAAGCGGATCTGAAAATTCATAACAAGCTATGAAATGCAAACTTTATTGGATTAACGAGGAATAGAAATTTGTTTCCCCTTGATAGCAGCCTCCGGGAGGTGCTTCGGTTTGCTCTATGCACCGGCACTCGGCCTGCTAATCGGGAACTCTTCCGCAAATCTTTAACTTCAGGCGACGAGGACAAATGCTATGTTCCTCGGAGGAGACTCCAGTCAGTAAAAAATGTGCCGGAGCTATAAACAACCAAAATTAGGTGCTGTCACAAATATCGCTTGGTGTGCTATATCAAGACGCATCATGTCATCTGATATGATTAAATCGTGAGCCCAATTATGAAATTAAGAGTCGCTGTTATTCGCGATAATAGATACTTACTGCACCAACCTGGATTAATCCATCCCGACCGACCCGAGCGGGTACAAGAAATTTATAAAATGCTGGACTCTGATTTCAGCGAAACTTTAATAACTCTACAGCCTGAACTAGCCACTCTAGAACAGCTGGAACTCGTCCATACCCCCAATTATATAAGAAAAGTTCTTAAGACATCCGAACGCGCGTTGACCAATCTGGCTCCCGACACGCCGGTATCCTCCCAGTCATATTTGGCTGCCTGGTTGGCGGTGGGGGGATGCATCAAAGGTCTCCAGGCTCTCCTTTCGGGACGCTGCGATATTTCTTTTGCGCTGATCAGACCTCCTGGGCACCATGCCGCCCCTGATCGGGCGGCAGGTTTTTGTATCTTCAACAATCTCGGAGTTACGGCTCGTTATGCTCTCTCGCGCCATGGATTCAACAGAATCTTGATCGTAGATTGGGATATCCACCACGGAAACGGTATCCAGGATCTATTTTATGACCAGAAACAGGTTCTTTACCTGTCATCACATTATCGAGGTTGGTACCCCCCGACCGGTGATTGGTCTGAAACGGGAGTTGGGGATGGGTTAGGTTACACAATTAACTTACCATTGTCCAAAAATGTTCAAGATCCTGACATGCTTTTCCTCTACTCGAAGGTACTTGTACCTGTTGCACAGGCATATAAGCCCGAACTGATCTTCGTAGCAGCGGGGTTCGACGGTCATCACCAGGATCCTCTTGGACGCATTAAGCTCACAGAGCGTTCATTTCGCGGGCTCTCGAAATTGCTACTGGAAATCAGAGGTTCCCTTGGGAATCCTCCTATTCTGTTGGCGCTCGAAGGTGGGTATGATGTACCCGCACTGGTGAGTTGCGTCAAAGAAGTACTTGGCACTTTTACATCGGGTGGCGCTGATGTGCCTTTAAATTTTCCGGAGGCTGATCAGGGAGCGGAAATTGTACAAAGAGCTTGTAGCATCCATAAGCAATACCATATTTGGACAGATTGAGTTACATTAAACCCAGCTAAATTTGGCTGACTTTCATAGGAAGCGGCAATCTTGTGAACTTATTAACTCGACTTGTTCGGCAGCGAGAGGTTTAGCATATGTTTAAGGCTGTAATACCTCCTGAAAATCCTGACGCAAACTTGAAATCGTATACCGAAATGGTAGCGAATTTCAGCTGGGATGATATTGAAAAGGAATTTACTTGGTACCAAACCGGTAATCTCAATATCGCATACGAGGCGGTGGATCGATGGGCGGAGAATCCCGAAACGGCTAATAGGGTTGCTCTGATTTTTGAAAAAGGAGATAAGGTCAAGGAGTTCAGTTACCTTCAATTACGAGAGATTTCATCGCAGTGGTCCAATTTATTCATAGAATACGGCTTTGCCGTAGGCGACATAATGTTCATATTCGTGCCTCCATCTCCGGAATATTATTTCGCGATGCTGGCCTGTGCCCGTCTTGGAATCATCTTTTGCCCGCTTTTTACTACCCTTGGATTCGATGAACTCGAGGTGCGCCTGCAAAATGCAAAACCTCGAGGAATTATTACTCATCCCGATATGGCCGAGCGCTTCCCTACCCAATCCATGCCCAGTGTCGAATATGTCTTTCTGGTAGAGGGAACCGGAGTCGGACTTTTTCGCCAAGAAATAGCTCTGAAAACAGTAGCAGGGGAACTGCCGAAGAAGAGCTACATAAAGTGGGTATCCAGGTCTACTCCACTTTACCTGCTCTACACCACGTCCGGCTCGACTCGACCTCCCAAAGGAGTTGTGCACGCCCACGGCGCCATGGCCGGCTATCTTGCCACAGCACGTTATGTACTTGATGTTAAGGAACGTTCTGTGCTCTGGACCGATGGTGGCGAACCGGGGTGGGTGACTGGAGTCGTATACGGCGCTTTTGCTCCTTGGCTATGCGGCGCCACCTCTGTGGTACAGGGCGACCAGTTTTCCGGGTCCACCTGGTACAGGACTCTGGAAAGATATAAAGTGGACGTCTGGTACACGACACCACGAACTATAACTCGACTCATGGAAGCAGGCGGAGACTTGCCGACGAGGTACAATTTGTCTTTTTTGCGACATATTGCCACCGTAGGAGAAGTTCTCAGTCCCGAGCAGTTTTATTGGGCACGAAACACGTTGAAACATTCCCCTCATGATACGTGGTGGATGACTGAATCAGGCATGATTTGCATAGCGAATTTTCCTTCTCTCAGTGTCAGGCCCGGTAGCATGGGAAAACCTGTTCCCGGAATTGAAGCCGAGGTTATGGACGAAGATGGTGAGATCCTACCGGTGCTTACGATGGGTGAGCTGGCTTTACGACCGGGCTGGCCCTCAATGATGACTGCCATCTGGCAGGACGAAGAACGATATAAGAATTACTTTCGTGTAAAGGATTGGTTTCTTAACGGGAGACATGGTCACCAAGGACGAGAATGGTTACTACTATCACGAGGGTCGAAATGACGATCTGATTAAGGTCGGCCAAAGAGATACAGGTCCATATGAGGTCGAACAAGTTTCTGTCTCTCCACCAAGCCGTGGCGGAAGCGGTGGCGATTGCTACGAGTTCCCCGGCAGGTAGGCCTACTTTCAAGGCTTTCGTTAGGCTAAAGAGCGGATATACAGCTTCGAAAAGGCTCAATCTGGAAATCAACAATTTTGTCAAAGCGAGTTTTTCACCAGAGATTCCGTTATCTGAGATCGTTTTCCTGGACGAATTGCCAAAGACCCGCTCTGGGATATTGCTGTACCGTGCTCTAATGGCTCACGAGCTTGGATTACCGATTGGTGATCCGAGTAAGCTACAGGAATGAAATTAGCGGAGTTCCTCTTTTTCAGCAAAATCGCATATTGAGGTAAGAACATCGAACAGCATTGATCCACATGTAGAATGCTGGAGAGAGTAGCAAAGGGATCGGTCAGGTAAAAGAAGCCCAGCGATACAGTTTCGCTGATCAATCAATCCGAGGGGAACTTCAATTATCAAATTGACGGTCGAGGAGCCCAAGCGTTGGTTATCGAGCCCCGTAGGCCTTCAGGAGCGCCACCAATTCTGCAAGCCCTGCAGACGACGCCCACATCAGCGCTGTCCAGCCGTTCCTATCCTCGGCTTGGACGTTGGCCTTGGCATCAAGCAACAGCCTCAGAACTTCTGTATGCCCTTCAGCTGCTGCGCCCATCAAGGCAGTAGCACCGTACTGGTCTCGCGCTTCCGTGTCCACGCCTGCTTCCAGCAACCGTTTCACCGGCGTGACGTGTCCGCGCCGGGCAGCTCGCATGAGTGCGGTCCGACTGAATTCGTCCCTGGTATTTGGGTCTGCTCCGCGCGCCAATAGCAATTCTACAACGGTTCCGAAACCTCTACGAGAAGCCTTCATTAAAGGCGTAGAGCCGCATTGATCTACTATTCCATGATTTGCTCCATTGTCCAAGAGCAATTCGATAGCCTCCGCATCGCCGGTGGATGCTGCGGCCCACATCAGCGCAGTCCATCCCTTGTTATCCCTCACATCAACCTCGGCTCCATGGGCCACCAATTCGCGTACAACATCAGTGTGCCCTTGGCGGCAAGCCACAGCTAAAGCCGTGCGGCCTCTTTCATCCCGAGAGTTTACATCCGCACCAGATTCCAATAATTGGCTCACCACTTCAACATGCCCGGTTCCAGCTGCGTGTATCAGTCTATATCTCGTCGAAACACCGCAACCTGGGCAAGTTTCAAGGGTTTCATGGAGCTCTTCTCCACATTCATAACAGTTAATTACAGGCATTCTCCTCAACCTCAGCGGGCTGGAAATCAATCTCACTACATACAAAGAATAAAGTACCCGGCCCAAGAAATCAAAATATGCCTGAATCAAACGCCGCGTTAATATCAAAGATCCGAAAAACTGACATAGTAGTAGGCAAGAACTATATTGACTATATGAACAGTTCCTGGTTGGAGGTCAACAATGACTGAATTGGCGATGCAAATGTTGGAACCTGAGAAACAAATGGGGTTGGTGGTGGTAATCACAGGATATGGAAAGGGCAAAACAACATCAGCACTGGGAATGGTGCTGAGGGCCGTCGGTTACGACATGAAAGTATGCCTTATTCAATTCATGAAGGGAGATATGCACGCGGGCGAATACGAAGCCTTAAAAAGGCTCGCACCTCAAGTGGAACATCACCTGACAGGAAAGGGTTTCTGCGGGATTCAAGGCAATCCGTATCCTCATAAAGAACATAGGGCTAATGCCCAAGATGCTGTTAAACTTGCAAAACAAAAACTCCTCTCAGGCGAATTTGACATCCTGATCTGTGATGAAATCAATAACGCATTGCATCTGAAGCTGGTCGATCTCCCGCAAGTCCTGGACCTCATAGAGAGTAAGCCGGAGAAGATGCATTTGATCCTTACTGGTAGAGATGCGCACCCGGAGGTGATTGCTAAAGCCCATACCGTATCAGAGGTCAAGGAAATCAAACATGCATACAGAGAAGGAATAGAGCCGCAAAAAGGAATTGATTATTGAGTTCCTCAAAATTCTATTAGCAGTCTTTCAAAAAAACCATTTCTGATGTGCAGGATTGTAAGGTGAATTTGCTGTGGCACCTTTCCCAGCTGTTCCTACTGAATCATCAAGAAACGTCTGCATCATCTCTTTGGCGCTAAAACCAGAAGGTTAGGTTTTGTTAAAAAAGATCATTTTGGCCATAAATTTAGGTCATCGGTTTGTGAGTATTAAAGCGCACATTTTTCATTTTCATCTTCTTACGTGGATGCCCAGAGATGCTTTAGGCAAATTGGTTAGTGATATTACATAGAATCCCAAATTTTTTCCGCCGCTGGAAGCGCTCATAGAATTATTAGAAGTCTCGAAAAAGGAACTCAAGATAATAGTTGACCCTGTTGATTCTCATCGGTATGCTCCAACCCCCAGGAACTTCTACAGTAAATGTTATCATTAACTTGTAACATCAGGTAGTTACCCGGAGATAAGTATGAAAGACCCCTCGAAGGCTCTCTTGATAATTTTGTTCTTTTGGATTCCCTTCTTCGTTTGTGCCTGCGGGAAAGAACCGCCGAAACGAGTCGTCCGTCCGCCTGATGTGACCGTAGTTCTACCTGTGCAGCGCGAGGTCCCGAAGTACCTGGAATACACCGGGACCACTACGGCGCTGCAAACCGTGGACATAAGGGCCAGAGTGGCCGGTTTTCTGCAGAAGATGTATTTTGAACCTCGGTCTAAAGTTAAAGCCGGAGATTTGCTTTTTCTGATTGATCCAAGACAGTACGAAGCAAGCGTAAAACAGGCGAAAGGCAAACTGGACGCGCAAAAAGCATCTTCGAAGCTTGCTCAAACAGAACTGCAAATCTCACAACAGCTGGAAAGTAAGGAGGCCATTAGCGCCCTAAAACTTGAGAAGAAGGCAGCCGAGCGAGACGTGGCACAAGCGGATGTTGAATTGGCTGAAGCGTCTCTGGACAGTGCAAAACTCGACCTCGAATGGACTCGAGTAACGTCACCTATAAAAGGCCGAGTCAGTCGAAATAAAATTGACGTAGGTAATCTCGTCGGAGCCACTGAAAAAACCCTTTTGACCACGGTAGTCGACGACGATCCCATTTATGTTTATTTCAATGTGAGCGAGCTGGATCTTTTGCCGATATTGCGTCACCTGGCTAAAGACCCCTCATCGAAACCGTCCGTCAAGCTCCCGCTTCAATTGGGTTTGGCTGACGAAATAGGATACCCCCATGAGGGACATTTCGATTTTGCGGAGACTACAGTTGATTCATCCACCGGAACCATCCAGGTTCGGGGGTTATTTCCCAATCCTGATGGTCTGTTGATGGCAGGAATGTTCACCCGCGTACACGTTCCATAGAAATAAGAGAAGTCTTACTCCTGCCTGATATTGCCGTGCAATTTGATCAAGGCGGAAAGTATGTTCTCACAGTGGATGACAACAATGTCGTTCAACAAAAACGCATTAAAACTGCGGAACAAGTTGACGATATGAGAGTCATTGCCGAAGGACTTACGCCCAAGGATCGTGTCATTACGACCGGCGTGCTTCGGGCCAGACCTGGAGCTAAGGTAAATGCGACGCTTGCTCCAGCAGAATCGCCAAAACCCGAAAATACAATGCCAAAGAAAATCCAGGAACAGTGAGCGGAGATCCTCAGAATGTTAAGCCGCTTTTTCATCGACCGGCCCATTTTTGCTTCTGTGGTCTCCCTATTAATCATGGTCATTGGCGCAGTGGCTATTCTTTCGCTGCCGGTTTCTCAGTTTCCGCCAATAGCTCCGCCTATGGTTCAGGTAACGGCCTCTTATCCGGGCGCGGATCCCCAGGTAGTAGCCGATACTGTGGCGGCCCCCATCGAGCAGCAGGTCAACGGCGTCGAAAATATGATGTACATGCAGAGCACCAGCGCCCGCGATGGATCCTACACACTGAGGATAACATTTGAATTAGGTATGATATCGATATGGCCACAGTGCTCGTTCAGAATCGCGTGAATTGGGCCATGGCGTCTCTGCCGACTGATGTGCAACGTCAGGGAATAATTGTAAAGAAGGCTTCCACATCATTTGTTACGTACTGTGTCTTTATTCGCCTGACGGTTCTTATGACGATCTTTTCCTCACCAATTATGTAACTACTACCATAAAGGACCAATTGAGCCGTCTTCATAAGTTGGGGACTTGCAGATGTTCCCGTCCAAAGATTACAGCATGCGCCTATGGCTCAATCCCAACAAGCTCCAGTACCAACGGCTTGACCACCAATGACGTTGTTAATGCCCTTAAAAACCAAAACGTTCAGGTTGCCGCCGGACGTCTTGGCCAGGAACCAGCCCCTAACGGACAGAATTTTGATCTTCCCGTTAATACCCTCGGTCGCTGACTGACGTTACCCAGTTCGAAGACATCATTTTGAAAACGGGAGAAACGGGCAGCGTCGTGCGAGTGAAAGACATAGGCGGGGTACATTAGGGGCAAAGAGCTATGACACCCGTTCGTACTATAACGGAGTTCCTGCCGTTACGCTCATCATCTATCAGACACCTGGTTCCAATGTATTGGATGTCGCGGATTTGGTTCACAGTACTATGGAAGAGCTGAAGAAAGATTTTCCGAAAGGTACGGATTACAAAATCGTTTACCAAAACTCCGATTTCGTGCGAGCCTCCATCCGAGAAGTGGTGCTGACCTTAGTTATTGCTTTCATTCTGGTTTTTATTGTGGTGGTCATTTTCCTTCAGGATTGGCGAGCTACCCTGGTTCCCGCTACGACGGTGCCTGTATCGATCATTGGAGCCTTTGCCATTATGTATGCCCTGGGGTCTTCCATTAACATGTTGACTCTGTTCGGACTGGTCCTGGCCATAGGCATTG
>CAWJJL010000045.1:0-65494 GCA_963843165.1 uncultured delta proteobacterium | reverse complement strand
CTGCCCCGCGCGCCAACAGCAATTCTACGACGGTTCCGAAACCTCTACGAGAAGCCTTCATTAAGGGGGTAGAGCCGCATTGATCTACTATTCCGTGATTTGCTCCATTGTCCAAAAGCAATTCGATAGCCTCAGCATCGCCGGTGGATGCTGCCGCCCACATCAGAGCAGTCCATCCCTTGTTATCCCTCACGTCAACCTCGGCTCCGTGGGCCACCAATTCGCGTACAACATCAGTGTGCCCTTGGCGGCAAGCCACAGCCAAAGCCGTGCGGCCTCTTTCATCCCGAGAGTTTACATCCGCACCAGATTCCAATAATTGGCTCACCACTTCAACATGCCCCGTTCCAGCTGCGTGTATCAGTCTAAATCTCGTCGAAACACCGCAACCTGGGCAAGTCTCAAGGGTTTCATGGAGCTCTTCTCCACATTCATAACAGTTAATTACAGGCATTCTCCTCGACCTCAGCGGGCTGGAAATCAATCTCACTACATACAAAGCATAAAGTACCCGGCCCAAGAAATCAAAATATGCCTGAATCAAACGCCGCGTTAATATCAGGGATCTGAAAAACTTACATAGTAGTAGCCAAGAACTATATTGATTATATGAACAGTTCCCGATTGGAGGTCAACAATGACTGAATTGGCGATGCAAATGTTGGAACCTGAGAAACAAATGGGGTTGGTGGTCGTAATCACAGGAAATGGAAAGGGCAAAACAACATCAGCTCTGGGAATAGTGCTGAGGGCCATCGGTTACGATATGAAAGTGTGCCTTATTCAATTCATGAAGGGAGACATGCACGCGGGTGAATACGAAGCCTTAAAAAGGCTCGCGCCGCAAGTCGAACATCACCTGACTGGAAAGGGTTTCTGCGGGATTCAAGGCAATCCGTATCCTCATAAAGAACATAGAGCTAATGCCCAAGATGCTGTTAAACTTGCAAAACAAAAACTGCTGTCACGCGAATTTGACATCCTGATCTGCGATGAAATCAATAACGCATTGCATCTGAAGCTGGTCGATCTCCCGCAAGTCCTGGACCTTATAGAAAGTAAGCCGGAGAAGATGCATTTGATCCTTACTGGAAGAGATGCGCACCCGGAGGTGATTGCTAAAGCCCATACTGTATCGGAGGTCAAGGAAGTCAAACATGCATACAGAGAAGGAATAGAGCCGCAAAAAGGAATTGATTATTGAGTTCCTCAAAATTCTATTAGCAGTCTTTCAAAAACACCATTTCTGATCTGCAGGGTTGTAAGGTGCCGGCCTGCTTTGCCCCGTATCTACGCTCCTGGACTTGTTTCCGTAATCATGTGTTGACTCGACTTTTCATTGTTTCAACCTGTGCAGAGCGAAGCCCCGAAATACGTGGAGTACACCGGGACCACTACGGCGCTGCAAACCGTGGACATAAGGGCTAGAGTGGCCGGTTTTCTGCAGAAGATGTATTTTGAACCTCGGCCTAAAGTTAAAGCCGGATATTTACTTTTTCTGATTGATCCAAGACAGTACGAAGCAAGCGTCAAACAGGCGAAAGGCAAACTGGACGCGCAAAAAGCATCTTCGAAGCTTGCCCAAACAGACAATAAAAGCCCATTGACACAAGCTCGGATTGTGCCCAAATAGCATTTATACGATGCGCGGTGATGTGGTGAATTATCAGCCGAGAACCTGCGTATTGCTGACCGAATTGGGGCGCCGGAGGGTCGAAGGCTCCTCACCGGACTCAAGCCCTATAACATAGGGCCACCAAAGGGGGTGCCCCTGACATGAAACATCTTGTTAACAACGTAAGAAAATGGCCCTCATTTTCAATTGCCTATATATTGCTGGCCTTGCTTATTCTGGTCCTGCTGCAATCCTGGCTCGCCCCAAACGTGGAAAACGTCTCGTATTCCAAATTCAAGAAGTACATCACCGATAGAAAAATTAACGCCGTCGTGGTCTCTACCAAATTTCTCAAAGGTTATGAAAAAACAGTCGGCGCTGATCAAAAAGAACCTCTGTTTCCAAACAAGATCTATATGACTCCCAGGGTCGACGACAGAGATTTAGTAGAGTTCCTGGAAAAGAACAACGTGGAGATAATTGCTGAGAACGAAAATACCTTCCTTATGACGCTCTTGTCATGGGTGCTGCCGACAATAATTTTTGTTGGGATATGGCTCTGGGCAATGAAAAGGATGGGCCAGGGCGCCGGCATAATGACATTGGGTAAGAACAAAGCCAAAATTGTGGCTCAAACGGATGTAGGGATCACGTTCAAAGATGTGGCCGGACAGGACGAAGCCATACAGGAGTTAGATGAGATTTTGGAATTCCTCCGGAACCCGGAGCGATTTACCCGCCTGGGAGCGAAAATCCCTAAAGGCATATTGCTCGTCGGACCTCCAGGAACAGGCAAGACGCTGCTGGCAAAAGCAGTGGCAGGAGAGGCCGGCGTCCCATTTTTCTCCATAAGCGGGTCAGATTTCATAGAAATGTTCGTTGGTTTGGGAGCGGCCAGAGTCAGGGATCTTTTTGAGCAGGCCGGCAAAATAGCTCCTTGTCTGGTTTTTATTGATGAATTGGATGCTCTCGGGAAAGCACGCGGCACAGGAAATTTCAGTGGCCATGACGAAAGAGAACAGACACTGAATCAGCTCCTGGTGGAGATGGATGGCTTCGAGCCTAACAAAGGTGTTGTCATACTGGCTGCCACAAACCGGCCGGAAATTCTGGATCCCGCTCTTTTGCGACCGGGAAGATTCGATCGCCATATCCTGGTGGACCGTCCGGATCTGAAGGGCAGGCTTGATGTTTTGAAGGTCCACACACGTGATGTGAAGCTGTCACCTGATGTTGACTTGGAGGTGATCGCGCGAAGGACCCCTGGATTTACTGGAGCTGACCTGGCCAACCTAATCAATGAAGGGGCGCTGTTGGCTGCCCGAAAAAGGAAAACGGAAGTAGGATCCGAAGAGCTTGAACAAGCTATTGACAGAATCATCGCCGGATTGGAAAAGAGAAATCGAATATTGAATGAAAAAGAAAAGAGAACGGTCGCTTACCATGAGACCGGACATGCCTTGGTGGCTGCTTTTAGATCCACGGCCGAAAAAGTGCATAAGATCTCCATCGTGCCCAGGGGAATAGGCGCGCTGGGTTTCACGTTACAATTACCGACGGAAGACCGATATCTGATGTCCAGGAACGAACTGCTCGAAAAAATCGACGTGCTCCTCGGTGGTCGAGGAGCCGAAATCACGATTTTTCATGATGTCACTACCGGGGCTCAGAATGACTTGCAAAAAGCGACTGACATTGCTCGCAGTATGGTGACGGTCTATGGCATGACTGAAAATTTGGGCGCGGTCACGTACCAGCGCCAACCTGGGCCGTACTTGCAGCCGCAGCCGAATTTATATCCTGTCAAAGAGGTCAGTGAAGAGACCGCTCGTATGATCGACGACGAAGTCAGGCATATAATCGAGGCTCGTATGGAAGAAGTCCTTAAGACATTGAAAGAACATGATGACTTGCTGCATTTAGTGGCGAAACGGCTGTTGGAAGTCGAGACGATTGAAGCAGAGGAATTCTTGAAACTTATTAGCGTGAAACCAACCGAGGAGGTTATAGCGAAGGAAGCACGAGCGTAACAAACGCGAATGCCGAACTCGTTTACAGACGAAGTATATCTTTTGCTTGCCAAGGCAAATCGGATGTACGGCTCCTTCGCGGCTACACAAATCTAACGGATGGCAAAGGACATGAAACCGATTTTTGAACTAGCGACTCCGCCAGGTTTCAGACCTTAACAGCCGCCCCTTGATAAGAAACTGGTTCAGACATTCGGCAATCCCCCGCAGCCCTCTAGTCGAAGGGTCGGGGGATTTAACTTTAGCAAGGCCCGCACAAACACTCTGATCTTAAAGAAATTTATGATAAATATTTCTTAAGTTCATCTATTTGCCAATCTCTGAAATTAGAGATGTTGAACAGGGGCACGCTTCGTGTTGTCCTCGGAAAAAGTTATGTCGAAGGACGAAGAGTTGGTGCAAGGTATGATTCTCGCGGCAGGATTATCCACGCGCATGGGACGCCAAAAGCTCTTAATAAGGGTTGGCGGTATTCCCGTGATTACGAGAGTAGTACGCGCTGCCTTGGGATCTCGCTTGAATCGAATCATATTAGTTACTGGTCCGACCAATTCTGAATTGTTGGAATCGCTTGGACCTGAGAACGTAAACGCGCGTCTGTTGATTGCTGTTAATGAACGCCCCGAAGAAGGAATGTCATCATCACTCAAGACGGGAATGATGATGGTCGCAAAAGAAATGCTGGGGATAATGGTAATTCTCGGTGATCAACCCTTTCTGACTTCGGCAATAATCAATAGGCTGTTGGATGAATTTAACAAACAGACAGATTGCATTGTCGCGCCGATGGTTCAAGGCCGCCGATCCAATCCCGTAATTTTTCCGGCTGATCTGTTTCCGGAATTAAGAATGGTCAGGGGAGACATGGGCGGTAAGTCTGTTTTGCAACGCAATCCCGAAAGGGTTGTCGGAATAGAAATGGGCGGTTATTATGATGATAAGGATTTAGATACCCCGGAAGATCTGCAAGGCATCCAAAGCTTAACCCTAGAAAACGAAATAATTTGATCATGAAGATTCGTCTCGCAAAAACCGCCGGGTTCTGTATGGGCGTTCGTCGGGCAGTGGACATGGTCCTGGATCTCCAAAGGAGTGACACGCCGCTGCCGATATCCACTTACGGACCTTTGATTCACAATCCCCAGACTCTGGAATTGCTTCGGTCAAGAGGTATCCAAGAGGCAAAATCGCTGGAGGACCTTCCTCAAGGGACGGTAGTAATTAGGGCTCACGGAATTTCGCCCGCGGAAAAAGAAGTTCTTGAAAACAAAGGTATAAAAATCATTGACGCCACCTGTCCACGGGTGGCGCGAGTTCAGGCAGTGATAAAAAAGCATGCCGCGCAAGGTCATTTCTGCGTAATTGTAGGAGATGAAGATCATCCTGAAGTCCGGGGATTGATGGGTTTTGCATCAAAAGGTGGATTAGTTGTTTCTTCGGTCCAAAAGTGCTCGGTCTGTGACTCCATCCCCACCGGGAGTGAAGTTTGTGTAGTAGCCCAAACGACTCAGGAAATGGAGACATTCGAGAACGTAGTGGAGCTTCTCAAAAATCGTTTTGGCCGGATTCACGTGCATAATACGATATGTGACTCGACAAGAAAGCGACAATCCGAAGTGGGTCGTTTGGCCGGTGAGGTAGACACTATCCTAGTAGTTGGCGGAAAAGGTTCAGGAAACACTCGTCGCTTGGTCAAAGTCGCAGAATCAAAAGGTGTAAAGGCCATGCACGTGGAAACTGGTAAAGATATACCGTCAGAACTGATTGCGGCTTCAGATGTTGTTGGAGTAACCGCCGGGGCCAGCACTCCCAATTGGCAGATCCGCGAAGTCATGGATAAGCTAAAAGAGATCAGCATGAATCATCGTGCAGGTCCGTTAAAGAGCCTCAGGCGCTTGGCCGACATAGCAATCATGACTTATTGCGTGGCTGGACTGGCTGGTGCGGCCATAACCGCGGCTTGCCTTGCTCTCCAGGGCCGCCAAGTGACTTGGCTGCCTCTAGCTGTGACTATGCTCTTTGTCTTCTCCATGCACCTCATCAATCGTATCCAGGAGAGATCCGGGGCAGTACGATTCAACACGCCGGAAGTCGCAGCTTTTTACGCCCGGTACCGACCGGTGTTGACAGCATTGGCGGCACTTGCATCTTTAGCAGCGATAATATTCAGCTACATGGTTAGCCTCTATTCATGTCTGTTGCTGACAGCTATGCTGCTCACAGGCCGTCTTTACACATTACCAGTATTTTCTCGATCCACTGTTCCGCGGGTGAGATGGCGAAGCCTGAAAGATTTGCCAGGATCAAAAACGCCTGTCGTGGCAATTGGATGGGGAGTGTGTGCTTCGGTGCTGCCCATCATGGACTCTCATCAAACCTTATCAATGCCGGCCCTCGTAGTTTCTTTTTGCTTTGCAGCGGGAACAGTTTTCTGGAGAACCGCTCTTTCCGATCTACTCGACCTTCAAGGAGATCGTATAATGGGTCGGGAAACTATTCCAATTTTGATAGGCGTTCAAAAAACAGGCAGACTTTTGCAGGGCTTGTTGATTTCTATCGCTCTATTGCTCGGTATCTCAGCTACTGACGGACTGATATCCACGATGGGATTTTGGCTGATTCCAATCACATTAATATTCGGCATTTTTTATATTGTATATCGTAAACGGCCTCTGGTTGACCGGCTATTCTTTGAGGGCATGCTGGATGTCAATTTCTTTATTGCCGGGTTAATTTCAGTATTTTACAGTTGGTATTGAGTGGCTGTATTTTTTGATTTGACAGCAGCTATCGAGTGTGTTAAAAAAAATAGTTTTATGGGAGTCCGTTGCTGGCGTAGCTCAACCGGTAGAGCAGCTGATTTGTAATCAGCAGGTTGCGGGTTCGAGTCCCATCGCCAGCTCCAGTGTGGAGGGGTTCCCGAGTGGCCAAAGGGGGCAGACTGTAAATCTGTTGGCTCAGCCTTCGGAGGTTCAAATCCTCCCCCCTCCACCAGTATAAGGACACCATGATTTGCCGAATGCCTCGCGGGAATAGCTCAGTTGGTAGAGCGTCAGCCTTCCAAGCTGAATGTCGCGGGTTCGAATCCCGTTTCCCGCTCCAACTGATATTTGATGCCGCGACCTCCGCGACCGGAAGCAAACGGTTTCGGGGTGACGGCTATAGTTGCCCACGTAGCTCAGTAGGTAGAGCACTTCCTTGGTAAGGAAGAGGTTCACCGGTTCGATCCCGGTCGTGGGCTCCACTATGAAACTTCCGGCGCCATTTGATTGGTTTCGGAACATACAACCCCATTTTAAAAGGGCCTAATCCAAGGAGGAGCCCATGGGCAAGGCGAAGTTTGAGCGTACTAAGCCACACGTGAATGTAGGGACGATAGGCCACATAGATCATGGAAAGACTACGCTGACAGCAGCGATTACGCGGGTATTGGCGAAGACTGGGTTGGCGGAATATGTGCCTTTCGAGGAGATTGACAAGGCTCCTGAGGAGAAGGAGCGGGGAATAACGATAGCGACGGCGCACGTGGAGTATCAGACGGCGAATCGTCATTATGCGCATGTGGATTGTCCGGGACATGCGGATTATATCAAGAATATGATAACCGGAGCGGCGCAGATGGACGGGGCGATACTGGTGGTGGGGGCCAATGACGGTCCGATGCCTCAGACGCGCGAGCATATACTATTGGCCCGTCAGGTGGGTGTTCCATACATAGTAGTGTTTTTGAATAAGACGGACATGGTGGATGATCCGGAGCTTATCGAGTTGGTGGAGTTGGAGCTTCGTGAATTGTTGAGTTCGTATGATTTCCCTGGAGACGATATACCGATCATTCGGGGTAGCGCATTGAAAGCTTTGGAGGCTGGCGATCCGAAACATCCTGACGCCAAGTGCATATTGGAGTTAATGGAAGCGATAGATTCGTATATCCCGGTACCGGTACGAGAGGTAGACAAGCCGTTTTTGATGCCGATCGAGGATGTGTTCAGCATATCAGGACGTGGTACAGTTGTAACCGGCAGGGTGGAGCGGGGTCAGATCAAGGTGAACGAAGAAGTAGAGATAGTAGGAATTAAAGAGACTCGTAAGACGGTATGCACAGGAGTGGAGATGTTCCGCAAGGTGTTGGATTCGGGTCAGGCCGGAGACAATGTTGGGCTTTTATTACGTGGTATAAAACGCGACGAGGTGGAGCGGGGTCAGGTGGTAGCGCATCCTGGTTCGATAACGCCGCACACCAAATTCAAGGCCGAGACGTACATACTGAATAAAGAGGAAGGCGGACGTCATACTCCATTTTTCAATGGGTATCGTCCTCAGTTCTATTTCCGTACGACAGATGTGACTGGAGTGATAACTCTTCCGGAAGGAGTAGAGATGGTGATGCCCGGTGACAATGTGTCACTCGAGGGTCATCTGATCACACCCATCGCTATGGAAAAGGAACTGAGGTTCGCCATCAGAGAAGGTGGTAGAACTGTCGGCGCCGGAGTCGTCTCTGAAATTATTGAGTAACAGATTTTGCATCCAGAATTGGTTTCGCGGTATAGGCCTGAGAGGCCTGTAGAGGCATCGGAGGCATTCATGAGAGACATTGTAATCCTGGCTTGCACTGAGTGTAAGCGCAGGAATTATACAACTACAAAGAATAAGAAGAAGACGTCGGACAAGTTGCAATTCAATAAATATTGTAAATTTTGCCGCCATCACACGCCGCATCGCGAGACCAAGTGAAGAAGGCACTCTGTTATAACGAGCGGTAGGCCAGTAGCTCAACGGCTAGAGCACCGGTCTCCAAAACCGGGGGTTGGGGGTTCGAATCCCTTCTGGCCTGCCAGACCTCTGCCGCAGAACTTATATCGCTTCGGATTTTCCGAGAGACAGACGATGAGTGTTCAAGAAATGTTTTCAGGTATAACCGATTTTCCCGGACAGGCTGCCCAGTTTTTCAGAGAAGTGAAAGTCGAACTTCAAAAGGTGACTTTCCCCACAAGACAGGAAACAGTAGGATCTACTGTTGTTGTACTGGTTCTTACAGTAATTATGGCGCTTTACCTTGGGTTAAGTGACTGGGCCTTGGCCCGAATTGTGCAATTCTTATTGAAGGGATAAACCGGTCGAGTAATTATCAGCCGCGCAAGGAGGGCTGACGGTGGCTCTGAGATGGTACGTGGTTCACACATATTCAGGCTATGAGAACAGAGTTAAGGTCGCTCTTGAAGAAAAAGTTCGCGGCCTGGGACTTGAAGACAGGATTACGGATGTCCTAATTCCGTCGGAATCTGTTGTGGAACTCGTCAAAGGAGAGAAGAAAACATCCAATCGCAAATTCTTTCCGGGATATATTCTTGTTCGCATGGAATTAGATGACGAAACTTGGCATGTGGTAAAGAGTACGCCGAAAGTAACCGGATTTATTGGCTCCCGACAAGAACCCGCTGTCATACCCGGATGAGGATGTTAATAAAATAAAAACTCAGATGGCTGGAAGGTCAGGAGAAGCCTCGGCCCAAGTATTCATTTGAAAAAGGGGATTCGGTTCGTGTCGTCGATGGGCCTTTCATCAATTTCAATGGGACCGTGGAAGAAGTGAGACCGGATAAGGGCAAGCTCAGGGTTCTAGTAAGCATTTTTGGTAGGCCTACACCAGTGGAGCTGGATTTCATTCAGGTGACGAAGAATTAAATGTGAGATGATTACGACTAAAGCGGGTATGCGGCAGAATTTTTGAGTTCCCGCTTAGGAGAAATTGCATGGCAAAAAAAATAATGGCTATTGTAAAGCTCCAGATTCCCGGCGGTGAGGCGAAACCGTCTCCCCCGGTGGGTCCGGCCCTTGGGCAACACGGTGTGAATATAATGGAATTCTGTAAGGCTTTCAATGCTCAAACTCAATCGCAACCTGGTGTTATCATTCCGGTGCAAATCACTATTTATGCGGATCGTTCGTTCAGCTTCGTCCTGAAAACTCCGCCTGCATCGTATTTGCTCAAAAAAGCGGCTGGGCTTGATAAAGGGTCGCCGGAGCCGAACCGGAACAAGGTGGGGCGACTTACAAAGGCTCAGATTGAAGAAATAGCCAAACTGAAAATGCCCGATCTGAATGCCAAAGATCTGAAGGGTGCTGTCCAGACTATCATGGGCTCGGCTCGCAGTCTCGGGATTGAGATCGATTAGGGGAGCACAATGCCATCAATTAACAAAAAGAAAAAAGAGGCAAGAGAAAAAATTGATCGCCTAAAGAAATATGGCATCGAAGAAGGCTTGGAAACTTTATTGTCTGCGGCCTATGCGAAATTCGAAGAATCAGTTGACGTCGCGGTAAGACTCGGTGTAGACCCTCGGCATGCGGACCAGATGGTCCGCGGTACTTGCGTCCTACCCCACGGCACCGGCAAAACGGTAAGAGTGCTTGTCTTTGCCAAAGGTGAAAAGGAAAAGGAAGCCCTGGATGCAGGAGCTGACTACGTGGGCGCGGAAGATCTCGCTAAGAAAATTCAGGAAGGCTGGCTGGATTTTGACAAAGCCGTCGCCACTCCCGATATGATGGGGGTCGTCGGCAAATTGGGGAAGATTCTCGGGCCCAGAGGCATGATGCCTAATCCGAAGGTAGGAACTGTGACCTTCGACGTGGGCAAAGCGGTCGATGAACTTAAGGGCGGCAAAGTTGAATTTAAAGTGGAAAAGGCGGGCATAGTTCACGCGTCTGTCGGACGAGTCTCCTTCGGACGAGAAAAATTGGCGGATAATTTGAAAACCCTTATGGAAACTATTATCCGAATGAAACCAGTCAGCGGCCAAAGGTGTCTATATACGAGGTATTTCAGTTTCTACAACAATGGGGCCAGGACTTAAACTGGATCCTCAGGAAATCAGGAATATCGTGAAGTAATTGTGTCAATAATATCCAGTTCTCAATAGGAGGAACTTCAAGGAAGCTTCCCGAAAATCTCTACTGTAGATGGCCGGTCGGAGACAGCAGGCGTGCCCTGGGCACTTAATCGAGACCCGCTTAGACGTAGGCCGGAAAGGGGTTGAAAAACCATTTCCAACCCTAAGTCCTCGATTTGCTGTTTTCCCTCCGACTGAAAGGGGGAATTCTTAGGTTGAACAGGCAAGAAAAAGAAAAACGAGTAGATTGGCTGAACGAACAGTTCCGTGGCGCAAAAGCTTTGTTTCTAACCAATTTTCAGGGCTTGAGTGTTGCGGAAATGAACGCTCTCCGATCTGAGTTGCGAAACCGGGGTGTCAATTACAAAGTGATGAAAAATACCCTGGTACGGCTGGCTTATCAGGACACTGATGTGGCAGGTCTTGGGCCGGATTTCGTGGGGCCACGTGCGGCGGCATGGACCGAAACCAGTGACAATGCTCCTGCAATGGCCAAAGTCCTGGTTGATTTTGCGAAAGCGCACCCCAATTTGACCCTGATTCGCGGGGTTCTTGACGGGAAGTTGGTGGAGCCGACAGAAATGGAGACTTTGTCGACATTACCTCCCAGAGAAGAACTCTTAGCACGAGTGTTGGGGACAATGAAGGCTCCGGTGAATGCTTTCGTCAGTACTTTGGCAGCGGTTCCAAGATCGCTTCTTACTGTTCTTAAAGCAATTGAAGAACAAAAGAGCTCATCGAGCGAACCGGCTACCGCCTGATAAACCCGGCTGAAGTGCGAAAAATTACTGAAACAGCAATCGAGGAGGTCTTATGTCAGAAGTAACCAAAGAGGATGTAAAAGAATTCATCCGAAATATGTCGGTTCTCGAATTGAGCCGATTAGTCAAAGAGTTGGAAGAAGAGTTCGGGGTGTCTGCAGCGGCGCCCGTAGCTGTTGCCGGTTATGCGGCGGCAGCTGGTGGAGAAGCAGCCCCGGCTGAGGAAAAAACCGAATTCGACGTAGTCTTGAAGGATTTCGGTGACAAGAAGATCCAGGTTATTAAAGTAGTTCGTTCTTTGACCGATCTGGGTCTAAAGGAAGCCAAAGAGCTGGTGGAAGGTGTTCCAAAGCCGGTGAAACAGGGAATATCCAAAGAAGAGGCGGAAAAAGCTAAAGCGGCCCTCGAAGAGGTCGGCGCAACGGTAGAGATTGCCTAATCATCCGCTATGAATCAGTGAATCGTCGGGCGCGATGTGGATCCGCCTGTAGAACCGCGCGCCCGATGATTCCGGAACACTCCAACACTAAGCCTCCTGTCAAGACTACTAAATACCAGAGGGAGAAAATGAATCATTTTTCCGTGCACTCTCAGAGGCTCAGGAAGAATTTTGCACGTATTCCGCAAATTGCAGGTATACCAAATTTAATAGAAATTCAGAAACAATCTTACGAAAGATTCTTGCAAGCCGACATCCCACCTGAGGCGCGTGAAGAGATCGGTTTGCAGGGAGTATTTCGTTCGGTGTTCCCGATCAAGGATTTCTCCGACACATCATCCCTGGAGTTCATCAAATACGCTCTTGGAGAAGAAAAATACAATGTTGAAGAATGTCTTCAAAAGGGCGTTACTTATGCCGTTCCGTTGAAAATCACGGTTCAACTTATAGTGTGGGATGTTGACCCGGACACCAACTCAAGAACGATCCGGGACGTGAAGGAACAGGAAGTCTATTTCGGTGAAATCCCAATCATGACCGAAAATGGCACTTTCATCATCAATGGTACCGAACGTGTGATCGTGTCGCAATTGCACCGGTCTCCGGGGATTTTCTTTGATCACGATAAAGGGAAGACCCATGCGAGCGGCAAGCTACTCTATTCGGCCCGAATCATCCCTCTAAGAGGATCGTGGATCGATTTCGAATTTGATCCAAAAGATAGACTTTATGTCAGGATAGATAGACGGCGCAAACTTCCGGTCACCGTATTCCTGAAGGCATTGGGCCATTCCAGTGAAGAAATTTTGAATTATTTTTACGATCGCCAGACCATCTTAATAACTTCTGAAGGCTTACGCCGAAAACTGGATCTAAAATTACTCGTGGGCACAGGAGCGACGGTCGATATCTATATCGAGGGATCGGACGATATCCTTGTAAGAAGAAACAAAAAGGTTACGAGAGGAGCCGTCAAACGACTTGCCGATAGGAAAATCGCTCCGCTTGTCATGAAAAAGGAAGAATTGGCAGGGAAAGTCCTTGCTCGTGATATTGTGGACGAAACCACTGGTGAGGTTTTGGCGCCGTGCAATAAAGAGATCGCTCCAGAAGAAATAGATGAATTCTTAGCAAATCTCAAGAAACGAAAAATTGATAGCTTTGAAGCGCTTTTCATAGAGGAAAGAATTGTCTCTTCATCCCTGAGAGACACGCTGTTGGAAGACAAAGTTGATGATCGACCGAACAGGATAATTGAGGATTATCGGAAGCAGCATTCGGACGATCCCACCAGTAATGAAACACTCAATGCACGAATTGAAATCTATCGTCGACTAAGACCTTCAAATCCGGCAACCGTCGAAATCGGGAACACATTTTTTAATAATCTCTTCTTCAGAAGTGAATACTACGATCTATCCAGGGTCGGTCGATTGAAGCTGAACCGAAAGCTCGAAATATCTATGGATGAAGCGCCTCTTTCTTTAAGAACCCTGCGCTCAGAAGACATTATGCTTGCGGTCAAGTACCTCCTGGAATTGAAAGAAGGAAGACCGAACCATGAAATAGACGATATAGATCATATGGGTAATCGACGAGTCCGCTCAGTGGGCGAATTGTTGGAAAATCAATATCGGATCGGACTTGTGAGGATGGAACGGGCAATCAAAGAGCGCATGAGCCTGCAAGACGTGGAAACTCTGATGCCTCATGACTTGATAAATGCAAAACCCGTCAGCGCCGTAGTGAAGGAATTCTTTGGCGCATCACAGCTTTCCCAGTTCATGGATCAGACGAATCCCTTGAGTGAAATAACTCACAAGCGTCGGTTGTCTGCGCTCGGACCGGGTGGTCTGACCCGCGAACGAGCAGGGTTTGAAGTACGGGACGTTCATCCCACACATTATGGCCGAATTTGTCCCATAGAAACACCTGAAGGGCCGAATATCGGACTCATTGTGTCTCTGTCTACTTATGCGCGAGTCAATGAGTTCGGGTTTATCGAAACTCCGTATCGGCCGGTCCTTGATAAAAAAGTCGGTGAAGATATCAAATTTCTCACCGCTCTTGACGAAGAGAACCACGTAATCGTGCAAGCCAATGCTCCGATTGCGCAGGATGGTACGCTTGCATCGGATCTTGTTTCGGTTCGCCATAAAGAAGGAGAGTTCGCTCTGGTTCCTACCTCGGAGGCCGATTTGATGGACGTCTCTCCCAATCAACTGGTGTCCGTAGCCGCATCGTTAATTCCTTTTCTCGAAAACGACGACGCAAATAGGGCCCTCATGGGATCCAATATGCAACGCCAGGCGGTGCCTTTGCTAACGACGGAAGCCCCGCTGGTTGGGACAGGAATGGAACAGGTTGTTGCCACTGATTCCGGTGTTACCGTCCTTGGCAAACGTGATGGAGTCGTAGATTCTGTGGATGCCACTAGAGTAGTAATAAAAGCTTCCGATCTGAGCGCAGGCGACTTGGATCCTGGAGTCGATATATATAACCTTATTAAATACCAGAGATCGAATCAGAATACCTGTATCAACCAGCGACCGATCGTCAGGAAAGGCGACAAGGTCCTCAAGGGAGAAGTCATTGCCGACGGACCCGCAACAGATAAAGGCGAGCTGGCATTAGGCCGAAACGTGCTCGTCGCGTTCATGCCCTGGGGCGGTTATAACTACGAAGACTCAATACTGGTGAGCGAGAAGGTTGTACGTGAAGATATCTTCACCTCGATCCATATCGAGGAATTTGAGGTAATGGCCCGAGACACAAAATTGGGCAAAGAAGAAATCACGAGAGACATTCCCAATGTCGGCGAGGAAGCCCTTCGGAACTTGGATGAGTCCGGCGTCATCCGGATAGGCGCGGAAGTGAAACCGGGTGATATCCTGGTCGGAAAAATCACTCCCAAAGGCGAGAACCAACTTAGCCCTGAAGAAAAGCTCCTCCGAGCAATTTTCGGAGAAAAGGCCGGAGACGTTCGGGACACTTCTTTGAGAGTTCCTCCGGGTGTTGAAGGGACTGTTATCGGCGCGCGTATCTTCTCTCGTAAAGGGACCGAGAAGGATAGCAGGACCATTTCCATTGAAAATGAGGAGATTGCGAAATTATCCAAAGACCGAGAGGATGAACTTCGCATCGTAGAGGAAGGAGCTCGTGAAAGAATTCGAGGTATGCTTGTTGGGAAGGTTGTGACCGCTACTCTCTCGGATCCTTCCAAGAGCAAAGATTACGTGAAGAAGGGCCACAGCGTTACCGATCAGATCATGGACACGATTCCGCTGGAGCTGCTTCGTGAAATCTCAATCAAAGGCGATACAGCAACTGAAGACGAGGTAGTGAAAATTCTTGAGCGTCTAGGTGACCAGAAACATTTCTGGAAAATGCACTACGACGAGAGAATCAGCCGCCTCAAAAAAGGCGATGAGCTTCCGCCAGGTGTTATCAAGCTGGTCAAGGTATATATTGCGATAAAACGCAAACTCTCCGTCGGAGACAAGATGGCGGGACGCCACGGGAACAAAGGCGTGTTGTCAAGAATCCTCCCCGAAGAAGATATGCCTTATTTCGAAGACGGAACACCGGTGGAAATAGTTTTGAACCCGTTGGGAGTGCCTTCTCGAATGAATGTTGGTCAGATTCTTGAAACCCACCTGGGATGGGCAGCACGAGGGTTGGGAGAATCTCTGAATCGGATGTTGGAAGACAACTTTTCTCCGGAGAAGTTGAGACAACGATTGATGTCGGTCTTCGAAAGTCATGAACCGGAACGCAAGAAAAAGGTTCAAGCGACTATCCGAGAAATGGATGATGATCAAGTAAAGAATTTTGTGGCTGCCCTGGCCCCTGGAGTTCCCATAGCCACGCCGGTGTTTGACGGAGCCCGAGAAACTGAAATCAAGACTATCTTAAAGGAAGCAGGATTTGCGGCTACAGGCCAAACGAGGCTATACGACGGACGCACGGGCGAGCATTTTGACACGAATGTGACAGTGGGCATCATTTACATGATGAAACTACATCATCTAGTGGATGATAAGATACACGCCAGGGCAATTGGCCCTTACTCATTGGTGACTCAGCAGCCCTTAGGCGGCAAGGCTCAATTCGGCGGCCAGCGTCTTGGTGAAATGGAAGTCTGGGCAATGGAATCGTACGGTGCAGCTTATTCGTTACAAGAGTTTCTTACTGTTAAATCGGACGATGTGACGGGCCGCACTCGTATGTATGAAAGTATCGTAAAAGGAACCAACGTGCTTGAACCCGGGTTACCGGAATCCTTCAACGTTCTGGTTAAGGAGATCAAATCACTCGGTTTAGATGTTGAGCTTTTGGAAAGCGAGGTTGTTGCGGCAGGATAATTGGCCCTGACCGGGTGAGACAAATCGAATAACAATCTAAAACGAAAGCTTCGGGCGGTTTGAATGACCGCCCCGAATACCATCCCTCATAAACCCCGAGGCACGAACCTCGGCTAGCCCCATTCAAAGGAGGGAAACTTTGGAAGACATATATTTTAGCTTTTTTGAGAAACCGAAAGATCCTTTGAATTTCAGTGCAGTAAAAATCTCATTAGCCTCTCCTGAAAAGATCCGCTCCTGGTCGCACGGAGAGGTTAAAAAACCGGAGACGATAAACTATCGGACTTTCAAGCCGGAAAGAGACGGACTGTTTTGCGCTAAAATATTCGGACCTGTAAAGGATTACGAGTGCAACTGTGGCAAATACAAGCGCATGAAGCACCGAGGTATAATTTGTGAAAAATGCGGAGTCGAAGTAATCCAGTCTAAAGTTCGTCGGGAACGCATGGGCCACATCGAATTAGCGACCCCGGTTGCGCATATCTGGTTCTTGAAAAGTCTTCCCAGTAGAATCGGAACCTTATTGGATCTCACTCTCAAAGAGGTGGAGCGCGTACTGTATTTCGAATCTTACTTGGTGGTCTCACCCGGGGATACTGACCTGGAAATGGGAACCCTGATTAATGAAGAGAAGTATCGACAAACTATCGAACAATATGGCCCCGGCACTTTCGAGGCTCGGATGGGTGGCGAGGCAGTTCGGGACATGCTCGAGAAACTTGACCTTGTCTCGGAAAGCACCAGATTGCGGGAAGAAATGAAGGATTCCGCGTCGGAAGCCAAACGCAAAAAATTGGCTAAACGATTGCGTGTTCTGGAGTCCTTAAAAGGTATTGAGCCCGAGGTACTCGTGGCAGACCTTACCCGCGCTGTATGAGACTGCGAGTACTGGTGAAATGGGCCGTTTCTTAGAGGAATTGCTCCAGGTGGCGCGTGAAATCCAAGTTAAGTGGGAAGAAACTCATGACTGGGAGGTCCGCAAACAACTGGCCTTTGTGGAGATCAATAATGTCGTCGACCGTCTTACTCGGTCCCGCACAATATCACCCGAGGAATTGGGCAAGTTGCGGCAGTGGCAGAATCCCGCCTGGATGATTCTCACGACAGTCCCAGTCATACCGCCGGATTTAAGACCATTGGTACCACTCGATGGGGGCCGGTTCGCAACATCGGACCTCAATGACCTTTATCGAAGAGTGATTAATCGCAATAACCGGCTCAAACGTCTCAAAGAACTGAATGCGCCCGAAATCATCCTGCGCAATGAGAAGAGAATGTTGCAAGAGGCGGTGGACGTTCTTTTTGATAATGGGCGTCGTGGCCGTGTGATCACCGGGCCGAATAAACGGCCGCTGAAATCACTTATCCGACATGCTGAAGGGCAAACAGGGTCGCTTCCGTCAGAATCTTCTCGGAAAACGAGTCGATTATTCCGGCCGATCGGTGATCGTGGTCGGACCGGATCTTAGGTTACACCAATGCGGACTCCCCAAAAGAATGGCTTTGGAACTATTTAAGCCGTTCATCTACAACAAGCTGGAAGAGCGAGGATACGTCACCACGATCAAGAGCGCTAAGAAGCTGGTCGAAAAAGAGACGCCTGAAGTGTGGGATATTCTTGAAGACGTCGTCAAAGAATATCCCGTCCTTCTGAATCGAGCGCCCACTCTCCACAGGCTTGGAATTCAAGCCTTCGAGCCGGTGCTCATCGAGGGAAAGGCCATTCAGCTGCACCCGTCTGGTATGCACCGCGTTCAACGCTGATTTTGATGGCGATCAAATGGCCGTTCACGTTCCTTTGTCAATTGAGGCACAGGTCGAGGCACGTGTTTTGATGATGAGCACCAACAATATACTTTCCCCAGCGCATGGAAAACCGATCATAGTGCCTACTCAGGATATTGTGCTGGGCCTCTATTACTTGACCAGAGAATCGGTGGACCCGAAAAATCTTGAGGCGGAACCGAGGATTTTTTCTGACGCTTCTGAAGCTCGCGTCGCCTATGACGGAGACGTTGTGGACCTGCATGAAAGAATCATAATGCGGGACGAAGTAGGAGAAAGAATCCAGACTACCGTGGGACGAGTGATTTTGCGAGAAATCGTTCCGGACGAGATTCCGTTCAGCGTAATCAACAAAGTTATGAAGAAGAAGGAATTGGCCAATCTGATTGATGAGGCCTACAGGAGATGCGGAGAAAAGAAAACCGTAATTCTGGCCGATCGCCTCAAAGACTTGGGATATTATTATGCAACTAAGGCCGGTATCTCCATCTGCGTGGATGATATCAAAATTCCGGAATCTAAGCAGGAGATTATTGAAAAGGCCAGGGAAGAAGTCCTCGAAATTCAGAATCAATACAAGGAAGGACTCATCACGGATGGTGAACGTTACAATAAAGTTATTGATATCTGGGCAAGAGCCAACGAGGACATTTCGGAAAGGATGATGAACGGGCTCCGCACGATGACTGTGAAGTTGTCGGATGGAACGGATCGAAAAGTCGAGAGTTTCAACCCCATCTACATGATGGCAGATTCCGGGGCTCGTGGAAGCACGCAACAAATTCGCCAGCTCGCAGGTATGCGCGGTCTCATGGCCAAACCAACCGGCGAAATTATTGAAACACCCATCGAGGCGAATTTCAGAGAAGGTTTGACAGTGTTGCAGTACTTCATTTCCACTCATGGGGCTCGCAAAGGCCTGGCAGATACAGCCTTGAAAACCGCGAATTCAGGTTATCTCACCAGACGCCTAGTAGATGTGGCCCAGGATTGTATTATCAGAGAACCCGATTGCGGGACTCTTGATGGAATTGAAATGGCATCTCTTGAAGAGGGTGGAGAAATCATCGAGCACGTGGCGGATCGAATTCTTGGGCGGGTTGCTATGGAAGACGTCGAGCATCCGTTCACTGGGGAAATAATTGTTGCCACAAATGAGGAAATCACCGAAGAACACCGTGAAAAAATTCAGGATGCAGGTATTGACAGAGTCAAAATCCGTTCGGTGCTGACATGTAGAGCGAAAAGAGGTATTTGCGGCCTTTGTTATGGCCGAGACCTCGCCCACGGCAGAATGGTCAATATAGGTGAGGCTGTTGGAATTATAGCCGCACAGTCTATCGGAGAGCCCGGAACGCAGCTGACGATGCGCACATTCCATATCGGTGGAACGGCTTCACTGAAAAGGAATATCATTTCCGCTCGTAAGAGGGGCAGAGTCTCCTTCGAGAAGGAAAAAGATAAGGTAAAGGCGATTCTAGTCTGGGAAGAATTCCACCTGGACAATTCCGAAGTATCAAAATGGTTGGTGGAAGAGGGACAGACTCTGAGGGAGAATTCTTTCCTCTATAATGGCCCTAAACATACGATGCATGAGGCGGAGCGAATAGGCGGCAAAATTGAAATAGCCGCTGATCGTAAGACCTTTACTAGCGTAGATGATGATGGGATAAAGCACAAATTTGAAAATCCTGCAGGTCACCGTTTCGTAGTCAAACACGGTGATCGAGCAGCGCCCCATAGTTTCATTTTCGAAACCATTGAGGGACCTTCTCGTATGACTGAAGCGGAAAAACGAGGAGGTATCTTTCAACTAAGGGCCGCCCGTGGCTCAACTTTGCGCTTTCGTCTGTATGAACGATATCCTGTCATGGATTACATGAATGTCAAAGTTCAGGAAGGTGACAGGATAGAATCCGAAGGCCAAATTCTGTTGGAATGGTTGGGTTCCGGGTCCTCAGAACTTTTCTCCCGCAACGAGGGTAGAATCAAGTTCGTTGATTTGAAAACAGTAACCAATCGAGAAGGCGAACTGGTGGTTATGAATCGAAACGGCGCCATCTGCGGTTACGGACGATAAAGGCCGAGAGCGCGAACGTAATAAGGTTATTTATGGCGCTCGATTGAGAGTCGGAGACGGCGAAGCAGTGAACCGTGAGACACTCTTGGCGGAATGGGATCCTTATACGATTCCTATTATTACTGAAGTGTCAGGACGGGTGAAATTCGGAGACGTGATCGAAGGACTTACCATGAGCGAACAGCTCGATGAGGTCACAGGCCTCTCTCGTAAGGTCATTGTGGAATACAAAGACAAAGACACCGAGCTTCGGCCCCGGGTCTCCATGAAGGACGAGCACGGAAAAACCATTAAGATTGGCGACTCGGAAGCCAGATACCTCTTGCCCGTAGGCGCTAATATTATGGTCAAAGAAGGAGAAGAAGTCCACGCGGGCGATGTTATTGCCAAGATTCCGCGTGAAACGACTAAAACCAAGGACATTACAGGTGGGCTCCCACGAGTGGCAGAACTTTTCGAAGCGCGCAAACCCAAAGAGTTTGCGATCATCTCTGAAATAGATGGCCTCGTGAGCTTCGGAAAAGACACTAAGGGCAAACGCAAAGTGGTAGTCACTCCCGAAGTAGGTGACCCGAAGGAATACCTCATTCCCAAGGGAAAACATATTTCTGTCCATTCGGGTGATTGGGTACAAGCCGGTGAGCCTCTCATGGAAGGATCAACCAATCCGCATGACCTTCTGGGTATCAAAGGAGAAAAGGAATTGGCGCGATACCTGGTCGATGAAGTGCAGGAAGTTTATCGGCTGCAGGGCGTCAAAATTAACGACAAACATATTGAGGTAATCGTCCGCCAAATGCTTCGGCGCGTTCGAGTCAAAGAGGTTGGTGACACTGATTTCCTTGTCGGTGAACAAATAGATCGCGCACTGTTTCAAGATGAAAATATGCGAGTTATTCAGGCCGGCGGGACTCCCGGCAGTCGGCGAGCCGCTTCTCCTGGGGATTACCAAAGCGTCGCTTTCGACGGATTCGTTTATAAGCGCAGCGAGTTTTCAGGAAACCACGAAGGTGCTCACAGAAGCGTCCATTTCGGGGAAAATAGATTTTCTCCGTGGGCTTAAAGAAAACGTGATCATGGGACGTCTTATTCCAGCGGGCACAGGTTTGAGCCGGTATAAAAACCTGAGGCTTACACGTCCGGCAACGGAAGAGGCAGCGACCGCCACGTCCGTTGAAGAAGGAAAGCAGGCAGCAGAAGGCTAAGCAATCGGCGCGTATCAAACTCGTCGGTATTGCTCTTTTGAACCAAATTTTTAGAGACAGCTTTCTAAATTTTGTGACGTTTATTTTTCCCGGCCGGAGTGAGAGTCTCCGGCCTTCATTTTGTGTGACTTAGCGAAGACGGCTTTCGGGAAAAAGGGCTTGACAAAAAACCGGAAATTTGGTCAAACTAACGGGATATATATTCGGAGGTAACGGCGTATGCCGACTATTAATCAACTGGTCAGGAAAGGTCGCCAAAGACCCAGGAAAAAAACATCGGCGCCCGCTCTGACCAACTGTCCCCAGCGTCGAGGGGTTTGCGTGAGAGTTTATACCACAACCCCTAAAAAACCTAATTCCGCGTTGCGGAAGGTAGCTAGGGTGCGTCTCACGAACGGGTACGAAGTAACCTCCTATATCCCTGGTATCGGTCACAACCTACAGGAGCATTCGGTTGTCTTAATTAGAGGCGGCCGCGTAAAAGATTTGCCCGGTGTTCGTTACCACATTATTAGGGGCACCCAGGACGCCTTCGGCGTGCAGGACCGAAAGAAGGCAAGATCTAAGTACGGGACGAAAAGACCAAAATAATCCTCGCCGCTCACGCCGCCCTGCTCGTTCCTGGGAGAGATAGCGTCGAATAATCAGCGGGAACGCACTGTCCGGTTTAGTGCATATTGCAGTGTTCGGGGATGTAACAACTCCAACGGGGCCGGGGGATCCGTCGTCCGCGACGGGGTAGGTTCAGAAGGAAAATCGGCTTTCGAGCCAAAGATCGGACAAAATAATCCGTGTTGCCTTCTGAAACGTACCATGCCGGAAACCTGTCGGAAAAGTTTGTTCTGAAAAAGCCGGTAATCAAACCGGGCACATTGCCCGATTGACGGGAGCTCGAAATCATGCCGAGAAAAGGAAGGATCGCTAGGCGCGACATACTGCCGGATCCTAAGTACCATAGTAAGCTGGTTACCAAATTCGTAAACAGCATTATGTGGGAAGGCAAGAAGTCTGTGGCGGAAAAGACCCTGTACAGCGCGTTCGATATAATGGCCAAGAGAACCAACGAGGATCCTCTTAGATTGTTTGAGAAAGCTGTAGAGAACGTCAAACCGGTCCTGGAGGTCCGTTCCCGGCGTGTCGGTGGAAGCACGTATCAGGTACCTGTGGAAATTAGGCCTGAACGACGCCAATCTCTGGCCATTAGATGGCTGATACAGTATTCGCGATCTCGCGGAGAAAAAAGTATGCAGGAAAAACTCGCAGGCGAGTTTATGGATGCCGCTTCGAGCAAAGGCAGCGCAATAAAAAAGAAAGAAGATACTCACAAAATGGCCGAAGCTAATAAGGCATTCGCCCATTATCAGGTGGTAAAGAATTTCTGAGAGATTGATTTCAATGAAAGGAGATGCCCTAACCAGTACCCGCAACATCGGAATTATGGCGCACATCGATGCGGGGAAAACCACGACCACGGAACGCATCCTTTTTTATTCCGGAGTTTCCCATCGCATAGGGGAAGTTCATGAAGGCACCGCGGTCATGGATTGGATGGAGCAGGAACAAGAACGAGGAATTACTATTACGTCTGCGGCTACAGCATGCCGGTGGAGAAAACATAAGATTAATATAATCGACACACCCGGACATGTGGATTTCACCATCGAGGTTGAAAGATCATTGCGGGTGCTCGACGGAGCGGTTGCCGTTTTTTGCGCAGTTGGAGGCGTGGAGCCTCAATCGGAAACAGTGTGGAAACAAGCTGATCGATATCAGATTCCCAGAATAGCCTTTGTCAACAAAATGGATCGTTCAGGAGCGGATCCTCTTAGAGTCATTGATATGATGAAGAAAAGACTTCAAACTAATCCTATACTCCTTCAACTTCCGCTAGGAATGGAAGAGCAATTCCGTGGAGTCATAGACTTAATCTCTATGAAATTGATTACTTTTGATGATGACTCCATGGGCATGAAATTCGATGTTTCCGAAGTCCCGGAGAATGCGAAAGAGGAGGCGCTTGAAGCCAGACGCCAGCTAATTGAAAGTATCTGTGAACTGGATGATGAGCTGCTGGAACGATACCTCGAAGGTGATACCGATCTACCCGCCAATCGACTTTACGAGACGATTCGCAAAGGAACTATTGGTTTGAAGATAACCCCGGTGCTTATAGGATCCGCTTTCAAAAACAAAGGCATACAGCAGCTTCTCGACGCGGTAGTTGAATTCCTTCCCTCACCGCTTGACGTTCCGCCGGTTGAAGGCAAGGATGAGAAGGGACGTTCAGTACATAGAGACGTAGATGGCCCATTTGCAGCCCTCGCATTTAAAGTAATGAATGACCCATACACCGGCACGCTCACATTCTTGCGGGTCTATTCCGGCAGGCTGGCTTCGGGATCCGCTGTTTACAATGTCAATGCAAGCAAAAAGGAGCGGATCGGGCGTCTCGTCAAAATGCACTCCAACCAGAGAGAGGAAGTAAAAGAGGCTTTTGCAGGCGATATCATTGCCGCTGTGGGATTAAAACATACAAAAACCGGAGACACCTTGGCGGATGAGAATCATCCGCTTCTGTTAGAATCAATAGAATTTCCTGAGCCCGTCATCTCACTGGCATTGGAATCGAAGTCTCGGGATGACGTGGACAAACTTTCCGCAGCGTTGGCTAGATTGTTACGAGAAGATCCTTCCCTGAAGGTGCGTGTAGATCACGAAACCGGACAAACCATCCTCTCCGGAATGGGCGAACTCCATCTTGAAATAATTGTTGATAGGCTTCTTAGAGAATTCCAGGTCGACGCCAGGGTGGGAACACCCCAAGTGGCATACCGCGAAACTATCACCAAATCTGTAAAGGAACATTATCGGCATGTAAAACAGACTGGAGGTAAGGGACAATTCGCGGAAGTGGTTATGGATGTTGAGCCGACTACCGGTGGACAAGGATTGGAGTTTGTTGATAAGATCACAGGTGGCGCAATTCCCAGAGAATATATCCAACCTGTGCATGATGGAATACGTACTGCTATGGAATCCGGCGTACTGGCCGGATATCCCATGGTTGATATTAAGGTTACATTAACTGACGGAAAGTTTCACGAAGTGGATTCTTCGGAAATGGCATTCCGAACCGCTGGATACATGGCATTTAAAGAAGCGTGTCGGAAAGGCGCAGCAATTTTACTCGAACCTATTATGGACGTGGAAGTGGTGACTCCAGGCGAGTTCTTGGGAGATGTCCTGGGCGATCTTACAGCTCGCCGAGGCAAAATACTCGGCATGGAGAGCCGCTCAGGGATTCAAACAGTTGGGGTTCGAGTTCCACTAGCGCGGATGTTCGGCTATGCCACTGATCTCAGAAGCCTTACACAAGGCCGTGCAACATTTACCATGCAATTTTCCCATTATGAACCGGCACCCCAATCAGTAACAGAAAAGGTGGTGTCCGAGTCTAAGCAATCTGGAGGAGCCCATGGGCAAGGCGAAGTTTGAGCGTACTAAGCCGCACGTGAATGTAGGGACGATAGGCCACATAGATCATGGAAAGACTACGCTGACAGCAGCGATTACGCGGGTATTGGCGAAGACTGGGTTGGCGGAATATGTGCCTTTCGAGGAGATTGACAAGGCTCCTGAGGAGAAGGAGCGGGGAATAACGATAGCGACGGCGCACGTGGAGTATCAGACGGCGAATCGTCATTATGCGCATGTGGATTGTCCGGGACATGCGGATTATATCAAGAATATGATAACCGGAGCGGCGCAGATGGACGGGGCGATACTGGTGGTGGGGGCCAATGACGGTCCGATGCCTCAGACGCGCGAGCATATACTATTGGCCCGTCAGGTGGGTGTTCCATACATAGTAGTGTTTTTGAATAAGACGGACATGGTGGATGATCCGGAGCTTATCGAGTTGGTGGAGTTGGAGCTTCGTGAATTGTTGAGTTCGTATGATTTCCCTGGAGACGATATACCGATCATTCGGGGTAGCGCATTGAAAGCTTTGGAGGCTGGCGATCCGAAGCATCCTGACGCCAAGTGCATATTGGAGTTAATGGAAGCGATAGATTCGTATATCCCGGTACCGATACGCGAGGTAGACAAGCCGTTTTTGATGCCGATCGAGGATGTGTTCAGCATATCAGGACGTGGTACAGTTGTAACCGGCAGGGTGGAGCGGGGTCAGATCAAAGTGAACGAAGAAGTAGAGATAGTAGGAATTAAAGAGACTCGTAAGACGGTATGCACAGGAGTGGAGATGTTCCGCAAGGTATTGGATTCGGGTCAGGCCGGAGACAATGTTGGGCTTTTATTACGTGGTATAAAACGGGACGAGGTGGAGCGGGGTCAGGTGGTAGCGCACCCTGGTTCGATAACGCCGCACACCAAATTCAAGGCCGAGACGTACATACTGAATAAAGAGGAAGGCGGACGTCATACTCCATTTTTCAATGGGTATCGTCCTCAGTTCTACTTCCGTACGACAGATGTGACTGGAGTGATAACTCTCCCGGAAGGAGTAGAGATGGTGATGCCCGGTGACAATGTGTCACTCGAGGGTCATCTGATCACACCCATCGCTATGGAAAAGGAACTGAGGTTCGCCATCAGAGAAGGTGGTAGAACTGTCGGCGCCGGAGTCGTCTCTGAAATTATTGAGTAATCAATCATACTAGGCCGCATCTGATTCGAGGTTTCGGAATGGAAACACAAACGCTTAAAATTAGAATTCGATTAAAGGCTTACGATCATAAGCTTCTTGATCAGTCAGCGGCTGAGATAGTAGATACAGCCTGGCGAACCGGTGCCAAAGTTGCCGGCCCTATACCCCTGCCAACGAGAATTCATAAATATACGGTTAATAGATCTCCGCATATTGACAAGAAGTCTCGTGAGCAATTCGAAATAAGAGTCCACAAGCGACTTGTAGATATCCTGGAACCGACTCAACAAACGTTGGACGCTTTGATGAAGCTGGATTTGTCTCCCGGAGTAGATGTTGAAATAAAGGCCTAGCCGCAACAAGGAGCTGGAAATGATCAATGGCATGATTGGAAGAAAGCTGGGGATGGGCCAGATGTTTGACGATTCCGGGCGGGCGATCGGCGTTACGGTTGTGGAGGTAGGCCCTTGTTTTGTGATTCGAAAGAAAGGGGACTCCACAGTCCAGGTCGGTTATGGACCCACGAAAGAAAATAGAGTTTCAAAACCCCTAATGGGGCAATTCAAAAAAGCCGGCCTGAGTCCCTTTCGAGTGCTAAGGGATTTCCAAGTCGAGGATCCTGGATCGGTGGAAGTGGGCCAAGAAATACGGGCGGATATTTTCAATCCGGGAGAAAAAGTCAAAGTGATCGGGACCAGTAAAGGCAAGGGATTCGCCGGGGTTATGAAGAGATGGAATTTCGGCGGAGGCAAAGAGACTCATGGTTCTAGATCTCACAGGATTCCCGGCTCAGTCGGCCAGTGCGCATGGCCCAGCAGAGTTTTTAAAGGCAAGAAACTGCCGGGAAGACTAGGTGGTGTTAGAGTTACGGCTCCTCGGGTCGAAGTGATCGAGGTTCGCAGTGATGAGAACGTGATTCTTCTCAAGGGCCCGATTCCAGGTTCCAGAGGTGGAATTGTATTCATAAGGAAGAGCTGATGGCGTTGATAGATGTAGTCAACCAAAAGGGCGAAAAGGTCGACTCTGTAGAGCTGGATGAAAAGATTTTCAATTCGGAAATCCGCGAGAATCTGGTTCAAAATGTAGTGGTATGGCAATTAGCCAAACGACGAGCTGGAAACGCGTCTACCAAAACCAGAAGCGAAGTGCGAGGTGGCGGGAAGAAGCCGTGGCGTCAAAAGGGCACGGGCCGCGCACGAGCGGGAACCAACCGATCCCCGATATGGACGGGTGGCGGAACAATCTTCGGGCCGAAACCACGCTCATATGAATTTTCATTAAATAAGAAAGCTCGGAAAGCGGCTCTGCGGTCTGTCTTAACTGCCAAACTCAGAGACAATCATTTAACTGTCGTAGACAAAATCGAGCTTGAGGCTCCCAAGACCAAGTTGTTTTTTGAAACCATGAAAGCATTGGGCTTGGAAAATGGAAAAACACTCTTTGTGATTCCTGAAAAAGATGAAATTCTGAGCCGATCGTCACGGAACTTATATCATGTCCTTGTGCTTCCCACGGAGGGAATCAATGTTTACGACCTCTTGCGATTCGAAAATCTCGTTCTCCTCCAAGGGGCCATACCGACGATTCATGAGAGGTTGGGCTGATGTTGGAAGAATACCAAATACTCCGACGACCCATAATCACTGAAAAAAGTTCGACTCTTAAGGAAAATAATAATCAAGTGATTTTTGAAGTCGGATGCGGAGCAAACAAATCGGAAATCGCTAAAGCGGTTGAGAAGCTCTTCAAAGTTACGGTCCTTTCAGTGAAGACGCAAAACCGCATGGGTAAGCGCAAAAGATTAGGCCGACACATGGGACGTCGTAAAGACTGGAAAAGAGCAATTGTCACCTTGAAGGAAGGTGACCGTGTAGATTTCTTCGAAGGAGTTTAGTAAGCGCGCCTTTAACGCATTGGCAGCCGAAAAGTGTCGTTTGATCATTAGACGGAGTTTTATCGAGGATTAAATTCATGGCTATCAAGAAATACAAGCCCACTTCTCCGGGAATGAGGTTCCGAACCGGGTTTACTTTCGAAGAAATAACCACTGATGAACCTCTCAAGTCCCTTGTCTCCGGAATGCGCAAGGGTGGAGGACGTAATAACTACGGTCGTATAACTCTGCGTCATAGAGGCGGCGGTCATAAGAGAAGATTCAGGTTAATCGATTTCAAAAGAGATAATTTCGATGTTCCCGGCAAAGTTGTGACTATCGAGTACGACCCGAATCGCGGCGCACGTCTAGCTCTGATTAGTTTTGTGGACGGAGATAAGCGTTACATTCTTCAGCCAGTCGGGTTAAAAATTGGAGATACCGTTGTTTCCGGCGATAAAGTGGACATAAAGCCCGGCAATTGCATGCCGCTGAAGAACATTCCCCTTGGGACCATGGTTCATAATGTCGAGATGAAGATCGGCAAAGGTGGCCAGATGATTCGTGCTGCCGGAACTGTACGGTCAGGTGATGGCCAAAGAGAAAGGGTACGCGCAGATTAAACTCCCGTCCGGAGAGGTTCGCATGGTATTGGATCGTTGCAGGGCCACAGTGGGCCAGCTAAGTAATCCGGACCATGAAAAGATTTCTCTGGGGAAAGCAGGTAGAAAAAGGCACTTGGGCCTGCGACCAAAAGTGCGTGGGGTGGCTATGAACCCAGTGGACCATCCTCATGGAGGCGGCGAGGGGAAAACGTCCGGCGGTCGTAATCCAGTTACACCTTGGGGGGTGCCAACCAAGGGGTACAAGACCAGAGAGCGGAAGAAAGCTTCCGATAAACTCATCGTCAAACGCAGGAAGTAAGTATCATGCCCCGTTCGACACATAAAGGCGCCTTTGTGGACGATCACGTGCTGAAGAAAGTCAATGAGGCTCGTGAGTCCGGTTCTCGAAAAGTTATTCAGACGTGGTCGCGGAGATCAACAATCATTCCCGATATGGTGGGTCTCACTTTCGCAGTGCATAACGGCAAGAAATTCATACCTGTCTTCGTTTCGGAGAATATGGTCGGACATAAGCTGGGTGAATTCTCTCCGACCCGCACTTTCCACGGACATGCCGGCGACAGAAAGGCTAAGAAAGGGAAGAAATAATGGAGTGGGAAGCCAAGCTAAAATACGCTCACATTTCCGCCCGTAAAGCACGACTAGTCGCAGATCTTGTCCGGGGAATGCCTGTTGCATCAGCTATTTCTCTACTAAAGTTTACGCCGAAAAAGGCTGCGGATCTGATCAGGAAAGTTGTCGAATCGGCGCTCGGTAATGCCTCCCAATCCAGCGGCGTGGATCAAGACAAGCTCTATATCAGCACGATTACAGTAGATGAAGGACCGACCGCAAAAAGATGGAGTCCACGTGCTATGGGTCGAGCCACAAGAGTCAGAAAGAGAATGAGTCATATTCGCGTCGCAGTGACGGAAGATTAATTGCCATCTCCCGAAGGATTCCGACGATCTTTGAATAGGAATCCTCGGGCAACCCTGAGGAGGGGTATTTTGGGACAAAAGGTACATCCAAACGGATTTCGTCTCGGGATTACGAAAACCTGGGATTCTCGCTGGTTTTCGCAGAGAGAATTCGGAGACTTTCTAATTGAGGATCTCAAGTTAAGAGATTTTGTCAAAAAACGACTATCTCAGGCCAGTATTTCAAAAATTGAGATCGAGAGAGCAGCCGGTAAAATTCGACTTGTGATCCACACGGCACGACCTGGTATCGTCATCGGCCCGAAAGGAAGCGAGATTGAGAAGCTCCGGAGGGAAGTGCTTGGTATGACGAACAAAGAAGTGATTATCGACGTCAAAGAAATCCGAAAACCCGAAATTGATGCACAATTAGTGGCTGAAAATGTCGCTCAGCAGCTTGAGAGACGCATAGCATTTCGGCGGGCCATGAAAAAGGCCGTGACAAGCTCATTGAAATCCGGAGCCAAAGGCATTCGAATTGCGACCGCCGGTCGCCTTGGTGGAGCGGAAATGGCCAGGCGCGAATGGTACAGGGAGGGGCGAGTCCCACTACACACGTTAAGAGCAGATATCGACTATGGCTTTGCGGAAGCCCGAACCACCTACGGCATCATTGGGATAAAAGTCTGGATTTTCAAGGGCGAAATAATTTCTGCCACTTCCACGGAGAGCTGATATGCTGGCGCCAAAGAAAGTCAAACACCGGAAGATGCAAAAAGGCCGAATGAGAGGCCAACCCTTGAGTGGTACGACTATTGCCTTCGGCCAGTTCGGGCTCATGGCCTTGGAGCCCTCCTTTATCACCGCCCGGCAGATAGAAGCAGGTCGAATAGCGATGACGCGCCATGTGAAAAGGGGCGGCAAGATATGGATACGCATGTTCCCGGACAAACCCGTAACCAAAAAACCTGCAGAAACCAGAATGGGTAAAGGAAAAGGAGCGCCGGAGGATTGGGTGGCTGTGGTGAAACCAGGGCGAATTCTCTATGAAATGGAAGGTGTCGGTATTGAAGTGGCCAAGGAAGCATTCAGACTGGCCGCCATGAAGCTACCAATTAAGACTCGGTTCGTTATGCGTGAGGAACAGATATGAAGGCCAAAGAATTGAAAGATCTCTCACCTGAAGAGCTGCAGGCCAAAGAAAAGGAATTCCGTGAAGAAGAATTCAAACTTCGTTTTAGGCATGCGACCGGTCAGTTGGAAAAAACCGATCGCCTTAGAAAGCTCCGTAAGGATATTGCGCGGGTCAAAACTATTATCAGAGAAAAGGAGGCGTCTACATGACGAGCTCCTCTGAAGTTACAAGCAGACGTAAAATTCGAACCGGTGTCGTTATTAGTGACAAAATGAATAAGACAGTGGTGGTCGAAGTAACCCGAACTGTAATACATCCTGTTTACAAGAAATTCGTGCACCGCCGGAAGCGTTTCATGGCGCATGATGAGGAAAACCGGTGCCGCATCGGCGATGAAGTCATGATCGTCGAGACCAGGCCGTTAAGCAGAAATAAACGCTGGCGTGTCCGGAAGGTCCTCAAGGAGGCGGCGTTGCCGGGAGGTGCCTGATGATTCAGCAACAAACCCGTATGGATGTAGCCGACAATTCCGGTGCCAAGGAACTTTTTTGTATAAAGGTACTTGGTGGAACCCGTAGGAAGTACGCAAGCATCGGAGATGTCGTTGTAGTTTCAGTGAAAGAGGCTATTCCTAATTCCAAAGTGAAAAAGGGAGAAGTCCATAAAGCGGTGGTAGTTCGGACCCGAAGAGCTGTCCGTCGCCCGGACGGATCCTATATCCGTTTTGATGATAACTCCGCAGTGCTGATAAATAATCAGCTTGAACCCATCGGGACTCGTATTTTCGGCCCGGTCGCTCGCGAGCTTCGAGCCAAAAAATTCATGAAAATAGTGTCCTTGGCTCCGGAGGTCCTTTGATGTCCAGTATCAAGAAGAATGACAAGATCGAAGTCCTCTCGGGCAGAGAAAAGGGACGACAAGGAAAAATTCTCAAGATTTTTAAAGAAAAGGACACCGCCCTGGTTGAACGAGTCAATATGGTTAAACGGCACACTAAGCCGGGAGGAAAAGCCGGCCAGCAGGGCGGTATTGTGGAGAAGGAAGCTCCACTGAAACTATCAAAACTCATACTTGTCTGTCCCAAATGTTCCAAAACAACAAGAATCGGCTATCGATTTTTAGATAGCGGTGACAAAGTTCGATTTTGCAAAAAGTGTTCAGAACAATTAGACAGCTAAAGGTAATAGTGTGATGGCTTCTCGACTGAGCGAATATTATAAAAAATCCGTTTCTCCAGCACTTGTTGAGCGTTTCAAATACAAAAACCTCATGCAAGTCCCTGCCATTACCAAGATCGTCGTGAACATGGGATTAGGCGAGGCAATTCAGAACCCCAAAGTAATAGATAGCGCCCGAGACGAGCTCGCATCCATTACAGGTCAATTGCCTGTGCTGAGAAAGGCTCGAAAATCAATAGCTTCTTTCAAGCTTCGTGAGGGAATGACTATAGGATGCAAGGTGACTCTAAGACGAGACAATATGTATCATTTTCTTGACAAACTGATTAATGTGGCCCTTCCACGTGTAAGAGACTTCCGGGGCGTAAGCCCGAAGGGTTTTGACGGCCGTGGAAATTACTCCATGGGTATCAGAGAACAGATTATTTTTCCTGAGATTAACTACGACAAAGTCGACAAAATTCGAGGCATGAATGTCACAATAGTAACTTCCGCGAGGACTGACGAAGAGGCCCGGGAACTTTTGGGACAGATGGGAATGCCTTTTAGAAAATAAACTAGTTGTCTTCCGAGGAGGAAGCGTGGCTAAGAAATCGATGATTGTGAAAGCGGCAAGGCCTCAAAAATTTATGGTGCGACATTACAATCGTTGCATGATTTGCGGCCGGCCCAGGGCTTACTATCGGAAGTTCCATTTGTGCCGGATTTGCCTTCGTACTCAGGCCCTCAAGGGCAATATCCCCGGTATGATCAAATCGAGCTGGTAGGAGATTCGTCGAATGAGTATGACTGACCCGATTGCGGACATGCTGACACGTATCCGCAACGCAAAACACGCACGTAAGGAACAGGTGAATATCCCTGCCTCGAATCTGAAAATCAGCGTCGCTCAGATCATGAAAGAAGAGGGATATATTAAAAAATATAAGGTGATCCGATCGGCAAAGAACAAACAAGGTGTGTTGAAGCTGACTCTCCGGTTTGATGATGAGACGCAATGCGTGATAGATGGTCTCGCCAGGGTGTCAAAACCAGGCCTGAGGGTATATGTGGGCCGCGATCATAATCTCAAAAGCCACGGCGGTATCGGATTTTTGATTGTCTCAACGTCTCAGGGCGTAATGACTGATAAGGAAGCGCGGCGCCGCGGTATCGGTGGTGAAGTTCTTTGCAGTATCTGGTAAGCGTCACAGTTCAGGAGCGTTATTAATGTCCAGAATAGGCAAGGCCCCCATTTTTAAACCGGAAAATGTTAAAGTAACCTTTTCCCCACCCAACTTGACTGTCGAGGGGCCCAAGGGTTCGCTCCAAATGTCCGTTCTGGATGCCGTCAAGGTGGAGCAGGAGGAATCTCAGATCCGCGTGTCGGCTGTTGGCATGAGCCGCAAGAGTCGTGCATTTCAAGGGCTGACAAGGAGCCTTATTCAGAATATGGTTACCGGTGTGACGGAAGGTTTTACAAAATCTTTGGAAATTCAAGGGGTCGGGATACAGAGCAGAATCGAATCCAAAGACCCTCACATTAAATGTAGGTTATTCAAACCCGGTCGTAGTATCTATTCCCGAAGGCTTAACTATCGAGGTGGAAAGAAATACCATCATCCACGTTCGGGGAATTGATAAACAGAAGGTCGGCGAAATGGCGGCAACCATCCGTAGACTGAGAAAACCGGAACCCTATAGGGGTAAAGGCATTCGTTATCTCGGCGAGGAGATTCGTCGCAAAGTTGGAAAGGCAGGCACCAAGTAATCTGGTTGCATATTCTTAATGCATCTTGTCGAGCCCGTTGGTGGAGAATTTTAGATGTCCGGAGAAGTAGAAAAATTTACTGCGCGAAAAAAACGTGCAAAAAGAGTACGATTTGACATCAAACGTTCCGGCGAAAGACCGCGGCTCACTGTTTTTAGATCAAATCGCCACATTTACGCCCAAATCATAGATGATCGGCAAGGGGCAACTTTGGTCCAGGCTTGCACTTTGGACAAGGATTCCCGAAAGAAATCGGGAGAGCCCTTTAATATTGAAACTGCCCGTGAAGTGGGTAAGCGTCTGGCGAGTCGGGCACAGGAACGAAAGATATTCAAAGTGATTTTTGATCGGGGCCCTTATCTTTATCATGGAAAAGTTAAAGCGCTGGCTGACGGCGCCCGGGAAGGCGGACTTGAGTTCTAGCCGATTAGAAGGAGGAAGCGCTTGTTGATTAGATCCGAAATGGCTGCTGAAGGTGAATTACGAGATCGCGTAGTCCATTTGAGTCGTGTCGCCAAAGTAGTCAAAGGTGGGAGAAGATTCTCCTTCAGCGCAATTGTCGTCGTGGGCGACGGTAATGGCCGCGTAGGATATGGTCTCGGCAAAGCCAATGAAGTCCCTGAGGCGATCCGTAAAGGGGTAGAAAGGGCTAGAGCTTCGATGGTAGAAATTCCGATTCTCAAGGGCACAATCCCCCATGAAGTACTGGGCCGATACGGAGCGGCAAGAGTTCTGCTTAAACCAGCCGGATCCGGAACTGGGGTCATCGCAGGCGGCCCTGTACGAGCTGTCATTGAAGCAGCTGGGATCAATGATATTTTGACAAAATGTATTGGAACCAACAATCCTCACAATGTGGTGAAGGCAACTTTTGAAGGTTTGAAAAGCCTCCGGACTCAGAATCAGATTTCCAAGAAATTAGGAAAATTTGATGTGTCACCGGACGAGGAAATAGAAAAAACAGAGGAGTACCTGCCGAATGCTTAAGGTGACTCTAAAGAAAAGTCCTATAAAAGCGCCCAAACGTCAAAGAGAAACGGTCCGCGGTCTCGGTCTGAGAAAGTTACACCAGAGCCGTATTGTTCCGGATACGCCCGAAGTCCGCGGGATGATCAAAAAAGTAGGTCATCTACTTGAAAATGAGGAAGTTGCAGAATAATTTTTCGCCCCCGGAAGGGGAGGAGTCTATGAATCTTTCAAATCTAAGAGGTTCTGAAAAGAATAAAAGACGTAAGAGAGTCGGCCGAGGAGAATCCTCAGGTTGGGGAAAAACAGCGGGAAAAGGCCATAAAGGACAAAAAGCTCGCTCCGGGGCTGTCATCTCACCGGGATTTGAAGGCGGGCAGATGCCTCTCCAGAGGAGGCTTCCAAAGAAGGGTTTCACAAATATATTTAAAATCCAATATAACATCATTAGAATTAAAGACCTGTCTCGTTTTGATTCTGGAACTGAAATTACAGGAGACCTATTACGAGAGAAAGGGACTCATCAAAAGGAAAGGTCCGATTAAACTACTCTCCGACGGAGAAATTACGTCAGCTTACAATATAAAGCTGGACAGGGTAAGTGCTGCTGCTAAATCCAAGATTGAGGCCGCCGGAGGCACAATAGAGGAGCTGTGACCGCTCGGCAAATATTCTTATAATTGCGCTGGCGGGGCAACAGGAGAATTGATTCGTGATAAGTTCGTTGGGAAATATTGCCAGAATACCCGAACTGAAGCGGAGGGTGATCTTTACACTTCTCATGCTATTGGTTTATCGTGTGGGTGTGCATATTCCTACACCTGGGGTAAATACGGCCGTACTCAAGGATTGGTTCGAAAGAGCCGCGCAGACCCTTTTCGGTGTTGTGGACATGTTCACTGGTGGCGCAATGGAGCATTTCTCCGTTTTTTCTCTCGGTATTATGCCGTACATTAGTGCTTCTATTATATTGCAGCTCCTTACGGTTGTGGTTCCGCACCTTGAGCGTTTATCCAAAGAAGGCGAAGCGGGGCGCAAGAAAATTACGCAGTACACGCGCTACGGAACCGTCGGGCTCTCTTTAATTCAGGGAATGGGGATCAGTATAGGCTTAGCCCATGCAGAGAACATGGTCTATATTCCGAAAACTTCTTTCATCATTCTGTCTATGATCACTCTAACTGCGGGCACCTGCTTCATTATGTGGCTCGGCGAGCAGATTACCGAACGCGGAATCGGAAACGGGATTTCATTGATTATTTTCGCAGGAATCGTCGCCAGAATGCCGCAGGCGCTTGGTAATACTGTCCAGCTGGTGAAGACGGGAGATATGGGGTTCCTCATTCTTCTGCTACTCATAGTGATCATGATAGGTGTCATAGCGCTAATTGTGTTCGTCGAGACAGGTCAACGACGTATACCGGTTCAATATGCCAAACGAATTGTGGGTCGGCGGGTTTATGGCGGACAGAGCACCCATCTGCCACTTAAGGTAAATACAGCGGGGGTTATTCCTCCGATTTTCGCGTCATCTCTGATCATTTTTCCGGCCACGATAGCCCAATTCCTTAACGTTCCTTTTTTGACGGCTATGACGAGTTGGCTGAGGCCGGCGACAGGAGTGTATGAACTTCTTTACGTCGCTCTCATTATCTTTTTCTGCTATTTTTACACTGCCGTGACCTTTAATCCTGTGGATGTAGCTGAAAATATGAAAAAATACGGAGGTTACATTCCTGGAATACAGGCCCGGAAAGAAGACATCTCAGTACATAGACAAAGTGCTTACGAGATTAACATTTGGGGGAGCGGTTTACGTTTCATTGGTATGTGTGCTCCCCTCGATTTTGATCGCCCGTTTTAATGCGCCCTTTTATTTCGGCGGAACCTCGCTGCTGATTGTCGTGGGGGTCGCCTTGGACACTATACGTCAAATCGAAACCCATATGATTCAGAGACATTATGAAGGATTCATCCGAACGGGCCGAATCAAGGGGAGGCGTTAGTCGCTTGCCCCGAAAACAGGAAGGTAGCATGAGAATCGTACTATTGGGAGGACCTGGCTCGGGTAAGGGTACACAGGCCAAAAAGCTTGTCGATAAGCTCGGGATCCCGCAGATCTCTACAGGAGACATTTTCCGGGCGGCTCTCAAAGAAGGCACCCCTATGGGGCTTAAAGCCAAAACATATATGGACAAAGGTGAACTGGTCCCGGATGAGGTGGTTATAGGAGTTGTCGAGGAGCGCCTTGCCAAACCTGACCTCAATAAGGGTTTTATGTTAGATGGGTTCCCAAGAACTTTGCCGCAGGCGCAGGCACTGGATAAGATTCTTCAGGCACAAGGAAAGCCTCTTGATCACGCGGTGTTGGTTGATGTTCCGGAAGAAGAGCTGGTTATCAGGTTGTCAGGAAGAAGAACTTGTAAAAACTGCTGATTGCGGCATGATGTACCATGTCAAGTTCAATCCTGCTAAAAAAGAGGGAGTTTGCGACGCGTGTGGTAAAGAGCTCTATCAGAGGGATGACGATAGTGAAGCGACTGTCAGAGAACGGCTAACGGTGTACAATAAACAAACTGCTCCCTTAATCGATTATTACGGTAAAAAAAGTATATTACGTCGGGTAAAGGGAGTTGGCCCCATAGACCAGATTTTCGCGTCCATAGAGAAGGTCCTAGCTTAGGACAGGAGGCGAGCCCATGAAAGTCAGGGCGTCCGTAAAAAAAATTTGCGATAAATGCAAGATTATCAAGCGAAAAGGAATAGTCCGGGTGATCTGCGAAAACCCGAAACACAAACAGCGTCAGGGTTAGGCCTGCTGCATTCCGCGTATCACCAGGAGGAAGACTGTGGCCCGAATTGCAGGGATTGATCTCCCTAAAAATAAACGAATGGAAGTGGCTCTGACTTACATTTACGGAATAGGCCGTACCACCTCCCGCAAGATAATGGAAGAAGTCGGACTCGATCCGAATATGAATTCGGATCAATTAACCGAGGTGGACGTAGCCAAAATTCGTGAGGTCCTGGATCACAAATACAAAGTGGAAGGTGATCTGCGTCGCGAAATCAGCATGAATATAAAACGACTCATGGATCTTGGATCTTATCGTGGTCTGCGGCATAGACGCGGTCTTCCCGTTCATGGTCAGCGGACTCACACAAATGCCAGAACTCGTAAGGGCCCAAGAAAGATGCAAATAGGCCGACGCAAGTAGGCTCTCTTGCTTGGGACGACGGAATAATGCTGTAGATGATTTTAGATCGGGAGAAGTAGATGCCAAAAAGGCGTGCGGTTCGTAAGAAAAAGGAAAAAAAGAATGTCCCGAGAGGGGTAGCTCACATACAAGCTACGTTCAATAATACGATTATTTCCATAACAGATCCGGAGGGCAATGTTGTTGCCTGGTCATCTGCCGGTACCCAGGGATTTAAAGGTTCCAGGAAATCGACGCCGTTTGCAGCGCAACTCGCTGCTGAGGATGCCGCCCGAAAAGCTATGGAACAAGGAATGAGATCTGTCGAAGTATTGATCAAGGGACCGGGGGCTGGTCGTGAAGCTGCTCTTAGATCTTTGCAGGCAGCGGGGTTTCAGATTACTCTTATTCGGGATGTAACCCCAATACCCCATAATGGATGTCGGCCGCCGAAAAGAAGACGAGTATAGTTAAAGAATAATTGCTTTTTCAAAGTCTAAGGAGATCCATTGGCACGTTATAGAGAATCCGTTTGCAGATTTTGTCGCAGGGAAGGAACAAAGCTGTTTCTGAAGGGAGATCGTTGTTTTTCAGATAAATGCGCTGTAGAGCGACGGAACTACCCTCCAGGTCAGCACGCGCAAAGCCGTCCGAAACCTACAGACTATGGAACGCAGCTCCGGGAAAAACAGAAAGTCAGGCGGATTTACGGTATTCTGGAGAAACAATTTCGTAAGTACGCGCATCTGGCCGAGAAAAAGAAGGGAGTCACCGGCGAGAATCTCCTTCTGCTATTGGAGTCTCGCCTGGACAATCTGGTTTTTCGAATGGGATTTGCTTCTTCGAGAGCTCAGGCCCGGCAACTTGTCACACATGGGCATGTTCTGGTGAACGGCCGTAAGGTAAATGTGGCCTCATTTCAAATAAAACCCGGCATGGTCATAGAGGTTAAGGAAAAGAGCCGAAGCATAAGCCATATCGATGACTCTCTTAAGACCGTAAGTCGTCGCGGTATTCCACATTGGCTGGAAGTGGAGGTAGACAATTTTCGTGGCGTAATGAAAGAGTTGCCTTCACGAGAGGATCTGCCCCCGACTATCAGAGAGCAGTTAATTGTTGAATACTATTCCAGGTAGACGTGAATGTCCTTTTGAGTTGCGCCGAGATAACGAAAATAATGTTTTCAGATGATGATTTTGGCACTTTTCCGTTTCGGATCCTGTGGTCTAGCAAGTGAACCAGGAAAAATATCCGGATACGGTCATTTACAAAAATTTTTAGGAAGAAACGAGGGAACCCATGAAAGAAGCAGGGCAGCCCCTTATAAGCCGAAATTGGACTGAGCTGATTCGGCCTCGACGAATGGAGGTCGACGAGAGTACACATACCCCTTTTTATGGAAAATTCGTTTGCGAGCCCCTGGAACGGGGGTTCGGCATCACTCTCGGGAATTCTTTGCGGCGGGTCCTTCTCTCGTCTTTACAGGGAGCGGCCATAACCAGCGTGAAAGTGGATGGCGTGCTTCACGAATTTTCAACTATACCCGGAGTCAAAGAAGACGTCACTGATCTGATTCTAAATCTTAAACAAATTCGACTGAAATTGTACTCCGAACAGCCAAAAACCATCAGACTCGAAGCTGTTGGGGAAGGCGAGGTGCATGCAGGCGACATTCTCGGTGACGACACGGTGCATATTATAAATCCGGAACAAATTCTGGCTACGCTTTCCAAAGAAGCGCACTTATCGATGAATATGAAAGTGGAGTGGGGAAAAGGTTATGTTCCGGCCGAATTGAATAAGCACGAAGACGATCCTATAGGAACGTTGGCGTTGGATTCTGTTTTTTCGCCGGTGCGAAAAGTAAGTTACAATATCACCAATGCCCGTGTCGGGAGACGAACCGATTACGACAGACTTACGATGGAGATCTGGACAAACGGCACAATTTACCCCGAAGATGCACTAGCTCAAGCTTCTAAAATTTTAAGAGAACAGTTCCTGGTTTTTCTCAATTTCGAGGAAGAAGAAAAAATTGTGCACGAAGAAAAGCCCCAACTTCAGCCTCAGATTAATGAAAACCTCTTCAGAAGCGTTAGTGAACTTGAACTTAGCGTGCGCTCGGCGAACTGCTTGAAAAATGCGGACATCAAATACATCGGCGAATTGGTCCAAAGGAGCGAAGCCGAAATGCTCAAGACAAAGAATTTCGGCCGAAAATCGCTTAACGAAATCAAAGAAATATTGTCCGATATGGACCTTCACCTGGGCATGGCCATTCCCAATTTTCCTAGCAGAGAAGAATTGGACAGGATGCATCAGGAAAGACAAAGTTATATAGTGGAATGAGTGGGGAATTTCTTATGCGCCATAGAAGATCAAGATATAAGCTTGGAATGAGAACTGATCACCGACAAGCCACTCTTAGGAACATGGTCACCTCGCTTTTGGAGCATGAGCGCATTGTCACTACCGATGCTCGTGCCAAAGCGCTGAGGGGACTGGCGGACCAGATGATAACATTGGGTAAGAAAGGCGATCTTCATGCTCGGCGCCAAGCGTTGCAGGTAATTCGCTCAAAGGAAGTGATTCGGACTCTGTTCGAGGATATCGCGCCTCGTTACGCCGGACGTGATGGTGGATATGTGCGGGTAATTAAAAAGGGATTTCGGGCCGGTGATAGGGCGGCCGTCTCGGTAGTGGAACTTGTAGAAAAGAAGCCGGAATCCGGCAAGAGCAAGGGCACTGGTAAGGGCAAGAGCCTTAAGGAAAAGATCGTTGGTGGTTTAAAGTCAAAGGAAACCCCGTCCAAGGCCTGAATGTAACCTATTCTTCTGTTATTATGATCCTTTTGGACGATATTTCTTTTTCTTATCCCGGTACCAATAATCCGGTACTTCAAAGAATCAGTCTTAAAATCAATCCCTTTTCCTGGGTAATTCTTACCGGCCCCGATGGGTCCGGTAAGACTACTTTGGGAAAAATTATTTCAGGTCTCCTCAAGCCGAATTCAGGGTCTATAATTTTTGAAGATGTCTGCGCCGGTAATTGCGGCCCGAATATCGGTTATATTTCCGGGAATCCAATTGAGTTCTTGATTGGAACGACGGTAGAAGAGGACATTGTGTTCGGTCTTGAAACTCTTCGACTTCCTGCGCCCGTCATTGAATATCGCCTGCGACAGTCTCTTGATTGGGTAGATTTGGTGGGAATGGAAAAAAGATTGACACACACCCTTTCAGGAGGTGAACAGCAGAAGCTTGCCCTGGCCTCGGTTCTCGCCACAGGAGCCCGAATTATCATTATGGATGAAGCTTTTTCTATGCTCGACCGACCTACAGCCAAGACCATTCGCTCGATTATCAAACGCTTACAAATCGAGCACGGTCTAACATTGATTGAAATGACGTATAAATCATGTGATATAATCAATGCCAACAGAATTGTCTTCTTGCATAATCACAAAGTTGAATTCGACGGGGCGCCTTTAGAATTCTTTCGCACTCGGACTGGCCGCGAGTGGGTATCACTCACGGGAGGCGTCGCTGCACTAAAGGCGTCCTTTCCCGGACAATTTTTTCCGAAGAACTTGTGCAAAAGCTCTTATTAGCTAATTATTTGAATGTTAATATTGGTTCTTTAACAAATAAGTTGATAATTCAGAGCTTTCAGGCTATAAACATTAAATAAAGCTGGATAAGTTTGATCTGCAACTTTATAGCGCTTATTTGGAGAGCTATCAAATTCAATAAAATAGAGATATAATATAAAGGTCGAGCTATGAAACTTTCCGCGATACGAGCTGTCAGGTACGCTCAGTTTGTGATTACGATCATAGTCGCGGTTTCCGTGGGAGTTTTGATCACCGAGAGGGGGCTCACAGAAAAGCAAAAGCTCGAGGCAAAACGAGATTTCTTCGAGCGTGAAAATGAACGGCTTATTGGTGAGATTAAGTCCCTTGAGCGCAAAATAGACCTTCTACGCGATGATTCCAAAACCATAGAAAAAGTTGCCGAGAGAAAACTCGGGATGGCGCGTCCGGCGGACACGATTTACGTCTTTACTCGCAAAAATTTGAGGCCTGTAGGCAATACGCTAGAATTTGGTTTAACTTCTAAATCTAACAGTCCATAATTGTATGTTTTTTATTGACAACTTGCTGATTAATTTATATCATGTGTCCTAGCCCATACGTGCCCCCAGGAACGAACGCCAAGGAAATAAAGGAATGGCAGTTCAGAAAGTAATAGGATTAGATATCGGCTCCAGTGCCGTCAAAATGATCGAAATCGATCGATCCAAAAAATATACCTTGGATTTTGCGGGAATTGCGCCATTACCAGATGGCGTTGTTGTAGACAAATCAATTAAGAAGCCTGATATAATACGGAACGCCATCAATAGCCTATATAAGAATTCTAGAACCAGCAGTAAAAAGGTAGTGACTTCGCTTGCCGGAAAATCGGTGATAATTAAGCAGGTATCGATGAGTTCCATGGGCGATACCCAACTGGAGAAACAAATTCAGTTAGAAGCTGAGCCGTACATTCCATTTGACATAAAAGATGTCAATTTAGATTGGTATATAATGGGAGAGAGGCCCGAGAGAGAAGGAACTATGGATGTAGTTCTCGTGGCCGCGAAAAAGGACTACATGGCCGAATACCTGGATCTGATAAGTTCTTTGGGTTTGGTTCCGATTGTAGTGGATGTAGATCCGTTCGCGCTCGAAGTTATGTACGAGTTTTCTTATCCGAATGTTCAGGAAGAGGTTGTCGCTCTGGTTAACGTAGGCGCGTCCACAATCAATATTAATATACTCAAATCAGGTGCCTCCCAATACACCAGAGATCTCCCCATTGGCGGCGATTCAATAACAAGAGAAATTATGCGGCTGTTGGATGTGGATTTCAATTGGGCCGAAAACATAAAGCAAGGCGCGCGCCTGGAAGGGATAAATTCGAGGAATCTGCGCAAAATCTTCCAACGATCGGTGGACTATTTTGTTTCGGAATTGCAGAAAATTTTTGAATTCTTCTCCACCAATGTTTCGTATGATCCTATTCAGAAGATTTTTTTATCAGGCGGCGCGGCATTGACTTATGGTCTTGTTAGTACCGATGGAGTCGGAATTGAACATTCCGATTGAAATCGTGGATCCATTTCGTGGATTGAGACCCGCGGATCAGCTTTTTGACTTGGATTACCTGAACCATATCGGCCCTTCCATGGCTGTAGCTGTTGGTTTGGCTCTCCGGGAAGAAAAGGACAAGCAAATCTGAAATGGTCAAGATTAATCTTCTTCCAATTCGCGAGATTCTACGCAAACGTGAGCTCAAGCAATTTGCTCTTTTCGCCGGCGCTGCTGTAGCGTCAGTTGTCGCCCTGAGCATAGTCGCATATCTTTCTTTGTCATGGACTATAAGCGGGTATCAGAAAAGACAAGCGACTCTGCAAACAGAATTAGCCCAGCTTAAACAAAAAAACAAAGAGATCGAAGATCTGAAGAACAGGATTACTAGGTTACAAAAGCAGGTTGATACAATTGAGCGATTGACCAAAACGCGAGATACTCCTGCGCCATTCATGGCAGCACTCTCTATGGCCATTCCTGATGAAGTTTGGGTGACAGGCATTACGAAATCGGGTAGAAATTTTTCACTTGATGGGACAGGGGTTGATAACACTGCTGTTGTGCATTTCGTCGAAAGGCTTCAGAAGATCAAGCAAGGTTTTACTGCAAGGCAGCCGTTCATCAAATCCTGCGGAACCCAATGATAAGAGCTTTTTTTCCGATGTGAATCTTGTTCAAGTCTTGGCCGGGGCCACCACTGGACCCAGAGCGGGACTGGGTTCCATGAGTTTCAAAATCACAGGTAACATCAGATAGGTTCCAGAAATGTCGCCCGAAGAAGTATTTTTTAAAATCAGCACGTTACAACGAAGATTGATCGTTGCAGGAATTTGTGTACTTTTACTTGTGCTTTTCTACTGGCTAGTGATTTCGGATATGAGGTCGCAAATTGATAAATTGCAGGCAGCAATCCGCAGTACCGAAATAGAAATTAGCGAACCAAAAAAATGTTCTTGCGGAAGGTCCAAAATTGCTTTCACGAATCAAGGAATTAGAGCAGAGACTGCAGGCAATGGTGGCTTCTTTGCCGGAACAACAGGAAATTGAAGGTTTATTAAAACAAATAACTGATTTATTAAGTGAAAGCAATCTGGTGTCTAAAAAATTTGCACCTGGAAAAGAACAAATAAACGAGGAGCTATTCTACGCCACTATACCGATTCAGCTTAATGTTCGTGGTGACTACCAAAAACAAGGGTCTTTTCTAATGAGTTTGAACGATCTCCCCCGAATTGTGAACGTTCCCACCATTAAGCTGATCAAAGCCGGAGCATTGACCGGTCGGGAGGGTGATCTTGCCAAAAAGCTTGATGTGGTGTCGCTCGACGCGGATATCAATGGAGTTACTTATCGCCGACTGTCTCAGGAAGAAATTAAAGCAATATCAGCCAAAAAAGCGGCAGCGCGTCCAGGAGTAGGACGCGGCAAGCCGGCGCGCCAAGAAAGGCGCGACCGGAACCGTAATAATTTGGCGGCCAAAGGATATATAATGCAGCGCCTAATGACCATACATAATTTTAAAAAAGTTTACTACGCAGGTATTGTCATAGGTATATTTAGCTGTTCATCGGGCTGTCAAGAAGCGAATATAGCAATAGATTTTATCGTTGGACGCCAATCTCCCGTATTGTCACCTGCTCCCGAAGTTGAGCGTCCACCTATTATTCTTGCCGCTAGACGGTCTGTGGGTGAAGCCTCGGCTCCAGCCACTACAGCCGCACCGTTGCCCGCTATAGATAAGCCTCCGGCCGTAGTTACTCCTCCACAACAGGGGAAACGGCGAGCTCCTGGAATTTTTCCTCCTGGTGTTGTTCCTGAACGAGCCGAAGAGAAGCGGGGGCGAGACCTTTTTGCTATTGATCGAGATCCTTTCAGACCGCCCACGGAGATTTTACCCACCGAATGCCCGCCGTCCATGCCATTATGTCGATTTGATCGCTCACAATTGAAATTAGTGGGTATTATTCAGGTGGGGGAAGGCCAATTTAAGGCTATGGTAGAAGATCCCGATGGTCGCGGCTATTTTGTAACTTCAGGGATGCAAATCGGCGGAGCAACAGTGACTCAGGTATCCAACAGGGGGGTCACGCTACATTTGCACAAAACTCAACAAGATGTCCTGATACCATTGACCAGGGAAGCTAGAGAAACTTCTGAAATGTGATTACCTTCTCGCTACTTAAAACAGCCCAGCTGACATGAATGTATTTTGATTTTCATTTCATCAAGCAACCTACCAATTACAATTTTTGAAGCTCCTGCTTGCTGGGCTATATCACAAGCCGCTTCACAGGATATCCTATTATCCGATTGTTTTTTCATTATTAAATTTTTGATTTCCTCTTCCTTCATCTATTCGCTTCCTTTCAATCATAATCATCAATTTTAGATCTAGATTTTCACGGCCGTGAGAATTAAATAACTCGGAGTGGATTTTTCGGCAAGACCTGGGTTATTAGAACTGAAGATCATGTGTAGAGCTATCGAAATGGGAATCAACGAATTTAGACCGATTGATTTGGGCAACAGAAACAATTTCAATAGGTTCCTTTCGGAAGACCCGCCTCTCATTTCCGAATCAACGTTTACTAATCTTTTTATGTGGCGGGATTGCTATAATACCCTCTGGCAAATACGAAAAAATTGTCTTTTATTAATCATGCGCCCCGATAAAGAATCTACTTTCGCATTGCCACCACTGGGACCAGGGGATAAAGTTGAAGCGATCAATTTCCTCATGGGCTTTTTGAGGCAGGTGTCCTCTGAACCGAGGATTTGCCGGGCAAGTGAGGATTTTATTGAAAAATACGTGGACAAAAAGCGTTTCGCAGTTCTGGAAGATCGTAACAATAGCGACTATGTATATCTGGCGCGAGACCTCGCCGAATTGCCCGGAAACAAATTTCATAAGAAAAAAAATCACTTGAACAAATTTATCAAGAATTATCAGTTTGAATATCGCAGGCTTGACGGCGAGTTAATCGGGCGTGTTTTAGAGATGCAAGAACAATGGTGCGAACTCAAGGATTGCCCTACCAATCCGGATCTTTTGGCGGAGGACCGAGCTGTGTATGAGGCTTTGATCAATTACGAGAGCCTTGACTTCACAGGTGGGGCTATCCTGATCGATTCAAAGGTGGAAGCATTCACTCTCGGCGAACGACTCAATTCGGATACGGCGGTGATCCACATAGAAAAAGCCAATCCTGAAATTCCCGGGTTATATGCCGCGATTAATCGTTTATTCTGTGAGGACGCATTGTCCGATTTCACGTATGTTAATCGTGAGCAGGACCTGGGCGTGGAAGGCTTGAGAAAAGCCAAAGAATCCTATCACCCACACCATATGGTAAATAAATTTATCTTGGCCCCGAGGGAATGAGCACCTTAAATGACGCATAGGAATGATTCCTTCAAATTTGCCGCGCCAGGGACCATCTCAACCTTAGGGAGTTGCTCACCACAGAAACCGAACTCAGCGCCATGGCAGCAGCAGCAAGAACGGGATTGAGCAGAATCCCGAAAAATGGATACAGAACACCCGCCGCTACTGGAATGCCTAAAGTATTGTAAAAAAAAGCCCAAAATAAATTCTGTTTGATGACCTTCATGGTTCGAAAAGACAGTTTTATTGCCGAGGGTACCAGCCTCAAATCATTGCTGATCAATGTGATGTCACCAGCCTCAATGGCCACATCAGTTCCGGCCCCTAGCGCAATACCAATATCGGCCGCAGTTAAAGCAGGCGCATCATTGATGCCGTCACCCACCATAGCTACCACCCGACCGGTCTGCTGAAGTCTTTTGATCTCATCCGCCTTATCTCCTGGGAGCACCTCCGCCAGAACTACATCTATGTCCAACTGATCCGCAATACCGCGCGCAATTCTCTCATTATCGCCGGTAATCATAATTACCTGAAGCCCCATTCTCTTCAAAGCCTGAATGGCGCCTTGAGCGGTTTGTCGAGGTGTATCGGACAAGGCTATCATACCTACGAGTTTTCCCTGTTCCCCGACAAATACTGATGTTTTCCCTTGGTCGGAGAGTCTCGAAGCTTCTGCAGCCAATCCGTCGCAGCTCATGCCGTGATCCTCCAGGAACCGCCTGTTCCCCAAAATCACTTCGCTCCCATTGAGATAACCCTTTGCTCCGAGCCCTGAAATTGCTTCGAATTTGTCAATAGAGAACGGCTGAATCCCTGACTGACGGCCCTTCTCCATGATGGCCTGAGCCAGTGGATGCTCCGAAACAGCCTCAATAGAAACTGCAAGCTGCAAAAGCCTTTCCGAGTCGATCCCGTACGCGGGCACAACATCGGTCACTTTCGGTTCACCCCTTGTTAGTGTCCCGGTTTTATCAAACACAATAGAGGTTAGCTTGTAGGCCTTTTCAAGGGTTTCTCCGCCCTTAATCAGGATTCCTTTTTCTGCCCCTAATCCGGTCCCCACCATTACAGCCGTGGGGGTAGCCAAACCCATGGCACACGGGCAAGCAATTATCAGCACTGAGACGAAATTTAAAAGAGCCCGGCTGAACACGGGTTCAGGCACGAAAAAATACCAAATGATGAAAGTTGCAGTCGCAATGGCGAATACTGTTGGAACAAAAATAGAAGCTACTTTGTCCGCGATCCGTTGTATGGGCGCTTTCGATCCTTGGGCTTCTTCCACAAGGCGAATAATCTGGGCTAAGGCCGTCTCCGCCCCCACCTTCTCTGCACGAAACTGAAAACTGCCGCTCTTATTTATTGTGGCACCGAAGACTTTATGACCAGGCTCTTTGCTAATAGGCATACTTTCCCCAGTGAGCATGGATTCGTCGACTGAGGATGTTCCGCTCACGACTACTCCATCGGTGGGGATCCTCTCGCCGGGTCGCACTATAATAAGGTCACCGGGCTGCACCTGATCGATAGGGATGTCCGATTCCACGCCGTCCCTGATTACTCTCGCATTTTTCGGTTTCAGCTCGATAAGTCTTTTAATTGCCGCTGAGGTCCGGCCTTTCGCTCGAGCTTCTAGAAACCGCCCGAGTAAAATCAAAGTGATGATCATGGCCGCGCTGTCAAAATAAACGTGCGGTGTGACTCCGGCAGCATAAAAAAACGACGGGAAAAAGGTTACTGCAACGGAATACAAATACGCGGCAAGCGCTCCTACAGCTACGAGCGTATTCATATCCGTGGTTTTCTGTCGCGCTGCTTTGAACGCGCCTACAAAGAAGCGGCTGCCTACCCAAAAAACAACAGGCGTGGTCAAAAACAGGAGGACCAAACAAAATCACATTATGAGGGATATCTCTAATGATAGGAAACAGGTGCGGCATTGTTCCCATGTGAACTATAGCTGTAATAATAAAGCCGAAAACCAGCTTGATTTTCAGGTCTGCCAATTCTTTATGACGAGCGAGTTCTAATGGATCTTGGGAGACCTCGTCCACCACTCCAAGAAATTGATATCCCGCATCCTTCAGGGCTTTTCTGAATTCGGCGAATGACGGCAGCGGAGAGTCATGCACAAGCGTTGCTTTGGATGTAGCTAAATTAACCGATGCAGATTTGATCCCTCCTATCTTTTCGAGGGTCGATTCCACACGGCGCACGCAAGCGGCGCAATTCATACCTCCAACGGAAATAATAGTCTTTTTCATTTCACCAGCGTACAACGCTGGGCATTTCCAAAACTTGGTAGCCGAGGTCCTTGATCTTGGCCTTCATTGCCGAGCTGTTGACAAGGTCAGAATCGTATTCGAACACGCGCCTTTTCCGTGGCAAGATTGACAGAGGCGCTTTTGACGCCTTCCAGCGATTCCAGCCCGCGTTCCACTCGGCGTACACATGCCGCGCAAGTCATACCATGGATTTGAATTGTTGCTTCAGCCAATCTCGTAGCCAGCTTTCTCGATTATTTCTTTCACCTTGCTCATATCAATCGCATTTTCATGCTCGATAGTCGCCTTACCGTTGTCGAGATCAACGTTAACGGTTTTCACATCGGTCATCTGCTTGAGCGCCTGACTTACGGCCATGACGCAGTGACTACATGACATACCCTTGATATTAACTGTGGTGGTCATAATGATGCTCCTTTGTGCTGTACTTTTACTCTTGGAAATATGTACATGAGACGGGAATACCGGAAGCGCTAGGGATGTGTCAACTTACGTTTCCAGAAGGCTAATACACCGTTTTTCCCGAAATTCAATTGAATCAATTCCCAGCCATCTCGCCCACGGATGTTCAGAAGATCCATGAACATCTGAGGTTCTTCTGCGGGGATCTCTTCCAGTTTGCAATCGCCTTCTTCGGAACAGAAATAGACTATTTGCATGAAAGCTTCCGTGTCATGTTTTGTAATATCGTATTCAAAATTATCCATCACCATTCCTTTGACTGACCTATTTTGATCATTCACTTAGAAGGTAATGCCCCAGCTGAATCAATTCAATATTGCAAGAAGATTTTATGACAAACTGCGGTTCGCAGCTACCCGTTCATGAGAAGAAGTGAGAGACTCTTGTGGATTTCTTAATTTTTCGAAATGTGATGCTGAATTTGTCAGGGATAGTCGGTCCCTTAGTCTCCCTAGGGCTTGTAGATGACTCTTTTCCTCATCAGCTATCCTATAAAGCACCTCTTTGGTAGACGCACTTTCAATTTTTCCGGCAAAACGCAAATAAAGATCAAGTGCTTGAGTTTCCAGCATCATGGATAAATCCAGCACGGATGGGACGCTTTCCATAAATTGCCGATTTTGTCGCAACAGCTCTTGCGTATCAAATCCACCTTCCATGGTATAATTGGAAGACAGGCGCGCCTCGAACGCCTTCTGGTCTACTTTACCGGATTCCAATTCATTGTACCTGGCCAGTAGATATTGTTTGTGTTTTTCTTCTGCAGAAGCCAAGGTCTCCAACAGTTGGGATAACTCGATATCCCGTGTTCCTTTTTTGATTTCTCTATAAAAACTTCCCAGACCTTGTTCCATGCCATAGGCCAGACTGAGCATTTCCGCTGGAGTTTCGTCCCCGCGCAACAAATCCAAATGCAATTCAACCGGCCCCTCGGCCTTCTCCCCTTCCCACGCCTTAATCCCGCCCTTTAGATTGTAGACTTTAGCGAATCCCTGAGCTGCCATCAGTTGAGCCGCAACTCGGCTCCTTCCGCCTATAGCTCAATACACTATGACAGGTTTGTCACGATCCAATTTGTCCAGCGAATCGTATAACTGAGGCAACGGAATCAAAGTAGCTCCGGGGATGTGGTCTTTTTCATACTCCCCAGGCTGCCGAACGTCGAGCAACGTGTAGGTGCCTTCTTCATGTCTATTAATGAAATCCCTTGCTTCACCTGGGTCTAGAGTTTCCACCGGGCTAAACAGCTTTTTCAGATTGTCCAACATGTCGGTCTCCAGTTTATTAATATTAAAAAATCTTGTTCATTCATCACGTGGTAGACCATTTTTTGATCGGACCGACGGCCACCATATATAAAAGCCTGCTTTGCTCATTGAGGCCCAGCAACTCAGAAACCTCATCATCATAAAAAGCTCCAATACCGCAACACCCGAGCTGCATGGAAGTTGCTCCCAAATACAGCCTTTGACCGAGGCGCCCTGATTCCAACAGTGCGTATCGATATGCTCTAAGTCCCCAGGTTTGCTCAATAAGGTCTAAGTTAGTCAAGAACAAGAAGTGAAGAGCACAATTAGCAAGCCACTTTTGGTCGAGACAAGCGTTGGCCATTTTTTCCATCGGAAAAGTTTGCGAAATTGAGCAAATTGATTCAGTTTCCCGGTCCAACAAATAAAAGCCCGATTTAAGCCCATTGATTTTTCCGGCAACGAATCCTACAGCGATAGTGCTGTTCCATCGCGTGTTCTGATTGCGAATTGGGCTCTGATTGAAACAAAGAATCTTTAACAATGCACCGAGCTGATCAGAATTCAGTTCTGCGCGAACAAAATTCCGGGACGATCGCCTCGAAAATACCGCCGCAGCATGGTTCATTTTCTCGGGCCACTGAGCCGGAACCGGAATTGTGCGACCGAACTCGCGTTTCACACCTAAATGGTCCAGGACCAACGGTTTCATATCCGCACCCTGAATTAGAGCAGAGGAACGAAAGTGAAATTCCCGTATTTGCGGATAATCGGTCTCTACTTTTGCACACTGGCTAGCGTGCTTTAGGTCCGCTGTGGCTTGCTCCAGTACGGAGATTTGGTCGGATACTGATTGTTTTTTGCCCCAGACGAGGGCACAGGCTAGGCAGACCTCCCGATCAGTATCCAGCGCAAGCAAATCATTAAGCCCGTTATCGTCAAAATCATAAAAAAGCTTGAACGTAGCACGTACTGAATTAAGAGCCAACATGAGATTCTCGGCCATATGTCCGGTATCGAGCAAATCATAACGATATGATCGATCTCGGTACTTCCATGAACTCCTGAAGAATATCGCCGTGAGGAAGAAAGCCAACACAGGTTTCGGCCCTTCCATTTGCAATCCCTTCGTCAGCTCAGTCAATATACTGCCGGATCTCAATCTTACCAGGGCCTGTGTGCCGACGTTATGGTGATACAGGCCCGCGCCCAGACCGGGGACGTCTAGTGCCCCTACATACAATTCAAACGGATAAAGCGCACCAGCGGATGCGATACTGCGGAAATAGTATTCTGTCCCACCGTATTTTGCCTTCGCGGTTAATGCGTGTGTCAGAAAAATCACTCGAGACAACCGCTTCAAATCAAATTCCAGCTCCGGAACGGGGGATCGGTTTTCGTCCAGTAAATCGGAAAGATTCTCAGGTGACCATTCAGTGATGTCCATCAAGGTCAATCTTGTCCAGGTCTTGATAACTCTTAAAAACATCAGGCTGATTCTGCCAATCCGAGGCCTGACCGATCATACGATGCCGGTGATAACTGGTCTGACGATGATATTCAAACGCAGACAGGCTCATATCCGCATTCCTTCCTCAGCGACTTGAAAGCAGCTAGGCACCTTACCCGCCCCACGGCATCTCTGCATATACGGCAGACAGTCGGTCGCGATATTCTCGAAAGAATCTTTCATGTTCCGCTTCCCATTTCGCAAGCATATCCAGAGCAGATTTAGGCGCACCTTCGACCTTATCCGCCATTTTCGAATAAAAATCGCTGAGGTCTTTTTCGATAAGCCAAGCTGTATTAAAAATGGTTACATCGGGGACCATCGAACCATGGACACATTGCTCTAGAAATTCCGTCCGAGCCCGAGCATCAAAATAGTTGCCAGGCTCAATCGCGAAATCTTTCAAGTCATCGGGATCGATTTCGTTCCCTCGTCTCAGTCCATCAAGTATGCCGAATATAAAGGCAATATGCCCTTCTTCTTCCAAGATCAAACGTCTGAAGGCACTAACAGCAGCTCCGATGCCCATTCGTTCTAATGATTGTCTAAAAAAGGTGATTCCCGTTTTTTCTTGATTTAGGGCGTATTCAAAAATCCTAATCACATCAGAACTTCCCGGCATCACTTTTCTCCATATTTTTTGTTTTGCGCTCTAAACAATTGATTCGCTCCAGAACAGGTGGATGCGAATAGCTGAACCAGACATATAAAGGATGAGGATTTAGATTCGATAAATTATCAACAGCTAATTTCTTTAAACTCAAGATAAAAGGCGTGGGATCAGGGCGGGCGTTCATCGCAAATTCGTCCGCTTGCTTCTCAAATTTCCTTGAAAGGCTCATATATAAGGGTTTTAGGAAGAAGCTGATCCTCGTCCCGAAAATACTTATTATCAATAAACCTATGTAGGATTGGGAAGCTTCGAATCCAAATGTTTCATAAAACGAGTTCCAATTCAATATCAGGAAAGTAAGGTAAAATCCCGCAAGCATGCTCAGTTGCGCAATGATATAAGATTTCATTATGTGTTTAAGTTTATAATGTCCTATTTCGTGCGCGAGTATGGAAAGAATTTCATCATGGCCATGGGACTGAATTAAAGTATCAAAAAGGACCACGCGCTTGGTTTTCCCCAGCCCCGTAAAATATGCATTTGAATGGGTGCTCCGCCTGCCCGCATCCATCTGAAATATTCCACTGGTCTTCATACCTAGATTTTTTGCCAGTGCATTTACCTCATCCGCGAGCACTTGATCTTTTAAGCGTTCAAATTTATTAAAAATCGGAGCAATGACTATCGGATACAAAATAACTAGGACAAGTTGCACAGCGGCAACTATCGCAAAGCCCCAAAACCACCAGTAATTGGGGAAAGCTTGAATAATCCACAAAAGGGGCGCCAAAATAGCTACGAGCAAAACTATTGATATTATTCCGCTCTTTATATTATCAATTATCCATGTTTTAGTGTCAGACTTATTGAATCCATATTTTTCTTCAATAACAAAGGTTTCATAGAAATCGAAAGGTAAATCCAAAATAAAAAAGATCGAACCAAACAACAGGAAAAAAATAACCCCAGGCCATACGTAACCGACTACCACATGCATTCCACAATCATTAAGTAATAGAAAAAATCCTGATAAGATAAATGCCAGGAGCAAAATATCCGAAATTATTTTTCTAGTCTGAAACAGGCGGCTGCGATCGATAGTATAACTGTTCATCTTGGACAAATTGTCTTGGTCGATGAAACCATCAAATGCCGCGGGAATCTCCTTTCCCGCATCCGCCAGACACCTGCGATTCAATTGATCCAACCAGAGTGAGAAAATCATCTGGAATAAGTAGACAGCTACAAAGAGAACGGAAATGTAATTAAATTCCAATATAATCTTTACCCCGGCTATTCTCGATCAAATTTTCGACTTTAACCATTAATGGACTGGAGCGAGCGATCGTCTCAATCGGCGAAATCGCCTCCAGGTCCCTTGTCCCTCGTCAACTTCTCGGCTCTTTTAAGTACTTTTTCCTCGGTCCACTCTGCCGGATCCTCTATTCGTGAAACTTTCGGGCTCAAGTCATATGATCCTGCTCTCAATATTTCACCGATTGCTAATGGAGCAGTATCTCCGGAATTAAAAACATTGACTATCATGTTGTGCACAAAGTCTTCTACAGCTTGGATCATTCTCTCCCGCTCTTCGCGGGGCCGGCCCAGTAGCTTATTCTCGAATGGGAGGTTTAACCACTTATAGTTGCCGCCTTTCCAGCCTTTTTCTCCAGCATAAGCAACCATCTCGTTCCAAATTTCGTCTGACATGCCTACATCGGGCATTTTGATGAAATCACCGTTCTTATCTTGAATCGCATTTCCGTATTCATTAACCTGGAGCCCCCAGGAAACCATCTGGAGTGCAGTAGCAACATTAGCTTTCGTTGTGTGCGTCTTCTTAGCAATCTCCTTGAGGCGCTCGTAGCTGTTGCCGGAAGTTCCATGCTGGGCGCCTGACACCTTATACTTCTCCAGCGATTTATGAATTTGTGCAGTAAGTTCGACCTGAATACCCGCGTCACTTGCTTCAATGCCGTGGGTGGTGCCATTGTTGAGAGCAATCCAATCCGGAAAAATGCCATGAGCGTTCAGACCCTGAATAAGGAAAACGGCCTCATCAACGGTTGATAGGCCTTCCTTCCCTTTGATTTCGCCGACTTCTGTCTCGTATCCAGCCCACGTAGGAATATATTTATTCAATGCTATGTTGGTGAGAAGATTTTCCGCATCCGGCAGATGAGAAGCGTCAATAGCAACGGAAGTAATACCTGCATCAAACATGCTGGGAATTTCTACTTTGCCAGTGTTTTTATCCTTTTCCCCCTTGATCCCATAATGATCCGCATGGATTGCCACGGGCACAGTCACTCCCAATTCATTGCAAACACTATCGACGTATGTAGCCATATTCCATAAATTGACTGCGCAATATGCTGCCGCCCCACCTTCTGATTTTGCGATTTCGATAATTATAGCGGCATTAGCTTTTTGCGCGGCTCTGAGCGCGCCTCTTATGGCAAAAGAATTTCTGACGCTTGCAGCCATAGCAATTGCTTGGCCTTTGGCCAACATAGCTCGGTCAATCACTTTCCCGCTCACTAGGAGAGCACGGGAATTGGGAAAGAGTTTTACTACATTTGGCGGCCTACCTATTTTGAGAGCCTTCTCGAAATCTACGCTTGACCCGGCCTTTTGAGCCTCCATGGTTTCCCTCCATTAACTTCATGATCAAAGATGGCGAACACGCGATAGAAGGAACATAATATCAGAACAAATTACTGCATCCGATATTTCGTCCCCAAACTTTTAGTATAACTCGCTAGTGAAGTTTTCGAAACGGGGAAAAAGAATTAATTGTTCACATTTGAAGTTTGCGAACCACCAGCAACGTTTTTGGCATTTCGTGGCGGTTGAAGATGTGCCGGTGGATACCCGTAAGCTCTCAAAATCCTCAGATCGTATTCAATCTGTTCGACTCTGGTAGGCGGCTTTCTTAGCGCGCATCGAACGGCGCCGAGATGCAGAGGCCTAAAGGCCTCCGGATCTTTAATGACATAAATCGTATCATCAAAATCGAATTCGAATCTCTTGATCCACCACAATGTTCCATTATGCAGTTCAAGCTTTAAATAAGGCGTGTTATCATCTTCACGGAATCGCACATACGCAGTTGCGAAAATGCTCTTTAGATCGATGCTATCTAAAGCTTCATACGGGGTTCCTGCCATCGAATCTTGAAGCAACCACGCAACAACTCCCATAGCGGACAAGAACACCACCGAAATTATTGCGGCTACGACGTATATTTCATATCGTTTGAGTGATGCAGCGAGTCTTCGCCTCATCCTGATTCCGCCTGGCACCTGGAGCTTGTAGTTATTTTTCCGGATTCCGAATCATATTTATGCAAAATTTTGCTGCCGGTGAAATATGCTTGGCCCGTGAACGCAGTTCTTTCCTTATCTTTTGTTTTAAGTTGCAATACGACTTGGGCAGGTATTTGAACCGCAGTTTTTCGTCCATCCGGAGTTCTCAGATAGGCATCCCTATTATTTCCTGAGACATCGGCATCGAAATAGTAATGCTGCCTAGCGAAAAACTCCTCCTGGGTTCGTGCTGCCAGCATAAGAACTTTGGCCGCCTGTTCACTCATCCTTCGTTCCTGATAAGAATCGAGCAGAAAAAAATAAACTGCTGATAATCCTGCTACAACCAGCACCGCCCAGACCATCTCCAATAAAGTAAAACCTCGACTAAACTTTAACAGCTTCATTGAGAATCTCCACAGCTATCTTGCCGAAAAATAACCGGCAATACGGCACTCGAGCTTACAGCAGCACGACTTATGTTAAGCCATACGCTGTTGTCACAATATTAGCCGAGCCGAAGAGCTGTGTCAATACTTAAATAAATAGATTCAGATGGTTATGACGCCATTATAAGCTAAAATAGCTTCTCCAGTCATAAATACTGGATACTCCGCACTTTTCCATTCTATTTCCAGATCGCCTCCCGGTAGCTGCACTATTGCCGACTTGCCTACGCGATCCTTGAGCACAGCTGCCACCATCGCCGCGCATGCACCGGTTCCGCAAGCGAGAGTTTCTCCACTGCCCCGCTCCCAAACTCGCATAACTATGCGTCCTCGATTTGCTACAGTTATAAACTCAACATTCGTTCTTGCAGGAAAAAGAGAATTTTTTTCAATCACAGGACCGAATTCTCTTACGAGTGAATCCAGGTCTTCTCCAGTAATGATTACGCAGTGCGGGTTCCCCATGGACAATATTGCAGCCGAGAATGTGCGGCCGTCAGCTTCGACGGGATAGTCTGTTATAGGCAAATTATCAGTGTGAATATTTACCGGGATTTGCTGGGGATTAAAAATCGGTTTGCCCATATCGACTCGTACCCGGGAGATCTTTCCGTCCGAACCGGCAAACAACTCTACAACCTTGATTCCCGAACGAGTTTCAATGGCCAAAGTTGTTTTGGTACTGTACCCATTATCGTAAACATACTTGGCCAAACAGCGGATTCCGTTCCCGCACATCTCTGCGATAGAGCCGTCCGCGTTGATATAATCCATAAAGAAATCCGCCACGGAAGACTTTCTGATGACAATAACGCCATCAGCCCCAATCCCTGCGCGACGGTGGCAAATACTCCGTACCTGTTCAGAAGATAAGTTTACGGCTCTATCAAAGTCATGAAAGACCACGAAATCATTCATCGCTCCGTGCATCTTTTGAAATCTAATTTCCATTGCTTGAACGTAAGCGATTTAGTCAAATTTGGCAAGGAACCAAGATTCGGAATCTTGCATATTGCAGGATGAATACAAGGATGAGATAATTTTAACGAACTCTCCGACTTCATCATTGTAAGTTCAATTAGTCGCCATAAAATGAAGTACTTAATATTTTTGGCCATTGTTATAATTGTTTTGCTCATAATACGAGAAGTGATTGCCGCTGCAAGAACTTACGGAAAAGGCATTTCTCTGCGCGAAAAATGGGGAGATCTGGGTGGCCGTATTCACATAATCGTAGGGATATTATCTGCACTCATAATCATTACTTACACATTGAGAATTTTGTTTCACGCGATAACAGGGCGATAATTCAAAACAGCTATAGCCTGCCCCGCTTCGGTTCTATTAAGCGTAAATAGTTTAGTGGAATGATCCTGTGAGAATGTTCGTCAACTCGACTGTGTTAAGCCATTCAGAGACTTCCTCTTCACAGCGGGGACATCTAGTAAACGGGGTGGCGGCAGAGTAGCCGCAATGTGGGCAAGTTCGCGTGGAATCTTCAGGTGAGCGAACTGAGGATTGCTTTAGAGCTCTCTTGTTGAAATAAGCCTTTGTGGCAAGGCCGGCCTCTATAAGTTTTGAGAATATGTCTTGAAGACCACTATATGAAATAGCATATTTTTTCATCAATTCCGTGTCAGAAGAACCGGCTTTTAGATCAGCCATTATCGCCTTAGCACTAATTTTCTTTACCGGCTTTTCTTCAGCCACTTTCTGACCGCTGCCTCTCTGCCTCTTTGTAAAGTCGCTTATTTTGTTCGGACTCAGTCCTTTAATGCATTATTAAGCCCTCAAGGGGTTTTAGGGCGGCCCTCTGTATCACTATTCCCAGAGGGCCACGAAAATTGTTTCGTAATTGGTTAATCCACGGACACTGAATGGCAAGTCCTTAAACGATTTCCAGAGCGCACGCCATGGAGACCCCGCCTCCTCCGCACAATGTAGCTAACCCAATCGTTTTATTCCGTTTTTTCATTGCATAAATAAGGCTGGTCATCAATCTGGCCCCTGTGGCGCCTACGGGGTGTCCCAAACCTATTCCAGAGCCATTTACATTCGTGATTTCACGATTGAGTTTCAGCTCTCTCTCGCACCCAAGATACTGGGCCGCGAAAGCCTCATTGAGTTCGATCAGTTCAAAATCGCTAATAGCCATGCCGGATCTCTTAAGTAGATCCTTAACAGCGGGCACAGGACTCAATCCCATTAAAGCAGGATCACATGCGCCCATTCCAACTGCTTTGATCCGGGCGAGCGGAGGGATTCCTTCGCTCTTGGCTCGTTCCTCGGACATTATGACGACGGCGCAGGCTCCATCATTTATGCCACTGGCATTTCCAGCCGTCACTGTACCGGTCTTAGGAATAAAGACGGGTTGCAGCCTCGCCAAGGCTTCCATGGTTAGCCCGGGTCGGAAGTGTTCGTCTCGGGAAAAAGCCTTAGGTTCTCCCTTCTTCTGGGGAACCATCACTGGTACAATTTCATCAGCGAAAGAACCGTCATTAGTTGCTCTCTCAACGTTATTATGGCTCCGCAAAGCTATTTCATCCTGCTCTTGCCTTGTTATACCGAGCTTATGCGCAACGAATTCGGCTGTATGCCCCATGATGTATGGCTTTCCTCTGAAGAATTCCACGGGTCCATCTTTGGGATAAGGCAAGATGTGGGAACCACAGTGAAGCCCGATCTGCATGGCATCAGTGAGGACCCCGTTGCCCATCCTGAGTCCCCATCGAGCTTTCTCCACTGTGAACGCTACGCCGGACATGTGCTCCACGCCCCCGGCAAGGATAATGTCTGCGACACCGGCCTTGATCATGGCAGCACCGGACAGCGTTGCCTCCATTGCCGATATGCAGACTCTATTTACAGTCACGGCGGGGACACTATCTGGTACGCCGGCCATCAACGCTCCGATGCGGGTGACATTCATTGCATCAGCGGGATTCATACAGCAGCCGAACCGTACATCATCTATCACTTCCGGCGAAATCCCGGCGCGCTCAATTGCAGCTTTCATTGGCACAGTTGAAATAGTCGCGGCATGCATGTCTCGCAAGGTCCCCCCGAATGAGCCGATAGGGGTGCGGCATGCGGAAACGATTACCACTTCAGTCATTATTGGTACGCCCTCCTCGCGTATTGCTCGGTACATGACGAGCTATTTGGTTGAGTACAAAATACTAGTTCTGTTCGCGACCGGCACTGGCCGCAATCAGTGGGACGCGTCTCAAGAGGTTGTCTGCACCAAGGCGGTTCCACTATACGGAACCCTAACGCGAGCTATTTAAGAATTGCCGCTTCTTCCACCGTCAATTTCTTTTCAAAATCATCCCAGAAATCCTGTTCTGACGTCCTCCAATCCGACCCGAATCTCTTGTTGAATAACAAGCCAACGTGGTCAAGAGCGCTGCTCCATACTGACCGATAATTCAGCTTCAGGACATCTTCTAGGAAAGGCACTAACGAGCCCAGCTTTTCTTTGGGCAGATAGGCTCTGGCCCCGAGCTCGATAGATTTTTTTAAGGCTTCCGGGGTGAAAGCGTGCGCGGTAAGCATGACGACTGGAAACCCCGCGTTTGTGGCTATTTGTAGCAGATCAAAGCCCCTTACGCCCATGATATCCAGGATCACAAGGTCATAAGTGTATGAGACCAGGTACTGCTGAGCCTTTTCAAAAGTCGTGGCACGGTGCAATGTGCAGTTGGAAGCCTCGGAGAGCTCTTCTTCAATAATATCAAGAACGTCTTCCTCGTCATCCACCGCCAATATCAGCTTGTCTTGCAATATTTCGGAACTGGCCATTGGTAATCCTCTTCTTTCGGGATTGCCCGGACTCAAATCCCGGCCGTGGTCAGCCCTACCAGAAATAACGGCGTCAATCACTCTTCCTAGTCGCAGGGAAGCGATGACTCTTATTCTCTGCCGACCTTAGTGAATATTTTTCACGGCGAGACCGGGACGAACCCATAGACGCTTAATCATGCATACTCATACCGGACTGGGAAGTCAACATTTTCAGCGCGATAAATCAATGGGTGACCCTAAGTTGTTGTTGACCTGAACAATTCTAGTAGGATAGGTTGAAGCTTATAGATATTTGATCGACAAAAATTAACAGTCGTCTAGGCGGGCATTGAGATTCAAAAGACGCCAAAGGCTCCCAGTATATTTGGAGCCATGAATTCCATATGAGGTTAAAATGCAGCCCAGAAAATATGTTGTCGTCCCCCAGATGGAGGGCAGACTCAAGAATATTCGGAAAATCGCGGGAAATCTTTGGTTTTCGTGGAATGTGGAAGCCGTTGAGCTTTTTGATTATCTGGATGAACAACTTTGGAAAGAAACCAACCATAACCCGTTACAGACCCTGATTCGACTGTCGAGACAGCGCCTCGATCAAATCCGGAAGGATGAGGGATTCTTGGCACATGCGGAAAGAGTTTTTCGGCATTTCAAGTCATACATGAATCCCGCCGGAATATACGAATACCATCTTGAATCCCCTATAGATTTCACGACAGCATATTTTTCTTTGGAATTTGGCATCACCGAGAGCCTTCCATTATATTCGGGAGGACTTGGAATTTTGGCAGGAGATCACCTTAAATCGGCCAGTGACCTTAATGTTCCGGTCGTTGGGGTCGGTCTTCTTTATCAGGAAGGCTATTTTCGACAAAGGCTCTCGATCGATGGTTGGCAGCAGGAATATTATCCCAGGACTGAAACCGACACTCTGCCGCTGGAAAGGCAACGGGACGCTTCCGGGGGAACTCTCCTTATAGGAGTCGATTTGGCCGGAGAAACCCTGTGGTGCCGAGTAATGAAAGTGAATGTGGGCCGCGTGGCCTTGTATCTCCTCGATGCGGATATTCCGGAAAATCCACCGCGGCTCCGAAATATTACCGCCAAACTGTATGGAGGCGATTCTGAGATGCGGATCTGTCAGGAGATCCTCCTCGGAATTGGGGGATGCCGTGCTCTGGCTGCCATAGGTATTAAACCTGTTGTTTTCCACCTTAATGAAGGTCACGCCGCTTTCACATTGATCGAAAGGATGCGCCACTTCGTGGAAGAGCAAGGCTTGTCGATCGAAGAAGCCAGCGAAATGATCGCATGTCAAAGCATCCTCACAATACACACCCCTGTTCCGGCTGGGAACGACGTTTTTGAGCGCGGACTAGTCGAGAAGTATTTTGGACAATTCTGCAGGAATATTGGATTAAATTTCGAGAAATTTCTCGGAATGGGTCGATTGAACCCCTCGGATAGCTCAGAAGGATTCTGCATGACCATCTTGGGCCTGAAAATGACCTCCCGAGCCAATGGCGTGAGTCGCGTCCACTCAGAAGTCGCGAAGAAGATGTGGAGCGATGTTTGGCCGCACGCCGAACCACGGGATGTGCCGATTACTCATCTTACCAACGGAGTTCACATTCCTTCTTACATTTCGCGGGACCTGCTTAGGATCTATGACCGTTACCTGGAACCAGGCTGGACAGAAGACCCGGATAACGAAAAGATTTGGGAGAAAGCGGACAAAATACCCGATACGGAACTTTGGAGAACTCATGAAAGATGCAGGTCAAGATTGGTCTACTTTGTTCGTCGACGCGTAGCTCAACAGCTCAAAGCGCGAGGCGCTTCACCGGCGGACCAGGAAATGGCCGAACGGATTCTGGATCCGGAAGCGCTAACTATCTGTTTTGCAAGGCGCTTCGCTGCTTATAAAAGACCGACTCTATTGTTCAGAGAGCCTGAAAGGTTGGCAAAATTCCTGAACCAAACCGATTTTCCCGCTCAGCTGATATTTGCCGGCAAAGCCCACCCTGCGGACAACAACGGCAAAGAAATGATTAGTAAAATTATCCAATTAGCCAAACAAGAACCATTCCGCAGCAGGATTGCCTTCATAGAAGATTACGACATAAATGTTTGCCGTTATATGGTTCAAGGGGCTGATGTCTGGCTCAATACTCCAAGAAGGCCAATGGAGGCTTGTGGGACATCCGGAATGAAGGCCGCTGCCAATGGAGCGCTAAATTTGAGTATTCTGGACGGATGGTGGGATGAAGGGTACCGTGGAGACAACGGGTGGGCCATTGGAAGGGGTGAGGAATATGACGATTTAGAGTACCAGGATGAAATCGAGAGTCGCGCTTTGTACGATATACTTGAAGAAAGCGTCAAACCCTTATTTTACGAAAGGGGCGTGGATGACCTGCCCAGGGAATGGATTAGATTAATGAAGCGATCCATACGAACAATATGCCCTTTTTTCAATTCGCACCGAATGGTCTCCCAATATGTTGAGACCTGTTACGTGCCCTCTGCTACCGCCTCCTCAGAACTACAAGAGAATAATTTTGCGGCTCTTAAAAGCATGATGGCCTGGAAGAAGAGCATTCGTGAGGACTGGGACAAAATTGCCATTCGCCATATTGAAATTCCGGATGAGACTAATGCGATGAAAGGGCGGCAACTGGAAGTAAAAGTGGCTATTGATACTGCAGGTCACAGACCCGATGAACTCAAGGTGGAATTGCTTCACGGTCCCCTAGACCTTAGGGAGAATTTCAAAGAGTGCCGTGTAACCCGGCTTAGCTCGGACATGAAAGAAGCCGTTTCAAACGGAGAAATTTTGTTCTCAGGCCTGATTCCATTGACACATACGGGGCTTTACGGTTATCTCGTCCGCTTGACGCCAGAACATCCCAACCTTGCCTTTTCTCATAAATTTGAGCTTGTCCACACCGGATGATCGAGCCTCTGGAATGACTTCTGAAAACCGAGAAACTAAAGCCATTCGCCGGAAGAAAATAGTAATGAACGCTCTCGGCCACAAACTTTTTGTGGCCCGAATTGCGTTCTGCTATTTTGCTTTGGCTTATCAATTGAAATATAGTCTCTTGGATCGGCCGAGCTAAGGTAAAATTGTGAATTTTCTGAAGGCACGATGGCAATTTCAGGACAAACCGGCGGAAGGCGGGCGGGGTTGATTTAAAAGGCTACCGAAGACGGGAAGCTGACTAATTCAGAATATGGGCAGATACTTGCGATGGCGGAGTCGGACGAGACGATTGATCGCCAAGAAAAGAAGCTTCTCACTCAGCTTCAGGAAATGCTTGCCAATAAATCTGTCGTCAAGGTAACGGATTGAGCCAGCAAATAGATCTGCTCTCAGAGAGCTAATATTGAGACACATCAAGGAGGCCGCAATGAAGGCACACCGGCGAGACAGGAATCTATTGTGGGAGCCTGTCGAAAGCCGAAGAGATCGGAATTACAAGCTGTTTTCAGTTCACTTGAATAAAAATAAATCGCCGCGTACCGGTAAAATACATGAATTCCAGGTTCTTAAGTCCCCGGATTGGGTAGCGATAATACCTGTGACGCCGAACAATGAATTAGTCATGGTGAAACAGTATCGGCATGGAATAGAGCAGCTGTCTTTGGAGCCGCCGGGAGGCCTGGTGAAAGACGGTCAAACCCCTGAACAGAGTGCGATCGAAGAACTTGAGGAAGAAACGGGATACCGCGCGCAGGCATTCCATCTGCTCGGGTGGATGCATCCCATGCCCGCTATTCTAACAAATCGATTTTACGTTTACTTGGCCGAAGACGCTACTCCGACGGGTATACTAAATCCTGAAGAAACCGAGGAAATAGAGACGGTACTGGTGCCCGTCTCGCAAATTATTGATTACATAAGAACTGGTAAAATCACATGTTCCGTTATGATCGCCGCTTTACACCTGTACCTGAATCGCGATAACGAATGAAAATTTTTTTATAAAATACGAAATGGACCTGGAGAAAACGAAACATCAAGACTGGGCTGGGATTAAATGCAAACGCACGGAGGACAAAAATGGATGTGAAGGTATTTGGTGTGGTGGGAGCCGGGCAAATGGGCAACGGAATTGCCCACGTCGCCGCAGTCGCTGGCCTTCAGGTGATCATGAATGACATCAAACAGGAGTTCGTAGACCGAGGATTCAAGACCATAGAAGGCAATCTTGGTCGGGCAGTTTCCAAGGGGAAAATGACTGAACAAGAAAAGTCTGAGATCTTGGCAAGAATTAAGGGAAGCACAGATCTCAGAGATTTCAAAGACGCGGATTTCGTGGTTGAAGCGGTCCTGGAAGATCTTGAGCTGAAGAAAACGGTATTCCGTACACTGGACGAAGTAGTGCCAGATGGTAGAATTTTGGCCAGCAATACTTCGTCGATCTCTATTACAAAACTCGCGTCTCTGACCAAAAGACCGGGCCAATTCATAGGAATGCATTTCATGAACCCGGTTCCTGTCATGAAGCTCGTCGAGGTCATCAAGGGACTGGCTACTGAGAAAGAGACGACTGAATTAACGAATCAGTTGGCAATCAAATTCGGCAAGATTCCGGTAGAAGCTCAAGATTTCCCCGGTTTCATTTCTAACCGCATTCTGATGCCCATGATCAATGAAGCAATTTTTGCTCTTTTTGAAGGAGTTGGGACACCCGAGGCGATCGACGAAGTCATGAAACTGGGAATGAATCATCCGATGGGTCCTCTGACATTGGCAGACTTGATAGGTCTCGATACCTGTCTCGCTATAATGAATGTATTGTACGAAGGTTTCGGAGACCCAAAATACCGGGCTTGCCCTCTTCTCAGGAAGTACGTTGAAGCGGGGTACTTGGGCCGAAAGAGCGGCCGCGGATTCTATGATTACAGTGGAAAATGAGCCGTTCAATCATGCAAGAGCAGCGGAATTGCGCAGGAATCGGTCACGTTCAGTTGAACCTTTGCCGGCCGGATAACCGAAAATCCTGCGCTGCTTGCTGCGGGCTTTATAATGTTTCGGACGGCACTCGGCCGACATTGGCCGCAAAGCTTGAAAAACGTACCTCTCTTTTCCGGACGACGTTGAGGACAGTGCCGGCGCTGGAAGCGTATCAATGTTCCGTAAGGGATCAAGAGAACGCCTCGACCTTGGACTCGGTAATTCACGTATGCGAGTTTACGGGGTTCTTGGACCTCAATCAAAAAATTGTGGGCTGTCTGCTCCACCCTTCCGCGCCGGGTAATGATGGAACCGACCTGAGAGGTCTCTGTTTTTACGGGAGTATGGCGTGCAAATGTTTCTTCTGTCCCGCATGGAATGAGATTCCTGCATCATATGCGCAGATGCTGTTGGACATTTTGGATGACTGGCACGTTTACGGCTTAGTCATGACAGATCCCGGTTTCATTCACTCCCTTTTCAGGCTGCTGGAAATGAATCTTGGTGAACCTGTAGCCGCCGAGCATCTGTATAAGATGCCGGCGTTGAATATTTTTAAAAGCATGCTTGCGTGGAAGGATTCGTGGCCATTCAACACGTCTTCCAATATTCGCAGAAGCAGATATTACTTCAAGCCCACCGGCTCGGACATATTGCAGTCCGAAGCCGAATGCAAGCGGTCCATTTTGGAATCACTGCAATTCACTTTCGGCCTCGATCACATGAACGTGGATGCCCTGAATTTTATGCAAGAACAAATCGAAGAATTCGTTTGCGCTTATAATTCGCCGTGCTAGATAGGTCAATCTTATCTTCCTAATAACAAAATTAAATAAACTACTTTTGTAATAAATCTAATGTTGAAT
>CAWJJL010000044.1:0-18733 GCA_963843165.1 uncultured delta proteobacterium | reverse complement strand
ATCTCGGCCTTACAGCTCATTGCTCTACATTTGGGGACGTGCTAAAATCTGATACGGTTTCACCTGAATTCCGAATACTTAGCATTGTCGGGATGAAAAAAATCAATGCAAAATCCAATTTATCTTGATTACAACGGCACCACACCGCTTGACCCGGAAGTCATCGCAGCGATGGAGCCTTTTTTAACGGAATTCGGCAATCCGTCCAGCACTCACTGGTACGGCATCGTCCCAAAACGAGCGGTAACAAAGGCTCGCGAACAAGTGGCTGCGTTGCTCAACTGCGAACCTTCGGAAATTCTATTTACAAGCGGCGGCACCGAATCCAATAATCATGCGATAATTGGTACTGCTTTTAAACTTCAAGCCAAGGGCAACCACATTATTACCAGCCGGGTCGAGCACTCCGCTGTTCTGGAAGTGTGCCGATTTCTGGAGAAGCGCGGATTTCAGACGACCTACTTGCCTGTTGATGAGACAGGGCTGGTGAAGGTCGCTGATGTTGAGAGCGCTATAACATCACGAACAATCCTTATCACCATCATGCACGCCAATAACGAAGTAGGCGCTGTTCAGCCCATAGAGGATATTTCTCGGATTGCCGGGAGCCGCGGCATCGTATTTCACACCGACGCAGCACAATCAATGGGCAAGTTGGCGAGTGATGTGAATGCTCTATCCGTAGATTTGTTATCAATAGCTGGACATAAGGTCTATGCGCCCAAGGGTGTTGGAGCGCTTTACATCCGCCATGGAAACGATCCTGAGAAATTCATGTTGGGCGCGGGCCAGGAGAGCGGTAGACGGGCCGGCACGGAGAACGTCTTAGGAATTGTCGGGCTCGGACAAGCATGTGAGATCGCCCGTCGTGATCTGGACAGGAATATTCTAGCGATGAGGACAACCAGAGACAAGCTCGAAAAAGGATTGATGGACAAATTGGGGGACAAAGTTCGGCTAAACGGCCATCCGGAACATCGGCTACCAAACACATTGAGCTTGTCCTTTCAACATCTAGAAGCGGACAGAATTCTTGAAGAAATAGGGCTGGAAATAGCGGCATCAGCCGGTGCAGCGTGTCATTCGGGAGATGTTACAATTTCACATGTCCTCGAAGCCATGAACGTCCCTCTTGAATGGGCCAAAGGCACGCTTAGATTCACCACTGGGAAAATGACCACAGACGCTGAAATAGATAAAGCAATAAGTGTTGTTTCGGATGCTGTGACAGGTCTTTGGGAAGAATAGAGATCCTCAACCGCTCCGGAGTCATTCTATGTACAAAGAACGTTTTGAAAATGTTTTTCGCGTTGCACGAAGAATCACCTCGTCCCTGAATATAGCGGATATCCTGGAGTCGATCCGGGACGAATGTAAGATCACTATTCCCCACTTGCAAGAAATGTGTTTATTGTTGCTCGACCCCGAAGCCCAGCATTATACTCGGCCTCTCCACTGTGCTATGGAGCCTGAGAATATAAACTGTCAGTTGTGCAAAAGAGGGCGAACAACTATTCAAAATGCTTTAACGAAACCCGGACAGGCGCTCTGTTTTGTGCCCGGACCTGACGGCAATCAGCTCTTGCCCGAGGGAGCGCCTATAGAAGGATTGTGCGAAATAGTCCTGCCTATTTATGAAGAAAATGAAACGTTGGCTGTGTTTGAAGCAGTGGCAAAGGAAGGCTGCACGCTCGGTGAGAAAAACTGACCCTGCTCAGTGATCTTGGGGAATTAGTCACTAACGTACTGAGGAATGCAAGGCAGCATAGGAGAATATCTCAGGAAAAACTGACGCTTGACCGTATCCTGAATCAACTCCGCCCTTTCGTGCCGTCAACCGTTCAGAAAATTCTCGAAAAAAACCCGGATGCGCCTTTTTCGGACGTAACCGACGTTGATGTGACCATTCTGTTCCTGGATATGGCGGGATACACCCATATCAGCGAGTATTTGACCCAGGAGAAAGTGAATTTTATCATCGAAAAATACTTCTCCAGCTTCCTGGATATTCTTTATACGTACGGCGGCGATATCAATGAAACAGCCGGAGACGGATTGATGGTAATATTCCAAGGCGCAGCCAAGGAGCACGCAACTAATGCCGCTCGCGCTGGCCTTGAAATTAGGCGCAGGACCATGGAAATAAATCAGGAACTGGAGAAACGGTTCCAACCGGTTCAGGTCAATATGGGGATCAACTCGGGAGAGGCTTCGTTGGGCATGCGTCGATTTCAGGGTTCGTCCGGCACCAGAATGACCTTTACCGCTTCAGGACCGGTGACCAATCTGGCAGCCCGCATCGCGTCCTCCGCTAAAGATGGGGACATTCTCATAGGATCTGAAACGGCGAGCCGGATACGAAACGAGGTCATTCTGTTCGATAGGGGAGCTATGGTTTTCAAGAATATAGAGAAGCCGGTGAAGGTTTTCAGCCTGATCCGACCCGCCGATAATTAGTGTATTTGGGAGAATGAAACGACATAGTAATCCCGGAGGGTTCGCTTCGCTTGCAATGATAGTCCGATTGCCTTCGCATGTAAGGTTGAGCTATTGAAAATTATAAACACACCTCTGCCCGGCATTGACGATCCTGAAGGCGCGGGAATACCCGCGTCATTACCGCCTGTGATTGATGCTCACGTCCATCTCTTTCCGGATGTTCTGTTCGAGGCCATCTGGCAATGGTTCGATCAGTACGCGTGGCCCATTCGCCATCGATTGAAATCACCTCAGATTGTGGATTTTTTATCATCCCGCGGGATATATCGCATCGTGGGCCTTCATTATGTCCACAGACCGGGAATCGCGCGCGCTCTGAACACGCACATGGCTCAACTTTGCAGCGTTTACCCCCAGATTACCGGGACCGCGACTGTTTTTCCGGGCGAGCAAGATGCGGTTGCCATACTGGAAGAGGCTTTCGGAATGGGTCTCATCGGCGTCAAGTTGCACACGCACGTACAGGGCTTCAGTATGGACAGCAGCGGGATGCATGATATTTATCAAACTTGCGTGAAAAACGGTCAGCCCCTGATAATGCATGTCGGTCGTGAGCCAAAAAGCCCGGTTTTTAACTATCCACGGGATCCCTATCTGCTGTGCAGCGCAAAGGCGCTTGAAGAAGTGATTAAGAATTATCCCAAGCTGCGGGTATGTGTGCCGCATATGGGAGCGGACGAATATACGGACTACCGGCGTCTCATTGAGCAATATGACAATTTATGGCTGGATAATGCTATGATTCTGGCAGACTACTTTCCCGGACAGGACGTTCCAAATCTTTCCGAAATGCGTTGCGACAGAATAATGTACGGAACGGACTTCCCTCACCTTCCTTATGCATGGGATCGAGAGCTCAAGCGGCTCTGTGAATTGGACCTTCCGGATGATTCCTTGGCAATGATCTTGAGTGAAAATGCTACGAAATTTTTCTCAGTTGCTCGGGATTAGTTTTATGGTCATGAAGCCGGTCCCTCAGTCCTGTTTCTCCAGATTCTGTATGGCTTCCAGCTCTCTCTTGTAACGTTCTCCTATTTCGAGGATGGTTTCAATCCATTCGCGGACTACTTTGCCTTCACTGGTCAAATAATTAATCCGGGTGTCCATCATCCGACTGAGCGTTCCGATGATGTCCAGGAGAATATCCAGTTTTCGGCAATCATTATCGCTCGCGATTATAGGCGTGTGCAGGTTCTCAGAAACCGTAGGTATCCCATTTGAGTTCGTCCATCAACATGGAAACGGCCCTCGACAATACATAAATCGCTTTGAAATCCATCGGGTTCGACATCACTTGTGATTTTGTCCTTTGCTTACTCTATCGTAATTTAGTGGGACTTGACGAGAAAATTTCGGGCAGAAAATGTGGCTTACGCCAATGGCTCGATCGCTTGAGCACACCAACAGCAGTTAGGGCCCAAATTATAGGAGTCCTCGACGGGGTACCGCGGGAAACTTTCGTTCCATTATTCCTGCACAAGCCGGGATCCAGGCTTATGCCTGTTCTGGAGGATATCGGGATCCGGGTTTCAGGGCTTGCCCAGATTCGTATTATGGGTCCATTAATGGCGAAACCGGTTTTCCGCGGGTCTACGGGGCGACACAGGTTTCACGCTCATATACCCTTGTGAGAGCGTGGCTTGCTCACTCCTTTGCACGCTTCACAACAAGTTTGGCGCAATTCATAATATTTTCTTTTGTATATATTGTCATTTCATCTTTATAAAATTGATTGAAGACATCTTGGATCACCTCTTGCGGATCCCTTTGATCATTAACGATTTTTAGTCGCAGCTCGGCTGATTTTACACAAGCCTCTCGAAAGGCCGCCCGGACTTGGGCGCCAATAACCGGTCCCTGATGGGCGATTCCTAGGATCTCGGGATTCAATTTCTCCAGACGGTCCAATGTGGCCATATAATCAAAATAACTGACCAGAAACATAGGGAAAACGCCTCTGCCGGGAAATCGGAACCCGAGCGAATCCGATAAGATGAGGGATTTAATTTCAGGAATATAAACAATAATTTTGCCGGGAGCATGCCCTTTCGCGACAAGGAACTGGAGCGTGATTCCACCGAGATCCATCTCATCTCCGTCCTGAGCTATAATGCAGTTCTCCAAAGAAGGGGGTTCCTCCACGGATGGGCGGCCAGGTTGTATTCCGTGGGCCGCCAAAAATTCCGACATATGTCGGTCTTCCTGGACCAGTGCCGGTCCGGACTTGGGATGAGCCAGAAATTCCGCTGCACCTTCCCCGGCCACCACTAAAGTCTCTGGGAATTTCTCCTTCAATCCTGCTAAACCTGTAATGTGGTCAGCGTGGGGATGGGTCACCACCAGAAATGTCGGGCGTACCTCAAGCAATTTCAGTTGACGAATAATTTCATCCACTATAGCTGATACACCAATCTCAATGAGTGCAGAAGCCTGGCTTCCCTTCACAAGATATAGATTAAAAAAATAATTCCCCAGCACCCAGAGTCCGGGGGCTAGCTCTCGCGGAAAATCCCCACTGATTTTGTAATTTTCCTTCACAATTCCACCCTCCTATTGTCCGTATGTAATTATATTGGATTGGATACCCGTTCCTGACAAATCGATTGTCACTGGAAATTAATATAAATGATTGGATAAAGAAACGAAAAATCGATTTGCTGCACTGATACCAATTCGTTTTCAAAGAAGTGACTTGATTTGAAAATCTCTTCGTAAGCACTAGACGGAGGAACGGCACTAAGCCCCGCAGGGGCGACCCAATAGTAGCCGTGGGCGGAAGCCCACGGAAAATGAGAATCACCGTCACGGAATGGACCCCTAGCAGGGGTCCACCAATCTTTTGGAATCGTTGCTGATGGTCGACCCCGCCAGGGTCGATCATGCTGAGCTGGGACTTCCTTATTCCACGGGTTTCATCCCACGGTACGCGGGACTACTGTTGGTAGGCCCCTTCGGGGCCTGAACCTTTCTTCCCGTCCGTAACTCCATAGATACATCTCTTGCCACACTGACTGGCTCCCAGGTCAGTGTGGGAACGAAATTGTGAATTCAAATCACTTCCTTGAAAGCGAATTGGTATGAGCCACATGCCGCAAATGGAGTCCTGCGCAATCTCTTTTCCTGACACGGACCGGGATTCAATTATTTTCTTGTGTTAATTTCATCAAGTTATGTTTGGCTCCTTACTTTTTTGCGGGCTTTCTGCAAAATCGCGCTTGACAAGAGGACAACCGGAGCCTAAACATTAATTCGACATGACTAATTATGATAGGTGAACAATATGCCACCGGACGGTGTAGCCACTGAACTGATTGAAGCGCAGGATGTTGAAATTGTGCATCATTCCTCAGAAAAGAAATGCGTCGACTGTCCCGATTTTCAGGATAATGAATGCCTGGCTCACACGGTAATGACACTCTCGGATTACAAACCTGGCCAAAAAGGCAGGGTCGTCAAGGTTTGCGGAAATCCGGATTTTCGGCGGAGAATGATGGAAATGGGTTTTGTGAAAGGCACCGAAGTCAGTGTAGTGAAATATGCGCCGCTGAATGATCCTATGGAATTAGTGCTGATGGGATATCATCTGAGTATCAGAAGAGGTCAGGCCGCGGATATCCTGATGAATATCCCTGAAAAGACGGCATAGAATCGTCTCGAGGATGATGAAGAAGATTACTGTAGCGCTTGCCGGCAATCCGAACGCGGGGAAAACGACAATATTCAACGCTCTGACCGGCGCTCGACAGCATGTAGGTAACTGGCCCGGCGTAACTGTTGAGAAAAAAGAAGGTATTATAAAACACGCCGGTCGTGAGATACATGTCATAGACCTTCCCGGCACCTATTCTTTAACCGCTTATTCTTTGGAAGAATTAATAGCCAGGAATTTTATTGTAGAATCCCGACCTGACGTGGTCGTGGACGTCGTTGACGCGTCCAACTTGGAACGCAATTTTTATTTGGCCACGCAATTAATGGAAATGGGCGCTAAACTCGTCATTGCGCTCAACATGATAGACGTTGCGCATGGTCGATCCATAACAATCGATCATAAAAAACTTTCCGAGTTGCTTGGTGTTGCGGTTATCCCGACCAACGGAAAGAAAGGTGTGGGGATTGAAGAGCTTCTGCAATCGGCCATTGAGGCGGCTGATTCCGAGTCTGATAGTGATTACCGGCGAACAATCAATTACGGTACGGAAATTGAGGAGGAGCTGGACAATATCGAAAAGCAACTTGCTTCCGGCGAAGCGATTCTCAATGGGCTTTCGCGTCGCTGGCTGGCTATCAAACTCCTGGAAGGTGACTCGGATATAATCAAGAAAATCGAAAAAATTCCGGGATTGGATCAGATCTCCAAGCAAGTGGAGGAGAGTCGAAAACATCTGACTGCCATTTTCGCGGACAGTCCTGAAATCCTACTCACGGATGCCCGGTACGGATTCGCTTCCGGAGCTGTGAGGCGAGCTGTGGAACAGGGAGCCACAGATCGCGTCCATCTCAGTGAAGCGATTGATAGAATGTTGACTCACAGATTCCTGGGCCCGGCCATTCTTGTCCTGGTAATTTACGGGCTTTATACCTTCACTTTTCGGGGTAGTCAACCGCTGGTGGATGCTCTCGAATTTTTATTCAATTGGCTCTCCGCCCAGTTTACAGCCGCCCTGCCTGAGGGAATCTTAAAATCATTGGTGGTAAGCGGCATCATTGATGGTGTAGGTGGCGTTCTCCGCTTCACTCCTCTCATCGCATTCATGTTTCTTGCAATAGCGATCCTCGAGGACACGGGTTATATGGCCCGAATGGCCTTCATGCTCGACCGGGTGTTGCGTGGGTTCGGACTTCACGGCGCCTCTATGCTGGCTTTGATGGTTTCAGGCGGAATAGCCGGCGGATGCGCTGTGCCTGGGATTATGGCGACACGCACCTTGAAAGAACCAAAAGAGCGTCTCGTAACTATTTTAGTGGCCCCACTGATGAATTGTGGAGCCAAAATGCCTGTCTACGCTCTTTTAATCGGGGCCTTTTTTGCCGAGAAGCAAGCCCGCATGATGCTCTTGTTGACGTTGATCTCATGGTTCATGGCATTGATGGCAGGCAGAATCATACGATCAACTGTTTTGAAAGGTCCTTCCGCTCCTTTTGTATTGGAACTGCCGCCCTATAGATTACCGACGTTGAGAGGTCTCCTTATTCATACCTGGGAACGAACATGGATGTATCTTAAAAAAGCCGGAACAGTGATTCTCGCTGTATCTATAGTGCTGTGGGCAACGATGACATTTCCGTCGTTACCTAAGGAGAAATCTGAAGTCTTTGAACAAAGGGAGCAAAAACTTACGGAGGAATTCCTTAAAAATCCGCAGATTGCGCCTCTATTTAAGTCCGCTACAGATATCGAGCAATTCGAAAAATTCCGCGGCGATATGGCCGCCGGAAAATCCGTGGAAACCGATATTAATCCTGCTCTAATTGAGATTGCGCAAAGGCTGAAAAAAAATCACGGTGCAGATAAGCAGGCATCAGGAAGGATCTCGCAAGAAAATCCCGCGCAGAGCTATGCGATATTCATGGAGCAGAAAAGAGCTATAGAGAGTGAGAAACTTAGCGCTCAACTTCAAAATACTATAGGCGGCAGAATCGGCATTGCTTTGGAAACGGTATTCAAACCTATCGGATTTGATTGGCGCACCAATGTTGCTTTGTTGGGCGGTTTCGCTGCGAAAGAAGTGGTTGTAGCGACACTGGGGACTGCTTACAGTTTAGGAGAAGTCAAGGCCCAAGCGGCGGAAAGTTTATCCGACAAGCTGAAAAAGGAACCCGGTTGGAACCCGTTAATGGCCTTTACTCTGATAATGTTCGTAATGCTATATAACCCCTGCCTTACTACACTGGTGGTTATAAAGAAAGAATCGGGAAAATGGCGTTGGACATTGTTCGCAATGGCATACACCACGATTCTGGCATACTGCGTCGCTCTGACTGTACACCTCGTCGGATCTTTTCTGGGGATAGGGGTCAATTAAGATAGCTGGAGCAAAAAATGTGGCAGCAAATAATTGTAGCACTGATACTCGTGGCCGCTCTACTGTTCATAGGGATCCGCTTTTGGAAAAGCATGACAGCCGCCAAAACTGGTGACGTATGTTGCTCGTGCGGCTGCTCGAATTGTGCGGAAAACAGGGCTTCCCGCGAGCAGTGTCAGCCTGAACGATAATGATTTCAAATAGGCTTCACGAAAATCTTTGCCGCGTCGGTTTTGCTGATGGAGAGGTGGTATCCCTTTATATTTACTTCAAGGTGGCCTGATTTATCATTTTTGGATTCAATCTCGACAATCCCGCCGGTCTGTATACCTTGTTCGGCAAGAGCCTTCCTGAATTTTAAAGGACCTTTCAGGTTCTCTATCATCACCTGCGAACCGGTAGAGGTCTCCGCCAGGGTCATACCGTCCGCGAGCGCTGCTTTTTGAGCACGGGCCCTGTCGAGCACTTTCTCACGCGCGTTTTCCAGGCACGGAATACAGTCGTCACAGCTATCCGATCGAGCGTCGAGCCACCTTGCCTGATCCATCGGACATAGTCCAATGAATTCCACAAACCGAACAAGTTTCTCGATTACTTCCGGATCCAGGTGATGCTCGATGCGGCATGCGTTGTCTTCGGCGGCAGACTCATCAATCTTCAGCACTCGCGCGAGAAAACGCTTGAGAATTTCGTGCTTTCGAACGATCTGCTTAGCTCTTTCGGTGCCCCGTTCCGTCAAAGTTATGAATTGATGCGGATCATAACGAATAAATCCCCGCGAACCGAGACTCTTCAGCGCGGAACTGACCGAAGACATCTTCACTCCGAGCCTATCCGCAATGTCTCGCACGCGTGCAATACGACGTTCCTGTTCCAGGTGGTATATGGCCTCGAGATAGTCCTCCATTGCGGAGGTAAGCACCGGAAGGCTTTTCGTGGATGGCATCTGAAAATCCTTGGACTATTCTACAGTGGCGAGTATGGAGAACCGCGGACGGATTGTCAAGTCAGCTCTAGACCAAAGGTAATATCATCCGTGAAAGGAGTCTTTATCTTTCCGCTTCGGTTTCCTTGCCGAAGACCCTTGGAATTTCATCAATCACATCAGACGCGAGCACTGGTGCAGGGGCGACTCGTTCCAAAATATTGTCTGCTGCCAAACCGTGGAGGTACACCCCTAATGGTATAGCTTCCTCAGGGGGAATGCCCTGAACCAACAGTCCTCCAAGAATCCCGCTGAGTACGTCGCCCTGGCCGCCCGAAGCCATCCAGGAATTTCCGGTGGTATTGATAAAGATCCTACCATCCGGCGAAGCAGTAACCGTTCTGAGCGCCCTTAAGCACCAGCCACACCTTATGCTGCAAGGCGAAGTTCCGGGCCAAATTTGTCCGATCTTGTTGGACCTCCTTGGAAGATTTTCCAATAAGTCTCCCCATCTCGCCCGGATGTGGAGTCAATACGACTCGGGCCTTGGTCCTAGATAATATGGACATATCCCGTGATAGAGCATTGAGACCGTCTGCGTCAATTACAATCCAGCCAGTGTATTCGGTCACTAATTTACTGACCAGTTCGCCGATACCATCGGCAGTGGAAAGCCCCGGTCCGAGCACCATGCACCTTTTGCCCTCTGCAAGTTCAAGAACATGCTGAATAGAGACCTCGCCCAAGTACCCGGCGATACTCTCGGCTAGAGGTTCGGTCATTTCTTCGGTCAGTTTAGCTTCGAGGATCGGATTGAGCGACGCAGGAACGCCCACCGTAACTAAGCCGGCCCCAATCCGGGACGCAGCCCTGGCCGCCATAGCCGGGGCACCGGTTTTTCCGGGAGATCCTCCGATTATAAGCAGATGTCCGAACACCCCCTTATGGGCTTCAGGATCGGAGCGGAGCCCGAAGTATGCTGAAGCGTGAGGTACAGTGTAAAGAATTGCTCGAGGAGGGCTGTTTTTAACAGCCGGAAGCGGTATTGAAATATCCACCACTTCCACCTTACCGCAATATTCGAGACCCGGATACACGGCCATCCCGAGTTTCATGAAGCCATAAGTAGCTGTGAAATCCGCTTTAACCGCACAACCCAGTATTCGGCCCGTATCGGCATCAAGGCCGGAGGGGAGGTCCACTGCGAACCGCAATGCGGATGATTCATTTATCGCAAGAATCGCGTCGCTGAATGGAGACCGGACCTCCGAAGTGAGGCCGGTACCGAGTATCGCGTCCACAATTAGATCGGCTTCCTGCCAAGAGCATGCCGCTTCTGCGAAAGAAGACTCGTCAGTTATTTCTACAATCTGCGCGGACATCTTTTCGAGCGTCTTCAAATTAGTCAGGGCATCCCCTTTGATCTTTTCGCGGGACTGAGAAGAAATGTTTGTACGTCAGCCCCATGATTAATTAAATATCGTGCAATAACGTAACCATCTCCGCCGTTGTTTCCGGGACCGGCCACTACGGCAACTCTCAGGTCCTGCATATCTTCTCCAAGGTGTTTCCTGAGAATATGAAAGGTGCTCCTTCCCGCGTTTTCCATCAGCACAATTCCAGGAATCCCGAAATCATCGATGGCAGCCTTATCGAAATCTCGCATTTCCTGCGCTGTAACAAGATACATGGCGAATCTCCAGAAAAATGCTATTTTTTGTGATCCTGCGGAAACTATACCGTAGCCGCTTGCTCCGTTTTTCCGGCTTGAAGAAAATCGCAAGAATAACCCGAGCAAAGCATATGGTAACGCCCTATTTGTTCGAGAGTTATTAATCCTCGCAATTCTGCGCCTGTTAGAACAGGTACGACTTTCAAACCGGTAGATTGTATTTTTTGAAAAACCTCTACAAGAGGCGTCTGCTCATTTACCACCTCAAAATCGGTGATCATGACGTCCTTGACCCGGATAGAAGGTCCCTTCTGATGAAGTGTTTCGGTCAGCAGTTCCCTTGTCAAGATACCAATCAATTTAGATCCTTCGGTTACAGGAAAATCCTGCTGAAAACTGCGGCAATACAACTCCGCAGCGTGCCCGATCGAATCCTCTGGCGTCACTGTCTCCAAATCGGTGATCATCGCGGTCCCTGCGTTTGCTCCGCCCAATGACGATACCATCGTGGTCTGCCTCTCCTCAGCTTCCGCCCCAAGATAGACGAATAATGCAATAAGAATCATGAAGAAATTTGTCGAATAAAGTCCCAGAAAGAAGAGCGCCGATGGCGAACATCTGCCCCACGCTGACAGCTATTCGAGTAGCTTTATGCGGCGTCAAATAAAGACTAAGAAATCCTCTGAGGACTCGCCCCCCATCCATAGGAAATGCCGGCAACAAATTGAAAATTGCAAGGACTATATTGACAAAGATGAGTTGAGCCATAAGATTGCCTTCTTTCGCTGCCTCAGTGAAGCTGATACCAATACCCATCAAATCTGCAGCGAACCAGAGCAAGAAAGCCAATATCAAGCTGGAAAGCGGCCCAGCAACAGAAACCAAAATTTCCTGGGTCGGTTTTTCGGGCGTTTTAACCATTCGCGCAACGCCGCCAATCGGAAGAAGTGTTATGTCCTGAACGGCAATGCCGAAATGCCGCGCGACCACGGCATGACTCAATTCGTGAAAAACAACTGAAGCGAATATCAGAATAACAAATATCACTCCATAAAGGCCGCCCATTCCTATTACTGAAGTGCCTGCGAAAAAAATCAGAAGTAACAACAGCAGGAAAGTCGAATGGACCTTTAGCGGGATGCCCATGATTGAACCAATTTTGAATGACCATTTCATTGTCCGGAATCCCCTGTCTCGCCTTCGCCGAACGCGAAGGAACATTACTGACTTATTATTAAGAGATATTGATTCCATAGATGCAAAACAAGTGTATGGAACAGCTTCAATTGAACTTTCGGTACTTTGAATATTGCAAACTTTGTAATAGAATTTGCTGACCACAAATTTGTCTCGTCCGGAGCAAAATTACCGTGATTGAAATTGGAGAAGCCCAGCAAAAGGTGCTTGAAGAAATCCCGGTCTTAGGCCGAGAGAGAATTCACATCCTAGAATCTTTAGGAAGAGTTCTTGCACAAGACGTAACCGCAATACGAGATGTGCCTCCTGCCGATAATTCCGCTATGGACGGGTATTGTCTGCGCCATAAGGATATTGAGGGTGCGGCTCCATCAAAGCCTTTAACGGTAAAGCTTATTGGGGAATCCCCCGCAGGCAGACCATTTCAGGGAATTATCGGCCCGGGTGAAGCTGTGCGGGCACTCACCGGCGGCCTCATACCTCAAGGCGCTGATACGGTCATCATGGTAGAAGATACCGAGCGTAACGGTGACGATATTAACTGTTTCAGGGACCCTGGCCCGGCCGCTCATATACGTCGTAGAGGAGAGGATGTTCGGGCCGGTGAAGTAATTTTCAACATCGGGACAATAATCCGACCGCCCGAAATAGGGATGTTGGCAACTCTGGGGCACGCGTACGTCCACGTGTTCCAGCGGCCGATTGTCGCAATACTTTCCACCGGTGACGAACTGGTGGACCTGGATGAACCATTCACCGAAGGTAAAATAGTTTGCTCAAATAGTTACAGTCTGGCGGCGCAAATAATGGATTGTGGTGCGATCCCGCTGTCACTGGGGATTGCAACCGATAATGAGACGGATCAGCGGGAAAAGATTTCCGATGGACTTCGTGCCGATGTGATAATCACGTCGGGGGGAGTTTCAGTTGGAAAATATGACTTGGTGAAAGAAACGCTTTCTAAACTCGGAATGCGAGTAAAATTCTGGAAAGTGGCAATGAAACCTGGTAAACCTCTAATATTCGGGACTATTGGAGATAAACCGGTATTCGGGCTGCCGGGCAACCCGACCTCGGCTATGATTTCGTTCGAGCAGTTTGTTCGGCCGGCTCTGTTAAAAATGATGGGACATGCTCATCTGTTCAGGCCTCTTACAGAAGTTGCCCTAGTCCACGACGTGGACATTGTCTCGAATCGATTACATCTCGTGCGCTGTAAACTATTCGAAAGAGACGGTCAAATCGTGGCGGCGACAACAGGGCCTCAAAGTTCAGGCGCTCTCCGGTCCATGGTCTTGGCGGACGGACTGATGATTTTGCCTCCATCGGATAAACCCTTCTTGGCCGGGGAAAAAGTGAAAGTGCAATTGCTGCATACCAACAGCCCCCTGAGCCCTCATTCCCCGTATGAGTAATATTGGATAATTCTGAGATGGATTATCCATCGCTTTGGGGTCGTCCAACGTGGACGTTAGAGCTCGCATAGGAGTCGGCACGCCGTGTGCCCCGCTCAGCCAACGCGGACTAAAATTCGCAAATGGATTATTGCATTAGCTCAGTTTGGTGGGATGAGAAATGACTCATTGGGGCGCCCGCACACGACAAATCGGTACGTTTCAGTTAACCCTCAAAATATTAGTCCCGCGCAGAACGCGGGATTGCCGGAGGGTTCGGGCCCACTGGGCGTGGCGCCATCGTGCATCGTGAGGCTGAGAGCCGTTGATAAGCTCCGATGTTGCGTTATGGATGCTCGCCGTGCGCGGAGCACCATAAAAAGCGGGTTCCCGACATTTTTCCTCTTTCATCCGGCCCCCCGGGCAGCTTGCGGAGCAAAAAACACAATCCATTCGCAAAGACCTGCGGCCATGGGCAGCTCTATTTAACACCAATCCAAGTGGCAAGCCTGCAATACGGTCCGTGAAGAAAACTCTCGCAAGAATTCCGCACTCGTCATCCTCAAAAAAAGGCGCCACCTTGTAGCGGTGGCGTAATATCTAATAATTGCTGGTGCCTGAGGACGGACTCGAACCGTCACGGGGACAAGCCCCAAGGGATTTTAAGTCGCAATAAGAAACTTACTGATACAATAAAAACAACCACTTAACCCAGGCCGACCGTTCCCAACAGCATCACAAATCATAACGAAGCACAACCGATTGGCACAAAATTGACACAAAGATCATTGAGGATTTTCCGCGACGTTTGATGTTCTTTCATCCGTGCGGCTGTTATGGAATAACTGTGCGGCCAGACATGTAGATTCTCTGTGCTCATGGATGCCATTTTTGATATATCTCTTCCAGTTTGTCCACAACTTCGATGTCAAAGCGTCGCTCGAACCGTGTCAGCTCGTTGTCATTCAATGTCGTTCCCTTCACGGCTACACTCATTCTCTTCAGGTCATCTACATATTGACTGAAGTGCTTCCTTACTCCTTCAATGAGCTGGTTTGGATCAACAATGACATCCGGTTTGTCTATACGGAATGGCTTGCCGATTGGATTTTGCCCTACCCATATGCCATGTCGCGCTAATCCGCCGTGATACAAACCGCATCTGAGAGCCGAATATAAGTTTGTGGAGGCCTCGTCCAAGTCATCCTTGTTCCATCCGACTGTGTCAGCGACGGCCTCGATCCCTTTCTTGAACATATCTGTGCTCGTTCCCGCATGGATTTTGGTATAGGAGATACTTCGTGTAGGGTCTATACGATGGATGGTTCTAATTAAATCGGAAGTAGCTCCTGCCAAATACAGCCCTATCATTTCAAAATAGCTGATTACGATACTCAGCCGGGCATAATTGCTTCGGTGGTCGCCCTTCAAGAGGTCGGCCATATCCAATGTCCAGTTTTTGAACCGGTACTCGAAAACTTCTATTTTAAACTGAGTATTCCAGTCTCGCGGTCGAGGAGTCCTGCCGTCTTTTGAATTCCGTTCGTCAGTATATGTTATTTTCATTCAAGGTCTCCGATGACATCTGAAACTTTAATTCCTTGTTTAAAATTGCTCCTTCTTTTACAGTCAAACCATTGAAACTTCAATTGAAGTTTTAGCGGCCTTGAGATGATTAGTCCTGGGCATCATCTTTTTCGTGTTCTTTTTGATTTTATCGTTCTGACTTGTTTTGCGGGCTTCTTCGAGGGTCCAACCCAGTTCGAGTATTCGTATTCTTATAGATCAGTCCGTCAGCCCGTCCGCCGCACGCGTGCTCAGTCGGCCTGCCCTTTGCCTTATGGCCAGTGATGCATCCATTCGTCTGGGTTATTCGTGAGCCGCTCTATTTCAGCCACTACTTGAGCAATATTCGGTGGGGGTTCGAAACCGAGATCTATGACATATTTTCCTTCGGGTTTGCGCTGTAGAATCGGTTCTAGTATTCTGTCAGGTATATCCTCTATTCGATTTAAAACCTGCGCCGTGCAACCTGCCATCATTTGCTTCAACGGTATAAATGGTTTAGGCGGAACAACTGAACGCAATTCAATTTCCCATTTTAGGAGTTCATCGCACCCACGGATTACTTGCTCAACGGCACGTTTAATCTCTAATGGATCTCCAGGTTCACCAGGTTTGCCCCATGAGGACTGCACCGGTCCCGTGATAGCAGCTTGCAATAAAGTTATTATATTGGCCAGATCCTTAAATCGGACGTTTATCCAATTCATGAACTCAGCGCCTTTCATCGGAACAGATCTCTCGTAAACGAGTCCCTTCTCCATGTCGGTAAAATCCCGCCTAACTCGCGCTGCCTTACTTTGCAATAATTCAGCTGTGAGAAAGTATTCCCAAAATCTAGGCTGATTCAAAGCAAGTTCCAAAGCGCGGTCCGTCTCGGCTTCGTATGCTCTTCTCAACTCGCTTCTGAAGAACTCATTTAATTCTGATCTACTGATCCCCTCGGTCCTATCTGCATGCCGGACATAGATCGTACCCTTGTAGATTCTGACTTTCTTTCGATCGTGTTTGTTATGGATGAGATCGCGGGCAACTAGGTAAGGCGGATCACGGCCGAATATTTTGATGACTGTGTACTCATTCCCTTCCATTTTAAGCTCTCGGCAATCGACAACTAGCGGCGGATCAATTTTGCCAGCAAGGATCTGGTTCAGATCATTTTTGCTGTAATGACGATTTACAGGCCCTACAGGTGTAAATGTCCCGTCTTCCAGGCCAATGACCAGGTAACTTTCTTCTCCATTGTTCCCCATGGCAATGACATCTTTTACAAATTCGGCTTTGTCACCGTTTTCTTGAAGGACGAGCTCTCGCTTTGCATCTACAGTCTTCGATTCCTGCCGATGTGTCTGAAGTTTTTTTATAATTTCTAGAAGACTATTCGTTTCCACTCGCGCATCTCCAGATTGACAAGGCTCGCCTTTATAGTTTCCAGATGAATCCTCTTCGGATTTAATTCAGATAAGGGGGAAAAGGGGACATTCTACTTTTTTGCCTCGGTTCGTGGGCGTCCGCGGGGTCGTAGCGTGAATTTCAGGTCCATGTGGCGCGCGGTTTTCTTCTGCCAACGTTCACTTCCGAATGGAGCCCCGCGCTCGATGCTGGTCCGCAGTGCTGCGAGTTCAGCCTCGTCCTGCGGCTGATTGACCCAATTGAGCCAATCATCCGATCGAGGAAGCGGACCCGGATGCAGCAACGACGGGACCATTGATTGGCCCAGCCCAGCCAGGGAAGACCACGGCCACTGCTCGGCTCGACCGACCAGCCCGGCGCGCAGCGGATTTCGTTCTACGTATCGGATCACCGTCAAGAGGTGCTGGTCTTGTTGGATCGGAAAGGCCTTGAACCTGCCCTGCCAAACGTGTCCGCTCGAGTGGTACCTGCTGTGGTAGCGCCGAACGTGAGATGTAAGCAGCCACTGCATCCACCGACTCAGCTCACCATCAGCGTGGGGCCAGACCACCAGGTGGAAGTGGTTCGACATCAAACACCAAGCCAGGACCCGCATCGGCACGCGTGCACAGGCATCTTGGATAAGTTCGATGAACCGCTGGTGGTCGTCATCGTCGTGAAACACATCCTGCAGCGCGTTGCCGCGGTTCAAAACGTGGTAGCAAATCCTTCCGATGGAAGCTCGTGCGGTTCTTGGCATAGTACCATGTTACCATAAAAGCCGGTCGAGAAGCCAGCAAACAGTGAACAAAAAGAAGAATGTCCCCTTTTCCCCGCATTAGTTTCCCAGATCGCCGAAATTGTCGGAATTCTTTTAATCTCTCGGGTCATCTTTAATCATCATTCAATTTGAGTCATACCCATTTGTAATGGGAATTACCGCTTCAACCTTTGTCTAAGAGTCAAAGCAAAAAGGCCGTTCAAGAGCGGACCTAAGATGCTTTGAATTGTGTTCAGGAACTTCGCTGCCCACTTACTCTCACGGTAGATTGGTGAACAACCCCGGCATTAAATAAGGGGCGGCACCAAGAGATATTGCGAAATCGAGGGACGTCTCTTTAAGATCACTCCTTACATCCTCATAAACGAGCCTTCTCAAAGGAGTGAGCGCGGTATCTATTTTGAAAGGCATGTAATATTTGGGATATACGATCGCACCTGGAAAGGTGAGCACAAATAGAGCAGTCTCGATTAATTCAAAGAATTTGTAACGCTGTCCGTCATAAGTTATTTCGAAGTTTTCCCGGTTTAGAGAAATTTGATCTGATTGGCATGAAATCACCTGATTATTCTTGACGGATGCGTTTTGGCATTTCGCGAAACAGAGCATTGGACCTTTTGACGTATCGGTTATCCAAATAAAGCATTTAAGAGGCATTCTGCCAGCCAACGGAAACTTCTGCCAAAGCGTCGGAAAGTTGATACGCACCAGGGCGAAATATTCGTCCAGATACCTTTGGTGCCAAAGGGCAAGGTCGTTGATAATGTCCGGAGGCAGATATTGGAACCAATCGGCAGAAAAGGGAACCCCCGGCCAATTTAGCGCCGTGGACTTGCTTATTCCAGTTACACCCATGTTGCTCAATGTTCGTATATCGCCATAGAGTTTTCTCTCGATCAAATCCAAATGATGCCCTAGAATAAATGGACTCTTATATTCCAAGAATTCCAATTGATGAGCGGTTTTCCACGCAGAGTACGGAGATCATTGTCGTCCAATACGTTCAGCGGAGGAGTAACACCATACCCGTGTGGCCGAAAATTCACTTCAATAATTTTATAGCGAAATCTTTCTTCAATCAGACGTCCAGTGAGAATTCTCCTTGCTCTACTGTACAGCACGTTTCTTAAGCATGCGATCAAAGCTTATGGGAAGTATGTCATTCGCAGTCCGAAGCGGTCCTTCATCGCGTACGGCAGACAGATAAGTAATGTAGGAAGCCAAAACGGACTCAACAAGGAGATCTTTGTTTTCACTCTCATTCAGCAAGCCGTCTCTTACAAT
>CAWJJL010000043.1:0-12134 GCA_963843165.1 uncultured delta proteobacterium | reverse complement strand
TTTCCTCAATATTCTTTGTAGAGCAAAGATCTTGGGCCGAGGTTGCGGGGACGGGACGGGTCAAAAGAGAGTCCGCGATAGACATAGATCGTTCGTATTCCGGTTCCGTGATATTTCACTTCATAGACAGGTAACGGTTCGATTTGAGCAAAATTTTCATAGATTGTTGTACGCTCGTTGGAAGACGGCAAGGAAATGGGAGGCGATACGAATAGTATGTCACGGCCCTTGAGATTGTCAAAAGAGGGTTCCCAAACATCGAATTGAGTTGGTCTTTTCCACGGAGCGAGATACCTGACATTCGGTTGTCCCGGGATATTGAATTCCAGCAATGCGCACAACTGGTAACTGTCCGCGGCGATGACATCATTGGGCTTCATTAACTCAGCTACATGTCTGCCTAAGCCTTCCCAACCTCGCGTCTCCCAAATTACTCTGTCTTCTTTGGCGATGCGTTTTTCAACTGCAGCAGGCAAAAGGCCAGCCCACGCATGAACAAGTACTACGAGTACAGGGACAATCGTCAAAATAATCGCCCATTTCATGAAGCGCTCGCCAAACCATGTCCATACGCGGCCGGTGTTTTCGGTCCGCTCTTTTGAAATTATGTGAGGTGCGAGAATTACAGCTGAAGCATACCCCATGAAAGCCCAGTTCGCCTCAACGTGACCGCGGAATGCTTGAACACCGAACATTACGAGAGGCAGACCGAAACATAGAAGAAGCGCCTCACGCGGATCGGGTTTGAAGATGTTTTTCATGAGCGACGACCCGCAACCAACGAGCAACGCGAAATATATCAGGGGTGATATGAGCAGAAATTGGGCTAAGTGATAACCCAATCCATCAGTTATGCGCTTCGACAGCGATTCTGAACCTGACCCAATGAAAAGAATATGATGAAATGAAGCCCATTCATGGCGAAAATTCCACCATATGATGGGGAGTGTCAAAACCAGGGCAATAGCAAGGCCCAACCAGGGCTCTTTCCTTAACAGGCGGTCGCGGTAATCTTTGCACCAAATAAGAAACAAGAAAAGAACGGTAAGAGCTAGAATCCCTGTATATTTACTTTGAATCGCCAACCCGACCGAAATTCCCATAAAATAAAACAAATTGTCCTTGCCGGACCGCACAAATCGTGCCGCAGTCCAAAGTGTCAAAACCCAGAAGAAAAGTAGCGCGTTATCATGCACCGCTGTGGAGCCTCCGAGGAGAGCGGCAGGGGTTAGATTTAGGACTAGCGCTGAAAGTATGGCTTTTGATCGACTTTCAAAGAGCAGTCTGCCGGTTTCATAAATGAAAAACGTGGTTAATGCCGACAGAATCAGAAAGGGCAATCTGACGGTAAACGGGCTGCTGTAACCAAAAAGAGTTGTGGACAACCTGATCAGGTATGCCACCATTCCGGAATTATCAAAATATGACCAATCCAATCGTCTTGACCACACCCAATAGCTGCATTCGTCCGGGATCAGATTGGCTGAAAAGGTGAAGAAAATACGCCAGACAAAAACCGCGATGAGCGCAATGATCATCCAGATCACGGACGGGTCATGTTTCATTGAGATCAGCGGAGCAACACCGGTTACCGGGCTGTCCCCGGTTGCACCACTGTTCAACTGCGAATTTGTTTCAGATTGCGGCATTGATGTTAGTGAAATGTGGCGCACGAAGTGCCGGGCCGGCAAGAGAGACATTCTGCATCGGGTCTCATCTCATGGCCTGTCTCGATCTGAATGGTTGAATGTTCTATGTTGAACTTGGATTTCAAGGTGTTGCTCAAATCCATTAAAACTTGGTTTCTATCTACGTGCTCAGCTTCAGCCAGCACCACATGAGCGCTAAGGGCCGGCCGTTCTCCGGCTATACTCCAGACGTGAAGATCGTACACACAACAGATACCGTCATGCTGAAGGACTGTCCTTTCAATTTCACTTATCTCCAGACCAGCGGGCACTCCTTCCATGAGAATCTGTGTTGATTCTTTTATTAATCCCCATGAAGAATAAAGAATAAGCAGGCCGATAAAGATGCTGATCAGCGGGTCCACCCAAAATAGACTCGTGCCGAGAATTATCAGCGCGCCCAGGATAGCACCCACTGAACCCAAAGCATCCGAGACGACATGAATGAAAGCCGCCTTCATATTAAGATTTTCTCGCCTGTTTTCAAACAGAAGCCAAGCCATTAACAAGTTTACGCCCAATCCCAATCCAGCCACAATCAGCATCCCCAGGCCCTGGACGGGCTCAGGATTAAAGAGCCGGTGCCCCGCCTCAAAAAAAATTAATGCAACAATGAGCCAAAGCACCAGTCCATTGAGCCAGGCTGCTAAGATTTCGGATCTCTTGAAACCAAAAGTATGCCTGTCGGTCGGAACACGCTTGCCGATTCTTATAGCAACCCATGAGAGCCCTAAAGCGGTTATGTCGGATATCATATGCCCGGCATCGGCCAATAGCGCCAGAGAATTGAATACTATGCCGCCGATGACTTCCGCCACCATAAACAGGCTCGTGATAAAAAAGGCTATGGCAATCCTGTTTTGGCTATCCGATAAGTGCTCGTTCGAGTGATCGTGGCTTTGCATAATTGCTCCTACGAAAATAATTTATATCAGTATTTCGTATTTGACGACAAGACGGACCGTAAATGCATAATTACTTATCAGTTGCTTCGTTGACGGATGGCAAGACGGACTGTTAACCTGATTGAATTATTATTGTGCGATTGGATTTCAAGTTGTGGATCTTATAACACTTTTTGGGACAGCTCTAGCCTTGGGAATGGACGCTTTTGCCGTGGCAGCGATTGTTGCGGCCGGCCTTCAGCGGTTTACGCGAAGGCACACTTTTCGCCTAACATGGCACTTTGGGCTCTTTCAATCTTTGATGACATTATTGGGATGGTTTGGAGGGGAGGCCCTTGGCACATTTATCTCGGGCATAAATTACTGGGTGGCTTTCATACTGCTTGTGGGATTGGGCCTTAACATGATTCGACAATCTCGTCATCCGGAGGATCGCGTCCGGGACTATGATCCTACAAGAGGCTGGAGTCTTGTAGGTCTTTCAGTGGCCACCAGCATCGATGCTCTCGCAGTGGGGGTTTCGTTTGGTCTGTTGGATTTGGCGATCCCAGTGCCTGCATTGATAATAGGGCTGGTCGCGCTCATTATGACATATATCGGCACCAGAGTGGGACTTAAGACAGGAGTATATCTGGGGAAACGAGCTGAACAACTGGGAGGATTGGTTCTCATAGCCATCGGGATTAATATTCTAGTGCAATATTTGATTGCCTGAAGGCCCACGATAGCAACGAACTTCGCAATTGCCCATCATTGGTCGGCGGGATTTTCAGGTTCTCGTGCCACGAGCCGCTTGAGCCCTTCACGAAGATACTCCTGATATCGAAAAGCCAGAAATCCCAAAGGCAGCGCTATCAAGCAGCAAATTAAAAAGACGGATGCGACCGCGGTTAAGTTGACGTGCAAATGATCGATCGCAATCCGGCTGAAATCCATCCAATGGCCGCCCCCCTTGGCATCAGCGTATTCGGCCCTGGCAAAGGGACTCGTCACAAGCTGGTAACCGAAGACGAGGTCTGAAAATATTATAAAGAAAGCGATGGCCGCATAAAGTGGCCTTTCGATGGAGTGGACCACAGCGGCTCCGCTCAACGCCCTATAGAAAAAAATCCCGGCGATCAGCAACTCTGTTCCATGCCCCATGAACAGGATCAGGACCTCGTTTAGACGAGTAAATGTCAATACTAGATGAACCAGCATGATCGTCAGCAAGAAAATTACAGCCCCGATATTTTTACGAAAATAAAATAAGAGAAAAACCAAAAGAGAATAAATGACCATCAAAAGGAGCGTAGATCGATCAGTATGCAGCGTGATGCCACCCCCGTACGTCAGATCGAAAGCGGGCACCGAAGGATAACCCAAAATCCAACCGAAGATCATATGACCCATTTCATGAATGAGAATCATCAAAGTTCCGAAAATATGCTTCAATAAAGGCACAGCAAAGACAATCGTCGCGATTCCAAGACCGACAGCGAGAACTATCCAGTCTTCTTTATGCATGCGCAGGGGTTCGGGAGGCCCTTCAATCTCCGATTCGATTTTTTCTTGTACGAGATACTCCTCAGCCAACTCATTGCCGACGAGCACTCCTGCAGCGACCGCTGGAGTGACAGATCTGCTGGTGGATTGTCTTTTATCGGGGCCGAGGATGACTTTAGGCTGAAAAGGGGAGGGCTCCCCAGGGGCTGTGCCGGGTTCATAAAGATCTCTCGATGGCTGAAGACCCAGCTTGGCAAAAATCACCCCACAACGTGCGCATTCAGTATTTGCGTCGGATTGCTCAAACTGGCATTTGGGGCATTTCAACTGGTTTCACCTTTCGTCGGGCAGCATCCAGCAGATTACCACTGAAACCGGACAAATGCTAAAATGTGTTTTACGATTAGCCGAAATCATGTATTTTCTGTCTTATAGGAGAATCCTGGATCCGACTAAATTATGCTTATTGATAGCCATTGTCATATCTTCACGAACCAAATTGTCAAGAATGTCTCATCGAAATCGGCATTGGTCGAGCTGCTAAAACTCAATGTAGCGTACGCCAGCCATTGTCTTGATCCGAAAGTGCTTGAGAGTTCCGCAGTAAGAAACAAAATCGATATTTGTGTGTTGCTCCCTACCGCGGCACCGAACAAGGTACGGGTGGAAAATGACCGACATTTCAAAATTGCTTCAAAATCACCTCAACTGAGATCATTGGCCACGCTGCACCCAATTATGAACGGCCTCTCAGATGAGATCAGTCGCGTTCTTGATCTTGGGATTATCGGGTTCAAATTATCGAGCTTTTCGCAGCGTTTTGATCTCGTCTCTCCGGAAGTCGAAAGCATGCTCTCCAGGCTTGAAAAATCAGGATCTGACCGCAGAATACGCCCTGCAGTTGTTCTTGATACCTTTACCCGGGCAGACCTCCACTTCGGCGCAGATCATGAGCACGTGACGATCCCCTCCAAATTAGCCGAAATAGTCTTGCGGCATCCAGACATAAATTTCGTAGGCTCGCACATGGGCGGTTTGGCGGCCGATTTCCAGGAGTTACTTCGTCACCTTATTCCGATGGCCAATCTTTATCTGGATACCTCGAACGCAGCACATACCCTAACCAGAGACCAATTTGTCGATCTTCTGAAAATACACGGACCAAACCATATTCTTTTCGGAACTGATTGGCCATGGTTTGAGCACGCCAGAGAGATTCCTGTTATTTGCAGCCTATTGGAGGAGGCCGGATACAGCCAATCCGAGCAAGAAGCGGTATTCGGAGAAAATGCTCGCAAATTATTTGGATTTTGAGCCAACCGATCGAATCGGCTTGGTGCGTGGACGATAAGGAACCTCCAGAGTAGGACCGGCATCTTGCCGGTCATGTGCAGGTATCGGCGTCTCAGTTACAAGCAAGGACCGGCAAGATGCCGGTCCTACTGAAATCGACGCTATCCGGCACAAAAGCCTCTACCGGTTAGCAGTCGATCATGGATTCCGGCTGGATTGTACTAGAGTCTTATGCTATTTTTTGAACTCTCATCATTTGCTGATCTCTAGCAGCCATTTTACTACCAATAGGTGAGGTCGATTTGTTCCTGGATTTTCAATCAAACAGTTTGACCACTGTGGAAGAGTTTGAGCCCGGGTTATGGCAAGTGACTACCCGATATGACGATAATCTTTTTTCGGCCCAAGTCGTGCTGGATGTGCGATTTCCAACCCTTGACATACTGCGAGCAGATCTGACGGTCAGGCGGGATGTTTTGAGACTGGCAACGGATTTAACGATCTCTGCTGAGAGTTTGGTCGGCATCAGAATCGGCCCGGGAATGACCCAGATCGTCCGGAGTATCTTCGAAGGTTCGTCCGGTTCGAATCGTCTCGCTGATCTTACGCTTGAAGCAATGGAGATGCTTATCAATGCTCTGACCGTGCCGGAACTTAGAAAGGCGGCGAAGGCTGGAGGAGTGGCTCTAGACCTCGAGAAAAAAGATTCGCAGATCTCTCTGAACGACTGGGTAATTGGTGGCGATATGGTCGAGTTGATGGCACAAAACCCGAGACTGAAAGACAGTTGTGCGGCATTTTCCGGTCTCCACGAAAAGGCAAGCTCAAAATGATTTGAAACTCCGCTGGAAGGCAATACGGAAACAGGAAAACATGCTGGCTTATTCAAGAACTATATCAATCGGGGTGCAGAAGCAGGGCGAAGATCGCCGGGTGGTGAGCGGAATTTTGGAAGATGAACTGTACGCCATGGCAATTGAATTAGCTGTTCATTGGCCAACCCTGACGATTGAAGCATTGCAGACCAGGATGAAACGTTTTACTACCGCTCGATGTCGTCTGGCCGAAAGCGTATTTGCACAAGCCGCAGGCTGGAAGCTTGGTTTGGATCTCGATGGGAAGATTAAGAAGGAACTGGGTCGAAAGGGCTGCCGTCATATGGCTACCTTGATGATCGAATGTTGCCGAAATCTGGTTAGAGCGGAGTTCACCCGTGAATTCATTTCAGCAAAAGAAAAGGACCCGGACATTGATGCTGGAGCACTTATTGATCAGTTCTATTCACGATATCCAAACTTGAAGGGATATTTGAGGCTTCAATAGGTTCCAATTAATAATGCCGACGTATTTTGATTTGCATATACACACTACAGCCTATTCCGGTTGCAGCAACATGACACCCGATCAAATGGCCTTGGCCGCGAAAGAGGCTGGGCTCGACGGGGTATGTATTACCGAGCACAATAGGCTATGGAATAAACGCGACATGGAATCTCTGGCTCGCAAACATGGCATAACAATCCTTTGCGGCATGGAGATTACCACAACTGGTGGAGATATACTGGCTTTCGGCCTGGAACAAGAACCAAGGCAGATGTGGACCTCCGAGAAAGCAGACCGCTCTGGGAAATCCGGTTGGCCTGACATCGCAGACAAACCGCTGTATCCGTTGGCGCCGGCTTTCCTCAAATCGAAAGTGGAAGCTGTTGGGGGTTTAGCGATTGCCGCTCATCCATTTAGACGATTTCTCGTGTTTGGGTTTGGGGAACTTCCGATGAATCTTGACGAAGCCATGAGCAATCCGACTTTTTCACACGTTCATGGATTGGAAGTGTGCAATAGCATGTCCACACGCCAGGAAAATGATTTGGCTCTGCAGGTCGCGGAGGCACTCGGATGCGTCAAATTCGGAGGCAGCGATGCACACTCCACTACTGCAGTCGGATCGTGCGTGACAGTCTTCGAAGACGTGATAACAGATGAACGAGGACTCGTCTCGGCTCTCCGCTGCGGCCGTTTCAAGCTCGAACGTAGAAAATAGAGGGCTGCGGCACGTAGAGAACCATGCCTTGACTTCATTACAGGTACAGTTGTTCTCAAAAGTTTTGTGCCCATAACCAATAAGGATCGGAGCGTGATGCAGAGTGGTAGGATAGGCTTCCAGCCGGTAATCCGGGTAGGACCGGCTTCCAGCCCGTCTATTAAGTGGGACGGACAAGATGCCCATCCTACCAAGACATGACAGGCAATCCCACGTTCTGCGCGGGACGTCGCCACCAAATCGTTTTCTTTTTCGCGATTATTTTTGGGGACTCCCATAATCAAAAAATCCAGGGAAACAAATATGAAGCCCGAAAATATTCAATGGTCCGCTTGGACGCGAGCTGTCGAACATTACTTGCGACTGAAAACGTTTCCGGTCGGATTGAAGATGCTCGAGGATTCCGCGGAGTTCTCCGGAAACAAATGGATCCGGCGTCCCCAGGAGAAACTATCTCTGTGTCAAATGATCACTATAGTCCGAACGTTTGATTGGACCATCGGCATAACCGCTGACGATTTAGTCACCCCAGGTTGCGCCGCGGTCTTAGGTCTCTCCGAACTTCCGGATTTTATTACTGACGGGACTATGCGAAGCACGGTCTGGCTTGAAAAGAAAGAGGATGCGGCTCTGTGCGAATCAGTAATTCAGCGAATTCCTTGCGGAAAATATAAAGCTGCCATTCTTGCGCCCACAGCTTACGATCCTTTTGTGCCGGACATTGTATTGATTTACGGTAATCCCGCACAGATGTCCCTGATGATAAACGCGATCCAATACGACAAGTATGAACGGCTGGTTTTCTATTCCGTTGGGGAATCTTCATGCTCGGACGTGATCGGCCGATGTTTTGTGGATCGCACGCCGGCTCTTTCCATACCCTGTTACGGTGAACGACGTTTCGGGCACACGGCTGACGATGAACTCGCAATCGGGTTGCCGGCAGAGGAATGCAGCCGGATACTAAAGAACCTGGAAACACTCTACAAGAAAGGTATACGTTACCCGATTTCTCAGTACGGCGCACAAGTCAGTCCGTTTAATGCTTTGGCTGCGGTGTACAATTTCTCAAGCCTGTCCGAAAAAAAACCGAAGTAGACGGATTATTTAGGTAACCAGCCGAAAAGGCCTAAAGACGATCTTAGAAATATACTTGCTTCATCCACCGGAAAGCATTGTGAAACGTGGCGCTACAATGATCTCAACCTCTTTGTAGCCGCTCTCTATTTTTAGATTGAGAACATGGAGCAGGCTGGCATAGCTGGCGATCTGCCAGCCACCGATCATCCTCCACATTTCCGGATTACGCCAGTCCCATGTCTTTGCTTCCTCCAGAGTAAAGGATCTCCTCTCTTCAGTTTCTCTGTCACATAGCGTCAAAGTAATCTTTTGGTGGATCTCTTTTTCCACTTTTCCGATATGGATCGATTTGTCTTCTGTGTTTGCCATGCGGTTTCTCCTGCCTCAAATGTTTATTAAAAAGTCGTGTAACTCGTCATCGAACAGTTTCTGCTCCATCTGGCTCTATTCTTCGCCTTTGTTTTCAAAATCAAAACTATTGGCAAGACTCGTGATCCGCGGATGATTCCCGCAAAGTGGGCAATCCGGGTCCTTCCCGGTTTCCAGAACCCTGGTATTCAGGCTTAAGGCGCTATAAACATAGAACCTGCCGATCAGTGAGCGTGCCTATTCCTAGAATGAGTTTTATCACTTCTGTGGCTTGAACCAAGCCGATCTGCCCCGGCACAACCCCGAGGACTCCGATTTGACTTCAGGTCGGCGCGAGATGCGCAGGAGGTGGTTTGGGGAAAAGACACCTCAAGCAAGGTCCGTCAACTTTCGGCCAAAAAACGCCTGCCTGACCGTCGAATCCTACAGCTCCGCCAAACACATAGGGCTTATCCGCAAAAAAGCAGGCATCATTGAGTAGAAACTTGGTCTCTAAATTATCGGTGGCGTCCATTACAACGTCGAAATCGGAAATGACCTGCAGGGCATTTTCAGGCTCCAGCCGTGTGCGAAAAGGTATCACGTGCACGTTCGGATTGATTCGCTCAATTGCGGATTTTGCCGAATCAACCTTTAGTTCGCCTACATCATCCGTTCCGTGAATCACCTGTCTGTTGAGATTGGAGAGTTCCACTCGGTCGAAATCCACAATGCCAATCGTGCCCACGCCGCAGGCGGCCAGATAAAGCCCCGCAGAGGAAGCTAGTCCTCCGGCCCCGACCATGAGGACCTTGGCGTTCATCAGCTTGATTTGGCCTTCTTCGCCGATCTCGCTGAGGAGCATGTTCCTGCTGTAACGGTCAAGCTGCTGAGCTGTAAATTGGCTGCCGACCACCATTTCGCGGCCATTCTTCAGCCACGCATTGAAACCGCCTGCAATAGAGCGAGCCTTTGGGAAACCTTTTGTCGTCAACTTCTGAGCGACTTTTTTCGAACGATCGCCCGAGGAACAGTAGATGAGAATCGAAGCGTCTTTGTCTCGGAGCAATTCGTCGGCCTCTTTTATGACGCGGTTCGGTGATATAAATCGTGCGCCTTTGATGTGGCCCAGGCACATCTCTCCGTCGCTTCGAACATCCAGGAGGATTACTCTGCTGTCGCTCAGAATAAGCTTCTTAGCTTCATCCACCGAGATCTCAAGGCCGTCAGGCCGCGTGCTCTTCAGGCTGGACTTTTGGTCTTTTGCTTCGCCCTGACGGTTGTTAGTTGGCTTCATGCTAACTGTTCACTATGGAGAATATTCTAGATCAGCGACATTTTATACTTTACCAATTCACTAATCAATAAGTTTTGTGAAATCGCAAAGTATCTCACATTGCTAGAGAGCTTACAGGTTTCTTCGGGAATACATTGCTCCCAGACCGATCAGAGATTGAGAAATGAAAGATTCAGAAGAGAGAACAATATGTGCAGCGAAAACGTTGGAGGTCAATTTTTTGATACCAGACATGCCGCATTGATCCGAGGTATCCCGGAGTATACGATCAGACGGTGGCGACCACCTTCATGCCGGTCGATCTGTTTTTATTTAACAGAATTGGTATAGCGGAACTTTTCTATTGACCTGAATCCTTGTCCTTCAGCTTCAGAGTCTGTTTGACGAGATTCTTTTCATGATCGAAATTGACAATCCTTTGGAGCATGATTTTTTGCGCAGCGACAGGACCCGCGCCATGCCATGTCCCGACCCCGTGCATACCTGCAGTCCAGTGCTGGAGCAATTTGTGAACTTTTAATATATTTTCTGTGGGTTCGTCTGAGCCAAAACTGAAGAATTCCTCCACGTATGGCCCGGTTTCCGGATTCTTCAATTCCTTCAAAGAGGGCAGGGTCACCACTAAACCGCCGCCTATGTCTCCAGCCAATGCCATTGTCCGCCAGAATGCATTGCAAATATTGAGCTTGGCCACATTGCCCATGATCTCATCCGGCAGAAAAACGCCTGAACCCACCGGATCTTCGCTCCCCAGTTGCGCTGACGCCATCCCACATGCCCGGCAGGTCTCTCTCAGGACAACCATTTCGCAGATCTGTTCATTTATGTGCGGGACTTTTTCCAGACCTTTGTATTCTTGTATGAGCTTGCACGCGCCGATGATTTGATTCATGAAGCCCACCTTACACGTGCCGCCGCAGGTCATGCGATGCGTCCGAGCAAAGCGGGTGACGATCTTGCCGGAATACTGAGCCTCTCCGCAGTGAAATACCCTTTCCCAGGGCACAAATACGTCATCGAAGACTACCATTGAGGTTTCCCTCTGGCCGAATAAAGGGTTCCCCAATTCATAGATATCGTCGGCCTGCTCTCTTTCCGCTGAGTAGGATGAATACTGGCAAATGTAAGTTATGCCCTTTGTATCCACCGGGATCGCAAAAGCCACTGCGTAATCTTCTTCACCTTCGCCGTGAGCCGATTGCGGTAACACCACCAGTTCGTGAGAGGCAAAGGCGCCGCTAATATTGATTTTGGCACCCCTGACAACGATTCCGTCATTGTTCCTGTCCACAACCTTCAAGGAGAGGTAAGGATCGGGCCAATCCAGAGTCTTCTTCTTTCGGCTGCCTCTGGGCTCGGTCAGAGCCCCTGCGCAGGAAAGATCCTTTTTCTGGACCATCTTCAGATATTCGATGAAGCGTGGATAATAGGTAGTGTTGAGCTTCTGATCCATTTCCCACGTGGTCGCAGCGAGCGCGTGGAAAGCGTCACAGCCGACACAACGGTAAATGCAGGTCCCAAGCATCTCTGCTGTGAAAGTGCCTGCCTTGGCCTTGGCATCAAGATCATTGATACTTGAGGAAATATTGGTGTAGCGATTGATGCGTTCCCCGATAAGAGAAGAGGAGCATGTCATTATGTCCTTGTACCTGTCATCCAGTGCCCAAGCGTAACTTGCTTTATTAGATTCCACAACCGTTCTGGTAACAGGGTTTTCAAGCACGTTCTCAATGAGCTTTCCATTCATAAAAACCCTCGGGTGGATATCCTTGAGACTCTCTTCAAATTGGTCGGGTGTCATCAATGCCATGATCCGTCTCCTTGTTTATTGGTGGCTAGCTTATCCGGATTAAAGAAATCTGCTGTTCGGAGAGCCAAGACAAGAGCGTCTACCCGGGAGGCGCCGGCCTTCAGAAGTGTTTTCGTCGCCTCGGCTATAGTCGATCCGGTAGTTGCCACATCATCGACCAGTAGTACCTTCTTTTCTTGTACATTAC
>CAWJJL010000042.1:0-170569 GCA_963843165.1 uncultured delta proteobacterium | reverse complement strand
TGCGCCCGATACGATTCGAACGTACGACCTCAACATCCGGAGTGTTGCGCTCTATCCTACTGAGCTACGGGCGCACAAGCCAAAAATTACCCCATGCTCCAATTGCTGTCAATGTTTCAAGAGCCAGCCAATTAGGAATACGGTTGGTCGATATTTAAGAATCAGCCCCGTCCAGGGGCAACCGGACTGTGAATGTGGTTCCCAATCCAGGTCTACTTGTCACCGAGATATCCCCATTATGATTCTTTACTATTCCATAGCTGACAGCAAGCCCCAGTCCCATTCCCGTCCCCTCGGTGGAATCTTTGGTAGTGAAGAATGGGTCGAAAATCTTATCCAAAATCTGTTCGGGTATACCATACCCGGAATCGATAAAGTCAACTTCAACCCAGTTATAAGCTTTTCGCGTCTTAACGGTGAGGGTTCCGGAACCCTTCATGGAATCGACCGCATTCAGAATTATATTCATGAACACCTGTTCCATGAGATTGGAATCTATCACCACCTCAGGGACCGAGTCATCGTATTCCTTACTTAAGTTTATCCCGAAGAACTTTTGTTGATGGATTATGATTTCCAGAGTTTGATCCAGACATTTGCTCTATACGCCTGGGTTCCTTTTGCATATGGGTTTCTCGCGCGAAGTCGAGAACTCCCTGAACTATGCCTCTAATTCGGGTTGTCTCTCTGACTATGACTTCCAAATCCTTGCGAGTTGGTTCGTCGTTTTGAAATTTTCTTTTGAGAAGATGAGCGAATGTGAGGACCCCTGTCAGGGGCTGATTAATTTCATGGGCTATGCCTGCAGCGAGTTTTCCCAATGAGGCCAGTTTTTCCGAACGCAATAGCTGTCGCTCCAAGGCTTTTCGCTCCCTTTGGTCGGTAATTATTCCCACTGAGCCGACTTCCTTGCCGTCTTCATAAAGAAGCGCTCCATAAAGACCAACCGGAATCTCATTCCCATCTTTGTCCAGGATAACCATTTCTCTTCTTTGGCGAATGCCCGGTCCACCGTACTCGGGGGATCTCATCTCCTTCATAATTTGTTCCGCTTCGCCGGGATTATAAAGGCTGCGAATATTCATGCTTCCAACAACATCTTCTTTCTTGTATCCGGTAAGCCTTTCCGCCGCGGTATTGAAGATAGCGATTTCACCACCTTTCCGAACGTATATTGTAGCGCTGGGAGAGTTTTCAATGAGATTGTCTCTAAGTAGAAGTGTACGGAGGAGCTTTTTTTCCAATTTTTTCATTTCGCGTAAGTCGGTAAAAATTCCCACTGAGCCTGCTTCTTGACCAGCCTGGTACAGTATTGCGGCGGAAAGGTACACAGGAATCTGATTCGCTTTGTTGTCCAGAAGGACCATTTCTCGTTTTTGCAGAATCCCACTCCCCCCAAATTTTTTGGACCTTAAATCCTTCATTACCAGCCTAGCTTCACCCGGCCGGTAAAGTGCCACGATGTTCATTTTGCCCAAAACTTCGGATTTATTATATCCGGTCATTTTTTCCGCGGCCGAGTTGAAAATAACAATAGATCCGTCCCTACGGACACTGACAATAGCGTCAGGTGAGTTCTCGATCAAATTTTCCCTGAATTGATAGGCCTGTTCCAGTTCGACATTGGCTTCTCGAACCAGGGTTTCGAGATTAGTCGTATACTGTTTTAACTTTTTCTTGAGAGCCACTTTTTCCAGAGATCGTTTTAAAGAAATCGAGAGGAGTTCTTCCCCGAGGGGTTTGGTGAGAAAATTGGAGGCTTCCCGCCTGAGGCATTCGACCGCCATTTGCATATCACCGTGGCCTGTGACGATTATAACTTCAGAATCCGGGTCCAAAGCTTTGATACGCGTAAGCACCTCTATTCCATCCATGCCGGGGAGCCTGACGTCCAAGAAAACGACATCCGGAGATTCTTTCTCAAATAACTTCAGCCCGGTAGGACCATCTTCGGCCAAGAGAATCTGGTGGCCATCCAGTTCAAGCGTCATCCTCATCATATTCCGGATGCTTTCTTCGTCATCCACCACGAGTACTTTTGCCATCATTGGTCTCCCTTTTCATCGCAGGAAAAGCAACTCGGAATAATGCTCCCCCTTCCTGCGCTGTTTGTACCTCTATCGTGCCTCGATGTTCTTTTATAATACCATAGCTTATAGAGAGCCCAAGACCGGTCCCTTCTCCGCTTTCCTTAGTAGTAAAAAAGGGCTCAAAGACCTTTAATCTTAAAGCGTCCGGAACGCCTGGCCCGGTATCAGAAACGGTAACTATTACATGTTGATCATCCAGGAAGGAAGCGATTCTAATTATTTTGGGTTTGGTTTTATCTTCTGCGTGTAAGTCCTTTTCTTTTCCCAGGATGGCATCCCTGGCGTTCAGAACCAAATTAATAAAAACCTGTTCAAGACGATTAGCGTCTCCAAAGATCGAAGGCAGGTTTTCCGCAAGGTCGAGATCACAACGGATGTCTCTTGCGCTCAGCTGAGTTCCTAGCAAGGAAAAAACGCTTTGGATCGGAACATTGATATCCATGGACATCATGGTTTCATCGCTTTTGCGACCGAATTCCCTAAGATGATTTATAATTCTTGACGCCCGCTCGATGCTGGACTTGAATTCAGCGGTCACCTCCACAAGGTTTTCAAGAGACAGGGTCTGTCCGCTTTTCGTCTTTTTTACCAAGTAATCACAGCCAAGCCTGAGGACATTCAGAGGCTGGTTCAATTCATGTGCAACGCCTGTAGCCATTTGACCTACTGTGGCCATTTTACCGGCCTGTATTAACATGGCATGTTTTTCGAGTTTTTCGGTTACATCCCAAACTGCTGCAATTATAGCGGGTTTATCTCGATACCGGCTCAGACGAGCATGGAAATTCACTTTCAACGTCGATCCATCGCGACGTTTTTGCAAAAGCACAGGATACAGAGTGCCTTCCGCCGGAATTATCATCTGCTCGATTGGTGCTAATTCTTTAAGTAATCCGGTCGTGAATTCACGATGGCGCTCCGGTCCCAGATCCATAAAGCTCATCCGGAGAAGTTGTTCTCTAGAGTATCTATACTCCTCTTCGGCCCGAGCGTTTATGTCTACAATTCTCATGTTCTCCGCATCCAAAACAAATATCGGGAAAGGACCATTATCAAAAAGAAACCGGTATTTTTCCTGCGATTCGCGAAGGTGCGTCTCTGAGGCCTTGAGATGAGCGATCATTCTGTTGAACGACGAAGTCAAATGATCAATTTCATTTGAAGCTTTCAGTGAATTGTATGGAACAGAAGCGTCCTTGTGCAATTGCGTTGATTCGGTGGCACGCAAGGGACCACCAGCCTCCCGACTTATTTGATCAGCCCTTTTGATAAGCTCCATGAGAGGTTGAGTTATTTTCTTAGAAATCAGTTCAATAAAAAGAAAGCTTACGGCTATGACTACTGCACTGACGACGAAGTGAATAATTTTTAGATTTAGTATGAGGGAGGGGTCTTCACTAAGTTTGGGAAAGACAGTCAGTTGTAAAATTATGCCAATGAAAAATACGCTGCCGACAACAATCGAAAGCGTAGCTATCAGGATCCTATTCTTTATGGAAAACAGGAAGCCTGTGCGGGGTTTAAGAAACGCCGGCAACAACCTCTCGATCCACGCCAGGCCGGTTTCGAGCCAATCCGGCTTCCTACGAACAATCGGATGTAGCTTTTCAGGTTGGGCTTTTTCGATGTCCTCCTCGGGCATTTGATCAATTCCTGAGAAAGTCTGCGTCCAGGTCAAAAAATACCGCGATTATACGGAAGCAATCGGACTGATCAGGATGGCTTCCATCAAACCAATCAAATAAAATATGCAAGCTCATACTTGCGGTTGACCTATTTAATACATCAACGATGGAGTTCTCTGTTCACGTTTTGCACGGGATAGGACTCGGAGTTGGTGTCCAAAGTCGTGTATCTATGTTCAACTATTCATCAAAGCCAGCCATCCTTGTCCAAATAGTCCCATAAATCGTCTCGCAATGCCTCATACTCGTCTTTTACATCCTCATATGATCGGGCATTCTCAATAGCCAAGGCAACCTGTTCAGCAAATCCGTAAAGGAATTTGATTTCTTCGTCCGAAAACTCTCTCCGCTCTGTAGTGTAAACTCGAAGGGCACCGATCACCTTGTTCCGAACCATTAGAGGGACGCTTAGAATTGAGGCAATTTGCTCTCGCCTAGCTTCTTCAGGATATTGTATCCGGAGGTCAGTCGTAGCATCTTCGATCCAGGCATGTTTTCCGTCCAAGACTGTCGCCCCAATACTCTTTGAGGAATCGAGCGGTCCTTTTTCAACGTAATTGCGGCTCAGTCCATCGGAAGCAAAAATGCGCAATTTCTCACGCTTTGTGTCTAAGAGACTCAGTGAGCTTCCTTTCACCTTCATTACTTTAACCACGCCCTGAACGATAAGATCCAATACCTGTTTTAGATTGAGAGTTGACGAAATGGACTTTTTGACTTCCTCGAAAGTGTCTTCTCTATACCGACGCTCGAAACGAGCTTTTCGATCATCCATGACTTTGTCGACCAGTGAAACAAGTTGGTCGGGGGTGAAAGGTTTTCTTATGTAATCCAGCAGCACCCAGTTTCATAGCTTTTACAGCTGAATCGACTGTTGAGTATGCGGTAACCATGATCATGGATAAATCCGGATCAATCTCCGCTAGAGCTTCCATGGCCTGGATTCCGTCCATGCCCGGCATTTTCAAATCGGTGATCAAAACATCATATCCGCCGGCCTTCAGAGCGTCCATTGCTTGGTTGCCGCTACGGCAGGTCTTAACTTCGTATTTCTCTCCCTCTAAAATTCGTGTAATACTGTCCAAGACTATTTGCTCGTCATCCAGCACCAGAATTTTTCCGTTTTTTTGCTCCATCTTTTCTTACTCCTGGCGAGAATACTTCTGTGATAATGAATGCAGGCCTTGCGTAGTCATGCGCCACTCTAATCTGTTCGCTTCAAGATGAGTCTCTTCATAGGCCATCTTAACTGTTCAGATACGAGCAAAGGCGGTTATTGCAAATCCGTTTACTTATTTAAATCAATCTTTCTTTTCGAACTGCTCCATTTTACGAGCAACCGGCCCAGGAATGTATTTTTTCATGGCCTGTATATCTCCGCGGACTTTTTCGTATGACATGGCGTTTTCCAGGGCTCGAGCCGCTTGTTCAGCGAATTTCGCAAGCAGATCCATTTCTTCATTTTCTAATTTGCGTGTTTCCGCTTGATAAATCCTGAGAAAACCCAGAACCGCGTCGTCAATTTTCAACGGCACTGATGTGATCGAAGCAATGCCTTCTTTACGAGCCTCCTCCGGATAACACAGGTTTGTATTAAATCCCGATTCGTCAATGAAGACAGATTTTCCTGATTTAAGAACTTCCGACATGCTCTTCGAGCTGTCCAAAATCCCTTTCGTAAGATAAGTTTCGCTCAAACCGCATGACGCAGCTATTTCCAAAACTTGATTTTTCCCTTGCAGTATAACCGCACTGCCTTTGGCGGAGAACAAACGCACGACACTCGAGCAAATGAGGCTAAGGATCTCCTTCAAATCCAGACTTGATCTCAAGGCTTTCTCCGCCTCACCATAAGTCTCCTCTATCTCCCGGTCCCGCCTGAATTTCAGAGTTTTGTCAAGTGCCCTTTCAAGAACTGTCAACAGTTCGTCAGGTGTAAAGGGCTTGGGAAGATAGTCCAACGCGCCGAGTTTCATGGACTGCACAGCGGAATCCACAGTGGCGAAACCTGTGAACATCACCAAGCCCGCGTTTGGATGATCACGGGCAACGGTTTCCACCACTTCCATGCCACTACGATCAGGCATCATTAAATCCGTTAGCACAAGGTCGTACGGCTGTTTTGCCAATTTCTCGAGGGCTTGATCCACACGGAATGCCCCATCGACTAAATAGCCTTCTTGCTCGAGAATTCTCCGCACACTGTCATGAACTATCTGCTCATCATCAATGACCAGAACGGCGGTCTTAGGTCTACTGCGGGAATTCATTACAACCTCCTTGTATTTCAATGTATGTAAACTAAATGCCTCAGGCATCAATAATAAGAAAGCCGCAAAGTTGGTTCGCTGTCTCAACTGAATTAGATCGAGATTTTATCCAAAGATACCACAGTTACTTGGGGTTGCTCGGAATTGCAAGCTGATTCAGTTGGAAATTTTTATCATCGATCACGTGACCTTCTAGCCCGGTCGGTTCAACTTAACTCGGCATACCGTCGTATTCTCTCTAAATAGTTTATATACGGCCATATCGGGAAAATTGGACGGCACGAAAATCATGCCGGTGGAAATTTCCTCAGATATTTTGGCGGGCCCGATAAATGAACCATTCGGAGACGATACTTCCAATGGTTCGCCATCAATCAGACCCAATTGTTCTGCATCTTTCCGGCTAATTTCAATATATCCTTTCGGACAAAGGTCAAGTAGATTCTTTGAACGAGTGGTAACAGAGCCGAAATGAAACATAGACCGGCCCGCCATCATCTCGAAAGGATACTCCGCAGCATCGGCCGGTTCAGGACCTTCTGTCGTTCTGATCGGGGCGAAAGAGTATGGCTTACCGCTTCTGACCGGTCCCGTTTCCGGTGAAAATGGATGCCTAATGCTTCCGTCCGAAGGAAGATCGGTCAATCTCAAGCCTTTGTAAAATGGTATTGTCGCTGTTATGTCCTGGAATATATCCTCTGCCTTGAAATATCCCATTGAACGGCCCATCGCCTTTGCTATGTCCTCAAAAATGCTCCAGTCCGGTCTGGATTCGCCTAAGGGCTGTATTACTTGGTTCAGCTTCTGGATGCGGTGTTCAATGTTTGTCATCGTGCCGTCCTTTTCTGCAAAGGATGCGGCCGGGAATACACAATGGGCTTTCCGCGCAGTAGGGCTTAAGAAAATATCCTGTACGATCAACAGTTCAGCTTTTTCAAAAGCCGACGCATACCGGCCGGAATGAGGATAGTCCGTCAAAGGGTCCGCGCCGGCAATAAATAGTGCTTTCACTTCTCCCGTCTCGAGGCCCCGAGCCATCTCGGTCACTGTTTTGCCACGACCGTAAGGGAGGTCGGTGTCCCACACGCGGCGAAAAAGATCTCTCACTCTGGCCGTATCCTGATATCCAGGGAGGTATTCCGGCATATTCCCCATATCGCAAAGCCCAACAATGTTCCCTTTCTCGAATATCGGATAAATTCCTGTTTTGGCAGATCCAATATTGCCAGTTAGCAGCGCCAGGTTCACGATGTTCATAATGCATTGCAGGCCATCTTCCTGAAGGATAACATCGCCGCCAAAAATAATGGCTGCGCTCGACGCTTCCGCGAAAATTCGGGCCGTTTCCTCCAACGCTTCTTGGGCAACTCCGGTTCTTCTCAAGATGCCTTTAAGCGAAATCTTATCAAGCAGCTTTTTGAGTGAAAGGAAGTTCGTTGTTTGATCCCGTACAAATTTTGTATCCCAAAGTTCCAGATCCAGAATGATCTTCATTATTCCAAGAAGAAGATCACTTTCTGCATAAGGACGGATCGGCAGCCGAATCCTGGCGAATCGGTCGAGGCTAGTTCTCACGTGAATTGGCCACTATGACATTGCTGTCATAGCGACGGGCCGCGGCCTTGATTTTCCATGCGAGAGCCGGAGTCTCCTCCAGCGGGTCAATACCAATGACGAGTAATGCCGAGCTTTCAAGCAACTCTTCAAGCGTGCCGTTAGCGCCATGTACTCCACAGGTCAACTCGAGTGCACGTTGAACCCGAAGGAAGCTGAAACGCGCCTCACTGTCAATGTTGTTTGTGCCGACGACGCCACGCAAAAACTTTTGGAACGCATAGCAATCTTCATTTGTTAGTCTGGGGGAAATTAATCCGGCGACGCTCTCGGGGCCTGAAGTATCAATTATCTTTTTGAGCTTTCCCGCGGCAAAGGCAATAGCATCTTCCCAGGAAGCAGGCTTAAGCTCGTCTCCATCTCTTAAGCAGAGGCGTCAATAGACGATCTTCGTGCTCAATAAGATCGTAAGCGAAACGACCTCCAACGCATAAAGATCCTTTATTATGGCTATCAATATCTGTCGTTATCCGGAAGATGCTATTATCTTTGACATTCATTTCCATTCTGCAACCCGCAGAACACAGAGGGCAGATTGTGGAGGTTTTTCTCAGCTGCCATGATCTGGCCCAACGTTTGGACACTTTGGTGGCCATAGCGCCCGAAGGGCAAGCTTCCACACATTCCCCGCAGAAGTCGCAATTAAGTTTCCCTCCATCCGCAGTATCGATCCTGGCTTCGTAACCGACATCTTTCAAAGCCAGAGCGCTTGCTCCTATGACTTCATGGCATACCTTTACGCATCTAAGGCAGGTTATGCATAGGTTTGGATTATATTCTATTAGAGGCCAGTCGCGTACAACAGGCAGACTGCGTTTTTCTACAGGGTACTCAGAACCATAGATGTTCAACCGGTACGTCAGATTTTGGATTTCGCATTCACCGGCGGCAGGACAAGTTGGGCACTCCAGCGGATGGTCCATAAGGACCAACTTCATCACCTGGTCCCGAATGCGTCTAAGGGCAGGGGTGTCCGTCCTCACTTGCATGCCTTCCGCCACTATTGTGTTGCAGGATGTCACCGGACGACTTACACCATCTACCTCGACCACGCACATCCGGCAAGAATCGGAGGGACTGATCTTGGGATGATAACAAAGAGTGGGTATCCAAATACCAGCCTGTTTCGCCGCTTCCAGTACGGTCATTCCTTCCGCAGCCGAAATCTCAATACCATTGACTATAATTTGGGGCATTATCCGACCTTTACTCCTTAATAACAAAAGAAGGTTGTTGACAGATTTGCTGATAATCTTCAGTAGTCAGCAGGACGAGCTTACATGTCACTTTGATTCGACCTCGTTTCCTTGACAGCCGCCAAAACCAAGTGAAAACAGCGCAGACAGCGACTGGCTTCAATAAACGAACTTCGCTGGGTAAATCCGGAATCAACCTCCCGGAAATTGGTTATTCTCTCGTTCACATCCAATTTTCGCTGCGGGCGCTTGCCACCCGAACGACTAGGTGTTCTAGCCGTTACAAGAACTCCATGATCCTTCTCTATATTAGCTATAAGCTTCTGAATCCATTGACCCTCAGACGGCATACACTTGCCGGTGGTTATATATTGGTGAATCATTCTTGCGGCCATTTTCCCCCCGGCTATGCCATGCACCACTGTTAACGGCCCGCTAACAGCGTCCCCGGCTGCAAAGACTCCCGCCCTGGTCGTCATCATAGTATCCGGGTCTGTTTTTATCGTTTCATGACGAGTAATTTCAATTCCGTCTTCCGGATTGATGAAACCCAAATTCGTTTTTTGGCCTATTGCCGGAATCAGGGTATCCGCGATCAAGTCAAATTCGGACCCTTCGACGGGAACAGGTCGTCGTCGACCGGACCAATCAGGTTCCCCCAACTCCATACGGATGCATCTGAGCCCGGTCATGCTCCCATTCTCAGCAAGTATCTCGACTGGTTGGGTCAGAAAATGAAATTCTACTCCTTCTTCCCGAGCATCTTCCACTTCTTCTGGATCAGCAGGCATTTCGGTTTCAGAACGTCGATAAACTACACTGACCCGAGAAGCTCCCATTCGCAAGCTTGCTCTGGAGCAGTCTATTGCTGTATTCCCTCCACCTACAATCACTACATGGTCACCCACGGTTACATCATGATCCAGATTAACCTCGCGCAAGAAATCTATGCCGCCTTTGAAGACTCCTAGTAGCCCTTCGTCCTCTCGTTTCAACCCCATAGGTAATGATTTGTGAGATCCTATTCCGAGAAAAACAGCTTTGAAGCCTTGGTCAAAAAGGTCCTGTATTCGAAAATCTTTGCCCAGAGATGCTCCTTCTTTAAGAGTGACGCCAAGATCTTGGATTATATTTATCTCTCTTTTTAAAACTCGCTCGAGGTTGCCTATATGGCGGTATACCTACGGCGACCATTCCGCCCGAGACTTCAAGGTTTTCAAAAATAGTCACAGGATGGCCTAATCGGTTCAAGTAGTAGGCCGCAGATAACCCGGCCGGGCCGGCTCCTATCACGGCTACCGGTGATTGATCCAGCGGAACCTTTTCAATGGATGCTTGAAGCTGGTGCGTCAACTCATAATCAGCAGCAACTCGCTTCAGTGTTTTTATTGGAATTGCCACATCTCCCATATTGGCTACACTGCACGCTTTTTCGCATGGAGCCGGGCAGACACGCCCCGTTACGCCAGGTAAAGGCATTTCCTCTCTAATGATCTTAAGCGACTCATCGTAACGAAGTTCCAGAAGCATCTCCACATACGAAGGAATGTTGATATGACAAGGACAGGTATTCATGCAAGGGGCGGAAATATTGCCCAAATAACGAATCCCATCCTGCTTCACGCCGGACCTGCAAGCTTCCAAAAAGTCTTCATGAAATTTGACCAAGCCCTCGCGCAACAACTCTCCCGCGCTCTGGCACACGGAACATTTTGCAGCATCATTCAGTATATCGGCCATATTACTCAGCAAATTCAGGTCAGATTCTTCTCCGTCGCCGCGAATGAGCTTATCGAGAGTGAGGAGCAATAACTTTGATCCCTTAATTCCCGTGATGCATTTTCCACAACAGTAGCTCGTCTGAATGCGGTTGATGTACTCTCGTATCATTGGAACAAAATTGAACTTTTTTTCGAACTGAAGGAAGCCTTTGCCGCTCATAAGAGCAACCAGATCCTCCGGGAATGCTTCTGCTGATGGGAACTGCCCATCAACTTTGCTCTCTATTTCAGTGTCTAATGTGCGATGATCTCGAAGAGTTTTGCCCCATCGGCCAAAGATGACTTCTTTCATTAAGGCCTCCATCCGGCAGATTCGCCGAATATGGTTATAATGGAATATCTTTAGTAAGGAAACCGCTAAATGCGGGCGGAACAATTTTCGTATAATTTACAAAATATAAGAAATCAGCTCGAAGCTCAAGACGCCGAAAATAAGCTGCCTTGACATCGTATCGAGCCCTTGTTAGATTTGTGAAAAATTAAGCAAAAAACCGTAGGGTGTTTTGAGCTGCCTGTTTTAAATGGGGGCCATTATGAATCCCTTTGAGTTGTTTCAGTCGCCGGGCGTCTACAAATTGGCAATATTGTACTTCTCGCGCTCTCGGGGATTAGCTATAGTAGGCCGGAGCACAGCCGGTGACAATGTTGAAGTAATTCAGATTTCAGGTGAGGTGGATCCCCACACCGGGAATTTTACCGCATTGGATTATGTTCTTTCGGATCCCGCAGACCATTTTCCTGTAATTACAAAAAGAGACTTTGAACATTTAGTTTCATTCATCGAAAGCAAAATCGATGACCAGACTAGAATGAGCATTATAGAGCCTGAGATCATGAGAGGCGTCATGTCCCAGCCCAATTTTCATGAACCTGGGAAGTACGTCCACTAGCCCGTTAGGAATAGATCGATCAGCCGTCTCAATTCCAATCATTACATCGCCGGACTTGAGCTTCGTATATCCATGTAGGATGTCGCATTCCCCGGACATTCCCCTTCGGAAGAAATAATGACCAAAAGCCTTATTGATTCACACGCGCACCTTGAGTTGGAACCGCTGGTCCAGGATTCAGTTGGAGTGCTGGAAAGGGCGACAGAAGCCGGAATTATCGCCGTTATCACTGTAGGAACACATATTTCGGACGCGGAAAAGGCGCTGGAGATCGCGGATCGCTTTGAGAGAGTTTTCGTGTCCATGGGCGTGCATCCGCATAATGCCAAGGACGTCCATGAAGGCACGTTTACAATCATGGAAAAATTGTCAAAGCATCCCAAGGTAGTCGCGTACGGCGAGATTGGTTTGGATTTTTTCCGAAATTTGTCACCACGATCGGTTCAGACAACCGTCTTTGCAGATCAATTGGAACTTGCGAAAAAACTCTCGAAACCGGTTGTCATTCACCTTCGGAACGCGTATGAGGAAGGTCTGAACATGCTTGAAAAAGCAGCTCCATTTAACGCCGGCGGTGTTATCCATTGTTTTTCCGGCGATCAAAAAGATGCTGATCGCGCACTGGAGCTGGGCTTTTATATCTCAATTCCAGGGACTGTCACATACAAGAAAAACGATACGCTTAGGACGATTCTCAGCACTGTTCCGGAGCATAGAATATTACTGGAAACCGATGCCCCATTCCTGGCGCCGGAGCCGCTGAGAGGAAAAAATAATGAGCCGGCTTTTATTGTGCATACTGCACGAAAAGTGGCTGAAATCAGGAAAGTCTCTGTTGAAGAAATTTCAAGAGTGACAACGGCAAATGCTATCCGTCTGTTCCGGTTGCCCTTGAAAGCTTGATGGGGTTTGATGAAAGAATTGCGAGAAAGGATATCGCTCTAATATCAGGATTTGCGGGCTGATCTCACCGTCAGAACGGGGCAGTCGGCCGTTCTCACCACGTTTTCCGCTGTGCTCCCCATGATAAGATGTTTGAACCCGGTCCATCCATGAGTGCCCATCACTATGAGACCTGCTGAATTTTCATCCGCGAATCTGGCTATCTCGTAAGCTGGACTTCCGACACGCGTGTGTGTACTTACTTTGCGCGATCTCTGAGCACTCCTTTGTGATGAGCTCAAGTGCTTTGGAAACTGACTGCTGAATACTGTCAAGCGCGGATCTTATGTCCACAGGAACCCCTTCTTCCAGGGACGGGTACCCGATTTGGGAAGAATTAATGATATGTAGGACCATCAGTTCAGCGCCAAATACTTTTGCGTAATCTACAGCGTATTCCAGCGCGGGTCGGGAGTTATCTGAGAAATCGGTACAGAAAAGTATTTTTTTAGGTATCATTTGATTGGACCCCCTTCTATTTTAATGGCCCCAAAGTTGGAAAACGTCTTAATTTAAACTTAAAATGTTATTAAAGACATATCAAGAAAAGATGTTTGCAGATTTCAATTTTGATAATTTTTTTGACAACCCGTGATCGGGATGACCAATGAAATCGGCCCAAATGGAAAATCATTTACTCTCAAATATCAGAAAAACCATAGAAGAATATAGGATGATCGTCAGCGGGACAGGCGTGGTCGTAGGGGTCTCGGGCGGTCCAGACTCAACAGCTCTGCTGCACGTTTTAAATCTCTTGAAGGGAGATCTCGGTTTTAGGATCACCGCCGCACATTTGGACCATGGTTTGCGTCCCGAATCCGGGCTCGACGCGGAATTTGTCGCAGAAATGGCTAAGGGGCTCGGAATAGAATTTGAGCTCAAATCAGTTGATGTTCGAAATCTTGCTAGAAAGACTAAACATAAGCATTGAAGAAGCCGGCCGCCGCGCACGTTATGATTTCTTGGATGAGGTGAGAAAACATTTTGGCGCAGATATCGTGGCTACCGGTCACCACCGAGATGACGAGGTTGAGACCTTTTTCTTAAGAATATTTCGCGGGTCATCTATCAAAGGACTGAGGGGAATTCCACCTGTGAGGGGAAGAATTATCCGACCTTTGATAAATTGCGGCAGATCCGAGATTCTTGATTTTCTGGAAAAAGAGGGGATTGCCTACCGGATAGACGAAACAAACTTGCAGCACTGACACTGACCGGAATTTCATCAGAAATCGGGTAATACCCCTGGTAAGGAGGCGTTTTCCTAATTTTGGAATACCGCTGAAGCGAACCATGGAGTTGATAAAACTTGAAGATGATTTCTTAGAAGAAGAAACACTCAAAATATACGCTGCTGCCGTTTATGATCAGGCACGGATCTTTGGCTGTAAATATCTCCGCATTGCGAGGCGTTCCTGGGGTGCTCATTGCGCGTGTATTTTTGCGAGCGCTTCAGGAGTTCTTCGGAGTTGAAATCAGATGGCGTCAAGCTCATTTGGAATCAATATCTCGGCTGGTGCGCAGCAACAACCCTTCCTCCGTGCTGGATCTTCCCGAGGGTATTAAACTGGTAAGAGAATATGATCGTATACTGATCTCCCGCCATAAAGAAATTGAATTGTCACAATCGGAAATCACTCCGATATCGGGCCCGGGAAAGATCTCTATGCGGAAATCGGGGGGGACAATAGAACTCAATGTTCTCCCGAGAGAACGAAATTTGCAGATCGAGAGAAATAGTCCAGGAAAAGTTTTCTTTGACGCAGATTTGATCTCCTTTCCACTCCTTCTGCGTAGTCCAAGACCCGGAGATCGTTTTCGACCCTGGGGCCCCGGAGGAACCAGGAAACTGAAAAAGGTGTTAATCGATTTGAAAATTCCTCGATTGAAGCGTCAGCAACTTCAGCTTCTGTTAAAAGATGATGAGATCTTATGGATAGCCGGAATTCGCCGCGGTTCCGCAGGTCCGATTACTGAAAATACGAAATCAGTCCTAATTGCGGAGTTCACTAACTAGTTATGGCCGAGATTCAAAGACATTTAAAGCCATGCCCGGCCCGGCTTCCGTGTCACACAAGAGATCCCTTGCAGAACGTGTGAAACGTAAGGCTTCCGACTTCTCATAAAATTCAAGCATGTACAGTGTTCTCTGTCTTTCCAAGGTCCGGACCACAGCAGATGAAATACAGAAGTATTTTTTTGACGACTATTTCGCGAAGACAGCCTATTCCTCCTTTACTGAGACCCTGATATGATTCGTCTCATGCGGCTACAAATTCGGCCGACGGAGGAACGGTTTTTCGTTTAAATCCTTAGGAGTGGCTTATGGTAAAGCGTGTTGTTCCGAGACCGCGCTTGCATACCAGATGGGTGTTGATCGCATTTACGGCTATTCTGGCAATAACCTTGGGAAACCAGTATTGTCCGGCAAAGTCATCGGACTTTTGGTGATAATGAAATTAGCTCACAGGATGAGACGCAGATTTCACGATCCGACCCAATCCCGTCCGGAACCGTTAAAAAGTATTCGACCACCGGTTCTCAACTCTTCGATTATGCAATTCATCTGCTAAGGCGTAATTATGTCAATGAGATACCGGACACCCTTCTGTTTGATTTCCCGTTGAAAAGGATGACAATGACTCTCTTGCCTCATTGCGTGGAGGAGATTCCCAATATCGCGGAATGTTCCGAAGAGCGGGAGAGGTGTTTCGGGCAATCGATTCGATCTATAGCGGCGCGGTGCAATATTAGGCAAGAGCTTCTCTTCGAAATTGCTCTAAAGCTAATATTAAGGCAGCTTGATCCAAATACGGGGCTGCTGGATGAAGCCATGCTCAAGGAGATTAAGATCAGCACCTCAGGAAAATTCGGTGGAGTCGGATTGGTAGTGGCATCGCGGGAAGGGAATTATGTTGTGGTTTCTCCATTTGAAGGGTCTCCTGCCCACAAGGCAGGAATAACACCGGGAGAAATCGTCCTGGAGATCGATGGCCAATCTGTTCAGGGATTGCCTTTGAGTGAAGTATTAGCCAAGGTCCGAGGCCCCGCTGGCTCCATAATCGCCTTCACTCTTAAAGATCCCAAATCGGATAGAATCCGACATATTCGATTACGACGTAAGGAAATCGTAGTCCCGCCTGTTAGATACGGAATGCCGGCAGAGGGGATCGGATATTTGCGATTAGTAAATTTTCAAGAGACCACTTATGCCGACACGCAGCAGGCTTTGAAACTGATGATTGCACAAAATGGCAGCCCTCTAAAAGGTTTGGTTTTGGATTTACGAGATAATCCTGGAGGGCTTTTCGACCAAGCCATACAAGTTGCAGAATTATTTGTTTCATCCGGAGTGATAACTTCGTTGCGTGGTCATAATCAACAGTTTAATCGGGAATTCAGATCCAATTCACGATCATTGGTCCCAAGGGTACCCATTGTCGTTTTAATAAATAACGGTACCGCCAGCGCTTCCGAAATTTTGGCTGGCGCGCTGAAAGATAAACCCGGAGTTGTTCTGATGGGAAAGCGCACGTTCGGCAAAGCCTCGGTTCAAGCAGTGTTTCCACTAGGCAAAGGTTCGGCATTGCGTCTCACGACAGCTCATTACTACACGGCTGATGGAGAGGATATCGAAGGAAAAGGTCTCGAACCTAGTGTGAAATTGGAGACCCCGGATGATAATCCCCAAGAAGGAACAGTGGATCCGTTAGCTGCAGAACGCTTGGATACGGACTATTCCCTCACGAGAGCCATTGAATATATTCGCTCGTCGCAATTGCCGAATAGGACTTTCCAATCATTATTCTAAGGAACATTAGTCTCAGAGTGCATTCCGTTATTTTTGCCTTGACTTAAGAATAGGAATTGTGGCAATTATAAAGGTTACGGAATTCATTTTCATGAGAGCAAGGGGTTTGACGACACGAGACTCAGAATAAGACTGAGGCTCAGGGCGTTGGCTGCATTTCTCGACTAAATTGAAGAAAATACATCTTCACCCTTGCTTTCATTTCAGATTTTGTGTATAGTTATGTCTGCCTTCGTAACAGAAGGATATTATTTTTTTGATTTTTGCAGAGTGTAAGGAGGTTGGATAAGCATGAGGTTGCCCGCGGGCCATGCTACACGATTGTTTTTTGGATTTGCGTGCTCAATTATATTTCTCGTCGTTTTCGCTTTATTGATCGCTCACAACAGCGAAGCTGAATCCTCAGATTTCACCCGTTCATCCATCGAACAGTATCCGCTTACGATTCCTATTCCCACATCCAACCCGGACCTAACGATCGGATTTTACAAAAAGCTGGGCTTCACTACGTCGGAGGGGTTCAGCAAGGGACTTGATATAGTTTGTATGGAGAAGGAAGGCACCCCATATAAACTGGAGATTTGTCATAACATGCTCTTCTCCGGGCCGGGACCTCTGGCTGGCGGAGTGTCCGGTATGAGCTTTCGAGTTGGGAACCTGAACGCTTCAGTTAAGGAACTGAAAACTAAGGGCTTAAACTTCTTGGAAACCGAGGCTCAAAGAGATGGCGTCAAATACGCTTCTCTAAAAGATCCTAATGGGATAAGCATCAATTTATTCGAACCTTAATAATAGATAGACTGTTACTAGTTCTGTTTTAGTTCCCTGGGCGGCTTTGATCTCGATTACTGAACCCCCTGGTACTCCCTCAATTCCCTGATGATCCTTTCCAGGTCTCCACTATCGGGCGCAAACGGAAAATTTCTAATCAATGTGCCGGGCTTCTCATTCCCATAAGGCCTGTTACACGCTACTTTGCCATTCGGTCCAGGGCAGCCGGAAGTTTCAAACGGGACTCCGGTCATGATAACTTCCTGAAGCTCTGTCTCCGAGAGACCGAAATAAATGATTCGTTCCAGAGAATCGAATTCCATAGATTTTAGGTTACAGCGATCGTTATCGATCAACCAGCGGGCCAACTGGATACGTCGATAGATTCCGATATGTGGAGCAGGATGGTTTTGCATCGGCGACCCAGTCTCGGGGAAAAACGAAAACAGGTGAGTGCATCCTCCCATTGAGTGAGCCCTCGCAATACTCGACACTAGTTCTTTTTCTGTTTCACCCAACCCGCAGATCAGATGAACTCCGGCCATACCCTCACCGAATATATCAAGCGCTTCGCCATAAATTTTCCAATATTGATCCCATCGATGGGGTCCGCGGACGGCCTTTCCACGAAGTTGCCCGAAAATCTCTTTTGTAGCCGCATCAATCGCAACGCCGATGCGGTCCGCTCCGGAATCCTTCATCAATTTCAGATCATCTTTCTTGAGTAATGTAGGAGCAATTAGAAGCGAAATGGATTTATCGGTAGCATCCGAGAGTTGCTGGCAAAGTTTGAGCACGTCGTTCTTGGCGCGCGGATGAGTAATCATCGAAATGCAAACGCGACTGACGTAATCCGGCGCGCTCTCCATCGCGTCTATCACTTCTTGGGTCCGGAATGTTTTCCATGGGACGCGAATAAAATTTCGTCTGGTGGGCAGCGTGTATTTCTCTGCCGCCAAACCACAGAAAGAGCAGTTCGCTCTACATCCGTCGGCATAGGTCATCAAGAGGTTGATGCAACCGAGTCGGGCACCGCGGTAAAACCATCCCTTAACAAATCCTAATGTCATTGCCGCAGCCAAAGATAACCGCACATACTCAGGGCTTTCTTGCTGCGAAATTGCTTGCGAATCAATATAGGATGCCTGCATGCGTGATGACCTCCTGGCGAATTTATGCTATAGCGAATGCAATGTATGTCAACTCAATTTGCGTGATTTTTATCAATGCGCAGTCGAGAAAAATGATTTTTATTTGAATGCCATGCGAAAATATATTTATTCTAATATAGCTAGTTTTTGCTTCCCTCACCGACTGGACCATTTCACCGGCAAGATGAGCGTTTTATCGGCATAAAGGCTATATAGGCTACCCCAATTCTACCCGAGATTTACTCCTTGACAAAGATCAGGTTTTGATTAAGGTGCTTAACTGAGCCGGTGGGTATCGGAGGCCCAGGGAGTCGCTTTCTCCCCCGCGTTTTTTTTCCCGCGGGGGTTGACTTTTATATGGGCCGGGAGTATTTTAGGCATGAAAGGCCGTCTTCTACTCGTATCATGACTCCCCCCCCTTGATACCTAACCGGAGGCGGTCTTCATTTTTTCTGCCCTTCATAAATGTTTACTTTGAGCTACATAAACGTTTTTGATTAACAAATTATTCGAGATTTAAATACTATTTGAAAAACATTAAACAATTTCTGAATAGTTTGCTTCCAAAAATTGGTCTACTTTAGGCATTAGTTAATTATTCATACAATTAGCGGTCCCGGTTAACCTGCGCGCTATGCATTCTTTTCTCCTACCAAAATGGATTCGCTCTCAGCTTCCATCGGCTACGGCAGTTCAAGCTATGGGACAACGTACGTATGACAAGGGGCTTACAACTGTATGCAAGGAAGCACGCTGTCCTAACCAGGGCAATTGCTTTGAACGACGAACCGCTACTTTTCTTATACTTGGCAACCGCTGTACAAGAAATTGCAGCTTTTGTGGGATTGCCCACGGTGTTCCCGCACCGCTGGATCCTGACGAGCCTCAGCGCGTAGCAGAAGCTGTCGAATCGTTGGAACTCCGTCATACCGTAATTACTTCAGTGACGAGGGATGATTTGTCGGATGGTGGAGCATTAGTTTTTGCCGAAACTGTTCAATCCATCCGAAGCATAGTCCCAGAAACCAGTATTGAGACGCTTGTGCCGGATTTTCGGGGACGCCCAGCCGCGCTAGACACGATCATAAATGCAGAACCGGACGTTATTGGCCACAATTTGGAGATGGTTCGGCGCTTGTACCCTTTATTGAGACCAAGCGCATCATATACGCGGTCGCTGAGAGTTCTTGAGATTTTTTCCACCCAAGCTCCGAAGGCAATTGTCAAATCCGGAATTATGGTAGGTTTGGGCGAGACCGCATCGGAATTAAAGGAGCTGATGAATGACTTGGCAACCACAGGTTGTAAAGTTCTAACCATAGGACAATATCTGCGCCCAACTGAGAGGCAGGTTCCTGTTGAGCGATATGTGTCTCTTGAGGAATTCGAAGATTTACGTGAACTGGCGATCTCAGTTGGGATCGAGTGTGTCGTCGCCGGTCCGTTAGTCAGAAGCTCCTATGACGCGGCGAGGATTTTCGGAAAATTAAAATCTGCAATGCCTGTTCAAGACATATAGCGTTTCATTAACCCAATCGCGCAGAGACCATTCGTCTATCAATGATGCAATTTTCGTCTGTACGTTCACATCTTTTCAGTAAAGCTTTGGTAGTAGCCGGTAAGGAGCTTTTACTGACAGTTGAATTCGAATAAGCGCGTTATCGGCCCGCGTTTCGGACAGCCTCCAGTATTCTAAGACCAATTTCTGTTGCCAGATCGGAATCTGACTCTTTAAGAGCACCCGCTATTTCACGCCATTCATCTTCATCCCCAGAGAAGGTGATCTCGATGATGTCCTCATTGGAATCGTTTACCAGAGCTTCGGTGAGTTCCATCCTTACTCTCCTTCGGCCGACTTCTCGCCACTACAGGGATTGGTCTCCTGGCCCGCGTTCGTCTTTCAGAAGATCACCAGAAATTCGAGTTGTCGCTACCCCGTTACTTTTACTCCGCAATGTGCAAACCGGATTCCAGTCCTCATCTACCCGTGGCACTCTGAATGCTTAAGTGTTCTCGTGAAATCCTATTAACATGGTTCAGAAAAGGCAACAAATCTTATCAAAAACTTTTTCTCAAGCAACTGGGTGAAAAATGTATCCCCACTCATATATAATGCTCAAGCTTTATTAAGTAAGAATTCAAAAAAATCTTGAACGGTAGCCCTCTTGTTGGGTGTGAAAATTTTGATCAGGTCCGCGAGATTTCATTCTCGATACTTATCTTGGAGAATTTTTTGAAAAGCAGCAATTCCATTGTCACTGAATACGTAAGTTGCGATTTGTGCGGGTCTGAAGAGCATACTTTTTTGTACTCCAAGTGGGATCCGGTCACGCGGAAGGAATATAATCTCGTCGAGTGCCGCTGTGGGATGGCGTTTGTGAACCCTATGCCGACCGTCGAAAGCATCCCGTTTTTATATCCTCCCGATTATTTGAAGGATAAGAGAGCCTTCGCTCGACTATATAGCAGGATGATGAAACTCCTGCCGAATATTTCAGGTGGAAGGCTGCTAGATATAGGGTGCGGGCAAGGAGACTTCATCAGCCGCGCTTCTCAAGAAGGATGGTTTGTTGAAGGGGTGGACCTGATGGCATGGGATAATCCCGATCTTCTGCCTATAAAAATCGGGGATTTCCTGGAAATGGACTTGCCGTGGGAAAGCTATGACGTACTGACGGCATGGGCACTGTTGGAGCATGTGAGGCGGCCGTCAGCATTTTTCCGAAAAGTAGTTCGGCTTCTCAAGAAGGATGGGAAAGTTTATATTCGTGGTTCCGAATTTCAAAGCTCCGGGAATGAGGCGCAGCTGTACGGAAGACATTCCTCGACATTTATGGCTTTTCAGTCCACGCGCTATTGACGAATATCTGCACAAATCCGGAATGGAAACGCTGGATATCCGTCATAATAACGATATTTATAGTGCTTATCCTTTCGGTCTACTCAGGTTGATCCTTTTCAAGCTGTGGAAAAACGGTGCTCACTGCAGCCGTTACGACAACAAATCTATCGCTCTCCTGAGAAATCGGCAGATTAGAGGGAATCTTCGCGGGTGGCTTTCGGAAGTTATTCGGTCAGTGGGTCCGATGGACCTGATCCTTGATGCCGCGGATATGACCCTTGGGGTTTTGGTCGCTGAGTTTTCAAAAATAATTCAGAACTACGGGATTATAACGGTTGTAGCCGGGAAAAAGACTGACTAATTCACCCATAGCCTAGTTTGTTCTGAGGAATAATAGCCCTACTATGCGCGCTGTTTTCATCGGATAATCATGCAAACAATCATGATCATTTGGTCACAACGGATCATGAAAGCCCTGGCGCGAGATTTCAGTATCCGTCACCCCGGCGAAAGCCAGGGTCCAGAAGAATTTTCCTGGATTCCGGCTTCCGCCGGAATGACGAAACAGCGAATCCCGAGGCGGGACTTTCAGGTAAAAAAAAGCAATCCCATAGGAGGAGGATTGCTAAGAGGGTATGGTTAGGAGTCGTTGTTCGATAATAGGTTGAGCAACAACTGTGCCAGATAACCAACATACTGACATCAGGTCAGGTTCTCAAATAGCCCATGTCTAATGAATAGTATCCGCGCTAAGTTTTTTCGCATTTTCGTTTTTTGTTCCTTAACATACTGAGAATTTTTTTCGCACATTGGTCGTTCGATCCTCATATCTGATCGGCAACAGCCCGAAATCATTGAAACGCGTTAATATCCGGCCATATGCTGTAATCGCGCGATCCGTTCCTCGATGGGCGGATGTGTAGCAAAAAGCTTTGCCATAGTGCCGCCAAGAAAAGGGCTGACAATAAACATGGATTCCGTGGCAGGTGCGGCATCCATCGGTTGCGCTTCAACCCCGCGTCTTAATTTGTCGAGCGCGCCGGCTAACCACAAAGGTTGCCCGCAAATTTCCGCGCCGGATGCGTCGGCCATGTATTCCCTGGAACGAGAAATAGCCATTTGGATAATCATAGCGGCAATGGGCCCCAGAATTGCCATGAGAATCATACCGAGGAATGATCCCCGACCCTCTTCATCCCTGCCCCCAAAGAACATGCCGAACTGGGCCAGATAGGTGATTGCAGCGCCAAAGACCGAAGCGATTGTCTGAATCAGTATGTCCCGATGTTTAACATGTGATAATTCATGAGAGATAACCCCAGCAAGCTCTTCCCAGGTCAGCAGCTGCAATATACCTTCTGTTACGGCGACGGCGGCGTGACTTGGGTTGCGTCCTGTAGCGAAGGCGTTCGGTGATGGATCAGGAATGATGTAGACCTTGGGCATAGGCAAACCTGCTTTAGTTACCAGCTGACTAACCAGGTGGAAGAGATCCGGGGCCTCTGATTCAGTGACTTCCTGCGCGTGGTACATACTGAGGACGACTTTGTCACTGAACCAGTAGCTTCCGATATTCATAACGAAGGCAATTATTAGGGCAAGTGTAGCCCCATTCTTGCCTCCCATATACCCTCCTATGGCGACCAACAGGGCTCCCAAAGCTGCCATAAGTAAAAAGGTCTTGAGCTGATTCATCTTTTTCTCCAGTCACAGATGTTTTAGATTAAGGCAAGCGCCTATCGCTTTTCAGATAAACAGCTTACCAGTATGTGTTTCTAAAATTTGAGGCGACCGAGACGCCGAATCCTCCGGAATCCAGGTCCGCAAGGGACGTATCGATCCGAGTGGCACCGAGAGCGTAGGAGCCACTCAGAAGTACATTTTTATCTGAGAGCATCTCCTATTCTAATATCCCGCGCTCTGGCAAATTCTATTCCTGCAACACGATTCCTCGATGGAGCCTGAACTTCACGCAGGAGCAACATTCCATTGCCGGTTCCCACAAGAATTCCGTCTCCGCGCAATGAGGCGACCTTTCCAGGCACGCCTAGTCCAGCTTCCGAAGTGGCCTCCCATACCCTTATCTTTTCGCCCGACAATTTAAAAAAGGCACCCGGCCATGGATTCATGGCTCTAACCAATCGGCCGAGGTACTGCGCATTATTGTCCCAAACTATTATCCCATCTTCCTTTGTGACAAGTCGGGTGTAGGTAGCCAGTGCATGGTCTTGAGGTACGGGGCGTATAGTCTTTTCGGTTATAGCTTGAAGAGTATCGACTACTAAAGAGGCCCCTCGTTCCATTAATTTATCGTGCAATGTCCCCGCGGTGTCTTGATCGTTAATAAGTACTTCTTCCTTGAGAAGAACATCTCCGGTATCCATTCCACTATCCATCAAAATGGTACAAACGCCGGTCACGGTATCTCCGGCAAGTATTGCGCCGCTTATGGGAGCTGCTCCCCGATGGCGTGGGAGAAGAGATGCATGGAGATTTACACAGCCCTTAGGAGGAAGCTGCAATATCGATTCCGGAAGGATCTTTCCATAAGCTGCGACCACTATGATATCCGGTCTCCATTGGGCAAGGACCTCCAACACCTCCGGATCAGCGATTCGAGGCGGCTCTATTACAGGCAAATTTAATTCAAGCGCCTTCTTTTTTACAGCAGTGGGTACTATTCTCAGCCCCCTGCCTTTTGGCTTATCAGGCTGAGTTACCACCCCTATGGCATGAAAACCGGAGTACAACGCCACCAATGTGGGTACAGAAAACTCAGGAGTGCCCATGAAGACCACCCTGAGGTTCACTTATTCCTCCTGCCTTTTTTCCTGAGTTTTCTGTGGTAGAGGGTTCTTTTCAGAGAAGATGCATGGTCGAGGATGGTAGTTCCATTTAGATGATCTATTTCATGTTGCAGTACCCGGGCTAACATTCCATCGGCTGCCAGCCTTATTTGTTTTCCGTTTAAGTCCACTCCTTTCACTTCGACAGCGTCGGCCCTGGTAATCTCAATGCCGAATTCCGGCACACTTAAGCAGCCTTCTTCTCTAACGGATTCGCCTTCTCTTTCACAAATTTGAGGATTAATTATGAAGAGAGGATTCTTCCTTTTGTCCTTAAGATCCGAGTACTGCGTACTCCAGATCCACTACTATAAGCCTGACCAATTCACCGATTTGATTTGCGGCCAGTCCTAAGCCGGGCGCTTTGTACATAGTATCAGCCATACTTTGAGCCAAACTCAAGATTCGCTGATCTATGTTCTTGATTTCTTGTGCTTTGTCCCCCAAAGCAATATGTGGTACGACTACAATAGGCAGTGCAGACATTTAATAGGTCCTCAGTAACATCTACAAATAATATGTCTACACTCCCGGGCTACTGTCAAGACAGACTTCAAAGCTCGTGAGCCATTCGCATTAACCGAATTCATTTTGTATAGGCTTTTAAACTTGTCCCTCAAGATTCCATCTCTATTCGCCCGGCACTAGCAGTTCAACAATTGTATTGTATAGTTTCAATATAAATTGCTATGGTTTTTCCTAATCCAGGAGCGGAATTTTCACGTAACAGGCGCTAAGCTGTGGTTTGGAGCAGTAATGGAAACCGGATGTGAATATTCTCAGCTGATAATTCCTAACGATTTGTCCTATGCCCCCATAGCCGGTGCTTATGTTGGCTCAGTGTCGGATCAAATAGGCTTCGACGAGCATGATCGGACGAGCTTGCAGGCTGCAATTGTTCAAGCAATCCTGACCATAATTGAAGATATCTTTGAACCAGGCGATCAACAGACACTGACTATTTCATGCGAACGTGTTCCTGGCGGCCTCAGAATAATTATTAGAGAAAAAGGATTGCCCTTCGATCCTGAAGAACTGATACGACACAAAAGCGGTTTATCTAGCGGAACCCGTCCAGCCGACGCCGGCATGTTTCTCATCAGAGATGTACTGGATGAGGTTGTAGTCCATAATCTCGGACCTCAAGGAACGGAGATTCACCTGATAAAATATCTCAGAAATCAGACTTTGGATGATTATATTGCTGCGTGCGAGCCTGAGAGGTTCCGTCCACCGTCCCGCTCGCGCAAGATTTTGAAGAAGTCGGATTTTCGAGTCCGCCTCATGCAAGCTGGGGAAGCCGTAGAAATCGCCAAATCAATATACCATGCTTATGGCTATTCATATTTTTATGAATACGCTTACTATCCTGAGCGAATAATTGATTTGAATGCATCGGGTGAAATGACCTCGGCCCTGGCGGTAACTTCGGACGGGGAAATTGCCGGCCATTGTGCCATATTTAATTCCGAGGAGGATTCAGGAGTAGCTGAAATCGGCCTGGCAGTGGTCCGGCCGGAATTTCGCGGGAACGGTTGTCTGCTCGAATTGACAAAATTCTTATTGAATCAGGCGCAATCAAAAGGCTTTAGTGCGCTGTACATTCGAGCTGTTACGGCTCATACCTTTTCTCAAAGAGTTGCAAGACGGCTCGGATTTGAAACTTGCGCTATTTTGTTGGGATACGTTGGCTCGACCGTTTCATTCAAAGAAATCAATGAACAACTTTCGCAAAGAGAGACATTTGTAGTGGCATATCGATATATTCAAGAAACGGATGACATAAGGATTTATGTGCCGCTCCAACACAGGTCTTTCATAACCAAGGTTTACAAGCATTTGGGGGTGAATGCAAAAACAATAGTGCCTGAAAATCACGCGGGAAGGGCTCCTGCCGGAGAATCGGTTTTCAAAATTAAATCTTCTTTTTTTATGCCAGCGGGAGTAGCTACTATTGAAATTATCCAGTACGGCGCAAACATTCTTCCCGAGATAAGAAGTCTGCTCAAGCAGCTATGCTTGAAGCGCTATGATCTAATTGTGATGTATTTGGACATGCGTGATCCCGGAACCTTTTATTTTACGGAGGAATTCGAAAGGCTCGGATTTTTTTTCTCAGGTATTTTGCCTGGAGTTTTAGGTGGTGAGGCTCTCATTTTGCAATATTTGAATAATGTGCCGATTGATTATCGCCAAATCAAAATCCATTCGAAAATTGGCCGCGAGATTTTGGACTATGTAAGTCAGAAAGATCCAAATCGCGGGTAACATAGCTCCCAGCGTGCGATTATCAGAGAACGGGTCATAAAAGTGCCATTTGACGGAACGGGAATAATGACCCAACTTCAAGAAAATCGCATCGCTTTTGATTTGAAAAATGTGCCTTCACAAGACAGGGTTGGGAATTTCAATCCCCCCCCCCCCGCTGTCCAGGTCTGATTCACGATCGGGGGCATAGGCGCTAACTTAACTTTCCGGCCGGCTCGTCCCGAAGGGACGAGATGACAGTAGCCCGGCAATTTATTGCCGGGAAAGCGTACCGCTCCAATGTCTAGTCCCGTCAGGGATGACTGATCCATTAACGCCAGCCACAGCCCCTTCAGCCGTCCCTCTGGGACTGAACGGCCTTTACTGGAGCCGCATTCTCTACCCGGCGATAAATCACCGGGCTATTTTCAGAGGTTCCTACGGAACCATAACTGCCCTTAAGTTGGCGCCTATGACGATCGGGGGGGGCAGTGCGGTTAGGAGATTTGCTTGAACGATTTCAGATAGCGCCTTGCAAGCTCCTGGTAAATTGAGAGGCCTTCCGCAATCCTTTTGAGATGTTCCGGACCGGCGGCCTTGATCACCCTTGCCGGCGATCCAACAGCCACACTTTCAGACGGAATCTCGGTTCCGAAATCGATAAAGCTTCCAGCTCCAATAATGCAGTGAGAATTGATCTTGACTCCATCGCCAATGATAGATCCCATTCCAACGAGCACGTTTGAATGGATCTCGCACCCATGGAGAATGCATCCATGTCCCACATGAGTGTTCGGATAGACAGTTGTTGCTTTATCGGGAAACGTGTGGAGAACGCAGTTCTCTTGGATATTTGATCCCTTTCCAATCTTCACAGAGCCAAGATCACCTCTGAGTACGGCGCCTGCGCCAATGTAGCATCCAGCTTCGATCGTTACGTCCCCAATAAGCACGGCCAAGGGATGAACAAAAGCTTCGGCATCAACCAAAGGTCTTTTCCCCTCCAATTCGTACAGCGGCATACATACCTCCATCTTTGCGGTCGGCGAGAGGGCAAGGGCGACCTTGCCCGTTGGTGGATAATAAGACATGAAGAAGGGGATGGTCAATTGGACCGCGGGCGAGAATCAGCGGCTGATGAAATCTCCCAAATTGTACCGAATCGGCATTCCTCCTCCATAGCATCATTCAGTAATTCGATCAGCTTGGTTAGCGGGCTATCAATTCGCTATTCAGGGAGGCCGATCTATTTCGGTTTCCTATAGACGATCTACCCCATTTGCGAGATAACTATTTAGAAATCGATTCCAGGCGTGAGCGGCTCAGGCAAGATAACTCGATCCGTTTCCAAGGAGGCCACCGGATACGAGCAGTAATCCGCGGCAAAATATCCGCTGGGCCTGTGATTGCCACTAATCCCCACTCCCCCGAATGGCATTTTGCCTGTTGCGCCGGTTGTCTGTCGATTCCAATTAACAACGCCGGCCCGGACTCTATTTAAAAACTTGTGATACAGATCCGAGTTATCGCTTATTAAACCAGCTACGAGACCGAACGCTGTGTTGTTAGCTTCGCAAACAGCGTTATCGAAATCGTCAACCCTTATCAATTGGAGAAAAGGTCCAAAAAGTTCCTCATCAGCCCTATTTGAAATATTTGTGGCATCTAAAAGTCCCGGCGAGAGGAAATACCCATGACAATCCAAGCGTTTCATTTCAACCAGGATAACCCCGCCTCGATCTTGCATATCATCCTGGGCTTTTAATAGATGCTCGACCATCCGTTCGGAAATGACAGGACCCATAAAGGGTTCAGGATGATCGGAGTACCTGCCCACACGTATTTTTCCCATCATAGAAATAAGTGCATGGACAAAAATATCACCCTCTTTGCCATTAGGCACAATCAATCTACGTGCGCAAGTGCATCGCTGACCGGCGGTAATAAATGCAGACTGAATGGTAAAATAAGCCGCGGCTTCATAATCCGCGATCTCATGTACGATCAGGGGATTATTCCCGCCCATTTCCAAAGCAAGAATTTTTTCAGGGTGACCCCCGAATTGTAAATGGAGGGCCTTTCCTACTTCAGCGCTACCAGTGAAGAATAGGCCGGCAATCCGCGGGTCTCCTGCCAAAGCAATTCCGGCTTCTCGCCCGCCTTGAACCATGTTGAGCACGCCATCGGGGAGGCCGGCATCCTGCCAGAGTTCAATCATTTGCCGGGCAACTAGAGGCGCTTGTTCGCTCGCTTTGTAAATTATTGTATTTCCCGCCAAAAGCGCGGGCACTATGTGGCCGTTCGGAAGATGACCTGGAAAATTAAACGGTCCAAATACTGCTACCGCACCGTGGGGTTTGAATCTGGTTACGGCTATTGCAGAGCCGAATTCCGTTTTCATTACGCCGCAGCGCTGCTCATACGCCTCAAGGGAAAGAGGTATCTTTCCGATCATGGCATCCACTTCGGTTATCGATTCCCAAAGAGGTTTGCCAGTTTCTAGACTTATGGTTTCGGTCAAATCTTTTTTGTGCTCAATGAGCGTTTCTCGGAAAGCTTGAATATGACGGGTCCGATCTGCTATTTCTCGATCAGCCCATTCATCAAAAGACCTGATTGCGGCCGTAACGGCCAAATCAACCTCTGCCGCCGTGGCATTTCGGGTTTCAAAAATCACTTCACCTGTCGCCGGATTTGTGGAAGAGAACTTTTCCCCTGTTCCTTCAATCCACGCGCCACTGATAAAATGTGATCCGGCAGGACTCATTTATCGCCACTAACCGGTTTGGAGGGCCGAATCGGACTGAAACACACCCTGTCTCCAACGGTTACTTGCAGTAAGTCTGCGGTTTCTTTTGTGATACGTAATTTTCCGCGATTTGCGGCAACCGATCCGACACAGGCTCGGAATTCTTGTTGCGTATTGGTGATAATGAACGGGACTGATTCGATAGACTCCGCGGTTAAGTCGGCGATAACCTTTTTACGACTTTGTCTAACTATTCGGATTTTATCGAGCTTACATTGCATTACCGGCCCTGCCTCGAAAATATCGATCATCCCGGCATACTGGAAACCCTCAGCTTTCAGCATCTCCAAAGCGGGTTTGGTCCGTTCATGCACCCTGCCTATTACATCCTGGGCTGATTTTGGAAGCAGAGGAATGTAGATTGGAAATTTCGGCATGAGATCAGCTATGAATTTCTTATCCACTTGAGTCAGATAATCTGCCGTTGGATAATCAATATCAAAAAAGTGAATGCCCAAAGCCTCCCAAAACGGAGATCGCCCTTGCTCGTCAACCACACCGCGCATTTCCGCAATAACAGTCGATTCGAAACGACTGCGCTGCTCCGACATGAATAGAAAACGAAATAACGACAACAGCCTTCCGGTCCCATGCTTCCGATATCGGCCCTTCAGGAATAGGCCGCCTATTTCGGCCGGACCATCATGCTCCCTCACCAAATGCAGAACTTCTATTTGTTTTCGTACTTTTAGCTCTTTGCTTTCGTGCTGATATGTATCCAAGCGATAACTGTAAAAGGGCTGGAATCCGCCAAGTTTCGAGACTATCGAGCTTGTACCTAGAATCTTTCTTTTCTCAATATCTTCCAACACGAAAACGAACAATTCTCCACGGGGTCGTTGGCTGGTTCTGGCGAAGCTCTCAATTGATTCCAGAATTCGCTTCCGAAGGAGTTTTCTTCCTTTTGGCAAAGAAGTCAGCCCGAAACTCGCTTGGTAAGAGAGCTTCACCAACTGATCCAGATCTTTCAACTTCACAGGCCGGATGACGCGCACGTTAACCTTCTTAACCAATTTTAGACAGGTGGCACTTCGCCCAACGATTTCTTGTCAGAACCGATCCTTTTGACCGAACTGAACTATTTATTTTGATGCATCAATGTTTCTTCTACAATATTTGCAACACTATCTATGTCCTCGAATGTTAGCGCCCCCGCTGGGATTAGAAACCGCACTCGGGTCAGATCCGTACCTCCATAGAAACTGATAACACCGGCTTCGAAGAGCGCCTGTATGAATTCTTTTACCTTTTTGGCACTACCGTCCAGCGGAGTGAAGGCTATCATAGCCCCAAGTCCGAACGGACCCGCTATCAAAGTGGGGTGGCGCTTTTGAATATTTTCCAGGCGGTTTACGAAATACTGATGATATTGAGCGATTTTGCCGTCCGGACCGAAAAACCCACCTTCAATCAGTTCACGTATAATCACTCTGCCAGCGAAAAAAGCCGCAGTTCCTCCTGTAAAAGTCTGACTGACAAGGCCCGGCTGCGGATTATAATCTGCTTTAAATAATGTGGCGCAAACCTGAGATAGTTTGCCTATTGTGACCACGTCGACAAAATCATCGAGCCCGAAATATTGAAACGCGAACAACTCTTCGGTTCGACCGAAGGTCTGAATTTCATCTATAAATATCGCTATGTTGTTTTGCTTAAGAATTTCCATGAGAGATATAAAGAAATTCTTTTGCCCGAAATGGAAACCGCCTTCTCCCAATATTAATTCAAAGCACATGACCGCGTGTCTGCCAGGATATCGAGCCAAGTAGCGGTTGAGACTGTCCACAGACGCTTTGGTGCTCTCTTCAGGTCGTTCAGGATCAAAAAAAGGTACATAGTCAACAGGCAGAGTTGACGGCAAGCCCTGTCTATACTCAGGCTTGTCAGTAATCGATGAAAGTGCCAATGTTCTGCCCATGAAGCACCCTTCAAAAGCCAGGATGCGGTCTGCCGGGGACTTCTTCTGGAAAATTATTTTTAAAGCATTTTCATTGGCCATGGCGCCACTTGTGGCGAAAAAACAATGATTGAGCGAGGCTCCTTTATTGTTAGCCGCGTTTAAAATCTCTCGGGCCAGAAAGACACCTTGAGTATTCTGCTGCAAATTTCCTTGCATGACTGTGTCTTGCAGCGCTGCATCGACTGAAGCTTCCACCAGGGCCGGGCTACTGTGGCCCAAATAATGCACCCCGATACCGGAAATAAAATCATATTTCACGCTTCCGTCAGCCAACTCCACGAGGGGTCCTCTTCCTATGCCGCTTCCCAGGTAAGGGAAAAATAGTTTCGCTCCACGAATTTCTGCAAACTGTTCGAGTAATTCGCTGTAGGACCGTCTCAATTTAGGATCTGACTCCCGAATGCCCGTTAGCATCTGCTGATGATCACCGAGTGTCTCCAGCAGTAATTTTTTTGCCTGAGCTATTCTGGGATCTGACATCAAATCATTTGCGACAGTTTTGCTCATTTTAATTCCGCTACGACTTTCAGACGCATCAGGCCAATGAGACGGCTCCATCAGCCAGTTTCATCATAAATAGTGCAGTCAATTTTGCACGTTCTGCGATACTATGTATCCGCACATATTCTTTCGAACTATGGATACCGTTTCCGGTAGCTCCCAAACTGTCTACCGTGGGAAGTCCCCAAGCGGCCAAGTTGTTTCCGTCGCAAGCTTCCCCCACTGAACCGCGATTCCAACGATAAACCAAGTTCTCGACCGACCACGGCAAAATGACCAAGAAGCTTTCGGGTTCTATTATCCAATGGCTTTGGAGGTCGGGAGAACTCACCGCGACTTTCTATGGAAATACCATCGATTTGATTTATTTTAGCTTTTACTGATTCTAAATGATCCTCGAAGAGCTGTTGGTCCTCTGAGTTCGAGACTCGGACATTAAATCTACAGATTGCCATGTCAGGAACAACATTGACAGGCCCGCCCCCCTCGATATAGCCGACATTTAGAGTTAAGCCCACTGCTCCAGGGGGAAGTGAATTCAATTGCACTACAAAATCGGCTAATGCATTTATGGCATTCCTTCCGATATCCGGCTCCCGGCCTGCATGAGCAGCTCGGCCTTTGACCGTGATCATGAAATTACCGGATCCCTTACGAGGTCCGACGAGATTTCCATCCGATAAAGAAGGCTCGAATATCAGGCCTATATCATTGGTGCGCGCTGCCTCCTCCAGAAGCAGTTTTGATCCGGGTGAGCCGATCTCTTCATCCGGGTTGATCAGCACCTCCCATCCCAATTCATCCGCCCAAGGGCTCCGTTCAAAGGCTTCCAGCGCCTCAAGCATTACCAACAGTCCGCCTTTAGCGTCAGTAACTCCGGGACCTTGGATTCTATTATCATCCAGATGGGTGCATTTTTGGAACGGATGATTCGGCGGAAACACCGTATCCATGTGGCAGCATAAAAAAACTTGGGGTTTTGCGGTGACACGCTTTCGAATACGAAGGGCCCTTCCGAGAGCACAGTTTTTCAGAATTCTCCGGAGAACCGAGATGGCTGGTGAAATCCTAATTCAATCTTCTCTATTTTCTGACTAAACGGGCGGAATGCGTTTTCCAGCACATTTAGCATTTTATCGAGACCGGGTATATTGTAGCTAAAAGAGTTTATATTAGCCCAGGCTATTAATAATTCACGAATGATAGAACGCCGGCTATCAATATAATCTAAGTATTCCGAAAAATGCCGCATATCAATTACCTACGTGATCCATTGAACAATTTGCCGAAAAAAAATGCGAGGACTGTAAATATCTACTGCGGTTTTGTCTATTTCAGATTCCGTAAGAAAACCCAGTCACAATCAGCTCATTTTCAACTTTGGTGACACCAGGATAAGCAGAAGCAATTTCTGGCCACGGACTCTTTATCTTGCTCTGAACGGACGCGACCTGTGAGTTTGACAATCCCTCCCAATTCCGATGTAATTACTGTATCTTGAGCAGCAGGTGATGTCAATTTTCTCCGGACCTGAGACTCTATTCTTTTTGCCAGCGCCATATTGGTAAGCTTTTCCCTTAATGCAATCGGATCAGGGATTTTCTGGATTTCGTCAATCGCGTCGATAACTATTTCAGAGGCAGCAGCAGCGGTAAAATGGGCAGTGTTGATAATAATGTCATAAAGCGGCCACTCATTGATGTCCTTGTGAAAAATCGAACGTATCAGATTGTCTCGGTCGTGATCATATTTCTGCACAAAATTTTCTGCTTCTTCCCTACTGAAATTGTATCTTCCCATTATTCGCGTAACCCTGACAGAAGTTGGCGCCACTATTCGTGCGGTGAATACACCCGGCACGTCACGCAAAACAATCTGAGCACCCCGTCCCACCAGTAACACATTGCCTCGTGCAGCCAAGTCGTAAGTGAGCGCCTCAAAAAGGCTGTAATATGACGGTTGATCAAAAAATAGGCGCTCAAGAAAGCCTGGGCCATGCTCTTTCTCGTAAAGAGAACATGCATCACGATATTCCGGATCGGAACTCTGGGCCGTTTCATGCAACTCTTCTCTTCCGATCAGATCCAAAGCCATTCTCCTGGCTACTATGGCAGCTATTATATCCCCGTACGCACCCACTAACCTGGATATAGTTACAATGTACATCTACCCTCACTTCATCGCAGCGAGACAGAATGGGGCAATCATATAATTGACCTGAGAGTTCAGGCGATGGCTCAGTAAATGATGATGTCCACTCGTCCCGGCCCGTGAACTCCAATACTGAGAGTCTGTTCGATATCCCCCGTTCGGCTCGGTCCTGTCACAAAAGTGATGTTGGTCGGCAAAGGGTCTGTCATTCGCGCAAAAAACTCATCCAAATCAGCGAAAATGTTTTCTCGCGAAACAATTGCTATATGATGATAGGCACAACACTTGCCTGTAGAGCCTTTCCGGGCGAGCTGATGCAAACAATCGTTCCCGTTTCAGCTATGCCTGCCGCAACTTCTTCAACTGTTGTCTTCGCTTCTGCATAATCCGCTTTTCGAATATCCGGATCAATCGCAATCGTCTTCTCGAGATCCGAAATTCCAGGACAGTAGACCGAATCAGCTCCTTGTATCAATTCTGATAATGCCTGGTGCAGTTCTTCAGGGTTTGTCACTGACTTCACATAAGCGCCCGATTTGATTATTTTCGTGCAAAAAAGTGATATTTTTTCCTCCGCGGTCATGAAATCCTCCGTCGGAGACTTCTTTCGGCCGGCGGAGCAATTCCCTTGAATCTTCCGTTGGCAAGGGTTCCCTGCACGAATGGCCAAAAGAACCTTAGAGCTTTTTGAATTCCCTGAAAAATCGCCGGAATCCTAATTGCATGTCCAAAACCACTCATGGCAACACGTTCGGCTGCAGGCGTGTAGCCATCGTTGACTCTTTCTTCGCGCAGTCGAGCCAAAAGTTGTGGAAGCGGGACTCGGACCGGGCAGGCCTCTGCGCACGCGCCGCATAGAACAGTAGCGTCCAACAGGGAATGCGCCTTTTCCATTCCCCCCAGAAGAGTCGTCAAAATTATGCCCATAGGTCCCTGATAAGCTGAATTGTACGCATGGCCGCCTACCATTCTGTAAACCGGGCATATGTTGATGCACGCGCTGCATCGGATGCACTTTAGAATCTCGCGGTACTTTCCGGCCAGGATTTCGGTACGGCCATTGTCTACCAGAATAATGTGCAACTCCTTGGCGCCGGTGAATTCGCCCGGTTTTCGAATGCCTGTAATAATTGACATATAACTGGATAATATTTGCCCGCTGGCCGACCGTGGTAAAAGCCTTATGAAAACAGGCAAATCCGACAAGGATGGAAGAATTTTTTCAATTGAGAGCACAGCGACATGCAGCGGGGGCAACGTGGTAACCATTCGGCCGTTTCCTTCATTTGTAAACAGGACAAGACTACCCGAATCGGCAATCACAAAATTAGCCCCTGATATTCCCGCTTCCGCTTCAAAAAATTTTTGGCGGAGTATCCTTCGTGCTATTCCAATTAGCTCCTCAGCGTCTTCCGTATAAGGAACACCCAATTCTTGCTCGAATAATCGGCCTATTTGATGACGGTTTTTGTGGAGCGCAGGGCCGAGAATATGCGAAGGAGGTTCGCCTGCCAGCTGCACAATGTATTCCCCAAGATCGGTTTCCACCACACTCATATCGCGGCTTATGAGATAATCGTTTAAACCAATCTCTTCCGTCACCATTGATTTTGCTTTGACTATATTTGCAACTCCGCGGTCCTTCAAAATCCGGAAAACCGTTTCTCTAGCTGATTGAGCATCTTTCGCCCGATAAACTATTGCACCGGCTCTGGTGGCATTTGCGGAAAACTCATCGAGGTAGGCAGGTAAATTGTCCAATACTCGAGTGCGAATGGCTGAAGCTTTCTCCTTCAAATCATCTACGGGTATCTCGCTTACAGCGTCTACCCGCATTTTAATAAAGGTATCCGTGGCCTTCCGCATTGCCGCTCGCAATGCGTTATCCTGCAAGGCTTTAATGGCATTTTGACGAAAATCAATGGTGGCGTTGTTATAATTCATGTTGCTAAATCAAATTTGGTATATCTGCAGTTCTTACCTGATACCGACGGTTGAATCGGTTCCCAAATCGTCCCAAACTAATCAGATCCCAGTATTGACTATGCCTGCGCTGATTTCATATTTCAACTTTATTGTGGCGATAGGGAACGTGCTGTCAAGCGCCAAATCAGTTGGCAGGGACCCTTGTCAAGCAGGTGTATTACTCAACTTTATCTCCAGCTGAAGTCAATCGTCAAGCCCAAATAGTCAATCCTGGTTTCAGCCCTGAAAAACTTCGAGGGAGGATTCAAGTTCTCGTACAACGATCGCAAAAGACATCGCGCCTCTTGAGGCCGCTCGGAATCTCTTTTGATCCATATTATGCCTAATGGCAATTGGGGAATTGTGTTGACCCAATCAGCCGTTGATGCTTTATGATAATTTAAGTACAACTACCAAACATCATTGTTCTACAATGCAGAATTATGACCAGCAAAGCCCATGAAGTAAATTTTGACGGTTTAGTGGGTCCGACCCACAATTACTCAGGACTCGCTTACGGCAATGTGGCCTCTCTAAAACACGCGCTTACCCCTGCCAATCCGCGGGCCGCATTTCTCGAGGGACTCGAGAAAATGAGACTTCTCATGGATTTAGGCATTGTACAGGCAGTGTTTCCCCCGCATGAAAGGCCCGACATAGAAAGTTTGAGGCGATTGGGATTTGACGGCTCTGACTCGCAAATATTAGCCTATGCATACAAAGAAGCCCCTATTTTACTGGCTGCGTGTTGCAGCGCTTCGGGGATGTGGGCCGCGAATGCCGCGACAGTTTCGCCTAGCGCGGATACCCTAGATGGCCGGGTCCATTTTACCCCTGCCAATTTAATAACTCTGTTTCATAGATCCATAGAGACTCGCTTTACGCAGCGACTACTTGAGACCATTTTCAGTGACCCGGCAGCATTCATTCATCACCCGCCGCTGCCGGCCTCGGACCAATTCTCTGATGAGGGGGCTGCCAATCAGGTGAGGCTATGCAAGTCTCATCACGAACCAGGTGTGGAACTCTTCGTTTACGGCAAGAAAGCCCTACGGGAAAGGGAAGGTATCGAAGCATTTCCTCAGCGGCAAACATATGAAGCCTCTTTAGCGATTGCTAGATTGCACAAGCTTGAGCCGGCAAACACGATCTTCGCTCGTCAAAATCCATTAGCGATTGACGCAGGAGTTTTCCATAATGATGTAATTGCTGTAGGAAATGAGAACGTCTTCTTTTTCCATTCTCAAGCCTTCGCGGATTCCCAGTCTGTTACCGATGAACTAAGGCGCAAATTTCAGAAATATTGCGGCTCTGAACTAACACTGATCGAAGTTGGTCCGCAGCAAGTATCCTTGAATGAATCAATTGAAACATATTTATTTAATAGCCAACTTGTGACCATACCAGATGGAGGGATGTGTCTTTTAGCGCCACGAGAATGCATGGAGAATCCCAACACAAAGGCATTGCTCGAATCGGTAATAGCTGATTCCACCAATCCCATTGGAGCGGTTCATTATGTTAACATAAGGCAAAGCATGAAGAACGGGGGTGGACCGGCCTGCTTGAGACTCCGGGTGGTGTTGACTGATAAGGAACGGAACTCGAGTCACCAAGGAGTTTATCTGACGCAAAATCTTTGCCGAGATCTCCGAATTTGGGCTTGCCGCCACTATCGCGACCGTTTGCTGCCGAAAGATTTGTCGGATCCGCATTTGATTGATGAAAATCGCACAGCGCTTGACGAACTGACCGAAATCCTCGGCTTAGGCGCTATATATGATTTTCAGAAGGTCTGACCTGACTCTGGATTTCTATCAACTTCGTTTAGGATAGCATCGCTGAAGCACTGCGCGCACCACAGCTTTCAAATGATCTATATTGGTTCCTTTCTTTTCCAGAAAGGCAGCGACGCTTTTTACAGCCTCGTGAACTGAATGATCTGTCGGGAATGTATGGACAACAACCGGCAAGGAAGGCTTGAGTGTTCTGAGCTTTTCCAGGATTTCCGGTCCCCCAAAATACGGCATATCCAGATCAAGAATCAGGAGATCACCTGACACGTCTGTTTCGATAATTTTCAATAATTCTCTATCATCTTTGGCTAATTTGACCGCGTAGCCATCGGCGGTGAATTCCCTCCGCAAGAAGTCTCGCACATTTCTATTCCGGTCTGCAATTAACAAGGTGAATTTATCGCCCATCGTGCCCCGCGGAAATTCACATATTACCAAGCAATGGCTATGCCAATCTGCGAATAACCCCGGTAGCCGCGTACAACTGGATAGAGTCGAGTTCCGCGACAGCTGGCGAGTCCTTCTGAATATCGGTGATGTCAATTTTTCTGACAGGTCGTAAAGATATGTCGACCGCCATTTAGTATCGCCGCGGAATAATCATGACGGGGGCCTGGTCGGTCGAGAAACCGTGAATTAATTTTAATCAGCAGATGTATAGAGTGCCGATATCATTCACTTTCAGCGGCAGTCTTGATCTTTATGCCGAATTTTTCCATTTTAGCCAGGAGGGTGGGCCTGGACAGTCCTAACATTTTAGCAGCCTGGGAGCGGTTGCCTCCGGTTATATTCAGCGCTTCCGTAATGAGAAGCGCCCCGAACTTATCCATTAAATGCGTAAACACCTTGTCGCTTTCTCCACCGGATAAAACTCTGCGTGCCCACTCTTTGATAAGTCGCTTCACCTTCCAAAGTTATTTGTTTTGGAGAAGTCTCTGTTCGTATAGCCTGTGATATTTCTTCAGAGCTTATTGGTGCTCCCCGATTGAAAATAAGCGCTTTTTGAATCGTATTAGCCAGTTCCCGAACATTTCCCGGCCAGGAATAGTTTTCCATGATTACTTTTGCTTCCTGAGAAAATCCGGGTGAATCAACATGCATTTCTTTAGAAAATCTCAAACGAAAATAATCCGTTAACATACCGATGTCACCGGTTCGTTCCCTGAGTGGTGGAAGGGACAATGTCACCACCTTCAACCTGTAATAGAGATCTTCTCTGAAACGACCTTCGGCTAGTGCGTCTTCAAGATCACGGTTGGTCGCTGCGATCACCCGAACATCGACGGGTATAGGAGAACGGCCACCAAGGCGTTCGATGCTCTTCTCCTGAAGAAGGCGCAGTATTTTTGCTTGTATGCTGAAGGGCATATCCCCGATTTCATCCAGAAAAACCGTGCCGCCATTGGCCTGCTCGACCTTGCCCATCTTGCGAGTGACTGCTCCAGTGAATGCACCTTTTTCATAACCGAACAATTCACTTTCCAGCAAGGTTTCAGGAATGGCTACGCAATTGATGACCAGGAATGGCTTGTCCGCTCGAAGGCTATGTTGATAAATGGCCCTCGTGACGAGTTCTTTTCCTGTACCGGATTCGCCTCGTATCAACACAGTAGCATCTGTAGAAGCGACCCGACCTATAGCCTTATAAACTTCCTGCATGGCTCGGCTTCGGCCTAATATCAGATCCGTGAGATCTTTCATCGCCAAAGGCATCTACTTCGACACGAGACCTCATGAAACGTCCCGCTTCAAGGGCTTTGTCGATCAGGGATAACATTTCGGGAATATCAAATGGTTTAAGCACATAATCGAAGGCTCCAAGTTTGGTAGCTTTAATGGCGGTGTCGGTCGTTCCGTAAGCCGTCATAATTATGACCGGCAGCTTTGGCTCCATTTCATGAATGGCTTGGAACGTAGTTAATCCATCCATCCCCGGCAAACGAACATCGATAATTACCAGGTCAGGCATACCGGCTTTGATCAATTCCAGGCCACCCTCACCGGTAGGAGCAGTCCGTACCGTGTGCCCCTCCGTGGTGAGGAGTTTCTCAAAACTCGTCCTCAATTGTGCATCGTCGTCCACTATCAGGATTGTGCCCACTTCTGATCCTCCGTCACGGGCAATGTGATAATAAAACTCGAACCTTCCCCCTCCGCTGATTTCACATCAAGCCAGCCACCATGTTCTTCGATAATGCGTGTTGCAATACTAAGCCCCAGGCCCGTCCCTTCTTCTTTGGTACTAAAAAAGGGCTGAAATAGCTTGTTTTGAATGGATTCAGGGATTCCGGGACCATCATCGGTTACATCTATGGCCACAACCGGGCCAAGTTCTTCAGACACTGTTTCCTCCTCCTTGATCCGGATAGAACCTCCCTGCACCATTGATTCACATGCATTGACAATAAGATTTACAAGGACTTCCTTTAACTGATCCCGATCCGCCTGTATACGTGGCAATCTTCCAAGACGTTCAACCTGCACGTCTATATCGTATGAATCAAGCCGATGTTTGAGCAGTTGAAGCGCCATATCCACCGAGTCGGACGGGCTCACCTTTTGCATCTTTAATTTCGGAGGTCGTGAAAATTCTAAGAAATTATTGACTATGGTGTCTATGTGCTTTATTTCTTCCGCTATTACCTCAAAGTCTTCTTTCTCGCTGTGAGTCAAAGCGAGTGTCCTCTCCATGGAAAAAAGACGCATTTTTACAGAGGTTAAAGGATTACGCACGCTGTGAGCCACCCCTGCAGCTAATTTTCCAACAAGCGCCCATTTTTCCGCCTGTTCAAGGTGCTCTCGACTTAACTTGAGTTTGGTCTTTGTCTGATCGACGTCTTTTATCAAATTTTGAAACCTTGCGCGGAGAGCTTTGACTTCATTTCCTACTTCGTCGTTTTTCGGCGAGTCCGGTCCAAGGGCCAATTGGCGAATCGGTTCCAGTATCCCCTTAATTAGAATATAACCCAGAACACCGCCAATTATGACGACGCTCATAAGTGCTGCCATAGCTAACCCATTAACTAAAGAGGCTCGTTCTCTAGTTTTTTGACGAGTCTCGGCTATCCCTTCCTCGAAAATCTTCCTAAATTGACGTCCTGACTCAATTATCTTAAAAAATTGTGCACGCGTATTTTTCTGAAGATTAAACCCTTCTTCCAGTTTTCCCGTACTATAAAATCTGATGATTTCATCACGGGAATGGCTATAACGAATGTACTGAGATTCAATATCATTAAGTGCTTTTCTCTGTTCATCGGTGTCGGTGTACTGTCTTGCTTTTCGTAACCAAACCTCAAAAGCTCGTTTATATTTATCTAGCTGCTGGAGCCACTCCGGATCGCGATCCTGAAAGTAATAGCTTACATATCCCCTCTGCATGACTAGAGCGTTTTCCAGTTCCATAGCCGCATGAAAAGCAGGCAGATCCGTATCAATGACCCCACTCAAGAATCGTTCCATGATGTAAGTGTGCCAGAGCGAGACCAGGCCTCCGCCAACGGTTATTAAAACCAATATAACAAGAATTGATAGTATTCGAGTTCGCAGACTCAATCTCTTGAACATTACTGCCAAACCCCGTTTTTTAATGTCATGCGCGACGGGAATAGATCAGCCTACCGCTGATTCAAGCTTCAGTCAATAAAGTGCCTTTGTACGACAGCCTCCGGCTTTTGGTTCGTTTGAGTCGTTTCTCCATAGTGGTTTAGAGAGCCCTTCGCGTGGCGGACGCGGAAGCTCAAATGTGCCGGGCAGAATGTACGCTCTTGGGCAGGGCGTGAAAACGAGGCGCTAAATGGCTTATCAAAAGCTGCGAAACGTGGGAATCGTGAATCGCAGGAACATTGCGGAGAAGACAAAGTCCCTCCGCCTCGCTCCTATAATGGCGAATTCTCAGAGAGGACTTTGATCGTTATTAGATTCATGTCATCCGGGAAATTTCTCCCCTTTTGAGTTGAAAAATTTTTTGTGTCGTCCTGCGCACCAGTTCCATGTCATGCGATATTAAAATGTAGGTGAATGACGACCTGTTAAGCAGGTCGGTGATCCTCTCGGAAGTTTCTTCATCAAGACCGTTTGTAGGCTCGTCCAGAATAAGCGCTTCCGGTTCCATAGCCAAAACAGTGGCCAGCGAAACCAGACGTTTCTCTCCGCCGGACAGCTGATAAGTTATTCTTTGTTCGTATCCGCCCAGATTAAGTGAATCCAGTGTCGTAGAAACTATTACTCTGGCTTCCCTGATAGATTTCCCCAAATTGAGCGGACCAAAGGCAATATCTTCAAGAACAGTGGGGCAAAAAAGCTGATCGTCCGAATCTTGAAAGAGGTATCCGATTCGGCCTCGAATTTCGGCAAAATCAGCCTCACTGGTTCTCTCTTTTCCGAAAATTTTCACCTCACCGCTTTGAGGTTTAACTAATCCCATTATGATTTGGCATAAGGTCGTTTTCCCGGATCCATTTGGGCCTACCAATCCGATACGATCTCCGGCCTCAACTGTGAAATTCACTCGATTCAGAATCAGACGGGAATTATATTTGAAATTAATATTATTTAATTGAATCATCTGATTACTAGTAAAGCCGCCATGAAAATCAGGCCCGACCCGGCAACAATATAATCCAGGCGTTTCATTTGATAATCATCAAGGATGTAAAATTTACCTTTAAAACCCCTACACTTCATAGCAGCCATAATTCTGTGCGAGCGATCAAGACTCCTGACCAATAATGCGCCAAACAGGTAAGCATAGGTACGATAAGTATGAAAGCTTGTTCTTGGTTTAAAGCTACGCATTTTGGCGGCATTTGCCAACCTGTGGTATTCCTCATGAATCACTTGGATATATCTAAAACAGAAAAAGAACAGATGAATCAATTTATCGGGGATCCTGAGATGGCTCAGAGCATGGACCAGACTAAAAATACGTGAGGTACCTAAAAGGGTTATCATAGCCAAAATGATCGCATTCGATTTCAACGTCAAAGAAAGGGCTAAGACAACTCCTTCCCGGGAAATGGAAACCGGTCCCAAAGAGTAAAGGATTTCCCCCGGAACTGTAAATGGGAGACAAATCCAAAGAAAACCTATGAATAAGTTAACCGCTACAAGCCTCACCAACACCCTTTTGAGGCTTATGCGCGCAACAAAAAGTAACGTAAGCGGAAAACAAAGTGCAATCGCGGACACGGTAATGGAATCGTTCAAGGCCACTATAAGCGAAAAAACCAGCGCGGCCACAATCTTGGCTCTGGGATCAAGATTGTGAATCGGGGAATTCCCCAGTGCAAATTCCTCTATATGCATAATAACGGTCCCGCAGCTGCTATTGCTTTCTCATATGCCGACGGCTCATCAAGTATGCCGACACGCCCACTATTCCAAGAATCCAGCCGATTCCACCGAAGATTTCAATCCAGGAAATCCGTCTTTCTTTCAGTTCCATGAGAAGCTTTTGCTGTTGCCGAAGCATTGTTTCTAATGATTGAATCCTGCTGTCTACGACCTCTTCCACAAGTTTTTTCAGGAGAGCCTGATCGTGAGGCAGCGCTCGCGGTTCTTGATCTTCATTTACAATCGTCTCCTGCGGCTGGGGTTCTTTCGTAATCCCCGATACAGCGGCCTTGCGTTTAGGATAAACCGGTAGGTCTGACGCCGGTATCCGGAATTCGGCCTGATGCTCCGGCCCTGCCTTCAACACAATTCGCAAGTCCCCTCGAACAGGAACCACGTCCAGAATTTTGAAGGAGTAGACTCCATTATCGTTGGTCTTCCCCTCGTGAAGCTTATTTCCTTGCGCGTCGAACACTTCGACAATAGCGCCGACAGCTTTGGATTTTCCGGTAAAGTAACCCTCCACGAATATTTTAGGACCATCAACATAGGCAAAAACATTCACGCCGTGACTCCACGCAGACGGCGAATTTATTACAACCGCGGAGATGGTCAAAATCATCCAGAGAGTCCACGAATTGAGTTTTGCATGGCCCGGCAATTCTCTTCTCTCCAAACAAACAGCATTAATTCGGTCAAGGGCTTTATCCGGCCTTGCACTCAAGCCAAGCGCAATCGTACCGATTAGCCCCACGACCATTCCAATCGTGTGAAAATCAAACCTATCGTGTGCCCAACATGGCACCTTTTCTTAATTAATAACATTGAGCAATCCCAGTGTCAAACCGTCGATTGTGCTAAGGCGAGTAATTCCAGAATCATTGAAATGCCGGTTATCCGGACAGCGCATCCGGCTTGATCCGTCTGAGGAACTCGACGGCAAAGACCGTGATCACCCCCTCGATGACCATTATCGGGATATGAGCCACCACAATGAGCCATGAGACTGTCCTGAATGATTCACCGCTGGCCGTAAGCGACAAGGCAACCAGCAATGCGGCGAGTAAAATAGCCCCCGCTCCTGCAAGAAATTCAAACACGACCCTTATCAAATAACTCGAACTAAGAATTGCACGGCTGCATATGTAAGACACAATCACCGCGGGAAATGCCATGTTAAAGGTATTTACGCCCAGGGTGGTTAACCCGCCGAATTGAAAAAGGATAGCCTGCAAAGAAACCCCAACCAGAATAGCAGGAAACGCGCACCATCCAAGCAGAATACCGCAGAGACCGGTAAGGACAAGATGTGCCGCAGCCGGCCCAATCGGGACATGAACAAGCGAAGCGAGAAAAAATACCGAAGAGAGGAGAGCTACTGCCGGCAATTTTTCATACTCCATTTTTTTCAGCCCCAGTGACGTGCCGACTACGGTAAGAGCCGCGCCCGTAGCTAATACTGGAGCCCCGAGAATCCCTTCCGATATATGCATTACATTCCCTATTGCATGGAATAAGCCTGAACCCAGATCACAGCTCCAATCTCAACCTTCTTGTCCTTCCCCTCATATTTAATCGATTCAGGACCCTCCATAATAGCGGAAAAACCCCACCAGCCGGGTTTGGGCATAGCATATGAGAACACTCCGTTCGGATCAGTTTTGATTACTTGTCGAATATGCGAATCAGTCGGGGCCTTGGTTTTGCCTCTGCCCCAGAATTCCACTTCGACTTCCGAGTTCGCCACAGGTTTTCCATCTCGAAATACTCGACCGGTAAATAAATTGCTCGCATAAAGTCCGTAAGGTCTTGAAACAGGAATGATTTCCACTGGAATTCCGGCAGTTTCAGCTATAGCATTATCCCATCCGGTTTGCGCTCCTAGAGCGTCTACGATTACCTTGGTAAAGTGGATAATGAACTTGTCTTCTGCTGGTTCCCAATAAGGCTTGGGCTGCATGAAAAATATATAGTCGGCCGGTCTGGTGATTTTATATGTGGTCTCCCAGACGGAAGCCCCTCCGACCTTCTTCTCGCTAAGCGTTCCTTTAAGGTCGGTCACTTTGTCCTCCACAACTACGCCGAATTTTTCAGGTTTTGCGAGGTCCATCTGCGGCCCTCCTTCAAACGGATGAGTAAACTGCAGCGTAAGGGAGATCTCTCGAGAGTCGTCTTTACCGATAATATCCGTGGAAGGGATTATCATTCCGAAATGAGCCGAAGACACGGCGGCTGACATTAAGGAGGCCGCCACGGCTGTAATCAAAATTCTTACAATACGCATCAGGCATTAGTCTCCTTTCACGGTGAACGTAAACGAGATTCATCGTGCTACATTACATGAATAGATAACACATTACAATGCGATTTATGATAATCGTGCCATTCATCTTAGGTAGCCTATTTCAACTCTTGATGTAAGACTCAAAATAGTGCATACACGTGGTGAACTTTGCTACCGAAAGTTGAGGGTTTTCAATGGCTGTCATTTCGGCAAAAAGAGTTCGGGTGGTCACTTTGGCAGGAATTTTCTGCCTTAATTTTTTGATAACGTCATGCTCGCATTTGGAGCGAATTGCGGACGACCTATTTTCAAATAGATCCCAACTTCAGGACTATACTGCTGGCAAAAGAATTCCACTGCCGCCGACGACGAAAGATTTTGAATCTGACCTGCCCGATCTCGAATCGGAATGAGAAAAATTTACAATAATTCGGCTTGGCCAAATCGTTCTTCTGCGGGCGATCTTTTTTATTGAGGAGCTTTTCCCACTGTTTCCCATGTGCTCTCATTGTTCATCGACAACTCGGTGACAGTTCTATTGTGATCTCGATAACACTCTGAATCACAATATCAATTGCGCTGTACTCCCGAATACAGATGCTAAAATATAATCTTCGATTGAATTTAGGATTTGCGTAATGAGGTTTTAATTTCCAGTTCTTCAAGATATTTTTCGTATTTCTGGCCAAGCTTTTCCGCGGCTTTTTTACAGCGCTCTTTTTGCACTTTAAACGTGATCAGGTATCCCAGAGTTCCGAAAAGCATCGCAAGAATTACCGCCGCCACAATCCATCTGGTAAGTATTTCATGGCCGAGTTCCATAAAATGCTGGAAATATTTCCCAAAAATATTCTTTATCAATGATCGGATGCATAATTTTTTCGAAAATCCCGTAGTCCAGCGTCACAGACTTCCCCAGGACCAAGGATCCTAGATGATAATAACCGTAATACAGCGGAACCATATCGAGTGGATTACTCACAAAGGTGAAAGCGAAAGCAATTATGTAATTGAACCTGCACAGCGTTCGCAGGAGGCCAAAGTGATAAGATGTCCGCCGACCGGAACAAGGAAACCAGTGACTAATCCGAGTGAAACAGCTCTCGCATCGTACCAAGGCGGGCTTTTTGAGTAAAGCAATGGCTCCAGAAACAATTTGTGGAACCATTGACGAGATTTTGACCACAGGCCGAGCTTTCGGGATTTACTGCTGCTGTCCGGATTATTTCCGACTGTATTCATTTCATGACTCCTGCGAAAATCCCAACGGTAATCGGCCGTGCCATCTTGAGACGTCTCCCCCATTCTTCATCATTAACTTGCAGTTTGTTTAGAACGGAGATTCGATAGTTCAGCCAAAGCTTCCGATTGAGTTTAACTGATTACAGAAGATTATTCGGATTTTATTCAGTTCGTCAATATGACACGACTGGCATGTCCATTGTATTGTCGGAACATAATCGCTGTGCTAATCTATATAACTTATGCCGTTTGCCGATTTTCTTTCGATTAAAAGCTTCGATTTCATTTTAAAAATCCCTCCGAACTTTTTTTCGGCCAAGCCAAATGGGGGGATTTTTGAATTGATGTGATGTGACCGGTTAACATTATTTCTGCGAACTAATTAGCGAATACTCTTTTGGCAAATGTCTGGCTGAAATCAGAGAAAGGGTGAAATATCGTGTCGGATGAAAATGGAGCCCGGATGTCTTTTCTGGACCACCTTGAAGAGCTTCGGTCGAGATTAATACGCGCGGTTATCGCTATATTCGCTATCTTTCTTGTATGCCTGATTTTTGCAGAGCGAGTTTTCAGTTTATTGGCTGCTCCTCTAACAAAACTTCTTCCGAAAGGTTCTTCTCTTATCTTCACAGGGCTTCCGGACCCATTTTTTATTTATTTGAAAGTCTCTTTTATCATGGGAATTTTTGTCTCCCTTCCTTATGTCCTCTATCAACTATGGCAATTTATCAGCCCCGGCCTATACGAGAAAGAACGAAAAATGGCCGTTCCTTTCATCTCATTGGCCACGCTATTATTTTATACAGGGGCTCTTTTCGCCTACTTCATAGTATTCCCCGCCGCTTTTAATTTTTTCCTCAGCTACACAAGTCCTGAACTGAAGGCAATGATTTCGATTCGCGAGTACGTTTCACTTGTTCTGGTGCTGATGCTCGCATTCGGCGCTGTGTTCGAAACCCCTATAGTGATTGTTTTTCTTGGGACTTCTCGGAATCTTTGATAGCGGGCAGCTCAAGAGAGGCCGCAGATATTTTGTGGTCATTGCATTTGTTATCGGGGCCATACTTACTCCGACACCGGATGTTATAAATCAGACTCTTATGGCCGTGCCCATGCTTCTGTTATATGAGGTCGGCATATGGATTCTTGTGTACCTGGAAAAGAAACGACACCGTGAAGATGAAAGCGAATCTACGGAAGAAGATATTTGAAGATAACGGAAAATTTCAGCTCAAGAGAGTCCGCAGATATTTTGTGTCCTTGCATTTGTTATCGAGCGATATCACTCCGACACCGGATGTTGTAAATCAGAGTCTTATGGCAGTGCCTATGCTTCTGTTATATGAGGTAGGCATATGGATTCTTGGTACCTTGAGAGAAGGACACCGTGAGATGAAAACGAATCTACGGAAGAAGATGTTTGAAGATGACCAGAGATTTTGATTTCCACATTAGCCTCCAGCGGAAATTTCAAAAGGAGATATCATATTGAGTGTGCCTGGTATTTGGAATGCACCTGTTTATATAAATGCCGCGCCTCGAGGGGAAAAGCTGGCCAGGTTTTTCAGCCTGTTGTACGCGCTTGTTGTCCGGGATCTGACGAGTCGATACAGGCGTTCCAGTCTGGGCATATGGTGGGCGTTCTTACAGCCTTTAGTTTTGATGCTGCTGTTCAATATGTTGCGCGGATTTGTCGATATTCCCAGCGATGGATTGCCTTACGTGCTGTTCAGTTATTCTGCGCTGGTTCCCTGGACCTTTTTTACAAATTCAGTTTCCGCTTGTGGTCCCAGCATTTTGACCAACGGGGAAATTATAAAAAAAATAGCGCTTCCACGAGAGGTTTTCCCGCTGGCGGCGGTAGCTGCTACTGCTTTTGATTTCTTAATGTCAGGAATTATTTTGGCCGGGATGATGGTATGGTTTAAGGTTACTGTGGGTCTAACTTTGCTTTGGCTGCCTGTCCTAACGTTGCTTATGATCGCAGTGTCATTCGCAGTCGGTATTTTAATAGCCGCTCTAGGAACTTTCAGAAAGGATTTCATTTTCGCGACGCCTTTCCTGACTCAGGCCTGGCTCTTTGTTACCCCGGTAATTTATCCCTTGAGTTCAGTTCCCGAGAAGTGGCGGGTCGTCTACATGCTAAATCCCATGGTCGGCATTGTTGAGGGCTTCCGCAACGTTCTCCTAAAAGCGTCTTCACCCCCTGTAGAAGCTTTGGGGATATCCGTAGTTGTTACAGCCGCTTTGTTGGCACTTTCCTGGCCGGTATTCCGTTGGCTCTCCGGTTATTTTGCGGATGTATTATGAGGCGCCATGTCTGACGAAGTAATGATCAGAATAGAAGGGCTCTGGAAACGTTATGGACTGCCCCTTCCTGAATTCGTTCGGAGAGGCTGGAACCTGCTGACCAACAAGAATGAGTCCTCCGCAGATTCGGAGGATGGTCCCTGGGCGCTGAAGGACATCAATCTCGAAATTCGGAAAGGTGAAACCATCGGGATCGTTGGCCGGAACGGAGCGGGAAAAAGCACGTTACTGAAAGTTCTTGCCGGAGTGACCACCCCGAGCACGAGGCCGTGTCGAAATCCGTGGCAGATTATTTCCCATGATCGAGCTGAATGCCGGTTTAAATATGGAGCTTACCGGCCGGGAGAACGTTCGGCTCTTGGGAGCGGTAATGGGACTGTCGCGGCGAGAGATTGAGTCCAAGCTGCCGGACATAGAAGAATTCACGGAACTCGGTGATTGGTTCGATAGACCTGTGAGAATGTATTCCAGCGGGATGTTGGCACGCCTCGGATTTGGAGTCGCAGTAAATATCGAGAGTGAAGTCATCTTGATTGATGAAACTTTTGCCGTGGGTGATCTGAAGTTTCAGAAACAAAAGCCTTGCACGGGTGAAGGAATTGAGGGAGAGCGGAGCCACCGTGCTTCTGGTTAGTCATAGTCTCGAAACTCTCCAGTTCGTGGCCCGGCGGGGAATATTGCTCGAAGAAGGACGGGTGGTCGCCACTGGATCTGCACTCGAATCAATAAATGCGTATGAGACGCTGGTATTCCGATCCGAGAAAGACAGGCTCGAACATAGGGCTCGAAGCCGGATAACCACCGAGGAAGCCAACATTTACGGCGCCCGACTTTATGGCAGTGACGGACAAACTCTGACTGAACTCCATTACGGTGAGCCATTCGGCGTTGAGGTAGATCTGCGACTGAATCGGCGTCTCCAACGTCCCATGTTCACCGTCGGAATCATCAATGCTCAGGGAATACTCTGCAAATGGAATATTTCCCAGGAAGACGGTCTTGCTGAACCCGGTCCTCCCAACCGATATCTCGTGAGGGCATGGTACCCCGACAACCACTTGATGAACGGAGCTTATGAAATCCATTTCGCAGTCAGAGACGGAGCCTCCTTTGAAACATTGGAGCGCCTTGCCGGAATTCTGAGCTTCGCAGTAATTGGTTCGAACAGAGCCAGAGGTATTGTGGCGGGGGCCTGCAAATGGGAATTGCTGCCAATCGGCGAACAAAATTAAATACCGGATCCATATAGACCAAATTAAGCCTTTGTGAGAGCGTGAAGCAGAAGAGAACTATAATTAGGACAGAATAAGAATGTCGATACAAACGCCGGATCCTATCTCCAGTCCCGCGGTACAACGTATTAATATAGATGGTCGCGAATACGACGTTGAGATCTATCGCCGCGTGATTCAGGAGGGAGACGCTCCGCGTATTGTGGTGGTTTCATATCAGCAAAATCTTACGGCAGCTGAGTTGCTTCGGACATGTATCCGGTCAATTAAAACCTTTACGCCCGAAAAGCATGAATTATGGGTTGTGGACAACAACTCACCCAGAGAAAACCTCAATTGGCTGATGGACTGGCCTGACATCAATTTGGCGCTGAATAGAACAGAGCCGTTACCAATGGAAGGAAGAGGGGATCGCAACGACAGTCTTGCGGAACCTTCGCAATGCAATTGGGGGAGCTATGCCAATGCCGTGGGATTGGAAATTGCAGTGCGCCTGATGGATCGGGGTGTGCGCTTTTTCATGTCATTGCACATGGACGCTTTACCTTGCCGCTCTGGTTGGCTCTCTTTTCTTAAATCCAAAGTCACTGGAAAAATCGGCGCGGCTGGAGTTCGGTTGGACAGGTCCCGGGTAACGGAAGGTGTATTGCACGTGCTTGGATATATGGTCGATTTTCAATTGTTCAAGAAGCTCAACCTTGATTTCTTTCCGAAACTTCCCGGTCTGGACGTAGGGGATCAGGTAACAATAAAATTGCGTGAAGCCGGGTACCAGGTATTTGCGTGTCCCAACACAATCTGGCAGCCCGATCTGGCCACGCGGATACCATTATCGTCGCCATTCAGAGAGCTTCATGTGGATCGCGCGTTCGATGATGAAGGTAATCTTATGTTCCTGCACCTTGGTCGTGGAGTCAGGAGATCGTCAGGTCTGCACAGCAAGGGAATAAGTACGGAAGAGTGGATACGTGTTGTAGAAAAAGAATTGGATCGGGCATGTAGCTGGCGCCCTGGTCCTGGAATGATCCGCTGTGGCAAGAATTGAACCCTCGAACTGACAATAAATACTGCTGAAAGATTTAGGATCGTCTATTCGGCGTTACTTGATAGACGAATTTCACTTTCATCATGTTCCGACGATACCCGCCGGCTCGCTGATGCTGGACCTAGGCGGGAACCGTACGGGCAAGCGAGGGCTTTTCGATATAGAACAATACAATTTTGAAGTAATTTACGCGAATCTTTCGCGGGCAAAAAAACCGGATGTACAATCGAATGCTTCTCGTTTACCTTTTCGTGAAGCAGCTTTCGACGCGGTAATATGCTCGGAATTACTCGAACATGTGCCATATCCGCCTGATGTACTGCGCGAAATTTTTAGAGTTCTCCGGAAAAAAGGAACCCTGCTAATCTGTGTTCCGTTTCTGATTAGAATCCACGGAGACCCTTATGATTACGGGCGCTACACAGACTATTATTGGTCGGAGACACTTAGGGAGGCAGGGTTCAGTGGATTGCTAATTGAAAAGCAGGGTAGTTTTTGGTGCGTGCTCATCGGATATGTTACGCGAAATTATTCTTCCGAAAACCAGCGGCGGTGGACTGCTGTCAAAATCATGGCCCAAAAGATTCTTGGAGAGAATAGTCTCTTTGGCTAAAGCCAAAGCGATCGCATGGGATGATAGTTCGCACGATCCAAACAAAAACCGATACAGCGGATTTACGACCGGATTCGGTATTAAGGCAATAAAAGAATGAATAAACCAAGAGTCCATTTAACCGGTGGCGACGGCATCGGTTGGGCCGTGGATGAAGATCTGAGACTCACCCGTCGAGCAATTGAAAAGTTCGTGGACCTGGTGGATCTGCAGTCATGTGAAATCGTCCACTCTGCCTGGTGGTATGCCCTGCTGGAGCTGCCGTTTGAACAGTTGCTAGGCAAACGTATAATTTGCCACGTGCCGGGAGAACCCTTTCGATACTTCTCCATACCGGAACATCGCAGAGCAATGCAAATTGTGGGACGATGGATTACCCCAACTTCTCGTGCGCATTACCAAATGCAGAGTATTGGAGTTGAGAGTTGCCTCGGACGTTATCTCGTAGACACAGATACCTTTCAACCGTTATCTTCGGATAATGCTGGTATGGTCGAGTTGATAGAAAAATGGAAAATACCCACGGATACTTATCTGATAGGAAGTTTCCAGCGCGATACGGAAGGTTCCGATCTTAGCCGGCCAAAACTGATGAAGGGTCCTGACGTGCTTCTGGAAATCCTCTTGGGCATTCAACGGCTCGGGTTGAAGTTTCATCTGGTATTGGCAGGTCCGCGACGCCACTGGTTGATAAATAAGGCGCGTGCAAACGGGATACCTTTCACCTACCTCGGACAATTTGTTGTAGATGACGATATTGATCGAAATGCCTTGCCTAGAGATATCCTCAATTTGCTCTACAACATAATTGATCTATATATCGTGGCAAGCCGATCTGAAGGTGGGCCTCACGCAATCCTTGAGGCCGCGGCGTCCAAATGTAAAATTATTAGTTCTTCTGTGGGATTAGCGGAAGATTTTCTCGATCCGAAATGCATTTTCAAAACTCCCCCGGATGCAGTGGAGTTGATTAAAGAAGACATCCGGGGAGACTCCCTGGCTGCAACCATAGATCCACATTATGAGCGGATCCTCAGCAAGCATCGACCTGAATGTGTCACCAATTTGTTCATGGATATCTATAAAACCATTGATTCTGTCCCACATCTGCATTCGATCCGGGTTGAATCCCCGTCGAAACTCTTAGATACAAGACCCGACACGCTTACAGTGGGTCTATGGCATACGTTTTTTGAGCCACCTTATGGCGGAGGTAATCAATTCATGCTCGCTTTGCGCAAAGCTTTGCTGAAGCGAGGAGTCAATGTCCGGGAAAACGAGCTGAGTGAAAATATTGACGCGTTTATCCTTAACTCTATTCACTTCGATGTTGAGAGATTTCTGGAATTCAGCCAAAAACACAAATTGAATGTGATACATCGCATAGACGGGCCTATTTACCTGATTCGAGGATACGACCGTGAAAAGGATGAACTCTGCTATCAATTAAACGCTCAGTTTGCTTCCGCCACGGTGTTGCAATCGGCCTGGTGTTATCGGCACATCGTCAAGATGGGCTATCGGCCGCTAACGCCTGTCGTGATACATAATGCGGTGGATTCCGAAATTTTCCACGCAATCGGCCGCCCTACTTTTGATACAAATCGAAAAATTCGTCTGATTTCATCAAGCTGGTCGAATAATCCACGAAAGGGCGGTCCGATCTATAAATGGATCGAAGAACATCTGGATTGGGATCGGTACGAATACACGTTTGTGGGAAATGTGTCCGAGGAATTCACTCGAGCTAAACATATTCCGCCGGTTTCTTCAGAAGAGTTGGCCGAAATTTTGAGACGACACGATATCTATATTACTGCAAGCCAAAATGACCCTTGTTCTAACGCCCTCATAGAAGCAATGGCGTGCGGACTACCTGCCTTATATTTAAATGACGGAGGGCATCCGGAACTGGTCGGATACGGCGGTCTGCCCTTTGAGAGCGAGTCCGAGATTCTGCCGCAATTAGACAAGCTCGCGGACAATTATCATATGTATCAAAGCCTTATAGCAGTTTCCAATATCGATGAGGTTGCGGATAAATATCTCACTCTCATCCGAGAAGTCGTCCAATGAGCATTCATCTGGTCTTATTTTTTACGAAGGGGGTTTCTTTAAAAACGTGGAACATGATCGGCAATCTCGATCGAGAGATAGCCTTGTACCACTTCCTTATCGATCATGGCTTTAGGATCAGTTTTGTTACATACGGCAACTCCACCGATCTAAACTATGCTGACCGGCTGGGTAGAATTCGCATATTATGCAATGAAACTGATCTGCCGCTCGAACAATTCGAGAGACGTCTTTTTTCTTTGCATGGTAATGCCATCAAAGACGCAGACGTGATCAAGACAAATCAGACTTACGGTGGCGAACTGGCGCTCTGGGGCGCACGACTATTGCGTAAGCCTTTCGTAGCACGCTGCGGATATATGTGGTCTTTCAATGCGGCGGCTGAGAATGGAGAAAAGTCACCAGCGGCAGCTGAAGCTCGTCGAGTGGAGGCCAAAGTTTTTGGTGCGGCGGACAGGGTCGTGGTCACCACAAATGAAATGCAAGGGAATATCCTGAAACGCTTCCCACAAATTGCCGATCGAGTGCTGGTTATTCCGAACTATGTAGATACGGAGGTTTTCAGGCCAATTAATGGGGTTAGACGGGAGAGGACACTACTGTTTGTAGGTCGAATAGCTCCGGAAAAAAACCTGCAAGCCCTGCTCGAAGCAGTGCGATCATTGCCGGTGAACTTGACCATAGTAGGTGAAGGCAAAGTTCGTCCTAAATTGCAAAAAGAATTTGGCGACTTGCGTGACCGCGTAGTCTGGGAGGGCAATATTCCCAATTCTCAACTACCGAAGTACATTAACGCGTCTAGTATTTTCGTACTGCCTTCTTTTTATGAGGGGCATCCCAAAGCACTGCTGGAAGCGATGGCCTGCGGCGCTCCGGTGCTGGGAGCTGATTCACCAGGGATTAAAGAGCTGATCCGACACGGTAACACAGGTTATTTGTGTGGCACGGATTCAGAAGATATTCGCGTCGCACTGAATGAGTTGTTGGCGCGCCCGAAGCTCCTCAAGGAACTAGGAAGCAATGCGCGGCAATACGTGGTGGAAAACTATTCATTGACGAAGATCGGAAACATGGAATTGAACATGCTACAAGAGGTTGCTAACAGGCAATAATGCCACGGAATTATTTATTTCAATTCGTTTCCCGCGTGATAAAGGCGCTCCTGGCACAGCTGCCCGATGAGGGACTTCAAAATTTGCTGATAGAAGCGGCTTCGGCCAGAGCGCTCAAGTTATCTCCTGCTAGGGGTCTAAGATTTCTGTTCGGGCTCGATGCGGCGCTTTACCCTCTACAAGGCCGTTTAGCTGTGGAATACGACGGGGGACTCCATACCAAACATCGGCATACCGGTTACCACGATTTCTTCGTCCGAAGAGTAAGGAAGGATGAACGGGTATTGGATATCGGCTGCGGCAATGGGGCACTATCCTTCGATCTTGCCGAAAAATCCGGAGCTAATGTTTCGGGAATAGATTTGGATCCTGAAAATATTAAAATTGCCCGGGAAAACTACTCTCACTCAAAAATTGTTTACCAGCAAGGCGATGTGCTCACCGCATCACTGGGCGGAGCTTTTGATACGATCATTTTGTCCAACGTGCTGGAGCATCTCCCAAACAGATTGGAGTTTCTCCGGGAAACTGTCGAGAGGATCCGACCTTCACGCATCCTATTGAGAGTGCCTGTTTTCGAACGAGACTGGCGAGTGCCGCTTAAACAAGAACTCGGGATAGATTATCGGCTTGATGAAACTCATTTGACCGAATACACCCTCGAAAGCTTTGCCGCCGAAATGACCGCAGCGGCGCTTATTGTTGTCCACCAGGAGGTGCGCTGGGGGGAAATCTGGGCCGAAGCAGTGCCGGAGATTTCGGCCAATTGTGATGATTCAAAAAAGGTTGAGAAGAGGCATGAAGCAGGATGCTGAACCCCACAGTAACCGTCTTAATGTCTGTTTTCAACGAGCAGACCTACTTGCGGGCGGCTATCGAAAGCATTCTGAACCAAACCTTCAGCGATTTCGAATTTTTGATTATCGATGACGGGTCCAAAGAGCCGATTGAGAATCTTATCGCTGAGTATAAAGACGGTCGAATCAGGAGTTTTCGTCACGAAAACATGGGGTTGGCACGCTCTCTCAATGAAGGTTTGCGTTTGGCAAGTGGAACTTACATCGCCCGGATGGACGGTGATGATGTTTGTAGATCCGATAGGTTGGAGCTGCAAATCAGACAAATGGCAGCGCATCCGCAAATAGACTTATTAGGATCTTTTTTCGACATCGTTGATGAAAACGGAAAATTGATAGAGACGAAAGAACTTATAAGGGACCCAATTTACCGACTCTGGCGATTACAATTTCATAACAATTACGGGCACGGAACGGTGATATTGAACAAACAGTCGGTAATTGACGCTGGAATGTACGATGAGACCTTACTTTATGCCCAGGACTACGATCTCTGGTCGCGTATCTCCCGTAAAGACAATACGGGAATGATTCCTGAAGTACTCTATCATTACCGGTTGGTTCAACAAAGCGGGCAAGCGTCAGTTCGGAATTATGATGCGCAATTAGCGGCTGCCATCAATATCAGCAATAGAAATTTGCAGGCTTGTAATCCGAGTCTCTCCGAGGCGGAGTGCGTAGAAATTCGGGCGCTTTACTGGAAGTTTCAAATCGAAGACGTTACCGTTGACGGTCTTAAGGTACTTCCTGCTACGCTTGACGGCTTCTGCCGGCGATTTAATATTTCTGCCGCGGATATGAGAACACTGATGCAAAGAGTGTCAAAGGATGCGATTATAGAAACAAAAGCATCGAGTTTCATTCCGGCGCATAGTAAAGCGGAGATCATCGAGGAATTGAATCGCTTTGCCTATATCAGATAATTCCTGCTACCTGCTGACGAGATCCATTGTTTGTGCTCCCCTGTAGGACCCTTGCCCTAGTCCTAAACTGAATATGAAATCTTTGCTGACGAAAATCGCGGATTCGCACTGTGCCGATGGAAGGAACAGAGTGAAAAGGCAGATCCGAGGTGAGCAACATTTCGATTGAATTTAAACCGATTAAGCACTATCATTACAGATTAAGCATACGGCCATTCGAATTTTTTTGGACATGGCGATGTGGTTCGACACACGATAATTAACTAGGTTTTCCAAACCGATACGACGTTATGGCTCAAGGACAGTTCGGAGACCGGCGCATGATCACGATTTCCCGGTTAATGGCATGGAGGGATCACGCCGTCAATCTGACTGGAATCTATAGATCAAATGAAACTTTTTCACGGTTGCGGGATTATGAAAAAAATCGCCGTGGCCGTTTGTCAGGAGGAACGACCTATGTTCGTTCAGAAACTGAAACACAAAGTCAGTTCTTTTCTCAAAAGTTTATCTTTGGACAGCAGGGATCAAGAAATCAAATCCCTGAGGAGAGAGATTGAACTATTAAAAGAAAGCTTGAATGGTGGACATCAAAGTAGCATCGATGCTCTGAAACACGAAATCGAAATGCTTCGTTCGGATCTGGATAATTCCGGAAGTACCGATAAAGGAATGCTCACGCAAGAAATGGAAATCCTTAGAAACGAGTTGCTTGAGAATGTTGCCGCGATTCACAGAATTGAAATCCTCACCTTAGCCCAGCGAATCGAACTGCTGAATGATTTTGGAAAGGCGCTTCCGCCAACTCGCGCGGGGAAAACAAGAGATTCTTCCAAGCCTAAAGGTTTCAGTTTCGGAATAATTACTAATGGTAAAAGAAATGAAAAACTGGAGAGGTTAGTTGAAACCATCCACCGTCAGAAACATCAAACCGGAGAACTATGAAATCTTGATTGCGGGCTCCGTGGATGAGATTCCCTCAAACTTGGGGATCCGAAAATTCCACATGGAAAAGGCAGCATCTGAAGGTAGACTGGGGGCTATGCGCAACGTTATCTCAACAGAGGCAACTTTCAACAAATTTGTCTGTTTGGACGATGATTTTCTGCTTCATCCAAAGTGGGCCGACGCCGTCAGCGAAATCAAAGGGGACTTTGACGTCGCAACCGGCATAATAGTTAACCCCGATCTGAGTAGGGTACTGTGACTGGGTGAACTTTTTCGAAAATGCCACTTTCCTTAGGTCATATCACGAAATGTTCGACAAATGCCAATATGTGACTGGAGGATATGGGATCTATAAAGATGTCATATTTGACGAACATTCTTGGAACGACAATCTCGGTTTTTATCAAGGAGAAGATGTTTCTTTTTCGAAAAGGCTATTCGATGCCGGGTACCAGTTGAAATTCATTCCAAAAGCGATTGTCATGCACGACGACGAACGGTATAGGCAAAAGGGCTATGGAGTTGTCCGCCTCTCCTCTGAAGCTCAAGACCTGGATCGTTCGGCGCTTTGCCTAAGAATCGAAACATTATGTCCTAGAACTCTTTCCTGAGGCTAATAATAGCCCCGATCCGGAAATACCACTAATCATGTATCGGCACGATCAAATCGGATGGTTGATGATCATTGTTGTAGGAGCGGCTGCAATTTTAACGGGCGTGCTCTGGACTCTATATGGTGAAACGGTAAATGCGGTAACTTGTATAATATTGCTCGCATTAATCCCCTTTTTCTACCGACTGCAAGTGATTGCAGATGAAGCAGAGCTCAAGATTAAATTCGGCATAGGATTAATTAGGACCGGTTTTAGATGGCAAGATATTGAAGCGTGCAGACCTGTCCGGAATAAGTGGTATTTCGGATGGGGAGTCCGAAAAATTGATAGAGGATGGATGTATAATATCAGCGGTCTAGATGCGGTTGAAATTTCTATGAATAATGGCAGAACCTACAGAATAGGTACGGACGAGCCGGATAGGCTTTGCGATGCAATTCAAATGCATTTTAACAAGTAATAATCCCTCGTAACCCCTTTTCCGATACAATCCTATAATCAATCAATTTCGAATGCTATACTGGACATTGTTCATTGATTAAGAACGGCTCAAGCCGGTCTTATGAGGCTTGAGCTTTTGACCGGTGCCGGACAAGAGGAAACAGGGGTATCTGATGACTCTATTAATACTTATAGTTGCTCTGACACTTCTCATTTCCTTTACCTGTTCGTTATCTGAAGCGACGCTTTACTCGAGCCGAATGAGCGCCCTGGAAGTGGCCAAGACGGCGGGACGACACGCTGGTTTGGCTGAGCGGCTCATGGAGATGAAAAGGAATATTGCGGTTCCCATTTCCGCAATTGTCATACTCGATACGGTGACGGACACAGCCGGAGCTACTGTGGCAGGGATGTACGTTGCTGAAGCACTCGGGCACTGGTGGGCTCCGTTGTTCACGGTTTTGTTCACGGTAAGTGTTCTCTTATTTGGCGAGATCGCGCCTAAAACCCTTGGAGTGGTGTACTGGCGCAGGTTTTGGCCCATGATTGTCTGGCCCGTCACGGTAATAAAATACCTCTTGTACCCAGTTATAATTCTGACGCAAGCTTTTGCCGGTCTGATCACTCGCGGAAAAAAAACTCCGCAGATAACAGAAGAAGAAATTTTGGCAGTTGTCCGATTGGGAGCCACGGAAGGACAGATTTCTCACGATGAAAGCCTCCTGGTTCATAACATTATTTCCTTAGAGAATCGGCAGGTTCAGGAGATTATGACTCCTCGTACTGTAATGTTTTCACTTCCAGCGGAAATGACAGTAAAGGAGGCTTTGAAGGCGGTAGATCAAAAGGGATTTACGAGGATTCCTATTTACGAGAAGGATCCTGAAAACATCATTGGGTACATCACAATTCATGATCTTTTCTCAGTGAAAACTCTGAGGAACCCGCAAATACAAGTGAAGTATCTTGTGAACCCGATCTCCTTTGTCCCGGAAACCAGCGACTCACTGGCCTTGCTCACCTCGTTTCTCAAACACAGGAGGCATATAGCCATAGTTGTGGACGAATACGGCGGCGTAGCGGGGGTTGTAACTCTGGAAGATCTCATTGAAACACTGTTGGGGAAAGAAATTGTGGATGAAACCGATACAGTGGTGGACCTACAACAGCGAGCACGTGAGATTAAGCCTCAACGGCCGTCAATTTGATGAGATGCGTTGGTATTGCTTCGGATAAAGCGTAAATTTGTCGAAAGCATGCCGGAAACCAATTGAACTGTCAGCATATAATGCCTTATGCAGGCATCGAGGGCACCAGATGCCATACTCTTCCCACGAACTCGGTTGTACTCTACATCCTTACCGGAGGGATTGACCTTCAACTTTCTTGCTCGATTCTTCTTCCAAACGAGCGTAACTTCCTGTAAGTATTATTTAACCCTGCACTTTCGAATCTTCTGAGCTGATTTTGCATCTCAATATATCAAGCTTAACAAAAAGAGGTGTAATCATGGAGCATCAAGATAGGCAAATAGCAGGCGAGTCGATGCGGAATTTCCTGGATGAGCATGATATACGGCGACGTCAGCGTGAGCCGAGCCCGGTTCAAGGCAACGAGCCGAGTAGGGATGAACGTTTTTTTGAATTCGTTTTATCTCACAAGGAAGGCATTAAACGTGTTGTTTGCGATTCACAGGAGTTCAAAGACTCTCCTGTTTGCAGTGGAGGACGCTCAACCATGCTGTAAAAAGCAATTGTTATCGGGAGAAGCAATCGTTTCGCGTACGCCACCTCATTGTTAAACAATCTAGCAATGAGATAGGGGCTCGGGTATGTGTCGAGGTTTGATAAGCCCGAGTGTTCAGAGCCGGAGCGTCACACGATTGGGCGCTTCGGTTTTGGCGCAGCAATCGGGCTATTCAGCTTTGTTCGTCTGATAAAGAGTTTCGCAGGCGCATAATTGTGTTAGTTTTTTTCACCGCTCTGAAAGAACCATCAAAGCCATAATTCGAGCAACTTACGCGGAACTCGTCAGGTCCGACGTAGATTACGTAAAGTTTCGCACAGACGCTCCTTTCAAATAGTTTATCAGCGCCAAAGCTTTTTCTTGGCCGGTGTCGCTCTAAATTGATAATTGAATGGGTCTAATCAATGAATATCTTAATTAATAGGAGACAAGATATTTAGGTTATCAAAACTTAAGGAGATATTAATATGTATCGCGCACGATTAGCAGGAAATTTAAAAACTTTTAAAGGTAAAATGCAGGAAAACTGGGGCCATTTGACCCATCGGCGCAGCAGCGTTATCAGTGGAAAGGTGAACCAAGTAATCGGGAGAATATTGTCCTTATTTGGACGAGTTGTACGATGATCCAGCTTGTCGTCACGAAATCCCGCCGCATTTGATGAAAGCATTGAACATGGCCTTGAATTGCGTAGGCAAGGAGAGAAATAATTCTTTGTAAACATTATTTCGTAATTCAAGCTGGATTCATTGGATAATCATGTGTAAGCTGGGGGTGGTCAAATGCTTTGAGAGTGGGGGAAAAATGAAAGAAAAGCGGATTGGACTGTGGATAGTTTGTTTATTCGCGCTCATCTCTTTGTGCGGAATCAGAGAGGTTCAGTCTCAGGACGTTTTCAGGGATATAGATCAGATCAAGAGAGATATCTCCGGGCTGAAAAATGAAATTAGTGATCTTAGAAACCAACTTCTCGGATTGCGACAAGCAATCTTGAAGTCAGTGGCGTCCCAGGATCAACAAACGTCGGCAAAATTACCGAGAGAGGAAGATAGGACACCCAAAAAAGAAGAAGCTGTCGATGATAAAGAGTTAACAAACTCTATATGCCGGGCCGTAGGAAAATTTTTTACTGAGGTTGACGCAGTTTTGGCCATGAGTAACTCGGGCGGGGCCGACGACAGAATGAGAATTGCATTTCATAATCTTAATTCAACATTGCAGGAATTTTCGAAGCTGCACAGGGTTTCCAAACTGCTTCGTATTTATGAAGGTTTAGCCTGGGATACCTACGTTGCTGTCGAATTAAGCGGAAGTATCCAAGGGAATCAAGAATTTATAAAAAGCATAAATAATCATAAACGAAAGTACAGCGAAACATGCCCCAAAAGGTAGAATTGTCTTTGAATACAAATTGGGGACCAAGGCTGTAGCCGGATCAGTATAGAGTGATTATTCTCAAATTGAGTTCGTGGGTTGCGTGATGATTGCGGCGAGATCGTTGGTATTGGCAAAATATTTGGATAAAATTGAAGTAGAACCTAAGAAAATAGTTCATAAACTCAGGTATCTATAATTAATCCCGAATTAGGCTGTGATGAGTAATGATGATTGATTCGCACACGTCCAAAGTCGAAGAAGATAGCGATAAAATTGTTCAGCAGTTCCATCCCATCGTGACCCAATTCGGATTCACCAAACCTAGATGGGACTATGATCCGGAGTCAGATATTCTTCGAGTGCAGTTCGAAAACCCTGAGAAAAGTCGTGCCCTTCAGATTGATCATCATTTCGCAAGCGATTCATTTAGCGCCAATTACTGCCGGCTGACAGGTGATTGGCAAATGTGTATTGAAGGCAAGCCTCAGAGGCTGCGAAAATTTAAAGCTACTTTGTCGCGCTGGATACTAGATAATTGTGAAGAATGTCGGGTCGAGTCGAAACAATCGGATGAGTTTGGATTTTAGATAGGCATGATTTGCATTATGGACTAGTGTCTTGCATATAGCTTTACGGGCACATCGCATGTCAACAGGGTTGGAAATTCAAATCTGCAGGGGGTGATTTATGTTGAGAACAGTGATTTTGTTAGGAACAGTTTTTTTGGCTTTCGGGATAGGAACGCATGCATATGGCGCTTTTGAAACCGATTCCATCAAAACATCTCAGGGTGATCTTAAGATAACCTTCATCGGGCACGGCACGCTCATGTTCGAATTTGGCGGCAAGGTTATCCACGTGGACCCCTGGGGAAAGCTGGCCGACTACTCCAAATTGCCAAAAGCGGATTTGATTCTCATTACGCACGAGCATCAGGATCATCTTGACCCCGATGCAATCAATAAAATTAAAACAGATAAAACTGTGGTGATTCTGACTAAAATTTGCGCAGGTAAAGGACTAGCCGGAGAAGTTATGAATAACGGCGATACCAAGACAGTAGCCGGGATCAACATAGAAGCGGTACCAGCATATAATTTGGTCCATAAACGACCGGACTCGGGTCAACCATTTCACCCCAAAGGGGCCGGGAATGGCTATGTAATAACTTTTGCCGATAAAAAAGTGTATGTGGCCGGCGACACGGAAAACACCCCGGAAATGAAAGCCTTGAAAGGAATTGACATAGCTTTTCTGCCAATGAATCTACCCTACACAATGACGCCTGAAATGGTAGCGGACGCGGCCAAGGCATTTAAACCTAAAGTCCTATACCCATATCACACAGGCGAAACTGATCTCTCTAAACTAAAGGAATTGATGAAGGGAGTCGACGGAGTCGAAATCAGACTGCGTAAAATGAAATAATGCAAGAGGTCAGGAGTAAAACTCTTGTACGGAGCGAAAAGCACCGAGTTCGCGGAGAACTCGGTCGCCCTCTATACCAGCATTGTCCCGAGGCTGGTTGCTTATGCGGGAAACAACTCACTGCAACTTTGTTGATATATAATTCTATTACCGGTCACCGTCATAGGCGGCAGTAGAATATATATCAGGGTAGAGTTTTTTTGCACATTCCGGGCAGATGCTGTGGGTAAAATCGGCTTCGGTGTGATCTCGAACATATACTTCTACTTGGGTCCAATAACCGCTATCATCACGGATCTTCTTACACGAAGCGCAAATAGGAAGAAGTCCGCTTAAGGTTTTCACTTTTTTCAAGGCATCCTGAAGTTCTTTTACGAGCTCTCCCAGCTTCTCTTCGGTCTTTTTTCTCTCGTCGATCTCGAGTTTCAATCGTTCATTAGCTTTCATCAATGCGGCCGTTCTCGACTTAACTCTTTCTTCCAATTTATCACGAGCGGCCCTGAGCGAACCTTCCGCTTCTTTCCGCTGGGTAATATCTTGGCGCATAGTCCAGAGACCGACCAGATATCCATTTTTGATATTGCCTACAAGCGTGATTTCATAGTATCGATTTTTTCCGTTCGCGGCCGGATCTTTGATTTCAAAAGATCGTATTGGAAAACCATTAGTAATCCACAAATTGTATAGTCGTTCAAAATTTCCGGTAAACGGCAATAATTGATTCAGGTGAGATCCCTTGAGTTTCTCGATATTTTGATGGCCATACATTCTTGCGAATTCTCGGTTTCCTCCCACCAACTTTGATTCCGATAATGAGGACAGAGCCTCCTTTGGTGGAGTCTTGACAGGGGTTGGCCGACCCAAACTAAATTCAGCTATTCCGATCGGAAAAACCTGCACCAGCTGCTGATATTTTTCGTTAATGATGAGCTGTTTCTTTTCGGCAGTTAGATCTTCAATTAAAGCAAGAACCATTCTTTCAGTCTTGAATCGAATGGAACGCAAATGAATTCGGCACCAAAGATTTATTCCATTCAGTAATAAAGAGCATTCGAAAATATGCGTCTTTCGGTCCTTTAAAACCTTGCTCAGGGCTGACAAGACCTCTGCCTTATCTGTCGGTCCGGCGAATAAAGAAGAAAAGGGAATGCCGGATATGGGGGCCGCATCATCTGCCTTTCAGCAAAGCTTTATTGAAGAAAACTATATTAAAAGACGCGTCCACGACGACTGTTGGAATGGGAATGGATTCCAGCAGCTTGCCGAATGAAACATCTCTTATCCAACGTAAATCGTGGCTGCCTGAATCAGTAAGTTCTCGTGGAAGGAGTGGGTCGATTTCAATGCTAAGAGTACTAATTTCGGGCCTCTGCATGATTGAGGGCTCAGAAGCATGTGGTCGTGATCTTCGATCATAGACAATGACTTCGGTGTCGCTTGACATTGGCGCATTCTCCTAGTGCAATGCACACGGAATGGGAACAATCAATGATCGGCATCTACCGATTTGAACGAGACCACGTTAAGCGTGATCAATTTCTATTAACATTTTTCATCAGGCCCGGGGTTATAACACATCCTTTAGAATTGCTTGAATACGCCTAAAATCAAAGCCCCCCCGGCCATAAAACCAAAAACTGTATACAACGAGCCCCTTTTGAAGATCGTAAATCTATAGAGCACTCCACAGAGGTTGCGGTTTTATAGCTTAAGATAGAGCAGGAATCAATCCCCTAAAAAATCGGGCAAAATCGGCACTTTCCCGCAGAACGAAGTGATGACGGCCTCGACGGAATCCCGCCGGCCTGAGATGGCAATTTTTTTCAGAAAGACCCCTGCTTCAGGCTTTCGGAACCAGGTTTCCCCATAATTTTTTTCGAGAAAATTCCGTAATACGTTCGCGGCTGCCCAGGCATTGAGATAATCCAGAGCATAGAAATCAGACTCCATGTCGATCAAGTAGGCCTGGGGTTCATAAACAAATCCTGTTGCTCTATTAAGATGATCACAGTACGGCCTGGAAATTTTTAATGTCGCCTTTTTCGTAGAATTCTTTTTCAGTAAGAAATTTTCCGATATGACGCCTTATAAGACACAGACGTTTCGCGCGAAAAAGATTAATTAAGACGCTTGCATCTGCCGGCGACATGCCTGCTATTTCGGTTAACCAAGAGCGATTATCAAGAAGATCCATAAATAAAAAAGCAAAGGTTTCGTCGAACGCGGGGGAGCGGTAAAGCCGCCTGTACTCTACCGGCAGCTCCGGATCAAAATGACTCAAGAAGAAAGCATGACCCATTTCGTGTAGGAGCGTTTCTACATCTATCAATCCCCCCACTGGTTTCATCAATACAAAAATTTGGCCCGGTATTTCGACCCCTATACAAATACCGTCTGGATTCTTTTCCGGATCATCCGAGATATCCAAAACAATGTCTTCACGCGAAGACAGATCCAGTCCCAGGGGTTTGAACGTATCCAGGACAAGTTCCGTGAGACGGGAAGCCGGAAAAATATGATCGAATCGGCTGATACGAAGCAGGTGTAAAGCATGGTATCGGCTCAGATTTTCGAACGGCCGTCCGATCTTTTCGTAGGACCCAGGGCCTCATCCGCTGCATATAAATCTCAGCGGTATCCTTCAGGTATCTCTCAAAAATTGGAACATAGTGCGCAAAAGAGACCCCCTTTTTCCCCTCGTAATACTTTGCATAATTATCGAAGCCAAATTTTTCGGTGACGGCTTTTATCGAAAGTTCGGTCATGCCAAGAAGGATTGGATTGATAATACCTTTTAAGTATATGTTCATCTCCTTGCGGATTTCCTCTCGTTTATCAAAATCCGACTGAGCTTGAACCCAACTAACTACCTCCAAGGCCGGAATTTTTTCCGAACCTACGTGCATCCTTCCTCGTTCCATGTAGAATTTCAGCATGTCCGCCAATGAAGCAGTCTCTTGTACCAGGACCAAGTCCATGCATCCAAACAGGACCCTCTCAATTCGAGCCCTCTCCTCAGCAGTATCAGCCTGAATTAATGATCTCCTCAAGAAAGCCACTGTGTTTTCGGCAACAGGAATTGGATGCAATTGAATGATATCGCCTGTTTTGAGGGCTGACGGAGTTCCCTGCAGCTGATCCACAGATAGTTTAGCGAAGTCGCGATGAATTGCGTCTATTTCTTTGACGATTTTTTCCACTGTTAGTTGATTCAAAGTCCGGCCTTTCAGGATTCAGTTTCGATCACGTGTGTTAAACTTCCACAATTAGAACTTATGAGGCGGTAATTTGCAAGTCTGGGAATGGTCACTTGACATGGCAATCGATGGATTCTAAGTTGACTCCATGCCGCCTCAGTTGATGAGCAGTATCGGAATATTTGTAATTCTGGCATCTTATTTCGCCATTTCGCTTGATCGCCGAAAAATTGCCGTATGATATCTTCAGAGCTTTTCATTGCACTAAAAATCGGAGCAGCACAGCGCAATGTACAGAAAGTTTAGAGTTTTTTGGGAAAGGGCCGGAAAACGCTTTTTTACATTGAAAAGTGATCCCCGGAATTTATCCCTTCCCTCATACCTTCCATCTAAGTTTCGGCGCATACACTTGGAACTTACTAACAAGTGCAACTTCTCTTGCGTGTTCTGTCCTGACGGCGTGATGACACGGGAACGCGGAGTAATGGAAGAGGATCTTGCTCGATCGGCTCTGGATCAGATAGCAGATCTGGATATCGCAGAAAAGGTGACATTTCACGTTATGGGAGAGCCTTTACTGCATCCGCGCTTTTTCGAGATTCTGGATTATGCGGCAAGTCGCAACTTGGCGGTGGGCCTGACCACAAATGGAGCGCTCCTTACTCCGCCGATTATTCAGCGGTTGGCTGAGCGGGACCTTCATCAAATAGACATTTCCCTGCAAACGCCGGATCGAGAGAGTTTCCTCGCCACTCGGGGGACTCGTATGGATTTCGACAAATACAAGGACCGAGTGCTGGAGCTGCTCTCTGCTTGCGCGGACAGCCCTGAGCCTCCTATCTTCAAAATACGGATCATGACCACCCGATTCGCGTCCGGCCTTCGTGAGAAACGTGGAATACCTAATTTTATGGGCAGCTCAGCCAAGTTACGTGAAACGGTTCTCGAATGGACCGAACTCGTTCACCAGCGCCTTGGAAGTCCGGTTGAGCGAGAAAGGCTGATCAAAAAAATCAAAAAAATAAGCATCCACGGTTGGAATGTAATTGAGATCAGCCCGAAGATCTTCATAGAAACTTATATTCTCACCGACTGGGGAAATGCGTTCGCCGGCGAGGAACTCGTAGAAAGCCGCCGCGGATATTGTTTTGGGATGAGGGATCATTTCGCGATTCTATATTCCGGGGATGTGGTGCTTTGCTGTGTGGATTTCGATGGCCGAACTGCTGTAGGCAATTTGAAAAACGCTTCTCTGCTGGACATCCTCAGGAGCCCTGAGTTGGAGAGAATTGTCAAGGGCTTCCATCGTGGGATTCTTCTGGATCCACATTGTCGCCACTGTCTCGGGAGCAGATCCCGTATCGGGTCTTGGGTCAAACCCGCCGCTTCAATTATCGGCTTGAAGCTCCTGAAACCGTTCTTTTATAGAAAGCACAGGTTGTTTGAGAAGTGACAGCCAGAGAGAATCGAATCATCTTAACCTTATTTAAGTCCGACAGTCGGGCTCCCATAAGCATTTCCGATATGCGGATGGCAGGAAACCACCATCCCTTTTCATTCAGGGCGAAATATTTCTCCAATCCTGCTGTGCCAAATTGCAAGACATCGATCTCACTGTCGAAAAATTTCTGGAATATCGGTGAGAACTCCGGGAATGAATCCAAAATGGTGCAGTCTTGCGTCTGGACGGCAATTCTACTAAAAATGACAGAACCGTTTCCGACATTGACAGCGGTCTCCAGATCAGATAACAAACAAATCGATGGCTAAGGGCTGCCATGGGGAATTATACTGATAAAATTAAGTATTCGACTATACTGCTTATTTTCATTTTGGCATCTTGTTCATCAGCGCCATTGAAAAGCTCTGAACCCTTGTCCTCTCCAGCTGTCTCAACTTTACCCACTTTTTCCCGAACCAAAACCCAAAGCTTGGAAGCCCCGTCTCTCATTCCCGAGTTATGTTCTCTTGCAGTTTCTGAAAAGCCATCCATCCCGGAAACACGAGCGACACAAGAAAGAAACTCTGCTAACAAAATGCATTCCCATCTACCGGAGCTCAAGTTTCCGGTTCCATCAGGGACCCTGTCATCGGCTTTCGGATACCGGAGAGGCATTTTCCACACCGGCCTGGATATAAGGGCTCAGCAGGGAGAAGACGTGCTGGCCTGTGCAGACGGTCGAGTAGTGTGCGCCGGGACGAGAAAAGGATATCGGAGTTACGGACGAACGGTGCTTATCGATCATGGCGAAAATGTTTTCACTTTATATGCGCATTTGAGCAATATCCATGTGACTGCTGGGCAAAAAGTCCAGCGGGGGCAAAAAATCGCGTGTGTGGGATGCACGGGTAGGGCGACTGCTCCTCACTTGCATCTCGAAGTAAGAGTGGGTGACCGAGCGTTTGATCCATATGCGTGTTTTTCCCATTCCGAACTTGGAAGAATAGATGTGGCCAAGGGATTTGAGGGCTCTCCACTTGGGCCGGTCAGAGTACGCCGATTATCCGCCCGCCGATAAGCACTCTAGAAGGAAAACTCTTTTTCAAAAGGGTTTTCATCTTGGAACCTCCTTTTAGAAAACCTCTTGTACAGTTCCGTATTAACTCATCATTAAATTCCAAGTTCGGCCTATCTCGGCACAAAATTGTTGTGCCCATAATTGGTTGTTATTGAGGCGCCCACAAGATAAAATTTTTTGAGGATAGGCTCACGTAAGGAAGAACTGAACCGTAGATTGATTTTGGTTACAGGAAGGTTGGGTAAAAACTTTACTGCCCCTTTTGGAAGCAATGAATTCTTTGATGGATGCAAAAGACAAATTGTCCCGTAACCATGTGATTGTGTTTACACGTTACCCGGAAGCGGGCAAAACAAAGACTCGGCTAAAAGCTGAGCTGGGTCCTGAGGGAGCCGCGGAACTTCAACGCGTTATGTCGGAACATGCGATTGGCCGCGTCCGTGAGCTAGCTAAAACCGGACCGATATCCGTTGAAGTCCGTTATCAAGGCGGCAGTACGTCTCTTATGAAACAATGGTTAGGTGCGGATGTGCTTTATCGTGAACAAGATGGGAACGATCTGGGTGACCGAATGCTCAGGGCATTCGACGAAGCCTTCCGGGATGGAGCTGGCCACGTATTACTCATAGGTACCGATTGCCCCGGGATCACGGCCCAAATCCTTGAAAAAGGATTCCAAGAGCTCGAACGAAACGATTTGGTCCTTGGCCCCGCCGCGGACGGTGGGTACTATCTAATCGGACTGAAAAGAGTTTATCCCGAACTGTTTTCAACTATCCCGTGGGGAACTGAAAATGTGTTGGAACGAAGTCTCGGAATTGCTCGTCTTCAAGGACTCAGCACAATTTTACTGGATCTCCTGCACGATGTGGACAGGCCGGAGGATTTGGATATCTGGAGAAACATCGAAAGATCATTCGCAAGTCTCATTTCTGTCATAATCCCCACCTGGAATGAAGAATCGAATATTTCTGTCTTGCTTGAGGAACTCGTCGGCGCGCCAAATGTTGAAACCATAGTTGTCGACGGCAACAGCGGTGATCGGACACGGGAAATCGCGGCGTCTCATAATGTCAAAGTCATCCGTTCGTCACGATGCCGCGCAATTCAAATGAATACAGGAGCCGAGCAAGCCCGGGGCGACATTTTACTATTTTTGCACGCGGATACTCGGTTGCCGCCAAATTGGGCTTTAATGGTGCGTGATGCACTGGCTGAACCGGGGACTGCCGCTGGTTCGTTTGAATTTGGTATTGACGACAAAATGAAAAAACTGAGAATCATAGAGCGATTGGCGAATTTTAGATCCAGAAAATTACAGCTGCCCTACGGCGATCAGGCCATCTTTCTCAAGGCCGATCTGTTTCGCCGAATCGACGGATATAACGATCTCCCAATTATGGAGGATTTTGAGCTGGTTCGGCGTCTGCGCAAATTCGGTCGAATAATTACGGTGCCGGCGCGGGTGTTCACGTCAGGACGCAGGTGGAGGAATTTGGGAATTTTGAGGACAACACTAATCAATCAAGCTATGATTTTAGGCTATTTTTTAGGAATATCCCCCGAGCGTTTGGCACGGTGGTATCATCGGGATTCTGTGGAGGATGTCAGGAATTAGATATCAATTGAGGATTCTATGACAAAAGCTCTGGTTACGGGCGGGACGGGTTTCATAGGCAGCCACATGGTGGAGCTACTTCTCGCGGAGGGATGGCAAGTGGTCTGCACTGTCCGTAATCCAAAGAATTTGCGGAATTTGCAAGATCTACGGGTCGATATTATTCAATTTGACAGACTGGAAAAGGAAATAGGCCTGATTGAGGAAATTGATTATGTTTTCCACATCGGCGGAGCCACTCGTGCCATTAATTTCGATGGTTATCGCAGCGCAAATGTAGATTTCACACGTGTGCTGCTCGAACTTTTCGCTTCTCCGATTTCCAAGCAGCTTCTAAAGCGATTTGTTCTCGTGAGCTCGCAAGCTTGTGTAGGGCCATCGCCTGATGCTGGCGACGCCGTGACGGAAGAGCATTCGCCATCGCCGGTGTCGATGTACGGCCGCTCAAAACTTGAAGCCGAGAAAATAGCGGCCAAGTTTATGAACGATCTCCCCGTTACTATTGTGCGGCCTCCGACTGTATTCGGTCCTCGCGATACGGATGTTCTCGGGATTTTTAAGTGCGCATGCTACAGATTTGCGCCGTGTATTGCAGGGCCCGATAGGCTCGTCAGCATCATCTATGTTAAAGATTTGGTGAGGGGCATCCTTGCCGCGGCTCGATCGGATTTGGCCCGAGGCAACACCTATTTTCTTTCAAATCCTGAGCCGGTGGTATGGCGCGAATTTGCTCTCCGGATAGCCAGAGTAATGGGTTACCGCGCGGTAATCTTACCTGTACCGGTGAGCATAATGAAATTGGTCTCTCTGGCGGGCGATTTTGCAGGACGGATCACCGGGGAACCCAGTCTGCTCAGGATGGACAAATTTGAAGAAATGAAGCAATTGGCTTGGGTGTGCTCGGCGGATAAGGCATTAAAAGAACTGGATTGGTGCCCCGATACCCCGCTTGACAACGCGATTGAAGAGACCGCGAAGTGGTACGTAGATCACGGCTGGATCTGAGAAAAGTTGCGGTGTTCGGATCAAAAACGCTCAGTGAAACTGTAAATGGTTACGTCAGTGATTATTCCTTTTCATAAAATGCAAAAAAATCTTTCCCATATCCCTGATCATATCTTTTCAAGGTGTACTGCAATTGTTCCGGAGAAAGCCTTTCTCTTTTCACTATCTTGTCATTTTCCGATCTGAAATAGAAATTGCAAACTATATTATGAATGTTTGCATCCCCGTGTATTGCTCGTTTGCACCCCGCCAGCACCAGCGCCTTGGCCAAATCTTTTGTACTCACATGATGCCCCATAGCGAAAACCAGGTTCCCGTCATCGCGGATGCCGAAGGCGGTCCGATTGGCCAAGAACCAGAATTTATTGCCCATGGTGCTTCGGCCTTGATTATCAATTAAAAATCCGCCCAGACCGAGTTCCGAATCCACAACCTTTCCGTTTCTTAGAACGTTTTCTACAACGGCTCCATCTTTGATCAGGAGATAACGTAGCTGCCGAGCATCCTTAACAAGATGGGTGGGAATGTCGTCCGACCATTCAACAATGTCCACTGAATCATCGCGATAGATCACCAATGTAGCCATACCAGGGACCATAGGATAAACCACCCTACCGCGAAAGATCGCTCCCGCGCCTCGTGCGTGCTGCTGCATCCACAACGCATTGGTGATGGCCACTATTTTGGACAGGCCTTCCCGTTCCGGCGCGTAAGAAATCTCGTACATACCCGGCTCCGTGTTGCCTATGAACAGACGCGTCTTTAGACGACTAATATCGAATAAGGCCATGTAAACGATTGAGTTCGGAAAATCCATGCTAGGGCGGTAGACTGTCTTATAAATGAGCGGCCGGCCGTCCGACGCTTGGGGCATTTCGTCCGACGTCCAGATACCTTCGCCTTCCAGAGGAGGTGAAGTATAAAGAGGAGGAATGGGTGGAGGTTTTGGAAACGAAGGGTCCGCGGTGTCTAGCCGGTCAGTTTTAGATTCTAACTCGGGGCTACTGTCATCCACTGCGGCAGGTTCGGCTTGGTCCTCAGAATTTTCTACCGGTAATGGGCGGGCCAAAAGATCTTCCAACCAACTGGGCAATGACGGTTCCTCTGTCATGTCCAGCGGCCGTTCGTGATCGGCGCCCTCCGTACTTACCCTGGCATGCTTCTGTAATGAGACATCTTGTGCATGTCCAGGTATTGACGTCACACTAGAGACAACTATCGTAAAAAGCAACAATAATAGAAATCTATACCCCATATCACACCACGACATACTTAAAATATGAGCAATTGCCTATGTTGAATCGACTATTCGGCAGGTTGATGTCACCGATAGTATGGCGAACTCTAGCAACCTTTTCCAACTCCCTTGATATTCAACATTAAACGTGCATTTGCTTTTTAAGAGGGTGCCCCCGGCCGTTCGCCGGTGAAGGGCAAGGCAGGATGGAGAACCAACGCCGGAACCTTTACCCTATAAAACATTAAATACTCACAATACCTAAATTTCGAGCAACCCTGCAATCGCCGTATAATATCAAAGCTCTCGGAAAAATTCAAGCCTCACTTGCGCAGCGAAAGAAGAGCTTTTCCCCCAAACACCTTGAAGAAATTAACGCTATTCCCTCTGATGTCAAGCATTTTGTTATGAGTATGCAATAGGCGCGGTAGTTATCGGCTCCTCGGGTCGCAATGGTCCAAGAGGCCGATCAAATCATTCGGCTTGAAATCCAAATGAAGGAACAGTTTCTTCTCCAATCTGAATGTATTTTCCTTCATTATACGAAGTCCTTCGATGGCTTGCGGCGTTTTCCCATAGGTATCCTCTAAGTATTCGAACCTCTCCTCCAAACTCACGACAACATCATGAACCACACGTTTATCGGCATAGAAGACCACGTGCTCCTCGGCAATCGGATCGTCCAAACTGCTTCGGAGGATGACATGCTGAACTACAATGCGAGCCACATCCGGAAAACCTTCCAGCTCCAGAATTTGTTCGCCTCTGATATCGTGAAATCCGCTCCCGTCTCGGATGCATGGATATTTCCCCACATCATGAAGTAAACATGAGGCGCGAATGAGATCCATATCCACTGTTAAATTCTTTTTTATCAGTTCGAGCCCCAGCAAGCGCCCGACTTCCCATACTTTCTTCGAATGCAGGATAATGTGATCAGGAGTGTCATAACGCTTCAGCAGCGCCATGCAAGATTTTTCACCGGGGATTTGTACCGAACTCATGATTGTTAACTTGATGTCTATCTACGAGACTTTGTCTCGTGACCAATATAGCAACTCTCAATAGAACTCGCAAACCAAAGCCTCCATGAATGATGGACCACCCATAAATTGAACCACAGAAAACCAGCTCTAACGTGAAAAGTTAATTAATTACGATATATTGTTTAGTTAACTTGACAATATGTCCGTTATCTAATAGAATTTACACTAATTAATTTGGGTAACCTCTTTGTATGTATGGTATTACTGATTATGAAATAAGGACTAAGTATGAGACGTTTCGTTCCAATAATATTCTTCATTATTATCTTTGGTTCTGCGCCTTCCGCCGTATCTGCTCAGCTAATGAGGGGCAACGTTCCGATTGGAGCAACCGGCGCTGCACGCGGATACCAAGTCCCCACACAATCCTTTCCTTCAATGACGGCTTGTGACTCGAAACTTTATTCACATTTCCGCGTTGACTCATATTTTGCATATCTCGATGATCCCAAAGGATTTAGTTACACCCGTGAGCGTACGGATGCTTCCGGCGAACCCAGTCTAGTATTCTCAATGCCGGTGCGTGGAATGTGGCTTGGACTCTCATCCGGTATATCGATATCAGACGCCCTTGGAATCACACTTTCCGGCGGGCTCTTAGTTCCCGGTAAAACGCAAGGCGAATTTCTTGAAGAAGGAGCTGTTCAAATAGCATTGAACAGTAACCTGGATTCAAACCATCAGTGGGGATATCTCGATGGAATGGGCGTCTTACAATTTTTCACGAAGCAGCAATTTTACATCAATGCAAATCGTAGGCGGATTCCGTTGGGATCATTTTGATTCCAAGCAGTCTCTAAGATTCTCGGACACCACGGGTGGAAATCAACTTAGCGGATCGACGACAAATAATGTAATTCTGAATGCCTTTCTGCCATACCTCGGTTTTCAATATGTTTATAAGTCAGGGGCTTCAAATACTACTACTCGACTGATCGGATTTCCTTATGTTCCGGGAAGTGTTAAATTTCAAGACTCATTCAGCCAAATCCAAACCGGACTGACCTCAAACGGCGGGGGCGAATACCAGTATCCATTGTCATTTACATCCGGCTACTTTCTAGAATTTATCACTGAGGGATCTCGCAGGATTTTAGGCAGTGCTTATTTGGGCACATTCTTCCGGTGGAACATGCTTCACGCGACGACCGGGACCGGATCATACACTACAGCTAACGATCAGACCGATTCTTTTGTGATCGACGAGAAGTTCTCTATATTATCTCCACGCCTGGGCAGTCGGGGCTCTGGTTTCCCTGGATTTTTAAGGATTCGGATCAAATTTCGGGGCAAATCTCTCTAATTGTTAATCTGCGGCGTGAATCTCAAGCGCTTCCACACAAGCATCCGGAGCAATCAGTCTCACGTGAGCGGCTATATCTTCGAGATGGTTACGTATCTCCAATTCGCCGATTCCCGGAGCCCCATAAACTGTAAAAAGCGCATTTCGCGTTTTGGGCGTGATCATGGTCCGACGATCAGGGCCGTATATTACATTCGAAATGACACTTTGCTCATCAGCTATCATCATATCCCCTGCTTTAAGCTCCTGTTCCTGCCCATTTATTCGGATGTATCTCTCGGTGCCTTTAGATACGTGCAGAGTGATTCGGCCCTTAATCGAGTCCCGATCATGGCCCGCGGTCAGAAGCATGTTTTTCAGTTCTGCTATGAACATGGCTTCGACCAAAGCCGCAACTTTCGGGATTGATTTTCCTCTAAATACAATCGAATCTAACTGATGCTGAACATGATAAGTCTTTTTGAAGCGCTTGTAATAAGCTGTATACGCCTTAATCTGGTGCAAGGCCTTAATTTGTGCAGGATCATTGAATTTGGTACGCAGATTGTCTTCAAGCTTTCTTTTGACATCGTCCAAAGCAGGATGATGGTCCGGATTAAGTACCCCACCCATGCTCAAAACGCCTACGTGAGCACCCGGAAAAGCTTTCTTCCAATCATCGGTTACATTTAGCATCGTTTGGCCTTTTCCTTTTAAAATTGGGGCAATTCATCGTTTTTAACTTGGGATCAAAGTCACATCTATTCATCGCTGCGAATACAATGATTTTCTGTCGAGAGGTCTGATTTGGATTTCATATATGCAACATTCCTCGCCCAGAATACAAGCCTTCCATGTTGAGCTGGCAATCGTCAGGAGTCGCACTATTTGACTATTTGAAAAGAAGATTGAGGTTTGGCTTATAAAGAGGGGCGCGCGTTGGCGGCTCAAAAGGCATGAACTTACCGTCAGCGGACAGGAGGTGACGAGGATGCCTCCCATCCGCATGGCGGCGTGTGTGGTCCTTCCGGAGTGGAATTCTTGGCCATGATCGGCCGTGGAGAGGTGGTCAAAAAGTCGCTTCCAACAGTGTATAATAACGGGACTTTGAACCTCTGGGCATTACGCTTCGCCTACCACATTGGTATTAGGTCGAGGACCGCTATTGTCAAGTTTGATTTCTTCGATAATGGACGCAATTTCCGCATGAAGAATTTCAAGTTGCCAATTGAAATAGATGTCCTCACCAAAGTCCCGGATTAGTTGCTTTTGCGCGTTGACGTAATCTTTTGGTGACACCGCGCCCGAAAATACATGGATCGGGTTAATAAGAGTAGCTATGATTTCTTCTTGGGAATCGTTGTTTTTTGCTTCTTCGTTTTTCAGACCCATGCTGCCTTCCTATGAGTATTTTAGCTTTTTGATTTGCAACCCGAATGCCAACAACTCAAAACCAGAAAAATGATCAACATTTCAGGTCATTATACAAAAGCAGCTTTGAAAGAGTCTGTTCCCCAGTGTTCGGAATCTGACATGGTCAGAAAAATTTAACATGTGAAAAACCACTTCAATAGTCGTATTCCGGCACTGTCCGGAATCCGACACCCTGGACCGTTTACGCGCGGTCCCCACTCGGTTCATTTGACGCTCTTGCGCTTTTCTCATATAATGACCTTTGTTAATCACGAAAGTTCAAAAAAATGTCTAGATATTTCCGTATCGAGGAGGCAGCGCCATGTTTGGCCTTGGTATGCCGGAATTGATGTTGATTCTTCTTATCGTTATCATGGTGTTCGGGGCCAAACGGATCCCGGAGATCATGGGCGGTTTGGGCAAAGGAATTAAAACCTTCAAGAAAGCTATCGAGACGGATGAAGTTACGCCGCCCGAGAAACCGGCGAATGAAGTCCCAAAGGAAAAGATCGAACCTAAATAGCCCTGCCTTTTTCTGCGGTAATTGTGCTTCAAATTAAATTCTAATATCCTTTGCGGGCCCTGATCTCTGTTGTCTATGCTGGGGATTCCTCTACCCGCGGTTTTAGATTTTATGAAAAAAAAGGACTTCTCTGAGAATCCGGCTTCGGTGCAGCTTTTCTACGGTGATGAATTTCTCGTAAAAGAGCGCGTCCGGGAACTCTTGGACAAGCTCCTGAAGCCGGATCTCAGAAACACGAACCTGATCGTCATTGACGGGATCAATGTCGATGTCTCATATCTCAGCAACCAGCTATTCACGCCTTCGTTATTCGGTGGGGCTCGCGTTTTATTAGTTGAAAATACTACCCTATTCTCGGCACGAACCGATCAGCAGAAAACTTTACGCAAAGTAATCGATTCATGGGATGGCGGTGACCGCAAGGCTGCGTTCAGGGCTTTTGCTCAACTGCTCAGTCTGCTCGGCATCGACGCTGGCAATCTTGAAAATAGTTCTGATTGGATAGATGAAGTTCTTGGCGGTTCCAGCACTGCTCGAGATCGAGAAGCCCTGTCTGAAATTGGCCGAGAATTTCTGGAAGAAAACAGAACAACCGAACTCAAAGGCAGCGAAGCCGCTTTGGAAGAACTGATCTTGTCTTCATTCCCCGAGCAGATTTTTCTTATTTTTACCGCCGCTTCAGTGGATAAGAGAAAAAAGATCTTCAAAGCTGTGGAAAAACATGGACGAGTGGTCGAATGCGCAGTCCCGCGGGAGAAACGCGGCGCGACTTTGGAAAAAGGATTTTTCGAGGATCAAGTCCGACAGGCTCTTCGCGGGAGTGGCAAAAATATTAATACTCGTGCGATGCACGTCATGTATTCACGCGCCGGGGGTGATTTGCGCCAGCTTCACACTGAAATCGATAAGCTGGTTGCTTTTGTTGGAGACCGCAAAGAAATAAATGTGCAGGACGTAGAAACGCTTTTCGATGACTCTCATGAAACGGAATTTTTCGAATTCACGAATGCTCTGCGCTCCGCGGAGCTTGCCCAATGCCTGCCGGCTCTTCACAAAAATCTGAGGATGGTATCGCATCCGCTGCAAACGCTTGCGATCATGGCCAATGATATCCGCAGACTTATGGTGGCTCGCGAACTATTGTTCAGCACGTTCCGAGAGACCTGGAAACCCGGAATATCGTACGACGGTTTCGTCCCGATCCTGAGAAAAGCTCTTCAAGATGATCCTCGGGCAAAGGAAAAAGGGACGTATAATCTGCTGGCCATGAACGAGTATGCACTTTTCAATCTGCTGAAAGTAGCTCAGAAGTTCACTATGGAGAGGCTGCTCTTTATCATGGAGGCAATTCTCGATGCGGACGTGCTCCTCAAATCATCAAGGTTGGGGGCCCGTTCCCCGCAAGTAATTATGGAACAAGTTGTTTACGCGATCTGCAACCCCGAACGCAATATGGGTTAAGCTGATAGCGGTAATTCTCGGCAAACCCCAGTGATCATGCCCGCATTGCCTTGAAAGAGGCCTGAATTACAGTGTCGAGACTTTGGAGGAAACGAGATCGGTCTCGTTTCGCAAACGGACCCGGACCTCCCGTAAAATTTCCAAGGTCCCGGAGATGGGCCATCAAATCTCTATTCGCAAGAACGCCACCGATCGATTCTTGAGTGAAGACACGGCCTTTCGGGTCGAGCACGCGAGCGCCCTTTGCAAGACACCGCGCGGCAAGCGGAATATCCGATGATACAGCGATATCGTTTGCACCAACATGCTCGACAATCCAATCATCTGCAGCATCAAATTGACCTTTAACAATGACTAGCTCAAATAGTTCCTCTTCCGGAATTCTTATAGGGGAGTTAGAAACCAGGTAGACTTTTAATCCATATCTGCGGGCCACCCGATAGACTTCATCCTTTACCGGGCACCCGTCTGCATCAACGTAGATCTTAATCAAAGAGTACACCTTGCAGATTGCCAATACACGCCGTCCGAGTCCTGCTTACTTTTTTACGCAGAAAACCAAGAATCGATTTAATGCTTTCTGGTTGGTCCTATGTCGTTGCAGCGGTCTTGCAGAATTGAGGCAATTGCCTCGGCAAAATCCCCCTGGTCTTCTCTACTGCATTAATCAGTTTACATCAAGTTGCCGAAAAAGGGAGGGCTTATCAGTGAGCTTTTCAAATTGACAATCCATTGCCAGCCATTTTAATATTCATCATCCTTTCTATACATATTCGGCCATAAAACTTTTTCTGTTAGGACAATAATAGGCTGGTATGCGGTACAAGATCGGCATAGATGTTGACGGCACATTCACGGATTTTTTACTGACCCTTTCCGATGGTCAGTCAGGAACTTACAAAGTGCTTTCCACCCCGTCGGAACATATAGGTATGATAGACGCTTCCGGCGGTGTACTGGACCAGGATTACGAAATGTTCGAACAGCAAACTCCTCACCTCCTCTTGAAGCATGAATATTGGAACGATTCCGCGGGACCCGGCCAGTGGCGCGGAGGCCTCGGAGTGGAAACTGAATTCATGATAGGATCGGATAATACGAAAGTAGTCACGTTCGGCGATGGCGATGTGGAGGCCGCAAGGGGAGCTCACGGCGGATTGAATGGGACGCTGAACAAAATCGAACTCACATATCCGGACGGTCGGAAATACCTTTGCACAACAAAGGACTTGGTAGAAAACGTTCCCAAAGGAACTGTTTATTATCAGCAAGCAGGTGGTGGTGGAGGATATGGAGATCCGTTCTTAAGACCTGCGGAAAAAGTGGCTGAAGAAGTGCGCAACGGCATTGTTTCTCTCGAAGCGGCAAAAAGAGATTACGGGGTAGTCATGGATCACGGCGGCTTTATGCTTAATAAGGCCGAAACGGACAAGATCAGATCATCCAAGGGTCAATAAGTAATTGATTCCTAAACCACTGCTGAAAAAATTGGGGTTCGCTTATGAAAACGTTTATGCCCTCGTATTCATCGTATGACGAATTGGCTGAAATCCAGCTTCATGGTCTTCAATGGACTGTAAACCACGCTTATAACGGGTCTCAGTTCTATCGAGAGAAGCTGGACAAAGCCGGAGTAAAACCTGAGCAGATCAAAAGCCTTGATGACCTAAAACGACTACCTTTTGTCACATCCAGAGATTTGGCCGAAGGATACCCATTTCCGATGCTGAGCGTCCCAATGAGCGATGTAGTGCGTATCCATGCGTCATCCGGGACTACCGGAAAACGAAAAGTTCTCTGCTATACTCAAAAGGATATTGATGATTGGGCTCACTTCTTTGCCCGGTGCTATGAAATGGCGGATCTTACGACGTGAAGATCGAGTGCAGATATGCGTCGGATATGGTGTCTGGACCGCGGGCGTGGGGTTCCAGCTCGGGTGCGAAAAATTCGGAGCATTGGCCATTCCTGCCGGACCCGGCAACCTTGATATGCAAATGGAATTCCTTGAGGATTTTCAGACCACGGTCATGTGCTGCACGGCATCAATGGGGTTGTTGCTGGCCGAAGCTGTGGAACGCAAGGGACTCCGCGACAAATTGAGCCTGAAGAAGATAATTTATGGATCGGAACGAGCATCTGATGCCATGAGAAACAGAATAAAAACGCTCCTCGGGCTAACGGACATGTACGATATTCCGGGAATGACGGAGCTGTACGGGCCCGGCACCGGCCTCGAATGCTCCGCCCACGACGGAATGCATTATTGGGCTGACTATTACATATTGGAAATTCTTGACCCGGAGACTCTGGAGCCGGTTCCTCCCGGCGAAGTCGGCGAAATGGTTGTGACCACGTTGAAGAAGGAAGCGGTTCCGCTGATTCGATACCGCACAAGAGACCTCACAGCGCTTAAGCCCGACCCGTGCTCCTGCGGCCGTCTGCTGCCGCGACATGACCGGCTGATGGGTAGATCCGATGACATGTTCATCATCAGGGCGGTCAATGTATATCCGGGTCAGATTGACAGTGTGTTGAGCAATATTCAAAAGCATAGGGAGTGAGTATCAGGTCGTGCTCGAACGCCGGGATGGAAAAGACTTTATGATACTGAAAGTCGAAGGTGCCCGGGGCAATGATCCCTCTGCCGATGCTCGGACGGCAAATGAGGTTATGGAGATGATCAAGAAAAAAATCCTGGTAACCCCTGAGGTCGAGGTGGTTGAATATGGAACATTACCTCGCAGTGAGCGCAAAACAAAACGCGTGTTCGATAATCGAGAGGTGTGAAGCGGACAAAAATTGGTCGCGATGGGACAACGGTTCATTCGGATGGCATTGAAAAAGAATATATTTTCAAAAAGCGGATGACCAGGGAGAAAGGCCTATTATGCGGTGAAGCGCCGACGTGAGGACAAGTCGGCGCACCTGCAATTAAGGATCGGGACACAATAATATGGTTCTTTGCAGCGGAGCCAGGAAGCGCCCCGAAGGAAAACGCTGAGTTGCAATAAAGAGACATCCAGGCTTCTTGCGGCGCAAGGGCAAAAAGATTTCTGGCACAATTTCCCTAAAGTACTCTATGGTAGATCATGGCTCACGATTTTATTTTTGCATACGGCTCTAACATGAATCGGTCGGATCTGCGATCATGGCTGGAGGCAGATGGATTTGATTCGTCACTTTTAATAGAAGCAACACCCGCCACCCTGGAGGGATATGATTTCGTTTGGAATTATTATGCCGTGTCAAGGGGCGGCGGAACCGCAAACCTGGAGCAGAAGGAAAAATCCATTATCTGGGGGCTGCTACTTGAGATCGACGAAAGCCTCTTAAAGGCATTTGATCGCAAGGAGGGGCATCCATTCTTCTATTCCCGGGGTGAAGAGCGCATCCCGGTTCGGCGCACAGATAATGGTAACACAGTTTCGGCCTGGATCTATTTTGGCAAACCCAACCGGGGCGACAGGCGGGACATTTGGCCATCCCGCAATTACAAAAACATTGTGCTGAACGCGGCCACTTTTTGGGGATTCCCGCAGGACTACATCGAAAAAATAAATGCCTGGCCGACGCAATAGAATTTTATAATTCCGGCAATTGCGATTTTTTGATGGGTTTGCGCTAAATTTTTCGAGGGCAGGGCATCCGAGAAAATTTGCAAAATCAACCCCACATAGACCAATTGACGGAAACGGGGGTGATTCACGGCCGTTTTCAGGTCTTGCACATCGACCACCTCAAATACCTTCTTGCCGGAAAGGCCCGTTGCAAACATCTGGTTATAGGGATAACCAATCCTGATCCACTGCTAACTAAGGATGATATAGCCGATCCTCAGCGGAGCGACCCTGCCGCCAATCCATTAACCTTCTTCGAGCGCTATCAATTAATAAGAGCTTCCCTTGAAGAAGCGAATATTGCACACAGCGATTTTTCTGTGGTCCCGTTCCCGATCAATTTTCCAGATTTATACAAATATTACATACCCTTGGATGCGGTTTTCTACCTTACGATTTATGATCAATGGGGTCGGAAAAAACTGGACATGTTCAAATCACTCGGACTTAAGACAGAAGTGATGTGGGAAAAAACGCCTGAAGAAAAAGGTCTGACCGGTGCAGCAGTCCGAAAATTAATGGCATTAAACGAACCATGGGAGCACCTTGTCCCGCCTTCCACGGCCCGACTCATGAAAATGTGGTGCATCCCTGAAAGGCTTCGGCGATTCAAAGATATATAAATGTGCGATCACCCAACTTGGAGGATCCACATCTACGTCCTTGGATCAATATTGAAGGGCAAATAAGAGAATAATACCGCAGCGTGAGTAGATGACTATGCAAGATCCCTTCGGCAGGCGTTTTGTAAAATACGAGGATATGAGGATTCCAGGGGCAGCAACCGGTCCCCTCAGAGGTCTCACTTTTGCTGCAAAAGACAATTTCGATATTAAAGGTCATGTGACTGGAGCGGGGAATCCAGATTGGTTTCAAACCCATGAAGCAGCGGTATGCACCGCGCCTGCCGTCCAAGCGCTTCTGGATGCCGGAGCCAGTCTGGTCGGGAAAACCGTCATGGACGAGCTGGCATTCAGCCTTAGCGGTGAAAACATCCACTATGGAACGCCTTTAAATCCTGCTGCTCCGGATCGAATTCCGGGTGGATCTTCCAGCGGTTCTGCCTCGGCAACCGCGGGTCGGCTGGTTGATTTTGCGCTGGGAACTGACACCAGCGGATCGGTGCGCGTTCCGGCAAATTACTGCGGGTTATTTGGTATTCGCCCGACTTACGGGATTGTATCGATTGACGGAGTCGTCCCGTTGGCGGCCAGCTTTGATACAGTGGGCTGGTTCGCGCGTGATGCCGATCTTCTACATCGAATCGGCGAAGTTCTGCTTCCGGCCTCATCTGTTTCCAAATCACCTGCACGTTTATTAATCGCAGATGATGCTTTTGAGTTGGCAAACGGTCCTATTCAGGAAATCCTGCAAACTGAAATCAAAAAGCTTACCAAATTGATTCCGTCGATCTCACATGCTCGGCTGTCCAACGGCAATTTGGAAATTTGGACTGAAATCGAGGTGATATGCAAAACCTACGAAGTCTGGCAAGCGCATGGGGAATGGATCGGCAGGGTCAAACCGAAATTCGCGCCCGAAATTCGAAAAACGATTTTCCAGCGCGGCAAACATCACTGCCGCTCAGAAAAAGGCAGCCGAGACCCTGCGCTCTGAAATTAGATCGCGAATATTAGGATTGCTGCGAGATGATACGGTAATTTGCTTACCGACAGCCCCGGGAATTGCTCCTCTCAAGAATGCCCCGCCCGCTGCCACGGAACAGACTCGCAGACGCACGCTGACATTGGCCTGTATTGCGGGACTGGTGGGCGCTCCTCAGATCACTCTGCCCGTTGCTCGATTTGAAGGATGCCCCATAGGGTTGTCCTTGATGGCCGCGCCCGGGAGGGATATGGATTTGCTCTTGTTTGCAACACGATTGCACAGGAAGGGTAATTTGATCTTTCTCTTCTTCTAGATGCGGTTCGGGTCTAGATTCTTGATGTAGACGAGCAGTTCAGAACCCTTTTCTGATTTGGTCTTAATCTTTTCGTAATCTATGGGAACATTGTTCAAGTACTGTAATATTAATGCGTCGCCTATTTTTGTGCCCGGCAATATACCGGCAAAGAAAAACCCCATATTTTCAAACTGTTCAGTATAGTGCGCCGTTTGCGGATCAGAGAGATTCAGATACAAATGAACAATTTCGAATCGTTTAATGCATAATTCTCTCAGCCTGGATTTCACTTCCTGGAAAGTATTTGAGCCGAATCGCTCGACTAGTATTCGAGCTGTTCCACTAGGACCGGCGGTGGCAACATTTACGATCCCGTTTTCATCCGGTTCGGAGAAATTACGATCGTTTATATCCATGCAATCGGGCGCAGCCCCCAAATGGTGGAATAACGATACAATCATTTCCTTGTGATTAGATGGGGGATAAATGATAAACGGCTGAGGCTTACGTAGATACATAAAATGAATCAGCACACTTTCTCGCTGTGTCAGTTCTTCAGTGATTCTCCTGAATGACTCGGTTTGCGGCAAATAGCCCACGAATAACCCACAATCTCTCAGCCCTACTCCCAAACCGACCTGTTGAGAGTACGTATGATTCGTGACCGCCTCGCCTAATATTCCCAACAAGCCTTCAGCCCTTGCTCTATCGACGGCAAATTCGGTTAATCGAGTAAAGATTCCCATTGATCTGAATTCCGGTTTGACTACGGCCCTCCCTAACTCTCCGATTCGCTCTTGGCCGTGACGACTCAAAGCCAAATGTCCGGCAATCTCATTTTCGGGAGTGACAGCGACGATGGAGAACATCTCGCCGCTTTTGTTCAATTCAATAATCCGCTCCGGATAGTAGACGTGCTCAAATGCATAAGTATTTCCATAAGCTTTGTACACGGCTTTGGAGACTTCCAGGGCTTCGGAAGCTTCCATTGGACGAATCATGATTTCAGCAGGGTTTAAAATACGCTTTGAGTCAGTGGGCGGCGGCTCATACGGTTCGAGTTCACACGCGTCGAAATAGTCTGCAATGCTCCGATTTTTAGCATATTTAATGAGTACTATTTCTTTACCTGCCGGCCCGAGGTTATGAAATTCAACCTCGTCCATTAATTCTTTCAATAGAAGGTCTGCCCTCCCCGGTGAGTCTTTGGCCAATTCCTGAGTCCCGGTATTCGGAAGACGAGTTGGATCGAAAGGGAGCCCCTGGTCTGCAATTATTATTTTCAGTCCCAATGGTACGCGCTCGCACGATATGTTCAACGAGGTCCGTTGATGAGGTTCGAACGCGTACTTGATAACCGTCGATACCGATTCAGCGACTGCCCTTCCTATTGTTAAGCAGTCCGACTCATCGAAACCCAATTTAGCCGCAATTTTGCTTACGTATGTCTGAGCTACGCCTACATATGCATTTTGATTGGGAATCGTGAGGTTTGAATATTCGCATCTATCTTGTGTGTCGGCCATTATTCCATCTTTCGAAAGCCTGCGGACAATTCCTTTCCGCGAGCCCCTGCCGGACAGGAAGAGAAAACTGAGCAGCGAAATGAAAAGATTATACTGGTAATTATTTTGAGTACCGCTGGTAGCGGCGAAGGAGAAACAAAAGCTTCGATTAGCCCTGCCATTACCAGCAGCGGAATACACCCGGCAAGCAGCTTTACTGCTTGTCTGGCTCGCGATGCAAGGATTTCCGAGCGTTTGTACGGTCCGGGGTCAATCAGAGCGCGTCCTATAATTAATCCTGCGCCACCGGCTATGAATATAGCCGTTAATTCAAGACTACCGTGAGGTAGCAGAAAGGACCAGAATTCCAAAGCCAACTTGTGGTTCATACATAAAGCAGCTACTGTTCCTATGAGTAGTCCGTTCAGGGCCAGTAGATAAAGAGTTCCCACTCCGAAAGTAATGCCGGAAGCAAAGATCAGGAATGTGACAGATATATTGTGGGTCATAAGCATGCTGGAGGCCGCAGGTGCTACAGTATAAAGATCGTTGAACCACACGTTCCCCTTTTCGACTTTCGCTATTATGCTGTCCGGCACGATAAGTTCGATAAACGCGGGTTCACTTAATCCCAAGAAAAAGCCTGTAACCCCTGCCACGATCAAAACCGCAGCGGCAACAGCTGTATAATTCGCCGTCGCTCGAAATGTTTGCGGAAAACCACTTATAAGAAAATCCTTCAGACCGGTCCACGTCAATCGCGGAGTCCTGTAGATCATTCCGTGAACGGTCGCAACCTGATTGTTAAGATAGCTGATAATTTCGTTCTGGGGATCACGGGCCAATTCTGAAGATTTGAGAACCGACAGATCCGAAACTGCGGCAAAATATAATCGCCCTAAATCCCACAAATCCTGCCGGGTCATTCGTTGAAATGTGCCGGGTCGCAATTTGTTCGTTATGCTTTCCAGTCTCTGCCATTCCTCTTTGCGTTCACTGATGAACTCATTTATATTCATTTTGTTTTGCAACTTTTATTCATAATGAAAGATCACCCCGGGTATGGCGCGCTTCAAGGTAAAAATTTGCTGTATTACAAAAGTGATAAAGACCCACGAGATCCGCCGCCAATTGACCGTTTTTGATACTATCACGTCAGGGGAGACTGCGGTGAACCAAAACCAGCTTATTCTCACAGTTGAAACTCCTGATCATATTGAATTGCAGTTTCAGCTGGCCGGTATCGGAAAGAGATTTTTGGCCTATCTCATAGATAGATTAATCCAATTCGGCCTCATTTTCGCTCTTTTTCTCGCAATGGGCTTGATATTATTGGCAGCCTCAAAAATTGTCACGATAGCTAATGCATTGCATGAATTGCAACAAGTCTTGGGTCAATGGATTATCGCCATTGCGATTGTTGCATACGGCATAATTTCTCTCGGATATTTTATCTTATTTGAATACCTCTGGAGTGGTTCGACGCCCGGGAAAAGGTCACAAAATATCCGAGTCATCAGAAAAGATGGAACACCTATTTCGTTCCTTGAAGCGGCGGTACGAAATATATTGCGGGCAGTTGATATTTTAGGCGATGTTTATCCGCTCGGATTAATAGTAATGTTCATAGATTCTCGTAACAGAAGACTGGGGGATCTGGTCGCCGGGACGTTAGTCATAACTGAATCAGTATCAAAATTACCTTCCGGAGAAAACCCGGCCGGCAGCCCGGGGGAAAATGATCAACAGCTACGGTTGATTGTGAATGCGATGACATCAGCAGATTATCAGCTTGTTAGAAAATTTCTCGCCAGACGAGAAGGATTGGAGACTGAATATCGCAAAAACCTGGTTCAGCAAATCGTCGATCGCATTTTCGATAAATCGATTGTCTTGCCCACTTCATCAACCGATTTAGAATTGCTTTTGGAGAGAGTCGAAGCACTGTATCGAGAACGCCTCAGAGTTCTTTGATTGTTTCTTAATTTCTCGCACATTGCGAGTTCTTGCACTCCGATTTTATTGAAATCCGAGTGCAGATGAAAATTGACAGGGGGTTTTGGAGAAAATGGAGACCGATTCTTCTGACACTCCACGCACTGTCACGATTACAGCCATTAAGGACGATGCTGGCAAGCGCACGGTTGCCGAGAATCTATCTCGTATTACCTCCGGCCAACCTCCGGTGGAACGGATTTTGGCCCGATTAGATACGTTGCCCTGGACGGTAACTCGAAAAGCAAGCGTGAAAAGTGCAAGAAAATTGGTTAGCCTGTTGCAGAATCTGGGCGCTTCCGTAGAAATCAGTCCACCGATACCGCCCGACACGATCGTGGGCACTGTAGAGCCTCCGGCAACAGCCTCTCCGATCACGCCACCGCCAGCCGCGAAATATGAAAATGAGGTGGTTACACCTAAAGCAACGGTCGATCACCAAGCTTTCCCACTGAAAGAAAAAATAATCCGATCAGAAAAGAATGAAACAGCTGATTCCGGAGAATTCATTCTGGAGCCTCTATCCTTAGGCGGTATATTGGACCGCACTTTTCAGATCTGTCGAGCGCATTTTTGGAAGCTCTTGGTAATAGCCGGTATTCCAATATTGCTTATAGGAGGAATTGCATTAGTGGTGGCGTTGATTGTTTTAGTTGGCCGGATTGACATGGCAGGCTCTCGGAGGTTTACCGCAATGGATAATAATCGCGGGAGCTATATTGATTATTCCGTCTCTAATTGTCATTCTCATAGGAATATTTTACTTGTCCCAGGGGGCCATGATTCATGCAGTGTCTTCCATCTATTTGGGGCGCAAGATAATCGTTAAAGAGGCCTACCGCTTTGTAATGGGCAAACTTGGGAAATTTGTACTCACCTCGTTTCTTGTCGCGCTTTCGGCATTTGCTTTCACTCTCGTCCCTGTGCTGATCGGTGTTGCAGCATATTTCGCCTTTAGCCTTTTCACTTCGGGATGGTGGTCGGCAGTGACGTGGCCGTTTCTGCTGCTAATACCATTTTACTGCATAACCAAGCTCCTTCTCTTTGACAAGGTTGTCATCATTGAGAATATCGCGTATTTGGGAGCCCTCAAACGGAGCTGGCACTTGATCCAAGGCAAAGCTGACGCAAGGTTGGCCGAAAAGCTATTTCATGCGGCTAGTCGTGTTGTTAAATCTATTTATCCTAATTAATTTGACGATTCATATGATTTTCCAGGCTCCAGGATCTATCATAGCTGCCATTGCCTCGCAACACGCCATTATAGTTCAAATTTTTGCGCAACTCTTAAGCACTCTGGGCAATCTTGTCGCAGGTGTGTTCGGGTCTGTTTGCCTCGTCATTTTTTATTATGATCTGCGCAATCGGAAAGAAGGATTTGATCTTAAAATGCTTACAACTATGAACGGAAGCTGGTCGGAAAAATCTTTTATGTGAATGACTGATTGACTCTGCTCATCAAAAGTATGCATGATGATTAGAGTATTTCTCTGCAAACGGAAATCAGAACACGTGAAACGCGGGACTTTTGGCAAAACCCGTTGTTTAGCGCCTCTTATCCGCTTTCGAAGGTTTGCGGAGCCGAAGGTCGTATATACGTGATTAACGGAACAACACATATACGAATAGTTATAATCTTTCCGCCAAGTTTCTGGGATCTGGGAAAATGCGGTTGAAACTCTCAGCCTTTTTGTTCATAATCTCATCCCAAGATTAATTGCCCCCGCAGGAGGAGGAATGGCCGAAAAGAAGAAAAAAGAACAAAAAGAAAAACCTCTCGAGAGATGGACTATTAAGGAATTGCGTGAAGAAGCTCTTAAAATTCCTGGAGTTCAAGGCATACACGGACTTAATAAAGCTGAACTATTGGCTGCGCTCAGAGCAGAAAAAGGAATTGTGGATACTGGTGCAAAGAAAAAAGGCGAGGGTGTTCGTGTTGTTAAAGCCAAGCTAAAAGAAGTTCAAAAGCAGCGGGACGATGAGCGCGCACAGGGAGCAAGCAATACTCGCCTGAATATTCTTCGGAGAAAAATATCAAAGCTAAAGAAGCAAACTCGCCAGCTTGCTTGAGAAGGTGCCTACGTCTCAGATGTCCTAGGAAATCATAATTCTCACTTAATTCTTTTATTCGAAGGTGATATGAGGGGTCAGGTTGTAGATCGACTCGACACCGGTAGCCTATTCTGACACAAATTTCGAGACCTGAGACCCGAACTGTCGAGTTTTTCTGGAGATTCAGTACAATTGATATGTCAAAGAATCAAAATTCATCGGTAGCCTCACGGTCGCCTTTATTTAGACGAATCCTAAAATGGCTCTTTCTGCTTTTTCTGGCGGCATTTTTTTTGTGCGCCGGTTTGCTAGTCTTCATAAGAGTGGCAATGGATGGAAATCTCCTTGCTAAACTGCTCATCCCGCAACTCGAAATCGCTCTAGACAAGAAAATCTCACTACAATCAATCGGATTATCGTGGCTTTCATTTGGCACTGCGAAGATCTCCGTGAAAAATCTTGAAATGCGAGATCGTTCCGGGGGGTGCTCCTGCTGGTCATTCCAGAGGCATTTTGCGAGATCGACGTGATTTCGGCAATAACGGGAACTCCGGAGATAAATCGCATTGAAGTGGCAAATCCGGAAACTCTACTTCCTCCATTGCCTATTTTTAGGAAAGGTGCTCGAAGCTCCGCGAAAATACCGACCCCATTTGATACGTCCCCGCGTCCATAATTTTGTATTGCACGGCGGACGTGTTTATTCTGCGGCCGCTGATCTTCAAAGCCCTTCCAAAAAGGATATTGCTTCTAATATTGAAATCGTGTGCAAAGAAGTCACCCTCTATGGTTTGGAAAGTTTTTCAGTCAAAGCTGCGACACCCGGAAATCAACGTGACGGATCAATACACGTCGATGGTCATCTGGACCACGATGCCGATTTTTGGAGATGACTGGCGAGGTGATCTGAGGGTTAGAATTGAAGGATTTCCGGTTTCTCCTTTCCGTATACCCGCTGCATATTTCAACATTGATTTTCCTTTCTTAGAAGGTGAATTAAATACAAATGTTAGCATCAAAGGTGAAAGTAAGAACTTTCAAGCCCGCGGAGAACTTACTTTCTCCAATGTTGCTGTAGCACCGGGGCACTCCTTCTTGCGTGATACGCTGATGGATAAAGGTTGGATAAAATTCACCGCGGATCGAAAAGACGAAAATCTTCGGCTCGAGTTGCTGGAGGTTGGACTACCCGGAATAAAATTTGGAGCCGAGATCAACATAAGAAAATTTGGGTCACGGGATCCTCAGGTGGAAGTATCGTTTCGAAATGCGGATGTAGATTTAAAAAAATTCTTCCCGCTACTGCCGTTCAAAATCATGCAAAAAGAGGATCGTGAACGCCTGATCGAGGCCGGCCTGAATGGACATATACTAATTACGGGGGCTAAGTGGATCGGCAAACCGGTCGATATCTTCCATGGAAAGATTGGAACGGGAAAACTGTTCATGGACGCGTATCTGGACAAAGTCTCGGGCTTTGTTCCGGGGGTGCGGTTGCCGGTTAAGAATGCCACCGGTCGTGTGCGATTAAGCTCAAATGAGATGATTTTTAAAGGTATAAGTCTGACCGTCGGCAATTCTCCCATAGTGCTAAATGGCTGGATATCGGATCTTCAAACTTCGCCTAAAACAGATCTGTTTGTATCCATGAAAGCCCAGGCCCAGGATTTCAAGCCATTATTTGAAAATACGGCTGTAGCCGGATATGTCCAATCATGGGTAGGCTCCGTTATTGATGCGCACGGCGGGATATCCGTCACCATGGATGTAAAAGGTCTTCTGAAGAGTCCTATTATGAAGGGGCGTGTGGATCTAGAAGAATTTCAGTGTCGTTTTTCACAATTTCCGCTGCCAATCCGGAAAATGAATGGCTCATTAAGGTTCAGAGGGTCGGGAGTCAGTTTCAATGGGCTGAAAGGTACATTAGGTGATAGTTCCGGAGAAATCACCGGCAGCCTCTCTCCGGAAAATTTGGACATAACTGCCGATCTTCATGTGGCGCCCGCGGATTTGAAAAAACTGAATATCCTTCATTCTGAAATCAATATCTCAGGTACCGCACCGGTTTCATTAAGCCTCAAGGGGCGTGGTCCGTCAGTGAATTTTTCTTCACGGGTCGACTTGAAAGGCAATGGAGTGCGGATTGGCTCTGTTATTAAAAAGAACCCTGGAGTTCCTCTGGAACTGGATGCCTCGGGTGTTTCCGACCTCGAAGCCACAACAATAGACCAAGCATATTTGATTCTAGAAGGCACTCGCATATCTGCCAAAGGTAAGATAGCAAGAGACGGGAAGATGATATTTAACGTAAATCTCCCGCCCAAAGGTATCCCAACGAATGCTCTTATTCATTTATCGGATCCAAGTTTAGAACTTCAACCCGGAGGAAGAATTGAAGGAGATGTTATGGTCAGGTTCTGGGATGAAAAAATCCCGGATCTTCAAATTGAATCGAATCTTCTCCTGAATCACGTTTCGTTGCGCATTCCAGGTTTTCATAAACGAATGGAAGGTACGACCGGCAATCTTCGTATTCGCGGAAGATCCCTGAATGCCGTGATCGACCGGGCTAAGATAGGCAGTACTGAACTATCGGGGACTATCGTCATAACGGATTTTGACAATCCGAAAATAGAAATAGTTTTAGAATCTCCATTCGTAGATACCACGGATTTCACGGCTCCGCTTGGATATGTCAGCAACGTCACCTGGGGTGAGTGGATGCGAGCCAACGCTGCAGTTAGGTTCTTGGCACGAAGTCGAGGCGGGGCTAACATCAAAATCGCTAAGGGCAAGACACCAAGTCGAGCTTTTTCGAATTTTCATGCTTATTTTGAGGGGTCAAATGGGCTGGTCAAGGTGCCAAAATGGCAGATGACCTTTGCTGATGGAGTTCTACATGGGACTGCGATCTTTGATATAAGGGCAAGCACCAGAGTTCCTCTCTCGCTGGACATAAGGGGTGATGATCTCAGAATGGAAAGAATGCTGACCTCTGACCCTGACCGGGTACGTATTGAGGGCGAAGTCGCAGCGGAAGGACATATGGAGTGGAAAACCAGCACTAAACGTGAAAATCAAGGGATCTATAAAATGGGCAAGATTGAAGTGCAAGTTCAGCATGGAATTTTGACCCAGCAATTCGATATTCCCTCTAAAATTTCCGCAGCTCTTAATTTCGGTTCACTGGTGAGAGGGCGTTTTCCTGATATTTTTGCCAGAGGCCTTCCCTTTCGGCGGCTGACTTGGGCCATGGAAGCATTCGATAGCAAATGGAAAATCACAGATTTGAAATTACATGCTGATTCCACCAATATAGATGGATTTGGCATGTACTTTGATGATCAAGATAGAGTGGACCTGAAGCTAGACGTTTCGCCCTTGGTCGGACTTGATACTATTGTTTCAGGAATTTTAGGCAACTCGCTAATAAAAAATGGTAAGACGCTCACTTTTCCATTCAGGGTAAGAGGACTTTCAAATTCACTTGACGTGCGACTCGAACCCTTTGAAACCGTCAGATCAGCTGAGCATTGAGCAATCCCGTTTCAATATGATCCGAGAACAAAAATTCTCCTTCGGCGAAAATTGGCAGAGATTTCTAGAAAGTCTTGACCAGGACAGAATCAAAATAGCCGCGCAGTCATTAATTGAATTTTTGGATATACCGGATTTACACGGTAAGAGCTTCATTGATATTGGCTGTGGCAGCGGCCTTTTTTCTTATGCAGCCTTTCAACTCGGGGCAGAAAGAATCGTCAGTTTTGACGTTGATCCCTTTAGCGTGCAGTGTTGCAAACACCTGCACAATTTGGCAGACAGTCCTGCAAAATGGGAAATTTTTGAGGGCTCAGTTCTGGAAAAACCTTTTATCAGCTCACTGGGAAATTTCGACATAGTTTATTCTTGGGGAGTACTGCACCACACAGGAAAGATGTGGGAATCCATATTGAATTCGTGTGGACTCGTGGCGCCCAATGGTTATTATTACATAGCCTTATACAACAAAATCATTTCGAGAAACGGATCTCCGGCGTGGATCCACAAGTTCTGGCTATCCGTCAAGAAAATGTATAATGCCTATCCCGTGCTGGGCCGGTTTGTGCTGGAACCTGCGGCCATGGGCGCGTATCTGTTAATGGTAATGGCACGATTGGAGAATCCGATTACTCATGTGAAAAATTACAGATCTCATAGAGGCATGAGATGGCGCACCGACGCGACGGACTGGATTGGTGGTTATCCTTATGAGTTTGCAACCGTAGAAGAGGTCTTCAAATTCGTGAGAAAAAATTGTCCGGATTTTGTCTTAACAAACATAAAGACTACCAGCGGCCGTGGACTAAATTGGTATGCGTTTCAGAAAAAGGTTTAACGTCAATTTGAAATGCTCCCCTGCTGCGCTCGGTTGTCTGCAATAAAGCTGGGGCGTACCTTGTTTGGTCCGCCCCCACCAAAGCGGTCATTTATCAGACATTTGCCTAGGAAAACCGTAGCGCAAACCAAGCAGAATTCTTGGAGAGATTATAAGCGAGAAGTACTCGAGAGACAGCCGGGGCATCCAGCCTCGCTTCCGACCCGCGGCCCGGCGCATCCACCGCATCCGATACCTGTCCCAGGACCTAGTTTTTGTCGCTGTTCCGGGGTAAGAATCCCTCTGAATTTAGTATCAAAGGTTTCTGGCCTCGTTGCGCATAGCATCCTGGAGAGACCAGATCTCCTGCCTCTTTTTTTCAATGGATTGTTCGTCAGGACTGTCCTTTTGGGCCAATTCCATTAAGTCGATCCTCTTATTGCCCAGTTCGGTCCGGAGTTGTTCCTGTTTTTTCAGAAACTCAGTCCTAAGATCGGCAACCTGTTTCTGCTGTTCTTTGGTCAGATCTCCAAATACCGCGCCGGACTGAGGCCCTGCCATTCCCCCACAGCATCCGGCTGCATAGACATTTGCCGTCACGAATAGGCCGAGCAGCACAGTCACAGCAATTGCGATTCTAGCCATTTTCATTCGAATCTCCTTTTCTCGACTAATTGTAACTCTTACAATTGAATTACATCGCTGCACGGAATTTCCCGCGGAAAACTTATTTTTGATTGGAGTCAATTTGAGGGTCGGCACAACGGCAAGGACCACGGTGCATGCCTGGGCCGAAGCTCATAGCCGTTCGATTTTTTAAGAAATTCAAGAAAGCGTCTCGTTTTTCGACAGGAAGTGCAGCCATTACCTTGCTTATTCTCTTGGCGGCCTCTCCTTCCATTTGTCCTGACAGCGCTGTTAATTCCCCGAGTTTCTTTTCGGCCACACCAGGATCGCCAGGATTTTTCGCCAGTAGTTCCAGGACCTCCAATTTTTTCTCAATAATTTTCTGCCTGAGGTCCATTACCATTTTCGGAGGACCGTTTTGCATACAACAGCGCCCAATAAGTTTGAAATCCTCATTTGTGAGGCGAGATTCTGTAGCCGGCATGTCCAACGGCCTATGTTTATTGCCGAAGAAATGCCAGCCCAAAGTAGCTGCAACAGCTAAGTTCAAAATGAGAGAAAATACTAAAATTGTGAAAAAAAGAGCTTTTTTCATTGACTGTTCCCCTCTGGGACAACATCCATCAATAAATCCCCCAGAGACTCTCCTGTATCCGGCATTATCGCCTGGACGATGGTGTTCTGCCTGTCGGACAAAAGGATATCACTTACAGAGCGCCCTGCCAGGTTCCCCAGCCCAATAGCCAAGAGCGCTATCATTGCCATGATGGGCACCTGCCGCCATATGATGGCAAGTCCCTTATCAAATTCTCTGTTCCTTGCAGCCGAGATCCGCTCTTTGATTCTTGTCGGCAAATTTGATGGCATCGCCACATCTGTAGCACTGGCCTTCAAGTCAACATTCAGGGCAAGCATACCATCATAAACCATCCGGCAGCTTTTACATGTTGCGACATGTCTAACCAATTCTTCCGATGCAGACGGCTGCAACTCGCCATCCAGCAACATCGAAATCTGGTTTTCACGTTCACGGCAATCCATCGAAAACCCTCCGTATACTGATACAACGCAAGAATCGAAATCCCGCGAAGAAAGCGCGATTTCTCGATTTTAAGGTTGGTATGCAAATGAACTCGTTTTTAACCGTTTCAATAGCCATTTTGAGCGTTAATCCTTAACAATTTCCAAGACGGTTTTCCGAGCCCTGAAGATCAATGACTCCACGGCGGAGGCCGAAGTTTGCATGATTATGGCAATTTCTTCATAGCTCATATTTTCCTGGGCTTTTAAAAGCAATGCCGTCCTCTGCCTCTCCGGAATCTTCTCTAATGCGGCTGTTACACGGCTCAATTCCTGTTTGATCGAAAGCAAGCTTTCTGCATCGGTTGTCGCCACACGATTCGTCGGAGATCCCCAATCGCCACTCTCAATTTCTTCTTCAGCGAACAGCCGTACCGCCTTTCTTTTGAGAGAACTGAAGACATTGATACTCTGATTACGGGCTATCGTGAGCAGCCATGTTTTGAACGAAGCTTTTGAGGGAGAAAATCGATCAATATGTTTGAAAACTTTCAAAAAAGTTTCTTGGACAATATCTTCAGCCTCGTGCACAGATCCGCTGATAGCCCGGGCCTGGCGATAGACCATGTCAGAATGGCGATCCACTAATTCATTGAAAGCGAATTCGGAGCCCTTTTGAACTCTCTGAACGAGTTCCTCATCAGTTAAGTTAGGTGAGTCGTGCATTTTGTTAGTTGAAAGCTTCAAGGGGCGCATAGCCGATGATTAAGAATGTTCCTCGGCCAAATGTCTCGGCGGCACTACGAAACGGATAAAAAGAGCCGAGCACAAACAGAACAGTCCAAGATAGGTAAAGATGGCGTGAAAATTTCCGTTTGTCGCGTCCAGCACGTACCCGCTCACCGACGGGCCAATGAACCCGGCTACAAAACCATAGGCCGTAAAGACAAGACCGAAAATAGCTCCAAAATGCTTCACTCCGAAGCAATCCATAGCCAAAGGCGCGGAAACCGCAAAGAGAGCACCGAAGCCGAACCCGATAATTGCGGCCAAAATCGCTAAACCGGTCAAACCGCCAATAAAAGGTAAGCACAAGTATGCCGCGCCTGCCGCAAAAAAAGTAAAGCTCATTGTGGAATTACGGCCTATTATGTCGGACAGGTACCCTGTGATCAGCCTACTGAGGCCATTTGTAAGATTAAAAGCAGTCAGAATAACCACTGCCGATTCCAGATCAAATCCTCGTGACAACCCGAATGTAGTTGACAGCGTCACCATAGCGATGCCTGCAGCGCCTTGCAATGCCCAGGTCAACCAAAGAAACCAAAAACTGCTTGTACGCAAGCTCTGCTTAACAGTCATCGAATTATCCATATCCGGAAGGGGACTCACTGTTTGGCCGGTTGATAACGGCTGAATCGTAGCTACTCTTTCCGGAACCTCGGTGAATTGCGCAGCTATCAATCCGACCACGAGGCCAATTATGCCCAGGTAAATGTTCATCCCCACGTAACCTACCGCCTGCAGCATAAAGCCGAATATGGGAGCCATGATCGCCGCGGATAGACCGAAGGTCAAGTTCACGATCCCGGAAACGAGCCCTCTTCGCATCGGAAACCACCGTTGGACCGTCGTTAATGCCGGGATATAAACGAAAGCCGACGCCATACCAACCAAGAAAGCCCAAGCATAGACCATCCAAAGACTGGAAGCATACGCCACAAATATCACGTCCAGCCCACATATTATCGCGCCAATGGACACCATAGCCCGGGTCCCGAACTTTTCCTGCCAGCGGCCGACGAAAAACATGAAAATCCCGACAGCGGCAAGCACAAAAAAAAGAATGTTCCCGATGGCTCCTCGTCCCACATGCAAGTTGTTTTGCCAGTACGAGGCCATGACTCCGGGAAAACCGAAAATAAATGCTCCAGGCCAAAAAATTGCCAATGAACTCCCCGCCAGCGCCAGAATTCCTCGTTTGGTGTTCGTCATGAGCATCTCCTGATTCGGATATGTAGTTTAATCCAGAGCGAAAGCCCGTCGGCGGCTGGGCGGATCATGCGCTATTCCATTGATCTTTAAGGTACGTCCATTCACTTCTGATCTTGCGCCAACGATTTTTTTCACGAGCCACAGATTTGCCTTAACATGTTCGGAAATATGAGGAACTGTGTATTCGGTTGAACCTTTGGCTAAAGCTGCAAAGAGAATTAACTGATCGGCCAGATGTCTATCCGTGCAAGCCCCGGTATCCAGGTCCTCAATGAGTGAGGCCGCGACAAAATCGGCTATCGCTTCGGATCTCCGGCCCGGTTTGCCTGCCTGATCAGCGCCTAAAATGCAAGCGGCTTCGGATTTTGCCCAAATAGTCAGTGCTGCCCCCTTCTGAGCTGCCGTGAAATCTTCCATTACTTCCAAATCAGAATCGTAGCCCCGTTTGCGCAACACTTGAGCACATCGGTCAGCCAATCTTTGGGCAACCCTTTGGTCGCTGAGGTTAGAAGCCAACGCAATCCCTTGAATTTTAGCCACTTTACCCTGATGAGTCATGTTAGCGGTTTTAAGAAGCCACCCAGAGGAGCAATTTCCGCTATCATGATGCCCCCGCCTTTTGGAACGTATCCAGGCCTCTCCAGGAACAGATTCACATCAGCTCCCATTCGCCTAAGAAGTGGGACCAAGACCTGTTGCATAGTGAAAAAAACTCGGAGCAAAATCCTGAAACAAGCCTCCGGTAATTGCAAATCGGCTGGGCCTCGTGGCAAAGAGTGCAGGCGCAATCAGCGCAAATGCCAACATCGTGGCGGAACCGGCCGTTCCAATATCAAAACAAAACTCTCCGCCATTAAGATTTTTTCCGGGAAAATAAATTATCTCCTGAGAATCCAGGTCAGCACCTTCAACGCTTCCTTCGGAAAACGTGCAGCAAGCCTTCACTGCAAGAAGATGTTGGGGTCTAAGTCCTGGTTTAGGGCGTTTGGCCCGAATATTAATCATATGGATAGGTTCACGCATTACTGTGGCGAGGGCTACCGCGTACCTCAGTAGGGTGCCGCTTCCGGACAGCGTTGAGCCGTCAATTTCAATCATGAGCATGCCCGTTTCTTTTCAGCGATAAATACTTTTTCCCAGCTATCAGTCGTTTCCTGTTGCCGCTTCCACACAATAGGCTCCAGCGTAGCTTGTTTTATTGACCTTATTTCACTAAACACCATCTATGCTCCTCAGCGGCATTTCGGTTGGGATGGTTGTTGGGCGCTTTCCTTTCATAAAAGCATTTTTTTTCGCGGACTGGGTGAGATTGACTTTGATTTTGACGCTTATAATGCGACTTTGATATGTCCATTTTTGCCGTAAGTCAATGAGATTGAAAAAGGGACCGATCAACCATGCAGAGTAGATCAGCCAAAGAAGTTGTTGATAACCCTCGTTTATGTAGATGAAGCTTGGGAGATCGAAGAGATCGTAAAGATCTTTAGCTGACACATAGCAGGAAAATCAGTAACATCATGCCAGTTCCAAAACCTCTCGATTCTATTCATTGAACTATTAAAGGAGCCTGTTACCATTTATGACATTCACAACCTACGTATAGAAGACCGCTATTTTGAGGATTACGTCCCTGGTGATGTCCATGAATTCGGCAGTATTGTTGCTGAGGAAAGTGAGATGATTGCCTTTGCTCGGCGCTTCGACCCCCAGCTGTTTCACACCGATCCAGTAGCGGCTAAACAGTCGATATTCGGGGGCCTAATCGCAAGCGGTTGGTATACGGTCTGGTTTGATGATGCGTCTTTACGTTGACCATTACCTTTCGCACATCGCAAGTTTGAGTTCTCCTGGTGTGGATGAGCTACGTTGGCTAAAACCTGTGCGCCCTGGCGATTCCATTTCGATCCGAATCACAGTTACCGATACTAAACGCTCCAGCTCGAAACCCGATCGGGGCATTGTTCATTCATACATTGAGGTGCTGAATCAGCATAGTGAGATAATCATGAGCATGAAAGCGACTAATTTTTTGGCCTGTAGGGAAATGCCCTAATGGTTTGTTCGGCCGCGACAGAACCATTAGGGCAGCATTCCAGTCAACCTATTTTTGGGATAATGGATATAAGTATTATTGCGTTAGCTCCGCTCTAACCCCAAAGGGGTGACTGAAAGTAGCCCGGCAATTCATTGCCGGGTGACGGTGCTAGGAAAATTTGTATTTAGTCCCATGGGGACGACTGAGTTCGCGTCTTCGAGAAACGTTGCTTGATCAGTCGTCCCTAACGGGACTTTCCGGGATGTCGTCGCAATTGGTACCGGCGATGAATCGCCGGCCTACTGTCGGAGCGTCCATCCTGGACGCGAGAAGCTTCAGCGCTGAGGCATGCCAGATCTCACGGAGAGCACAGCAACCATCGCGGAGCTAATGCAATAATCCATATATATATTCAACTATGACCAAGTTTCTCGGCGGATAAGGCCGTTGCCATAATCCACCGTCATTATTTTTCACTATATGGGCAGATCCGGCGGATTTCAAACCACGACTGGTTTGCAAATTATTTCTTTTACAAACAGGCTCAGGAAATCGCTGCTATTAGCCGGTCGGAGCACAAGGGCCGTATCTGCTCCCTTGGACTGTTCCCGCCACCGTGATGACGTCTTGGTCAGTCCTGATTAATCCGGCATCAGCAGCCATAAGAGCCAATTCGACTCCAACCTTGGTCCCATTGCCGAAAAGTCGCAGGGTGTAGGCGATTATTTCATCCACCTGATAAGTATTGAGTTTTTTCCTTATTCCTCGACCCACACCACCGAAGAGCATGTTGAGCTGTAAGCACAGCCACCCCTTTGGAGATTAATTCCTGTCGCACTTCCGGGGGCATCTCCTGACGATTTGGCTCTTTGAAACCCGCGACATGGCTTACCGCGATTATCTTTGTTTCAGGTTTTAAGATTTCGCGAGCTTTAAGAGCAGTTTGCCCACTGACGGATGCCACCAACACGGCTTGGGGATTGAGCTGCTCCAATCTCTGGCGCACACATTCAAGGACCTTCCCGGTGTTGGAAGGTCCGGGTTTGGTGAAATAAACAGCCGGAATCTCGTGAAAAGCCGAGGCGTCCGTCGAGACCTCTCCCTTGGTTTTTTCCACAGCTTTCCCACCCGGACGATCCTGAGCCAGTACGAATCCAGGGTTCACTAGTGGACTGGCGGCCACGGTTGCGACTGTGGCAACCAAGCCGGACTTGAGGAATTCCCTTCTGTCTGCTTTTCGAGACATAAATCACTCCAAATCTGATTTTACGCGGAATTTGCTCAAAATTCCGCGACTGCCGCGCACCCTAATTTAATGAACCCTGACTATCTTCCGGTTGGTACTATAAGGCAGTGCATAACGGTTCAAAAGGGAGACGGCAGTAACCCATATTCCCCGACGGCTATCACCTTTTCTAAGCGTAGTCAACATCATGTTCTCAGTCAAACACAATCTGCCCGCCATACTTTAAACTTCTGGTGATTCACTATAGGGCTTAGAAATACTGGTTTATAGGAAGCGCTTCATTCATCTTCGATCGTCACTTGTTCCTGAATATTTGCATATTCCTGTAACGCATCGAACCTTGGAATTGACATTTTCAGATCGAAAGCCCCCTACAGTTCAGGAAAAACGAAGATATCATGTTCAACCAGGTAAGAGTAATGTTGCTCAGTGCCAGGGATTATTGTTCTACATCCTTGTCAGCCGATGTTGTGCCATATCGTCCCGCGGAACTTTTTGTAGCGCTCATTTGTCTGTGAACTAGAAGGATCGGGGACCGTTATTACACGTGTGTATCAATCTCATTTCGATTCCCCATCATGGTTTTCCTCATCATTACATTGTAGCCGCGGGGGTTTCAATATAGCGAGCTTGGAGTTCCAGTGGCACTCGAAGCACCAAACGTCGAAATCTCAATGACCGCATCATGTCCGGTTAGAAACGATTTAAGTGATAGAGAAATGCCTAATCAAAAAAAACGAGTTCCCCTCAACGGTATTGTAAATGACATCTTTGTTGGAATGACAGATGTTGAATTGATGACAAAGTATGAAATAGTCTGGGCTTCCGACCTCTACAAGGTTTTTAAAAAATTAATTAAAAGAGGTGCTGTAAAGAAGGATGAAATAAAAAATAGACGTCCTGAAAAAAGGAAATCTAAATGGAAAGGAGAAGAATCGGATCTGCGGCTGGTTATACAAGAGAATGCCACAAATTTTGATGCTAGAGTTGCTCCCAGAAATAAACTTTTTGGAAGCATCGAGATATTTGACATGACTACTCACCGCTGTTCGTATGGAGTAGAGATAAAGGATATTTCTGAATTTGGACTCATGATAGCTCCTATTAAAATGGTCAAAAATGACATTCGAGAATTCTTGATTAAACCAACTCACCTGGAAGATGTTCAGACAATTTCTTTCGTTGCGGAGTGTCGTTGGACGGACGGAATCAGGGCGGGATTAAAAATAGCAAGTATTTCTCCTCTTAACATGAGGGAACTTCAAGAGCTTATTAGGCTGTTCTCATTTGAGTCGTAGCACCGGATCGGAGGAAGTCTCAGCATTCATAGTGCAACGAGTCAGACCAGTTGTGATCCGCAATAACCCCATAAACTCCTCCACGTTGGATCCGTCCGGAAAAGATGGACGACAAGTTTTGGCTGAGGTCAAGTGAAATCCGTCCCTGCGGAACATTCCTGTAATCATTCTCAGGCCCTCGGAAGACCAACAGGATATTTGGAGAAGTAACGATCTTCAAACAAACTGCTTCATTACTAAGCCGGTGAAATGGAACAATTTTGCAAGACTCGGGGGTCCCGGGGAGATTTTTTGGTTTGCTTTGGTAAAAGGCGTTATCATCTCAGCTGCATTTTAGAGATCCGTCAAAGGCATGCCGAAGCCAAGAAGCCGATGCCAAGAAGCGTTTGGGTAGCCAGATTGGTAGTCAGATTAGCGCCAAGAACCGAAACCATGGCGCCTTCGTCGTGCACATGCATCCAAGACCAAAGCATCGGTTTCCAGGCCACTGCAAGCGTCAAGAGAGAGACAAGGCAATGTCTAGGTATCCACTGGAAAACCACCGAGACGACTATCCAAAGGTACGTCGCTCCCATGAGAATTGTGTAGAGCCTTCCAGCCGTCTCCTTGCCAAAAACAATGACAAGGTTTCTGCGCCCTCCTCTGGCGTCAGCTGCGAAATCGGGGAACTCGCACAGGAGGAGCAAGTTAAACGTCAGAAGCCCCGCTGATATGCCGGCCACCAGAGCGCTGGTAGAGTAATATCCAGTCTGAACGAAGGACGCTCCCATAACAGGCAGCAAACCGAGACCCAAGCCTGCGATTGCTTCCCCCAGCATGTTTCGCTGCAAAAAATCGTTGTACGAATAGACCGCAAACGCCCCCACAAATATTATTGGAAAGAGAGAAATATCGGTCAGCCAGACAAATATCAGACCTATACAGATCGCCGTCACAAGGCAAACGATTCCTGATGCGTACACCGCAGGAGCGGATATGGTCCCTGAAGTCAGCATTCCGCTGCCCCCGCTGAATGGTGTAGGCGAAGTGTGGAAGTCTATGCCGGTACGAAAATCGGAGTAATCGTCGAGCAAATGGAGACTCGCCTGAAAGAGGACCAGGCCCACCGTTGCCAGAATGCACCGCCACAGCTGAAACATTCCTTCAGCCCAAGCCACGGACGTTCCCAGAAAAATCACGACTACCGAAACGCTCAACAATGGTGCTCGGATTGCTTTCAACCAGTAAGAAATCCTCTTCATCGCTCCTCGCCATTTCGGGGTCTTTAGGCCGGTAACTTGTCATTGGCCGCTCCCTCTGACCCACACAAGATCACCTTCGGCGCAAACAAATGAGTAAAGGTAAAAACATAGATTGAGCGCATAATACTCGATTGTTTGCCAACGGAGAAGGGGAAAACCCTGAAATGCCTCCAGGGCTTCGTGTAATCAATTCTGGGCGATTTTTATAACTATACCGGGGGAAAATGAAGGGGGGTGGCGAGGACAGTCACCTTTAGTTTGAGATCGCAATTTTTTCTTCAAAAAACAACAATCCAAAGGGGCATGTGCGCTAACTTTAAATGCGAAATTTCGCTTTCATACTCCCCCTCTCCCTCCCCTCTCCCGCCAGGGGAGAGGGTTTCCAAATCCCCCTCCCTTGACGGGAGGGGGAAGGGGGAGGGTGATAACTTACTGAAATCACATGCGCGATAACACAAAGTTAACGCCTATGATCCAAAGGGGTCCAAGAAAGTGTCGAAATTCTTTTCGACACCCCTGCAGCCCAGCCCTGAATTTAATCAATCGTATAGGGGAAAAAGCCGTGCGAGCTTCCTCTCTTATCTTTCCTTTTTGCTAACATCGTCTTCTCCTATCATCACGACGATCGTTTTGTCTTTTATCTTAACCCTTCTCACACCGATGACGCGAAGGCCTCTTTTCATGGACGTTTCCTTCCCTTTTGTGGAATGTCTGCTGAGCGCAACAGCCACGGCCTCAGCAACCGCGCAAGTGTAGGCATCACACCCCAGGCGAGAACCAGAACAACAAGAAAAGTCACGAAGCCGGTGGCCCAGAAGGAGGGCCAGCTGGAAAGCTGGCGCCCAACCAAATTAGACACCACATAGACCGTCGGCCAAACGCCCAACCAAGTAACAAGGGCCATTTTCCAGCGAGGAGGGTGATGAATGGACTTGTCAAGTTTTGATAAGGTGGAATCTATGCTTTGGCAGATCTTGAGAACTACCTCTTATACCTAGGAGCGTGTGGTCATCAGTCCTTGTTCTGGTAAAAGTCTACAGCGTACGAAGCTGCATTCAAATTGGCAGGTTTAACCACTTTGAATTCGCCCAGGGTGTTGTGAACCGTGTTGCCTTTATGCACCCATTCGTCTAAGCCGCCTTCGAGGCTGACCACATTCTTATAACCCGCTTTTTTCAAAGCCTTTGTCACCAACCCCGCTCGATGGCCCTTCTTGCAATATACGACGATTTCAGCATTTGGATCCGGTAATGTCCGGACAAGCACAAATTCCGCGATGCCGCGCTCAACCCACGCAGAGCCTTTTATGTGAGCAGAATCATATTCTGACTTCGTCCGGACATCCAGCAACACAAGCTTGTTGTTCTCCTTGATTCTCCTTTTCATTTCCTCAATGCCTATACAACTCACGCCTTCATGCGCGTCCTTGATAAGCTGTTCAATCGTCTTAAGTCCGTTACCTTCATTTGCTTTCACAGTTTCCATCGCAACACTCTGAAAGCACAATAGCATCACGACTACGCTTATGGTTGCCCAATTTTCCATAGAACCCTCCTGCTAGCTGAAAAAGCCGGTCTGTTTGGGATGTTCAGGTGGCTGCCGAATCCGGCGAAGCCCAACAAGAATAACTCCGTCTCGAAATCGGAATTGATTTTTAATCGATCACTAACACCGAGTCAAACGAATAAAATGGATCGTTGCAATCGAAAAAAGCGAACACAAAGTGCGGAACAATGCAACGTGGGCTTCCTGCAGGAAATGAACGAAAAAGCAAGATTTGAGTGCGTTGATGCACGCCGCTCCGTTCGCACTGGAACAGGCACCGGCCAAGAGCTTTGATTCTCACAAGGCGGGAAGGGGAGACAAATCGGGTTTGCAGGAACCAACAGCGAGGTATCACCTGGCATACCCGAGTCGGCCTGAGTTTGTCACCGGGGAAATACTAGACCTGTCCGAGGCAACACCTTCTCAAAATATCCGGAGAAACCGCGAGCGGCAACGTCTTTCATGGTCTTGCTCTCCTCGCATCATCTCCGATTGCTGCCTACACTGAGAGGCGTTTCGTCCAAGCAGATCGTCACTTACACTAATGAGGTTTTTTGTCATGGCAAAGGCACTAGTCATTCTGGTGCTGTTGTGGTCCTTGCTGCCAACGGTGTTGTCAGCGGCAGCCGAGCCGCGGATATGCTTCGAAGCTTTGGAGCATTATCGGTCACCTTCGGGTCGCCAAATGGTGTGGAAAAATACGGAAAGTCTGTCCAAAAAGAAAAAAGGTCATGCGCGCACATGACCTAGACTCTTTGGAATTCCTGGCAGGCGGGAGAGGATTTGAATCTCCGACCCCTGCCGTGTGAATCCAAAGACAACGACGATAAACACTAGCTTGGCCCGTGAAAACTCTGTGATTTCAATCCCAGATGATCCATTTCAGTCCTATTCGATCCATTTCGGTCCGAAAAAATGTTAGCTAGATGTTAGCTGGGATTCCTTCCGGATATCCCCCACCCTCATAGCATCCTGAATCGTCCGAGTACCCCAACTCGCGCCAACAACTTGATTCCCCTCTCTACCTCATAACCGGAAGGCGTGGTCCCGGTGGCGCAAACGGGTTCCCCGTAGTCTTTATTATTGCCAGTTTTTCAGCACCCTTAAGCATGCTCTCGACTTGCTCATTGAAAGTATCAATGTCTCTAGGTTCGGCCGCAAAACTCGGTTTCACAAATTCTCTAAAAATAAACTTAATTTCGTCGTGCGGGATTCCCAAGTATTCCAGGCGGTATCTCAGACCACAGATCGCCGCATATTCCCTGGAATTAAGTGTGTCTGGAGCTACTGCAATTTCCTTCATCAATGCCGATGTGGTGCTGTAAGGTGAAATCCACTGGCCTAACCCTAACTGAATTCCTGAGTAGCTCGTAGCACAGAACAGAATTACTCCTGATGCCCAATACACTCGACTCCACCGAGAATCTAATGACAAACCAAGTTTCGATATGATCTCCTGTTTTACTGCCTCTTCAACATTAAGCCTCCGAATATTGGTAGCTAAGCTGTCTTCTTTCCGAGATTTTTCAATTAGTCCATAGGATAGAGCGCCTATCAGGCCAAATACAAGAGGCAGAAAAGTCGCAACGACAGGGCTTTTGCTTGCGCCAACCATCCACCCCATGAACAGTCCCGAAACCGCAAATGCCGCCAGCACCACTACCCATTCTGTCACCGATTTCCATCCTTGACGAGCCATGATCTCACCCCCCGATGTTCGAATGCTTTGGATATTTAGTCGATGCAACATATTACAATTACATCATAACATAAATACATAAGGGTTCCGACAACTCCTCTTGATTTCAATCTCCGGTAGTTCGACTCAATCCGGTTCGATCCATTTCAGTCCGGGAAAAAGAAAAAGGGGACATTCTTCTTTTTTGTTACTGTTTACCGGCTTCCTGACCGGGTTTTATGGTAACATGGTGCTATGCCAAGAACCGCACGAGCTTCCATCGGAGAGATTTGCCACCACGTTTTGAACCGCGGCAAAGCGCGGCAGGATGTGTTCACGAGGATGACGACCGCACGCCGCATGGGCCTGGAATTCAGGCTGCCACCCCGCGGACGCCCACGAACCGAGGCAAAAAAGTAGAATGTCCCCTTTTCCTCACACCATTTACAGAATTGGCAAAGACCGGATCTTTACTGTGTCTCACAAAAAGATTTTAGACAAAAAGATGAGAACGACTAAATCATTCCGGAACTGATGGTTCACCAATATGCCTATTTGGTGGCTAATTCTAATGACCTGACCTTCAAAAGCTGATCCGGGTTTTGATTTAGTATAGACTGTGGCTTGGGCTAAGCAGACAGGTCCTGTGTCGTACGAAAAACGCAATGTGCCTCCTTAACCCATGGTACATAAACTTGTGGCAGGCCAGCGATTCGATTCGGGGAATGCTGAAGCGCCGACCCGGGATCACATCTTCTATAGGTAATTGGGCGCTGATATGTGGAGGCAATCTTGAACACTTACGATCTTGTTGTCGTCGGTGGAGGAATTGTGGGGGTCTCTACCGCTTTGCAATTGAAGCGTCACAATCCGGATGCGGGCATATTGCTGATCGAAAAGGAAGCCTCTTTAGCGCAGCACCAGACCGGACACAACTCCGGTGTCATCCATGCGGGCGTGTACTATCAGCCGGGCAGCTTAAAGGCTGATTTCTGCAGGCGCGGCGCTGCTCAAACGATCGAATTTTGTGGAGAACATGGACTCCCGTTTAAGCAAATCGGCAAATTACTGGTTGCAACGGATGCGATTGAGTACGACCGGATGGAGGCGCTGGAAGGAAGATGCAGCCAGAATGGTATTAATACACAACGATTATCTGACACTGAGCTGACAAAAATGGAACCTGCCGTCGTAGGAGTGGGGGCTCTTCTGGTACCAGCTACGGGGATTACTGATTTCAAGATTATCACCGCAAAAATGGCCGAACTATTCATCACCCTAGGCGGCGAAATCAAATACGCTCTGGAAGTGAGAGCCTTGAGAGAAAAAGCTCACGCAGTCGAGATTGAACTGGCTGATACTAAGATTACGGCTAAATACCTTGTGGTATGTGGTGGCCTGATGGCTGATCGCTTAGCCAAGCAGATGGGAATTAACATCAATTTTCAGATTGTACCCTTTCGCGGAGAGTACCTATAGACTTGCAGCCCAACATGACTCGATTGTTAAACACCTTATCTATCCCATCCCCGACCCTGCCTTGCCTTTTTTGGGGGTGCATCTCACTCCGATGATCGGAGGATACGTGACCGTTGGGCCAAACGCTGTTCTGAGCTGGAAAAGAGAGGGTTACGGGCATTTCAACTTCGATTTCCGAGACAGTATAGAGATGCTGAAGTTCCCTGGTTTTTGGCCGGTGATGCGGAAAAATTTTCTGAACGGGATACGTGAATTTAGGGATTCGATGTTTAAGCGTCATTACCTGCAGCGTGTGCGTAAGTACTGTCCCGGCCTCAAGTCTACTGCTGACCTTTTACCATATCCACCAGGAATTCGTGCTCAAGCTGTACAAAGGGACGGAACGCTTGTTGAGGATTTCCTGTTCGCTGAAAGCAATCTCTCTTTCCATGTCTGCAATGCGCCTTCGCCCGCCGCCACTTCGGCGATTCCTATAGGCGAATATTTGTGTGAGAAGGTTACGTCCAAATTTAGGTTCTGATGTCATCCTTTCGATGAAACAGGGCAAACTCTCTTAAGAAAGCATCAAATTAAATCCTGAAACCGTGAACTCATCCTCGGCGTCCGCTGAATCCGGACCGGGCGGCAAGCTTTGCCTTGTTCATGATAAATCACGGCTATACACAATTCCATCGATCATGACGGACTTATCACATCCGTGCTCCCAGATCTCGGGTCACGGTTCACGTTCCACGGCCATCTTGAGTTTGCTGAGTGCGTAATCCCACTGTCGGGCAATCAGGTCGAGAGAGCGCCGTGCTTCTTCCAATTGCGTTGACTCGAACTTCCACTGACGTTCGGGGAAAAAGGGGGAAAAGGGGAGGGGGAAAAGGGGACATTCTTCTTTTTTGTTACTGTTTATCGGCTTCCTGACCGGGTTTTATGGTAACATGGTGCTATGCCAAGAACCGCACGACCTTCCATCGGAGAGATTTGCCACCACGTTTTGAACCGCGGCAACGCGCAGCAGGATGTGTTTCACGAGGATGACGACCGCGCGCCGCATGGGCCTGGAATTCAGGCTGCGACCCTGCGGACGCCCACGAACCGAGGCGAAAAAAGTAGAATGTCCCCTTTTCCATGCACCCTTTTCCCAACCACATCAAAAAGCAAGACCTGACCCCATGACCCTCGTTTCCCCATGCCGGAGCGGGTTTGTTGCGATTTCCTTTAACAAATCAGACATCATCGGACACTATTGACCACGATCAGGACGTGTCATGGCGTCAAAAGCGACGCCAATTTGACGCCAAAAGGTTGCACCAGTTTTTAAGGCTCTAACTCAGGCATGTAAGGCTATCAGCGCCATATCGGAAAGACCGAGTCCGCCCTCACTGCAATGGCGTTTTCGCTTAAATCATGTTCTGAAGGTTTTGGAAGAATTTTTCAGTAACCAGGTCTTCCGCGGACAAGTTGGCCAGCGTGCGGCGGCCCATACCTAGCTTGCCTATTGCTGTTACTCTACCATCTGACCGAACCGTTACGGAGATTTGCCGATCAGATTTAAAGGGCCAGCTCACAGCCTTCTCTGCCTCGATGACGCCGGATGGCTCATCCAGACGCGTAATCTTAAGATTCATGGCGATCAGGGCGCGTTCGCAACTCCGAAAAAGTTTGTCATATGGGATCGAGAATGATCTGCTTTTTTCAAAGCTCAATTTGGTAGCCATTTACCTGCACCTTCCTGCGCCTACTTGTTTCACGCTTCCACTCTTGAGCCTCGAGTCGCAGTTTGCAAAAATTGAGAATCTTCAATGATATTCCTTTCACACTTGCATGCCAATGTGTAAAAATTACTAACGTCGAGCATGAGGATCTGTAGTCGCTGCCAAAGCGTCCCTGCTGGAAACCTCTTCGTGCTCAATCACATACCTGTTGCATTGTTCCCGAAATTCGGTGACCACTTCTCGAAGGGGCTTTCCGGTCTCCTTCGATTCTCTCCCAAGCATTTCCCAAAATCTGTCCAGCAGAGGGTAGATTTCTTTCGTGAACGCTATGGTGAGAGTACTCCCGCAGCGGCAATTCCGATACTGCATTGTAAAACTTGTATCCATGTCACTACCGTATTCTTCAAGGCAGTGCGCAGCCGGTTGGGTGTTGTGTATGTACTCCGGAAAACTCCGGTACACTCGTCCGCAAGTATGGCAGGTCTTGGGAAACAGTCTCGTATCCGCGCCAATATTGGAGAATGCCTTAATGAATGCCAGGAATTTTTCGTTGTAATTAGTTGTCTTGTCTTTTCCAAATGATGCGTCCCTAGTCTCCTCTGGATTCTTTTTCCCCTTGAGTGCAGCAATCAACTTTTCCAGAGTTCGTGCAGCCGCACGCACGCCTTTATATACATACCTATTCATAATCAGTTCTTTTCTTTATACATCTTTGACGTAATAAGCACCGACTGATGGTTTTTGCAAGCCCCAGTTAATCGGCCAGTCCCTCTCGCCGCCTCAACCCGGCAACGCCCACCGGTCTTTGATTGCCATCATGCTCAAAGTCAGAAGGGGTCAGGTCTTGCTTCTTGCTTTATTCCCTTTCTCGCTGGACAATCCTGCTCACCGTAGAATAGTGGAGTCCGACATGCGCTGCAATTTCCGCTTGGGAATAACCATGCTCCAGATGAGCCTTGGTGATTGCCAGGTCTCGTTTCGATGCCGATCCCACTTTCGGCAAGAGACGATCAAGAGGCGGCCGAACCGCAAATCGTTGTCTGCGCGGGACCTCGGAAACGGCCGCTTTCTCCTTTAGATACGGTGAGAGCTTTGTTAGAAATGGCTCCTCACCGAGAAGACACTGGCCGACAAGCCTTTTCCAGGGTGATTCGGCTGTCGTTCCCGCCAGAACGAATTCTCGATATCTGATCTGAGCTGCTGGCCGGTTCTGGTCAAACTGAGCAAGGACCCAGTCCGTGAACAGGAATTCAAGACTGTTCCCGGGCGCTGCAGTCGAAGTGAAGCTCGCCCATCGATAATCCTCAGGGTGCGTGACCATCCCAGCCCGAACAGGGTTCAGGACAATATACCGACAAAGCTCAAGCAGATAGGAATCCTTCTCCACTAGAATAGATTTGAACCGTCCCTGAAAGACATGCCCGACTCCCCCGTGTCTGCGGTTGAATCTTTGTGTGTAGATGCCGTTTAGCTGGCGCATGCCTTGAGAAAGATTACAGTCGGGTGTTTCGATGAGAATGTGATAATGATTGCTCATGAGACAATACGCATGACAAATCCAATTATACCGCCCCACAACATCCCCTAAAACCGAGAGAAATACCTCCCGGTCAAAGTCATCAAGGAAGATTACAGCCCGGCCATTTCCCCGGGCGGTCAGATGATAAATCGCTCCCGGAAACTCGATTCTAAGTGGTCTGGTCATGAGTTCTCCTCACCACCAATCACATCAAAAAGCAAGACCTGACCCCAAGGATGTGAAATACGGCTTGATTGATGCCTTTCCAGACCTGTTCAACGTCAACGCAAATGGGAATTAGGAGGGGGATTTTTTAGTGGAGAGTAGATGACGTAGAGATTGGACCACGAATGATCTTGACGTGTCTTTCGGCTGCCGATAGCGGGCTTGGGCTAGGTTGTGAAAGGATCTGACATGGCAAGGCATGTGGTGGCGGCCGGCGTGGTAGCAACTAATCTGCAAAACTTAACACACAAAATTACCGAAAGGGTGCCGTTTACAAAGCGGTTAATTGGGATTATAACCGTTTGGTGGCTCATTGTGTGGTTTTTGGACATGGGTTGAGGGTCTATGTTATGCGCCTGCTAAGCCGGACACACCCAGAGGGGGGCCCGGAAAAATTGGAGTCGCTTCGGGTCGCTGAGGAATTTCCAGCCAGGGTTGCGCATGAGGTCGCGGCTCTGTAATGAATTTTCCCTAAATGTTGCAATTTAGAGTATACATCTATTGCCCATAGTGCTTCACACAAGGCGCAATTACTACGCATTGACAGTTAGGCTGGATCTAGTACCGCCGCAGACGCCACGCAATCCTGCGTTCTGCGCGAGACGGGATAGCGGTCGCAAGTATCATGGATAAGCATGCGAAATGATATTACGTAGCAACACGAGTCTCAACCGATACGGCCCGATTTCGTTGGGGCGACTAGTTCTGTCAAGTGTAAGCGAATTGCCTTCGGGGGAGAAGGTTGCTTGGATTCTGTTCTGCCTGACCTGCCTGCAGGCGGCCTTTCTTATGCCGAACTTCGCGTTGGTCGAGCATGACAGGGCCAAATTGTTGACGGCGCTGCTTTGTGCAACGAGTCTAGCCTCCGCTTTCTTCTTAGTGAAGGGATCCTTTAAAAGCGGGACCATCTGGGAGCTAGGAATTTGCGGGATTCTTGCAGCGCTGGTTTTGCTTAGCTGTGCCCTAAGCGAGACCCCTGAACTATCTTTGCTTCGAGCGGTTTCAGTTGTGGCTGCCGGACTCGGGGGCTTCTGGTGTTCGAGGATACTGCTAACCTCTTCCGGTCACCAAGCCTTCTTCACTTGGTTTTCGGCGATCGTGCTGGCGGTGATGATCTTTCTGAGCATCTGCGGATACCTTTTGGATGGGAGAATCGAGCATTTTCTAGACGTAAATGTACATCCACTAACCAGTCGTATGCTTCTTCTGGCCTTTGCTCCTCTGGCCTTCATCCTCAGAGGGGTGAGGCGACAGGTACTGGGTGGGGTTCTGGTATTGTGTTTGGGCTACGCTGTTTTTTTTCTCAGCGGTCTCAGGTCCGCGGTCCTTATACCGGTGTTGCTCGGGATCATCGCAGTTGCATACGGAGCGCTACACATGCGCAGGTTCGTTGTCATCCTGATTCCGTTGGCTGCAATCATTTTTCTGTTTGTCTCTCAATTGCCTGTTCAAAAGACACAAGCGTGCTATGAACCTGCCTATTACCGAGCAGAGAATTATCCCTTTTCTTGGCACATTGCCGTACAAAACCCATTTTTGGGCATCGGTCTGCGTGTGCCACGCGAGAAATATCTGGCAGATTATGAAACACTTTACCCTTACGCCACAAAAGAGCAGTTCGCTGATTCATGCAGACGGATAGTAGTATCGGAGAACATTTTTCTAACTTTCATGGCAGACTTGGGGTTTCCTTTTCTCCTGATTTATACTGGGTCAGTAGTTGTTCTCCTGGTTCGGCTGACTCGCTTAATTTCCGATCCTGATCCCCCCGGCTTTTTGCCTCCCCTGGCTATTCTATTGCCCTTGGTAGGCGCTCTCACTCACTTCATGGTGCTCGATGGCTTGCTGCATCCGCACGTCAGTTGGTTTTTTCACATTTTATTGGGGATGATTCCAAGGCCGCAGTCCCGGGAGCCTCTATCGGGCCATTAAGCCTGGATCGGTTTTTGTGGGGAAGATCAAGGTACTATAACTCTAACGTAACAAGCGGCACATGACCCGGGGAAGCTCCACTGCTGAGCACGGTCAATCGCCGATTTCTCGCTTTTTCACACGTCGTGCCGGGTTTCCTTGGTAGATGCCATAAGCCTCCAGATCATGCGTGGCCACCGAACCCACAGTTAGCACAGCGTGTGAGTGACAGGTTATTCCCGGACACACCACGGATGACGCCCCAATCCAGACCCCCTCCTTTAGGTGAATTGGCTCAAGTGCCCGATCGAAAGTACTTCGCCTATAGTCATGATTGCCCGTTATGAGCATGGCTCCCTGCGATATGCAGACATGATCTCCGATGATGGTCTCAGCAAGGTTATCTATCCAGACATTCTCCCCCAACCAAACGTTATCACCTACTGAAAGTAGCCATGGGTACTTGATATTGACAGCTGGCTTTATTACAAATCCTCTCCCTATTCTAGCCCCGAACAAGCGAAGGATTAGGACCTTGATTTTTATTGGAATAGGCAAATAGGAATTCACAAAAATGAGATTTACAACGTACCACAATAGTATCTTCCATTTTGGACCAGGCCGGTACCGTTCGCTGGTGAATGTGGATAGATCAACTGTGTGAGCAGCGCGAATTTTTGCCATGATTTTACTCTATGGACAGGACATTCTTTTTGTCTCTGGATTGAGGCTACCCCGAGGTCTACGAATAATCGAACTCCAAGAAACTTCTAAAGGCCCACACCCAAAGGGTCGATTGAGTTTCGAGAAAGCCAGGGATCTTGTGGAACCGCCACCCCACACTGTCTCCCACAACGCAACTCATCGGAGTATGCGCACCATAGCAGGCTTACGCGCGAAAGAATGTTGGGCAAGCACTCAACTTTCCTCGTGCCGAAGATATTAGAATGTTTCGAGTCTAGTTGGAAATGTTTTGATATAAATTGACCTTTGGGTCGTTGCCAAGCGCAGCATAATTGGCTTAGCGGGAGGCTGGTCAGGAGGGGCAAAGAGCGAGCTTCAGGACGTTTGAGTATCAACAAGGCCTCAAGTCAAGACAGGGAACCCATACTTCTCATGGGCCAGATATGCCTGCATTGGCGGTCTCTAGGAGGATCTCGAGAATCTGCTCATAGGGCTTGGCGGCCTTCCGCTCTTCTGCAAGCGCAAACCCTTTCTCAACAAGGGACTGCCGCAGCTGATCATCTGAGAACATCATGGAAGCCTTTTTCGCAAAATCCTCGGGACTCCAGGGGTCAAAGAACAGAGCGGCATCACGGCATATATCGTGGGCGTACGGCCTGTCAGCCACCAGCACCGGAGTACCAAGAGACATGGCCTCAAGAGGCGTCTGCGGTCCACTTTCAACCAAGGAAGGTAATATGAGGGCATCAGCCGATTGATAGGCTTCGGTCAAATCCGCTCCTCTGAGATATCCCAGGCAATGGACACCCGATCTCGCCGCATAGGGGGAATCCTCTGATAAGGTGAGGAATATTTGAGTTTGTGGCCACAGCTCTCGCAATGCAGCCAGGCCGTTCACCGCTGTATCAAGCCTCTTATACGGATAATCTGCGCCAACATAGAGTAGTTTTGGTCCGACACCAGCGAGACGCATACAAGCCAGCCTAGGGCTTGGAGCCTCGGAGAGAGGCATATGTTTTGGCCCGGAGTAGACGATGCTCACTTTGCCTGGTTCAATGTCGAATGAAGAGCAGATCCGGTCCTTCATCACGGCACTTTGAACCAACACCCTCCGGGCTGACCGACAGGACCGCTTCATCTGGCGACGAATCATTCCGATGCGGAATCGCCAACGTGCCGAGCCGTAGGTGGAGATCGCTTCGTCGTCGAACGGTAGTGATTGCCTCACCCAAGTGATGTGTGGCACGCTGAACCGTCCCACCCCGAATTGACTGAAAGCGAGGAGTAAATCGGAGCGAGCAATCCAACAGGCGATACCAAGACCCACCTCGTACCATCCCACTCTCAAAAGATAATTCTTGTCACACCAACCGTTTTCGACGATCCGAATCTTTCGGGACAACGGCAGCTCAAAGGAACGTCGGCGGCTAGGTGAGCAGAAAAGCGTGACTTTGGCGACTCGACTATCTTGAAGAACTAGATCGAGAAATGCCAGGAGCCCGGTTTCGACACCGCCAGTTTTTGCGCCCGTGGCTTCAATGGCTAAATGAATCCCGTCACTCATCTGCTAACCAAACCTTAACAGACCGAGAATTACCTGAGGAAAGGTGAACCATACCTCGTAACGTGAAAGCGGCGAGAGCCGCAGGCAATTATGCGAGCGAAAAACAGCAACCTAACTTCCTACGGGGCCTCGATGTTGTAGGCCTTTCGCCACAATTCAAACATGAGAAGCCCAAACAGACGCTCCGAATTGGAATAGCCCCGCAAATGACCCTCCCAAAGCCTGCGGACCGCTCTCGGGTCCCATAAGTCCGACCGAGTGCTGAGCAATATCTCCTCGACAGGCTCTCTCCAATCATTTCGCAGCCACCTGTGCAGAGGAATGGAAAAACCCTGCTTACGATCCCATTCGAAGCTCTCAGGTAATAACCGCCTTCCCAGCATTTTGGGAAGTAATTTGAGTCCGTTTGGACTAGCCTTAAGTCGGCTCGGGACTCGACCGAAAGCAAATTCGATGATTCGGGAGTCGAGAAAGGGCGCGCGAACCTCCAAGGAATTGAGCATCGACGCCCGGTCCACTTTCGCGAGGATGTCCCCAGGCAAGTACATCTGAAAATCTATTCGACATGCCCGATCCAGCAAATCTCCATCCTGTTTGAGTACGTGGCGCCATATTTGGGCCGGCGGGAGAGATTTCTCGGCGGTTTCAAACAAATCGTGAGACAGGAGCTTTTTTCGAGCTTCACGATCGAAGAGACAGGCTACGTTAGGCACCTCAGTGAATAAATCTTGGCCCAGCCCAATAAGGTAATTCCTTCCCCGGAATCCGGTAGGCAGCAGTTTGGCACTGAGGCCGGCTACGGTGATTCTCAAGGGCCTAGGAACCCAGCCGAGGTTCTTCTGTGTCCACAGCAATCGTCCATAATGCGTGTATCCGCCGAACAACTCATCCCCACCATCACCGCCTAGCGCTACCGTACACTCAGAGCGGACCAAACGTGAAACCAAATAGGTTGGAATCATAGACGAGTCTACGACCGGTTCGTCATACTGCCATGCCAATTTCGGCAGGAGTTCCCATGTCGTCGGCTCGGCCACGAGTTCGACATGTTCAGTGGAGAAATGTTTGGCGATGAGCCTTGCGTGTTCCGTTTCATCATACTTGGGATAGTCCGGGAACCGAATTGTGAAGGTCTTCACCTTTGATGAGCAACGGGCGGCCATAGCGGTCACCAGACTGGAATCAACTCCGCCACTCAGGAGAATGCCGACCGGCACGTCCGCAACGAGCTGACGTCGAACCGAGTCTTGGAGCAAATCGTGCAATCCCTCAACCAACTCGTCCTCGGAGACTTGTCCTGACTCTTCATTGTGCATCGGGGGCAAGTGCCAATACCTCCACACGCGCATGTCACCGGTCTCTACGTTCCAGGTCAAAGCGTGGGCGGGGGGCAGTTTTCTTACCCCCTTCAGAATGCAGCGATCCCCCGGAACATAGCCGAATTGAAGCCAGAGGTTGAGGGCCGGAGCATCAATTCTGCGGGGAAACTCAGGGTCAGCCAAAATCGCCTTCAACTCGGACGCGAAGACGAGAGAGCCGTTTTGAACTGAGTAAAATAGAGGCTTTTCGCCCGCGCGGTCCCTCGCAATAAAGAGGCGTCTATGAGGGATGTCATAAAGGCCAAAAGCAAACATGCCGTTGAGGCGTTCCAGGCAATCAATCCCCCACTCGCGGTAAGCCTCAAGCAGCACTTCCGTGTCGCTTGCAGAACGGAAATGGTGGCCAAGCTGTGCAAGCTCTTTCCTGAGTTCTTGGAAGTTGTAGATTTCGCCGTTGAAGGTAATGCAAAGTTCACCTTTGCAGTCGAGCATCGGCTGTCGGCCGGTGGGCGACAGATCGATGATGGAAAGTCGTCGATGGGCCAAGCCTACACAAGAATCCGGAGACCACCACACACCTGCTTCATCCGGACCCCGATGAATGAGACTATCCCGCTGGGCCAGGATAAGGTCTCGATTAGAAAATGCCGCACTAGAAGCAAGGCCGACTATGCCGCACATACACAACATTCCTAACGCGTGGTATCGTCAAGGAGGTTCCGGCTGAGCCCGTCAACTCTATTCCGAGGCGGTCAAATAAAGCAAACAGCCTCCTGCCGCCTTCAGGCCTTCTCCATGAGTAACACGCCATCAAGCACATCGCCGAGAACCCGGCGATTCGCTTTGCATTGATTGTTTCAATGTTCTTGTGACTCCTGGCGATCCTGGTGTTCGCAGCCAGTATGCATGCAGAATTAGCCTGTCTCCATTTCAAGCTTGTCTTTCGGTCTGTTCATTTGGGGAATGCCATTGTGAATAGGGTAACGACGGGTGCAGTCCTGACAGACCAGATCTCTTCTCGCCGGAGATTCTCACTACGACATGCAGGGCAGCGCAGAAGCTTGAGCAAGTCAAGAGAGTGATTGCGGCGGTTTTGTGAAAACATCCGGCGTAGAAGTCCTCGGGCAACTCCCCTGACTTTCTGATTCCGACGTGGCAAGGCGCCACTGGTAGGCGATTCAAGAACCGACCATTCACAGTTCACTTCTGGGTTGACGACCCTGAAATCAATGGTCGCCTGCCAATAGTAGCGCACGTGAAACCTAAAGGGATGATGCGGCAGAGTGAACCGAGTGAATATAGCCTTCGCACGATGCTCGTAAAGTTCCACAAGTCCCGAATCTACTTGCCAAGCACTCTTTTTCCGGATGATCAGACCATCACGAACCGTAATTTCCAAGTGATGATCTCTGTACGGGTTGATCCGCTCGAAGAATGCATCGGGGGCTTCAATATAGCCTGCCCTTGAGACTCGTTGGAGTTCGCCTAAAAAACGCTCCGGCTCTGCGGAGTGCTCCAGTACGTGACAAGCGATAACAAAATCAAAGACTTTGTCCTTGAAAGGCAGGTTCTCGACGAACCCTAGCACCGTCGGTCTGTCCGCGATCAACGGGACCCAGTGTCTATGCCGCGACTCCTCGTAGGCGTCAAGAAGCACGTTGGCTCTTGGGTATGGATTGCCCCCGGACCCTACTTCAAGAACCAGTGCATGCGAATCGACAGGGCAATGCAAACGTCGAAGGGACCAAGCCAGGGACTCGAATCCGAGTCCGCGCATCAACCGCATGAGGCTCGATTCCTCGTTCAATCGGCGCACTTGTGGTTCTCCTGCAATTCCTCAATGAAGGTGACCAGTTGACGTACCCGAGACACCACATCGTGGCCGTCAGAGATAACACGCTTGCGACCTGCGCCGGCTACCTTCACTCGAAGCGCGTCATCTCCCAAATATAGATCGAGCTTGTCGACCAGCTCATCCGCTGATCGGAAAGAATCGGCCTCCTCTCCGAACTTGAACATGCCGGCCAGATCATCACTATACTCAGTGAGCAGCAAAGTCCCTGCAGCGGGAATCTCAAAACAGCGCCTTGTATAGGTGTCGCGATTGAGCTTGGACAGAAAACAGAGTGCCACTTTGGCTCCACAAATTGCTTTGTTATAATCTTCCCCCCATACGAGGCGCAACGGGATGAATGATTGCAGTTCACGAGATCTTTTCAGGGCCGGATGCCAGCCGAAGTCAGGCCCGAACAGGTTCAACTTCCAACCTTGACGTAAAATCTCTTCCAAACACTGGAGGCGTCCGTCATCCTCGTAATGTCCGACAAAAACTACGTCGCACGCGAACTCCCGGGTATCTTGACTGCTTAACCTGACCGGGCGGTTCAATTCCGGGAGGTACCAGGAGCGGAGCAATCTCACCCGCTTTGCATGAGCTTTCTGGAAGTCAATCACATTGTGCGGGCGATAGGCCAGCACCAGATCGTATTCCGGAACGCCCGCGAGAAACAGCCTCCACTTCCATCTGGGATGAAGAGGCGAAAAGGGGTCGTCGTTGTTATAGCCGATCAGTAGGGCTCCTCGACTGACTCTGTGCAATTGCTGCAATGTGCTCGGGTAAATGTGTGATCCGCGATATATGAATACAGCATCGGGTTTCTGCATCTCAACGCAGGCCACAAGGTCCCGATTGAGTCGGTCGACCAGGGGACCCAGTAGGTACTTGTTCTGGAATTTGTAAGCAAGGGAGACGATCCGTTGGAGCGGTTTGCCCGGCTTAAAGTACTGATGCCAAGAAAAACGCACGGCAGTGTGACCCATCTGGACCAAAGCCCTGTAGACAGGCTTTTCGTGCACCTCCGAGTGCCAATCACCGACGACAACTATTTTCATCTGTTCTTAATACGAAAGACTGCTTGACTGCGCCTATGCCGTGTTCCGTTGCGAACTGGGTTTGATTCCGTGCGCTTGGATACCGTCGTATCCCTGCTGGACATCGATTTCCTCCAGTGCCGCGCTCGCAAGCCACCTTCTAATCGTGGAAATCAATTGCGGTTTGTCATAATACGGGAACAGCCTATCGAATGTGTCCAAGATAGGGGACGCCTCGCACAATCTTGTACTCCGCAGCGCATCCGACACATTCTAAGACGCCGTCTTCTATTATTCCCTGCTGGGACTCTCTCGCGCTGATCAATCGCTTGTCCTGACGACACGCCGGACAGCACAGGTAAACGGTATGCTCCTGTCTCACAAAATTCCTTCTCTGCCAGGCTCATTGTTGACCGGAAAAACATACATTTTGGCTGCTGATATTCGTTTCATCATGGATTCTCGGCTTCCACGTACACGCTTTCATCCGACCTTTCCTTCAAATCTAACGGCCCCGGATCATGTATTCTGGTTTCGCGAGGTGACAAAATACTGGGGTCTACAAAACCATGGGCCAGCAGTTTTTTGCATAGCGAGTCCCCATCATACATCCATTGATGATGCCGGGTCCCTACCAGTAAGATTCCCAGACGTTGCACGAAAGCCCTGGGCCGTGGTTGACATAAATGTGTACCTTTTATGAACGCATCGGCATCTGGAAACCAGAGATATTGTTGAACCTGCTTGCGGAGATCCGGGACTGCCAACCTGATTATTCCACCGGATCGAAGGATTCTCCTCGCTTCGTTTAGAAAGATTGAAGCCTCCGTCCGGTCGAGATGCTCAAACATGTGCGAGCTGTATAGGACTTCGACCGAACCATTTGAGAACGGCAGACCTTTGGTGGCATCGCCATATTCAATCTGATTATGTTGCGCGAACTGCATAAACTGGTACTGAGATGTATCAATAACTTTATACTTGTATAATATTCCAGGTAATAGTGGAACCTTGGCTAAGCGAAGACTTAAGGAGTTATCGAAATTTCTCCAACCGATCGTTGGTGTTCTGCCACATCCGAAATTGATTCGCACTGGCGGCATAATTCCCTCTCGAGAAGATTTCTTTTGGCTTAATAGAGTGCGTTCTTTGGGTTTTGTGCGTGGGCTCGTTGCAGGTGCAGTTGCTTTTATGCATGTTAGAGCGCAGGGGTGCGCCCTAACAATTGCTTGATCCTCAAAATGAGTTGGTCGCACCTATGCTCGCCTAACAAGAGCAAGGCCAAGGTGTAGAAATAAAAGTGCCAACTGGAATTGATGCCTGTTTGCAGGGCCAGGCGTCGAGCGTAACGCAAGAACTCATATGCCCCGCGCTTCCGTTGAATCGATAGAAAAGGGTACGAATATCTTGATATATCCTGTCTGACTATTTGCGTCAGCGATAAATCATGTTTTTTGTCAAAGGCACGGGTGATCTCGAGGAAGCCCTTGGTGAAAGCGATGCTGTTTGCAGGAGTCACCATGCCGGGTTGATATCGGCCTCGTTCCGCTCTTGCAGCCCCAAATTGCGGGCGATCCAGCCTGTATGACTGTTCGGCCACCGCAACCGGGATATCACAATAAATAGCCTCTTCTCGAAGGCAAATCTCCAATACTAAATGCAACTGATACAGTAGTGTTCCATCGAACTCGTCCGTCCGATATCGCAATGCGCTGGTACGTCTGAAAGTCACCCCGCAAATGGTCACACTTCTCCTATAGAGCCAGGCACAAGTATCTACTCCCGGAGAGAACCGCTTCTCGGTCTGCAGGTACTTGAACACTTCCAAAGTGCCATCGGGATGTCGGCCATAGTAGGACCTCAAAACATATCCGACGTCCTGGTTTTTTTCGAGAAACGCCAGATAGCTGTCCAATGCCCGCGGATAGAACCAGTCATCATCCCCCATAAATAGCACAAACGATCCGAGAGCAAGATCTATCAGTTTGCGGATGTTCCCATCGTAACCGAGGTTCTCTTCATTTTCGCAATAACGAACTTTGTAAGCGGATGAGCTGACAAATTGATTGACAGCAGCGCGGACTTGCATCCTGAGCGGCGCGTGATCTTCGGCAACTATAACTTCGATCGACGCGGGATTGCAGTCGATGGACTCCAACAGTCTCTTGAGTTGTTCCGGCCGGTTATAGCTAGGAATACAGATAGACAGCAATGGCTCCAGGCTGTCATTAATACTCACAGTGATATCTTCTCCGATACGAATCTAGACCTTTTATCCAATGGCATTGAAGCTAGGTGGTGGGGCTCCGGTTCACCTTTCGTTCTTTTCGGCTTCTATATAGGCGATTACCGCAATTTCAGACGTTGGCACGAATTGAAATGAACTGATACTGCGTGGCATTGATAATTTTGAAATTATTTAAGTCCCGAGGAACTAAGGATCTGGGCAGACTAAAGACTCATGGAATTTTCGAAATTTTTCCACTCTGTTTTTGGATTCTTTCCGCATCCGAAATTGATGTGGGCATGAGAATTTGTGGTTGAATTCTGTCTTGGAATAACTCAGCTTCTTTAGGAATCGTCCTCCACGGTCTATAAACTATTATTTGTGTCAGAAACGCCTTGAGCATTCCACGCTTGTTCTCTGTAATGTAATAAAGCAACCTTGAAACTACAATCGACAGAACAACCATCGCCCAAGTGGTGAAGGGAGTAGGGGATATAAATGAATACGCCAAAAATATTATTGGTAGGTGGTACGCATACAGGGAATAGCTGAACGCTGCCATTTCGCGATTAATTGGAAAGATTCGCGCATTTATTTTTGGACTGGTCATCAGAAGCAGCGAGACCGTAATCGCAAACAAGAAATCTCTGCCGAATTCCGGGAGTTCAATCGCCGGCTGATATTCGAGAAAGTAATTGGCAAGCAAGAAAAGGGGTAAAATAGGGAGTAAAGGGAGTCTATTGCCGGCTTTGTTCACCTTATAGGCCACAACACCAAGCGCCCAAATTGTCCCGTAAAGCACGATCTTCGGCCCCACAACCAAGACTATAGCTGCGATCACGAGACGCCAATATTTCGGTTTCCAGGTAATCAGACCGAAAAGCATGTAGTAACAAAACTCGTACCCAATCGACCAAAGCGGTGAATTACTCCCAAGCTGAACTCGGTACCCCCACAGACCCTGCAAACAAGAAACATTTACAAGCAATCTGATAATTGGATGGGCTTGTGGGATAAGCTCTGGATCTGAATATCTGGTCGGAAGAAATTGTGAACCGATAAAGTCCAGCAGCAGCGTAAGAACAATTGCAGCTAATAAAACAGAATATATACGCGAAAATCGATCAATGAAATATTGCTGGAAATTATATCCAGCTGGTCGTTTTTTTTCGACCGTAGCGGCAATTACGTAACCACTTAAAACAAAGAAAACCATCACCGCCGCATGTGCATGAGAAGCCAGAAAAACAAAGATCGCATCTCCGGCGCCGCCAACGAGCTGCGAATGTGAGAAGACCACTAAGAGGGCGCTTATCCAACGTAGGCAATGCAGGAATTGCGATTTTTGGTCGTCCATTCGTCAGCCCATAATTCCAAGCTGCTCAGACAAGCCACACGCAGGGGGCAGCTCATATGGCGTGGTTACTAAGTTTGGGGGTAACGGTCAAGTCCGAAGTTGCGCATGGACAGAAGCTATCCGCTATTTCCTAAAATAAATTGATTGGGCGGCTAATCGAGAACTTGCGACTAGCTTACATGTCTCCTCGGTTTTCATTCAATCATCCATCCCCAGCAATTGTTTCTTAATCCTGAAAGACGAATAACATAGTTTTTGATCTCCCGATTGACCAGGCATTATTGGAGAACCCCCCACCTGCTCGGTATCAATCCTTCAAAACCCCAGGCTGCCATACCCTCAACTCTCAATTTTGGCGCAACCACCATGGCCGTCGGGAACTCCGCCAGCCACGCTCCCCACCAACTGAAGGTGCTATTTGCGATAATGAAATGTTTGCACTGCGTCATCAGCCAGAGGTCAGCATAGGCTTTCTCTTCTCCGCGGTTGTGATCCACACACGTCATAACGTTTTGCCGAATTCCTAAAACCTGACGGGCCGCATCCGGATCATCGGAGAACACGAAGAAATGAGGGGCCTTGAGTCGAGCCGTGATCCATTGTACCGCGCGGGAATAATAACCCTCGTCCAAATTGTATTCCGAACTGTCATCGCCAATTTCGCTCTTCCAAAACCGACGCACGTGAATCCCAACCGAGTTCAATGACCTGATTCTTCGAGATATCTCTTGATTAATTTCGTCCGTAGGCGCAATGATTCGGAGGTCTTGGCGGATCACCTGTTCCACGTCTTTGAAATAGTTTTCGCTTTGCCACAAGCCGTCCAAATAGACCGTGCCGTTAACCGTGTAATCCAGGAGTCGAGGGTCGAAGTCAATACCCTCTTGCTGCAAATACTTCCGCTTGAGAAAGGGGCGGCGGCGGGCAAGCAACTTCGCGAGGTGGCGACGATACCGGCCGAACGGTTCAAGTCTTTCTGTCGGCGTGGCCTTTCGGGCTGTAATATGAAAAGGTTCAAGAGCATACTGCCGTTGATAAGCAAAATCCCTTGTAAACCCACTCACGTCATCGATGACCAGCTCAGCGTCGTTCACGAGTGCCAGACGTCTGGCCGCGGCATAGCAAAAGAGCTGATTACCGAGACCACCCAGAAGGCGGACAACCACCTTTGCTCTTCTATTCACGTGAAGCGTTTACCGCAGAGAATGTGAAGGCGATTTTTCCCTCAGATTTTTCACCAGACGAGCTATTGCGCGTCGTACCTCTGTGAATTATAACTTGCACGGTTTTGTTCGAGTCTATTATCATCTCTGCGTTCTCTGTGCTGTCCGCTGTGAGTGATCACATAGTAAACAGATAGTTGGTACTCGCCCAGTCAGGTCGTTTGCCCGTGAGGGCGTATTCCTGAACTTCCGCGTGCGAAATCTCACGGCCGGTCGCGCCGACGGATCTGGCTCGGTAACCCTGAGTCCACATCAACTCAAAGGTGGCCAGGAAATTCGGATTACTGCCGGAGTGCCTGTGCTCGGACAGCGTTATCTCCACAAGCCAGGTCGGAGGCGGGATTGACCGTAGGATGTTCGAGGCGCCCTCCAGAACGGAGTGCTCTGCTCCCTCAACATCAATCTTGATCATCATGCGTTTTGCGTTAAACCGATTTCCCAGCAAGATGTCGAGCGTGGTCAGCGGAACCATCCGCCTGAACCGGGGAGACGTCCCGGACCAACCGGTTATCAACGAAGCGCCGGTACCGCTTCCATGCATCCAGGCCAGCCTTGGGCTGTCAACTACACCGACGGGATATACTTCAACGCCTTCGGCCCAGTCGTTGGCCTTCAAATTGGCCATGAGGTAGCGGACATTTTCCGGGATCGGCTCAACGGCAATCGTGTGCTTACCCTTTGACTTGGCCAGACAAGTGTACCAGCCGATGTTTGCTCCAACGTCCACGAAGACATCTACGTCATCCAGGCAGCTTTTTATCAATGCGGTCTCGTCGGGTTCGAAGTTCCCTGCCTGCATGTCCTCCCGGCCCGCGAATCGATAGCCTAAGGGGGTCTGGACGAAGCTCGAACGCCGCAATCGCCATTCATCGCGCACGAAGCGATAGATGGCGGCCATGGGGGTGCCCTCGACAACGTTCTTAAGGGAGCGCGGAAACCTCATGCCGTCTTCCTTCCTGACTTCACCCGACTACGCCGCATTCAGATTGACTTCCGAAAGGTAAATATGCCGAGTGCGTAGTGTAACTTGCCCAGCACCTGAAAATCCGTGTACGGATCCGAAGATTCATGGACTGAACGCCCACAGCGACACGAGGCAAATTCCTTGAGTCGGAGTCCATTTTCAGCGGCAAGCGAGACAATCGTGTGCGGATCGAACACACGATGACCATTAAACTCCACTCGTTCCAATCCTATCGGAACTGAAAGATAGAAAACACCGCCAGGAACAAGCATTTGCGCCATATTTTGCAGTGCCGTCCTGTGTCCGTGAGGATTCACCTCGTCGCCGTAGCGTCCCAGACCGAAGTGCTCCAAAGCATGAAGGCAGGACAGCGAATCACAGTAGCCGGATAGCGACTGCTCTTTCCTTGTCAAGTCTGCTTGTCTGAATGTGACGCCGGGAATGGCAGGTAAATGCCTTACGTCTATGACCTCAATTTGCCGAAAACTTGCCACATGGGCCACGAAACCGTCGATACGCGACCCAACGTCGACGTGCTTGTTCGGATTGGCATGGTAAATCATGCGAGCGACATACAAATCCTGCCAGAAATACTCATCCCCGACAGCGCCGGCTGCCTCATCCCAGTCGTGAAGACAAGGAAGAAAACCAATTTTTCCGGAATAATACTTCCTGAAAACCACCCAGGCTCTCGCGAACCGTGGTAACCCAACCAGGGACCGATAAGTCCTGATAGGATCAACACCAAACTGCTCGCTCATGAGCCAATATATCTTGCGCAACCCGCCTTTCATTCTTTGTTCCTGAACCGGTTTATTGGTTTCGCCGTGCAGATCAACCAATTCACTTCGAGACCACTGTCCTGCTGCACGGCTTTGTCGCGGCGGTGTGACCGTGACGCAATGTTCGCCGTTGCACCTCGGACTTGGTTGCCATACTGAATCCCGTAAGACAACGGTGCCATGGGCAGAGCCAACAGATCGGCCTGCAACCGATACGCGAGGCAAAGATGGCGCGGCAGAACCTTAGTCGCCTGGATTCGTAGTAGGCTGGCGCTGGAAACGCCTGCCCGGAGCGCAGCGAATTCCATGTCTTTTCAGCTTGCCGATAGACGGGAAACGATGAATCATGTAAAGCAAGTCGAGCCGATCCAGGCCCCTGCGAATCAAGAGCGCGCCTTTGTGCACGGGCATACCGGTGGAGACTTTAGGGGTGTCTTGCTATCGTCTTGCTTCATATGCTCTGCGGCAATTGCGTGAACCCACGGCATGTTCTTAAAGGGACGACGGATGTCCATTCATTTAATCAGTTGTTCGCGGGGCTCAACTTGTCCGGAGTGAGGCCCAATTGAACAGCATCCTCGCCGTTCCCAAGAGACTCGTTTTCGTCAGGGGCGCGGCAAGAACTGCGGCGAGGAAGCAAAGAAGGACCACGGCAGCCATGTAAGAGGCCATGAGCACGCGCGATAGGTTCTCAGGCATGGCCATCCTTCCCGCGAGGGCCACCACTAGGGCCGCAGCAGTGGGAAGGCCCACATCGTGCAAATACCACTCCCGTTTCTCGCCCTGGAGGATCCGTCCATGCATGATCTGGACTGTGATCAAAACGTAGCAGCTGTTGAGCAAAACCCACACGGCCGCAGCTCCAAGGGTCCCATACAGCGAGCTGAGAAAGACAAGCAGTGGGACTAGGATGATAACCAAGGCGATGTTCACGCCGAGAAAGAGTGAAGTCCATCCGTGGGCCAACTGTGCGTAGAGCGGCATGTTGACGAAGCCGTTCAGAAGCGTCCCCACCGAAAGGATCCCGAGTACCGGCCCTGTGTTACGCACGATCTGCAGATCACCAGACCACACGTAGAGCGTTGCGTTACAAAAAAGGATCAGCATCATGCTGACCGGGACGAGTATCGCTGACACGGACTGCGAGGCCTTGTGATACAGGTGCGCAAACTGTTCCCGGTCAGCCATGGCTACGAGCTGTGTAAGACGAGGATAGACCGCTGAACCAATGGGCCCAATAAAACGAAGTAATACGGATGAGACCGTCCAAGCCAGGGCATAGTACCCGAACTGTTCAAGAGAAAGCATTCGGCTGAGGATGATCTTGTCAGTCTGCGTGAGGAACAGCCCAGCCAAGCTTATTCCAGTCATTCCCGCAGAGAACCGCCACACTTCACGGAGCTGATCAACCTCAAAGCGGGTTCGACCAACGCCACGGGGCAAGGAAACCCACAACGCAACAGCAAGCGCTGAAGTCTCACCGGCGGCAGCGAGAATCTGGAACAGGAAAAAAGCTTGAATAGTTGGTGAAATGAGCCACAATATCAATGCGGCTCCCGCTGATCTGAACGCTGCAGCGCAAGACAAAATGACGTTCAATAAGGTCTGGCGCTGCATGCCCATAAGGCCGCCGATGTAAAGTGAGACGGGCCATCGAAGGGCAATAACGAAGCCCATGATAATGAGAGCTTGCTCCACAACGTAGCGGGGAAGCGTGTTCGGATTTACCCAATAATCTGCAATTGGTCTGGCGAGGACGAGCACTGTCAGGCCTATCGCCAAGGCCACGGCCCAATAGACGACTTCCAGAGTCCTTGCCAAATTTCGGGCCCGCTGCGCCTCATGGGGCAGGGCGGAAAGGAGGGCAATTTCTCGATTCATGGCCGCGCTCAACCCCATGTCCAATACGGCGGAGAGCAACATCAGCGAGGAAAAAACCCCAACTAGGCCATAGGATTCAATCCCCATGAAGTGAATGTAAACGGGTACAAAAAGCAACCCCATGACCACTACAATAAGAGAGCCCGCGTAGTTCGAGATGACATTTTTCTGAACAACAGTCATGGCCGTCTGGATGTAATCCGATCCTTTAAGACCTGAGAAAGAGACTTCTCGATGGTTCTCCACCAGCCCACCGAGTGGGCAACTGTACTACTTTGATGCCCTAACGTTCCGGTGTCACCAAAGAGCTGCGCCCCCGTTTCAAAATGACGCCGGAGTGGTGCTCAGGTTTTCTTCGCCGCAATGTGGTAGCCGACGGTGGCGGTATGATCCAAGCCTAGGCGGTCAAGCCATGAGGCGACCAGAGGAAACAAGACCCGGCAAAAGGGAAGCGTCAATGCCCACAACGGAGTCAATAGAAGCCAGTTTATTCCCTTTGTCAGGGTTCTGCGAGGGTCGATGAGAGCGCTAAAACGGCGTGCCTCCTGCCCGAACCAACTGAAAAAACCGCCGTTCGGTTCAAGAGTCTCAATCGTGAATCCTGCCACAGGAAGAAATTTCCTGTACCAATGCGGAGTAAAGCCGCCATAGAAGTGGTACGGTTCCTGATGCAGGAAAGAACCCAGAGGCGCTGTGAGCAATAGACTGCCTCCGGGCCTGAGGATCCGGCAAATTTCCCAAAGGACTTTGATGGGCTCAGGCACATGTTCCAACACCTCGGTACACAAGATCACGTCAAAGGAGCCATCAGGCACCGGGATGTCTGTGATATCCGATACATAATCCAGGTTGGTATAATTTCCCATAGTGGTCGGTTCTTGGCCAAAGTCGTGTGTCCGATATTCACAATGAGCAAACAAGCCGCGATATCGGCCGGTACCTGCTCCAACATCAAGGACTCGGAGCCCGCCCCGGATCTGTGATGCCTGCAGAGCGACCCAACGATCACGCTCCCTTTGATTGAAATCATACAATTGATTTCTCCTGTTGGGTCTGTCAAGGGTTCGCACGGACCTGTCTACGAGTGCATTGTCCAAAGTGCCATAGAATCGAGGACAATGAGTCAGGCTAGGCGGAGATGACGGGATGATCAAAACGGCCGAATTCATTAGGTCTCAAGACCCAGCTCCGCTCCGTATGGTGATTCCACCATGCTGAAACTACAGCCATTTTTTCTCAAAAGAACTTCTCGAGAAGTTCGAAAACCCTCAGGGTCCTCCGCCTCGACCGACGAACAGCAATTCGCTGAAGCTTGCCAAAGACGCCAACCCTGTTTCCCGAGAGGTATTACTTCCGCACCTCAATTCGCGCCCAATTGACTCTGGGCAAAGCCACGATTTTACCCAGTTGACCCTTGCCAACAGTGATGGTATTCAAACCACTATTGAAAGTCAAGTCCTACGGCGTTCCAGCAGCGATGAGGAGCGAAACGGAGAGCATTGCTCGCGGTGCGAGCCGGGTTTTGACGGTTTGTGGATAATTTCGGCTAAGGACCCGAAACGCACGGGATAAAAAGGCATTCGGTGTATTCATGCCAAGTTACTGGAGAGTCCTGCCGCCCTTTGAGGTGAGCTAAGAGGTGACTTGACCCCTTAAGCGTGATCGCCAAGCTTTTGCGTGCTCAGTCCCATGTAAACAGCTTTACACGTACGGGACACCCCTCCTTTGTGTCCACTCGGGTTTCTTCCGCTAAGGCTGTTTCAGTCTCCATCCTCTCAAGACTCTCAATGCTTGTGGGGATGGAGGGGTTTTTGGCCACTAATGATGAAGAGCTATCAAGATGAAATACTCGAAACGCCGACCCTCTCGACAGTCGTGTGCACGGGCCGCGCTGTATTCGGGTGAGCAACAGGTGTCAATGTTATTCATAGTGGATTACTTGCCAGTCCGACAATGCGTTTATCAACTATATAGTACCGGTTTAGTCTGATAGCAACTTGTGCCAGTGTTGAGGGCCTGAGTTACACGCCTGTTCCGCCGGAGACGCCCAGAGGGCCCAGAAAAATTGGGGTCCCACCCGGTCGCGGAGGACTTTCCGGCCAGGGTTGCGCATGCGATCGCGGCTCTTTGAAGAATTTTTCCTAAATGTTGCACTCTAGAGTATTCGTTCATGGGTTATAGCGCCTCATGTGAGGTTGCAATTACCACGCGTTGACGAGTCAGGGAGAATTAATACCGGATAGTTAACCGAAATACCTGTGACCTTCTGGGGCCAAAACTCTCCACTAATTTCTCGGCTCAAAATCTCCACTTCCGCGGCCGACATATAGTGCACCGATAACGTACTGTATTGCCTCACAGAACTCTTTTGTCACCCACCATACCTCTAACTTAACAAGTGATATATATGCCGGGGGCAGGTCAAAAGGGCTTCCCGTGCTGAAAAGAACGGTGAAGATCTGGATAATAAACCAATATAGACGAAATGGTAAGACAGCATATGATGACCCAATACGTGCATATTCGATATTGAAGATGCCGGAGGAAACCGTAGGGCAAACGTTTCTATCGGGGAATCTGCTCATTTACGAAGTTTAAAGATGGTGTCACACCTTGCAGTATAATATTAAAGTAAGGTTTCAAGTCTGAGCCTATCTTCAGACCTTGTCTCCATATGGGTCGGTCGGTTATGAAAGGAATTGCGTCAAGGCCGTTGTTTCTTGCGAACATCGCAATCCTGTTAATTTCATTGTGCGCTGGTGGATGGTTACATTCGGGAGCACTGGGCTGTGTTGATGCATTAAACATGTGCTGCCCTTATCAGTGAATTGGTGGAGGGAACGAGTCCTCCACAGCTTGGGACTATGTCCGCGACTGGTACGCCGGGGTGAACGAAAAAGTTTTTTTTGCTTATTTGGGCAGCGTCACTATAAGGATAAAATATGGGAACTTTTTGCAGCCGGACTTCTGGCATCTTCTTTCATGATCGCATATCCTGCTACTATGAACCGTCGGACCTTGCTAAACGGGGAGGGAAGGTTTCATGGCCGGTCGTAAGTTGGCGCTCGTCGACGTGACATACGGGCCCAGGATGCAAGATTGGTACGAAGACGCTTTTTCTAGAGCCCTGAGCGTAAACAAACTGGCGTTGAACAAAGGGGCAACCCATACTTTGCAGGTCAATACGGGGCTGCTCTGCAATCAGGCTTGCCGCCATTGTCACCTTGAAGCCGGGCCTAATCGAGCGGAGGTTATGAGCCGGCAAACGATTGATGAGGTGGTGGGTTATGCCCGGCGTGCCCGGTTTCAGACGGTGGACATAACTGGTGGCGCCCCTGAAATGAACCCGCACCTAGGATATCTTATCCAAAATATTGCCCTCCTGGTGCCCCGACTTATGCTGCGATCGAATCTCACGGCGATCTCGACACAGGGGCAGGATCACCTACTAGGACTGTGTAAGGAGCATCGGGTAGTTATGGTTGCTTCTCTTCCCTCGGTAAACGTTTCTCAAACCGATTCGCAGAGAGGAAAGGGTGTATGGGAAGCGAGCATCGGCATGCTCAAGAAGCTCAACGAACTGGGCTATGGGCGTCCCGAAACCGGACTCGAACTGAACCTGGTGTCCAACCCCACGGGGGCTTTTCTCCCTGCCTGCCAATCTGAAGTAGAAGACAAGGTTCGCCGCGACCTTGAGCGAAGATGGGGTATAGTTTTCAGCAATTTGTTTGTTCTTGCCAACGTCCCCTTGGGAAGATTCCACACATGGCTTGACCAATCCGGCAATTTGGAAGGGTATTCGCAGAAGCTTAGAGCGAGCTTCAACCCGCTTACCGTCGAGGGCCTGATGTGCCGAACCTTGGTATCTGTTTCGTGGAACGGCTTTCTTTTCGATTGCGATTTCAATCTAGCCCTGAATATGTATCTATCCAGCCGCAAGGTGCACGTCTCCCAGATGGAGGGCCTACCCGAATCCGGCGCCAAAATACCCACCGGAGATCATTGCTTCGCGTGTACGGCTGGGTCAGGGTTTACTTGAGGAGGCTCTATAAAAGACGCAGGTGTGGTCTAAAGATTAAACGAAGGGGTCAGGTCTTGCTTCTTGCTTTCTCCCTTTCTCGCTGGACAATCCTGCTCACCGTAGAATAGTGGAGTCCGATATGCGCTGCAATTTCCGCTTGGGAATAACCATGCTCCAGATGAGCCTTGGTGATTGCCAGGTCTCGTTTCGGTGCCGATCCCACTTTCGGCAAGAGACGATCAAGAGGCGGCCGAACCGCAAATCGTTGTTTGCGCGGGACCTCGGGAACGGCCGCTTTCTCCTTTAGATACGGTGAGAGCTTTCTTAGAAATGGCTCCTCACCGAGAAGACACTGGCCGACAAGCCTTTTCCAGGGTGATTCGGCTGTCGTTCCCGCCAGAACGAATTCTCGATATCTGATCTGAGCTGCTGGCCGGTTCTGGTCAAACTGAGCAAGGACCCAGTCCGTGAACAGGAATTCAAGACTGTTCCCGGGCGCTGCAGTCGAAGTGAAGCTCGCCCATCGATAATCCTCAGGGTGCGTGACCATCCCAGCCCGAACAGGGTTCAGGACAATATACCGACAAAGCTCAAGCAGATAGGAATCCTTCTCCACTAGAATAGATTTGAACCGTCCCTGAAAGACATGCCCGACTCCCCCGTGTCTGCGGTTGAATCTTTGTGTGTAGATGCCGTTTAGCTGGCGCATGCCTTGAGAAAGATTACAGTCGGGTGTTTCGATGAGAATGTGATAATGATTGCTCATGAGACAATACGCATGACAAATCCAATTCGGAATTATGCACTTGACAAAGAATTAATTTCTTGCTATCCTATAATCACAAAACGGGGAGAAAGGGTAGCAGAAAATGGATCTAGCGCAACTCACAAAACTGACAGAAGACCAAGCCCGTGATTTTATTGAAACTGTCCGCTGGCCTGAAGGTCCGGTTTGTCCGCATTGCGGGGGGACCAAAGTCGGCAATGTTGCGGAAAACGAGCAAAAAGAAGTACGTGCTGGCCTTTATACCTGCCTTTCCTGCAAAAAACAATTTACTGTTACTGTTGATACTGTGATGCATGGCTCCCACATTGCGCTTCGTCAATGGCTGATTGCTTTCCATTTGATGACAAGTTCAAAAAAGGGTGTCTCCGCTCTGCAATTGCAGAGAAACCTAGGCTTAGGTTCCTACAGGAGCGCTTGGCATCTTGCTCATAGAATCCGGTATGCGATGAGAGAAGGCAGTATCTGTGCGCCTCTCAGGGGAATTATAGAGGTTGATGAAGCTTATTTTGGTGGCAAGACTAGGGCAGGCAGACGCGGCCGGGGTTCTGAGAGAAAGACCGCAGTGGGCGCTCTAGGTACAGAGGAACGGGCGCGTCAGGTCTAAGCCCATCGAGAGAGTCAACGCCAAAACGTTGAAGGGAGCGATTAGGGCCAATATACACCCAACGGCACGCATTATGACTGATGACTTTTCGGCTTATAGAGGAATAGGCACCTTCTTTAGAAGTCATGACGTTGTAAGACATAGTGAAGGCGAGTATTCCCGAGGCAACGTGACTACAAATAGCGCTGAATCTTATTTTGCATTACTAAAAAGAGGCGTTCATGGTATTTTTCATCACGTATCCAAAGAACACCTTCAGCGATATTGCGATGAGTTCAACTTCCGATGGAATCACAGGAAGATTGATGACGGTGAAAGAACTATAGAAGCCATTCTCGGAATCGCTGGAAAGCGGCTTTCCTACAAGCCAAGCCAAGCGGGCATGATACTAAATTGAGAGAATGAGAGAGACTTCTTGGCAGGAGTAAGCATGAATGAAAAGCAAAGCTGACCGGCTGAAAAAACTATCGGCTCATGGGATGAGTCTAGAGGAGCTAATACGGTGCGTAATGTCGGTAGATCCAATGCCATTGTGGGAAAAGGAAAAAGCAGAACGGCAAGAAAAAGAAGAGAAGAACCATAAGGCAGAAAAGAAGGGAGAAGTTGCCTGATCTGGACTATCGTTCCGTTTCACATCATCAAACTTATTCACATGAACCAAAATAGAACCGCTGTTGTTCGCTATTAAGACCAGGATCTAGCGCAAATCGAATATTTTCGAACAAGCCATGATAACCTAGTACAATTGGACCAGTCCAGTCCATTGAAACAAATATGGTACCCTCAAAAGTAAGGTCGTCACCGTTGTCGGCCCGCAATGTAACATTGCACTTACGCAATTCTCCTGTTCTTAAATGTCCCCGGGCGTGCATTTCGAAATATTCGCCCTCACCGAGCTGACTCCACAATTCTTCCGCTAGTTCACCGCCGACCATAGACCATTCAGCTGCCGTGTCCAACATGGCAATACGATCTTCTGGAAAATTGTGTAGTCTACAGGTACACTCCTGTCCAGATTTTCCAAGGACGCTCGCCATGTTCAAAAAACCTTCCACACCCAGAACTCCATTTGATATGAATATCCCCGTCATTCTTGGCCAGTGGACGCACAGACTATTCCTCAACTTTGAAAAATAACACCCCATCCAGTGAACTTGTTTGTTGTAATTCTGCACGCAAGTTTACGCTACTCGTATTGTTGCCGACTATCTTGCCATTCTTGAGTGCGACCCATTTCCCTCTATAGTTGTTAGAATGATGGTGAATCCACCTATGGTTCGCTTCAACATCCTGGTCAGGACCTGCTGTTTTCTTTACAACTTTAGGCTTAGCCAATAATGTGCGCCATTTATCCAAATGTCGAGAAAAACCGCCTGGAAATTTCGATACAATATTCCGAGCCTTCTGTATCTCGCCTAACTCCACTAAACGCCGAACCCGCGCCTCTATGCCCGCAACAACAACATTCAATTTGAACACTATTTCTTTCCAGGATGGCTGGACAGGGTCCTCCTTTTTGGGAAAATTAATCAAGGGTATCCTGTTCACATTGACTTGTTTTGCCGAACTTCCATAGGCCCACGTTTCTTTTGATTGCACGAGCGGTTTTTTCCCAGTCCAGCGGTCTCTTTCTTGTTGCTCCTCATTTAAGAGGTTTGATTTGAAGTTCGAGGCTATTTGTGGCATGGCCTTACTCCGCCAAATGTATGACTGATGCTTCGTTAAGTAAGTTCTTCAGTCCCTCTGTTTTTGAAAGCGCACGATTGAGCGCGTCAATCAGGGAACTGACATCGTGAGAGTCCATTGCGATGCGGAAATCTTTTTCTGTATCATCCTGCCGATAGCTGATTTTAAGTGTATGAATAATGACCGCTGCTCTCGGAGATTCTTCAAGATCCGGACCAAACACCGCCCGGATATCCGTCAAAGTCTTAGCCGAGAGAAAGAGTCGCTCATGGTCATACATGACGCCGAACCCCTTGGCAGGGTAAAGTAAGGGTTCAGCACTGAGAAGTTGTGTGAGTCGATGTTTAAAGTCTCGACATTGCTCTTCAGTAAGCTTAATTTCAGGATTGTCGCTTTGCTCCATTGCTTGACATATCACATCCGCAAATTCTGCCACAGATGACTCCTGATCAAGACGAGCAGAAGACATGCCAACCAGTGTTTCTAAAATCTCACCAAGTTCGACAGTACCAACAGTTGTTATGCTGGGGCTTATTTGTGCCATCAACTCCTTGATCTGTATTGCAGGTTGAGCTACAGACAAAGCGGCGGCCAATTCGTTAAGTGCAGCATCATTTAATGCCCGAATCTGGGACAAACCCCTTTCGCCTTGTTCTGGAATCCGAATTGGTGGCATAATTTCACCTACGCGTACAACTAGTTATCTAAGTCTTTGTGAAGCTAAGGCAATACTAGTCCGGATTTATATCGCCCCTACGACTTCGGACTCTCTACTGCGAGATCAGTTTCAAAAAGGGATAGTGTGACATTACCTTGATTCGCAATCCATTTGCAAGCGATACTAGGTGGCGTATCACGCTCTGTTTATCACTAGAAATAATCACATGGTTCCAACATGATGTCAATCTTTATTAAACCGAATCGCGGGAAATGTACTCATCCTGGCGAATTATAACACAATGCTAATAAGCTACTTTCATAAACCGAACGGCACTAAACTCTATCCCAACTGTCAAGAAAAGGTTCTTGATAATGGTCACAATCTATGTAAACTAGCTGGACTGGACATACACCAATTCCATTGTACGAATTATATTTTCTAATTGTTCAACATAGAACTAGGATACTCTTTGTCAAGTGCATAATTCCGATCCAATTATACCGCCCCACAACATCCCCTAAAACCGAGAGAAATACCTCCCGGTCAAAGTCATCAAGGAAGATTACAGCCAGGCCATTTCCCCGGGCTGTCAGATGATAAATCGCTCCTGGAAACTCGATTCTAAGTGGTCTGGTCATGAGCTCTCCTTACCATGATCACATCAAAAAGCAAGACCTGACCCCCATGACTCGCTCTTTTTCTCGCAACGATGTCGAATTTTCAGCCCCCTTTTTTTCTATGGCATTATTCTGACCTTTGATATCCTGTCGAACCATCGGGTAACCAGGGAGTCGGACAATGAACGATCAGTACAAGACTGAGATAGCGTGCCGATGGAAAAGTGGATGGGGACGCTCTGACACATCGCTGGCTCGGGGTGTTTTGGGTCAAGCCAAAAGGGACCAGGCTGAACGGGTCGATGCAGGGAGAATCAAAAGTCATCAAGGATTTGATACCCCTATCTATTCTTGGCGTTGTTGTGTTCCTCCAATTTGTCAACCTTGACATATTTGGCAAAAACATAAGCTGGGCCACCAACTCAAGGCTGGGCAGACGACGAGAGACAAGGAGAAAAAGTGAGTTTTGCCAAGATTGAAGTCGGATGTGGAATGGCAAGAGAAGATGATTCTCGCGCAGCGGGGGAAAAGGCAGCTCTGAACGCAGTCGGGAGCATTCGGAACCATCCGCTTTCAGCGGTAGTGGTTTTTGCCTCGGTTCGCTACGACCTTAACAACCTCTTGTCCGGGATCAAGCGTGTGATGGGCGACGTGCCTCTATTTGGAGCCACCACTGCTGGCGAGATTTGTAACGGGACACACGAGAAAAGTGTTGCTGTGGTGGCTCTCGCGTCTCCCTATTTGACAGTACGAATTGGAATAGGCCAAGCAGTGTCGGCAGATTGGCAGGGGGCGGTGTATCAGGCAGTAAGAAGTCCTTCAGTCTTTCCATTTTTCTCTCTTGAAGATAACACCGTTTGGAATCAAATGACTCAAAATGGCGAGGCAGCCTTCGGGATTGTCTTTTCACCGGGGAATACTAGACGTGCCGACACGCGTGGTCACGAAATCGTGGAGGAACTCAAGCGACTGTCATTCGGGCGCTTACCTATGTTTGGAGGAGGCGCTGCTGATGACTGGTTGATGGAAGCCAATTACGTTTTTTCGGGCAGCCGGGCTTACTCAGACAGCTTGCTGGTGGCTGTCTTCCAGACGAGTCTTCAATTCGGCACCGCTATGGCTCATGGTTTTCGTCCAAGCACTCGCGTCGCGACAGTCACCAAGGCACATGACCACGAAGTCCTGGAACTGAACGGTCGCCCAGCAGACGAGGTGTATGCAGAGTTACTCAAAGTTTCAAAGGATTCTCTCGAAGGGCAGCACCTGACGTTGACTACCGGTAAACCATTAGGAATCCGAGATACCTATGGAGAGTATACCATCACGGTAGCCAGTCTGGTTACCCCCGGTGGAGGGCTGCGCCTCTCACGAGCCCTTACTCAAGGAACCGTGTTGACGGTTATGGAGGCATCCAAAGAGGAGATGCTGAGCGCGGGGAAGGAAGCGTTGCTCAAAGCTATGCTCCGATCCGGTGTTACAGATCCGGTTGCGGTATTCACCTGTTCTTGTGCGCTCCGCTCGGGAATTTTGGGGGAACTGGCTGCTGAGGAAATTTCCCGGATGAAGGAGATGTTACCCGACGCCCCTCTGGTGGGATTCTATTCTTTTGGAGAGTACGGGACAACCATAGACGGTGTAGACCGGTACAATAACGGGGTGATTACCGCTCTGTTGCTAGGGCGTGATCTATCGTATGCGGCTCGGGTGGCTGAGGAAAACCGGCGACTGAGAACTGAGTTGGACACAAATATCGCCGAACTCAGACAAACAAAAGAGAACCTGAGCTGTGCAGAAGAGTTTCTTCGAGCCATAGTGGACAACTTGCCCATTGCCGTCTTTGCTAAATCCGCTGAGGATCATAGTTATATCTTGTGGAACAAGGCCAGCGAAACACTGTTAGGACATTCGAGAGAACAGGTTATCGGTAAGAACGACTATGACTTGTTTCCGAAAGAGCAAGCGGATTTTTTCTGGGAGAAAGATAGGGATACGCTGGACTCTGGGGTAGTGATGGACATTTCAGAAGAGCCCATCCTGATCAGGCCTAGGGGAACGAGAATAATACATACTCGGAAGGTTCCATTGTACGGGAAGCATCAGCATCCACACGCTATCTTAAGCATCGCAGAGGATATCACTGAGCGAAAGCGGGCAGAGGAAGCGTTGAAAGAGAGCGAGGAGAAGTTCCGGAACCTCTTCAACAATGCCGAAGTAGGTATGTTCAGGACAAGGCTGGATGGCTCCGAAGTCATTGATGCGAATGAAAGAGTCCTCAAGATCTTAGGTCGCACCCGTGAGGAGGTGCAGGGCAGCCCCTCAGTGATCCACTGGGCTGATCCAAGCGAACGGGCGGAAATGATCCGCGGTCTCAATACCGATGGCAGTGTCACCGATTTCCAGTGCAAGATGCGGAAAAAGCAGGGCGAGGTGCGGACGTGCATCACCTCCTCGAGGCTCTACCGCGAGCAGGGGATCCTAGAGGGGTCTATCATAGACATCACTGAGCGCAAGCAGGCGGAAGCAAGCGCCAGAGAGCATGAGGAACGATACCGCGTACTCGTAGAGAACCTCAGTGAGGGGGTTTTCGTGGTCCAAGACGGAACTCTTCAACTGGTCAATTCCAGGGTTGTCGAGATCACCGGTTATTCAGCCGATGAATTGACTTTCGGGCCGTTTCTGAAATTCGTTCATCCTGATGACCGTGAAATGGCGATGCAGCGACACATGAACCGGATGTCAGGCGATGATACGCCGCATCAGTTCTCTATGAGAATCGTTGCCCGTAACGGCAGCGTAAAGTGGCTGCTTATGGCCTCACGCATGATTCTCTGGCACGGGGAAAGAGCCTCTCTTATCAGCGCAACGGACATAACCGCGCACAAGGAAGCAGACGAAGCCCTTCTGGAAAGCCAAGAACTGCTCACCGCCATACTGGATGCTCTGCCTGATGTGGTGGGTGTACAGCTTCCTGACCACACCATCACGCGCTACAATCGCGCAGGCTACGAACTCTTGGGACTTGCGCCTGAGGAAGCGCATGGACGAAAATGCTACGAGTTGATCGGTCGGTCAGAGCAGTGCGAGACATGTGCGACCACTCGCGCCCTCAAGAGCAAGAGACCCGAGTCTCTTGAGAAATACATTCCGGAGTTGGGCCGATATCTCTGGTGTACGAGCACTCCTCTCCTGGATCCGAGTGGAGAAGTGAAGCTCGTGATTGAACGGCTTCTGGACATCACTGAGAGAAAGAAGGCTGAGGAGGCGTTAGCGGAGAGCGAACAGCGTTTTAGAGCGGTTTTCAATAATAACCATGCCGTCATGCTTCTCATTGATCCAGACACCGGTGGAATAGAGGATTGTAGTCCGGGGGCTTGCAGCTTCTACGGTTATAACAAGGAAGACCTGACGACAAAGAAACTTACCGAAATTAATACACTCCCCCCTGAGCAGCTATTTGAAAACATCCGAGCCGCGAGAACCGGGCAATCCTATTTTGATGATTTCCGGCACCGCCTCGCAAATGGAGAAATTCGAGATGTTGAAGTCCGTTCCGGCCCGATCACGGCTGGTGGAAGGACGTTCCTATTCTCCGTGATCAATGACGTTACTGAACGTAAAAAGGCTGAGGACGCTCGGCGCGAGAGGGAGGCATACCTGAAGGCCATTTTAAACAACGTGCCCTTCTTGATGTGGCTCAAAGATCGCGAGGGAAGATTCTTAGCTGTCAATGAAGCTTTCGCAAAATCGTGCGGGCAACAATTTCCCGAGGAATTAGTCGGCAAGACCGACCTGGACTTCTGGCCAATCGACTTGGCGGAGCGCTACCGCGCCGAAGACAGAGAGGTCATGACCCAAAGATTCCAGAAGCATGTCGAAGAGCATGTCTTTGATCGAGGTGATATCGAGTGGTTAGAGATCTTCAAAACCCCGATCCTCGATGAGGAAGGCAACGTAATAGGAACGACCGGTTTCGCGCGCGATATCACGGACCAGAAAGAACTTTACGAGCAGTTGTTGCACGCTCAGAAGATGGAGGCAGTGGGTACATTGGCGGGCGGGCTTGCCCATGATTTCAATAACATCTTGCAGGTGGTTTTCGGGTACTCTGAGTTGGTTCTTGCCGACGACGATCTGCCTGATCGCCTGACAGACGACCTGGGGAAAGTAGTTCAGGCCGGTAGAAACGGTACCGACTTGGTCCGAAGGCTGCTCACGATCAGCAGGAAAGGCGAGGCGAAGCCGCTCGACCTGGATCTCAATCAGCGTATTCGTCAGACTCATAAATTCTTACAGCGGACCATTCCCAAGATGATTGATATTGAGTTGATCCTTGCAGAAGATGTGGCGCGTATCCATGCCGATCCCACTCAATTGGATCAAGTATTGATGAACCTCTCAGTAAACGCGAGAGACGCCATGCCGGAAGGCGGAAAGCTCGTCATCGAAACTGCGAATGTTGTCATTGATGAGGATTACGCGAGATCACGTCTGGGAGGCAAGACCGGCAGGTACGTCCTCTTACGTGTATCAGACACCGGTCACGGCATGAACAAAGAAACGCTGGATCACATATTTGAGCCTTTCTTCACCACCAAGGAGGCGGGCAAAGGAACAGGTCTGGGGCTTGCTATGGTCTATGGGATCGTCACCCAGCACGGTGGTCAAATTCTTTGTTACAGCGAGCCAGGACATGGGACGACCTTCAATATTTACCTCCCGGCATTGGTGGCAGAAAAGGAATCACTGGAAACGGCTACACCTGAGGCCATGCCCAGCGGCGGCAGGGAGAAGATTCTGCTCGTAGACGATGAAGAGTTCGTTCGAGACTTGGGGAAAAGGATTCTGGAGCGATCTGGTTACACGGTGCTGACCGCAGTAAATGGGCAAAAAGCTTTGGACTTGTACGAAAGGGAAAGGGGGAAGATTTCATTGGTCATTCTCGACCTCATCATGCCGGAGATGGGCGGAAAGAAGTGTCTGGAGAAACTTCTGAAGATTGACCCCAAGGCACGAGTTCTCATAACCAGTGGGTTCGCTGCAAGCGGACAGACGAAGGAAGCGATTGAGAAAGGGGCCAGAGGATTTGTGAGCAAGCCGTATAATGTGAAGGCGATGTTGCATGCCGTTCGTGAAGTCTTGGACTCGGAATGAGAGTGCGAAGGGGTCAGGTCTTGCTTCTTGCCTTCTGCCTTTCTCGCTGGACAATCCTGCTCACCGTAGAATAGTGGAGTCCGATATGCGCTGCAATTTCCGCTTGGGAATAACCATGCTCCAGATGAGCCTTGGCGATTGCCCGGCCCAGTTTCGATGCCGATCGCTCCCGGAAACTCGATTCTAAGCGGTCTGGTCATGAGTTCTCCCTAATATCAATCACATCAAAAAGCAAGACCTGATCCCTGCGTGCTGTGTGCATAGCTGAAGGAGTTCCTGTAACATCATGACATTCGCAACCCCAGTGGAAGATCGCTATTTCGAGGATTACGTCCCTGGTGACGCGCTGCAGATCTTTTACCGCACTGGTCACCCATCAAGATCAAGGCTTCCGCCCCCTTAGGAGTTTGGCCCCTTCCGCTGCTAGCGGACCAGAAAATCTTCGGTTCCCTGCCGTGTCCAAGTGTTTTTTGGACAGATCTCCTGGTTCTAGGACCAACCCAATGATGGCTCACGACATGGGCGGCAAAGAGTCCGGCATCCCGGATCTGACGGGAGTAAGCGGTCTCCTAATCAAATCTGGTGGTTCTTCCAACCCCAATGCTAGTTGGCCGCTCACTCCAACTCATCAAGCAAAAAACTTGTCTGAATCAAACGGGACTTGGTCCCGTATAATGTAATAAGCTGCACGGGACAGTTTATGAGCCGGTGCGCTGTGAGCAACCATCAAATTGGTCTGACTTGCCTTGCGATCGTAATAGGCCTTCATCTTTGTCACAACATTAGACAGCAATGGCAAATAACAATGATGATCGTGATATTTATCTGGAATTATTTGTAAAGGTGACCTCTCACTGGACCCGAAATCCGAGACAGCTGAGCGATTTTTTGGATATCAGGAGCAGAATGTAACCAATCAGCCTGCTACTCCACCCTAAAGAACGATTCGTCGAATTCAGGCTTGCCTTCATATTTTCTCATGAAGAGGCCGGGAGCCATGTCGGCGTTCATGAGGATTTGAGGATCGATCTTAACTCCCGTCTCGTGAAGCGCATTCACAACAGCCTCGGGAGATGGCGGGCAGGTTTTAATTACCCACATCTTGTCGATATCCGGATGTTTCTTATTTGCCTCGTAAAGGCACTTGCCTACCAGTATGGTCTTCCTGCCGGGGGTGGGTTTCATTAGCTTGCCGGTCAATACCTCGACGTTGTCCCACGGCTCACCTTTCCAGGCCATTGCAATGGCGGTTATAATTACTCCGGTCAATCCCGAGCAGTAAGTGCAAATAGTAAGGTCATATTTGGGATAAGCGAGACCCTTTATTCCCATTTTGTCCATTGGTACGGGAAGAGTGCCCTCTTCATTATAGGCAAAAGAGTACTGTAGTTTCATCCCAACATCCTGAATGCTCTCACCGATGACTTCGACATCCGACAAGTCCAGTGGCCGACCTCTTTCAGTCGCGACACGGGCTAAATAAGGAACTTCCGAGAGATCGTATCCCAGGATTTTTGCGCCCACTTTATCCGCGGAAAGCGTATCTGCAGAGCCAACCAGAATATTGCTTCTTCTGATTTTGCCGTCGAATGACGGACCTCTTTCGTTAGTGTAGATCCCGTCCAAGAGCGTGAACCCACCGGGGAGCTTGTCCGAAAGTTTTGAAACCCAGAATGGCAGATTCTTCTCCGGATCAGCTGAATGGCATTTCTTCCTGGAATTGACGTCTATTGTCCCCTTCAGGTTCTTGACGCCCAGGGTCACGACGCACTGCGTATGAGTCTTGAGCACCGGCACATTGACTACAAAATCGCTGTGCAGAATGTCGGCATTGAAGTTCAGCTCCACCCCATCGCCAAGGTCCACTTTTTCAAATGGCCTGGTAAACACATCGACAACCTTCACCCCATAACGCTTGTTCAGAACATTGTACCCGAGTGTTTCATGCGAGTGTGCCGCTGTTTCCCTGTCTTTGGGATCGTATAATACAGTGCCTTCTCCTATCGTGATGTCGTCGACACCTCTTTCTTTCAGCAAAAGCACCATGTCGTGAACCACACGGGATGTGGTTATTACACCCCATTTGGGGAAAGCTATTTTTCTAGTCCAGAAAACGACGTTCGGCTTGATAAACACTTTGGAATTGGGTCGCAGATTTTCCAGTCCGTTGCACAGATCTGCCGCACGGCGAACGGATTCCAACGGTTCTTCGTATCGCACTATGGACACTTTCTTTTTTTCCATCGGCATGACATCCTCTCGAGCTCTAGATTAACCGGAATTATGCGGCGGTCTCGCCATTTTGAGCGTTTTGGCTCCCTAAGGGGTCGCAAAATAGCTCCGGTGACCCCAAAAAGGACTACGCATGGAGTTCCGCACGACCTGACGCAGGCAAAACCGTCGTCATGTTGTTGACAAAATCTGATTTTTCCCGTTTTTGAGCGTACCTCACCGTATGCTCCTCAGTCAATTAATATGTCCTTGTCGCCGTCACCCATGCATCCACTGTAGCAGTTGCTGAAACTGTGCTATAAGAAACATGGGTGACGTCGGAACCGTATTAGTTCAGACCGGTAGAGTGCGCTCGTCAGAATCTTTGTCAACTATAAAATCAGTCCGAATTACATTCTGCTGCCAATTCCCCGTTTAAGTGACCCTGTCTCCTCGCACGTCCTCATGGAAAAGAATCGGACCATCAATTACTGGGGCCTGTCGCTGATGCTTTCGTTTGTGTAGGCTTTCCGAAATTGTCCCAGAATTGACATCGCCCACGGATTGAGTGCGGGGCACCATAACAAAGCGTGGAATGTAAGAGAATTGGGCTTCGGATACGAATTTCCAGGCAACCTGCAGGTGCCGATAACGGTCCTGACAGTCATAGCGCCCGTGCGCATGGCCCGGCCTTTGTACCAATCCGGGCGAGGCGGTTTGATAATGTTTTCAGTGTGCTGTGCGGGCGGGTAACTCGCGTGTCTGTTCTCGAAATCCTGGCGAGCGTCGTTGTATGTTCGATCAAGCTGCCGATGGACATCAGTAACTTTTGGAGGTGCCCAACAAGAAGAATGCACGATATCCGAATCATGCCAAGTTAAGAGCTCCGCGAAAAGATAGGGTGAGGCCGCGAATCGGAATACCATTCAGTTCGTTCTCTAGGCAGGGGATAGACGCCGATACGCTGTAAACTGATTGACAAAAGCCGGAGACTGGTCTTGACCTGATTTGTGTCCGGAGAGCGATCACTTACGCGGCGAGCGTGCTTAGGTAAGGCGGATCTTCAATGTACAAGTTGGCCATGAACAGCGCCAGCAGGCCGACGGGAAGATTGATGTAGAAGATCCAGCGCCAGGAGTAGCTGTCGGTAATCCATCCGCCGAGCGTGGGACCGATGACCGGGCGCCACACGATGCCGACTCCGTACGCGGCCATGGCCTTGCCGTGTTGTTCCGGCGGAAAGCTTTCGAGCAGGATGGATTGCGCCAGGGGCTGCATGCCGCCGCCGCCCACGCCCTGCAGAATGCGCGCAAGATCAGCATGGGCATGTCGAGCGCCATGCCGCACAGCATGCGACGCGCCGGTGAAGGCGAGGATGGAGAGCATCAGCAGTCGCTTGCGGCCGATGCGCCGCGCGAGCCAGCCCGAGGCGGGCAGCATGATGGCCGTTCGAGACCAGGTAGCTGGTAAGCACCCAGGTGGATTCGTCGGTGGATGCGGACAGGCTGCCGGCAATATGCGGCAAGGCGACGTTGGCAATGGAAGAGTCGAGCACCACCATGAAGGTGGCCAGCATCACGGAGACGGCAACCATCCACGGGTTTACCGTGGGCCGCCACTCGACAGGCGGGGCACCGAGGCGGAGCGCTGGATTGCTGGCTGTGCTCATTCGTCAGTTTACTTCAACGGCTGCAATTTTCGGTTGCGGAGCCGGTTTTGCGGATGAAACCGCAGGCCCGGCTTGACGGGAAAAGCTGCCGCAGCAGTTGCCGATAATCTTTTCTACAGGAATTGCAAGATCGAAGTTGACACTTGCAATAGGAAAATGTATTCTCCGTGAAGTTAGCGTTAACTCTTGTTCATGCAAGGTAGATCAGGCATGGCACATCCAGCCCCGGCCGCATCCTCACCCGCTCCTCCACCCGCTGCTATCGATCCGGCGGCGATTCCACAACGCAAACTCTCTGGAGGCGCCACGATGCCGGCCATCGGGCTGGGCACGTTCGGCTCCGACCACGTTTCCGCCGGCGAGATTGCCGAGGCCGTGAGCGGCGCGGCCGCAGCCGGCTACCGGCATTTCGATTGCGCTTCGGTCTACGGCAACGAAGCCGAGATCGGCGCTGCGTTCGAGGAGATTCTGCGCGGCGGCATCAGGCGCGAGGAACTCTGGATCACCTCCAAGCTGTGGAACGACAAGCACGGCGAAGACGACGTGATCGCCTCCTGCCGCAAGTCGCTCGCCGACCTGCGGCTCGATTATCTCGATCTCTACCTGGTCCACTGGCCGTTCCCCAACTTCCATCCGCCGGGATGCGACGTCAGCTCGCGCACGCCCGACGCCAAGCCTTACATCCACGAAAACTACATGAAGACCTGGCGCAAGATGGAAGAGCTGGTCGAGATGGGCCTGGTGCGGCACATCGGCACGTCCAACATGACCGTCCCCAAGCTCAAACTGCTGTTGCGCGACGCGCGCATCAAGCCGGCGGTGAATGAGATGGAGCTGCATCCGCATTTCCAGCAGCCGGAGCTCTTCAATTTCGTCGCGGAAAACGGCATTCAACCCATCGGCTATTGCCCCATCGGCTCGCCGGGGCGCCCGGAGCGCGACCGCACGCCCGAAGACACCGCGCCCACCGAGGATCCGGTCATCCTCGAGATCGCCCGCCGGCACGGAACTCATCCCGCGGTCGTCTGCATCAAGTGGGCGGTGCAGCGCGGGCAAACGCCGATTCCCTTCTCGGTGCATCACTATCGCGAAAATCTCGCAGCCGCGGCAGGCGATCCTCTGACCGGACGAAGAGATGCGCGCCATCGCCGCCATCGACCGCAACTGCCGCCTGATCAAAGGCCAGGTCTTCCTGTGGAAGGACGGCCAGACCTGGGAGGATCTCTGGGATCTGAACGGGGAGATCACGGCGCCGTGAAAAAACAGCTCCTAGCCTTTAGCTGTTAGCTTTGACTGTTCGACTGCAAGCTTTCCGCTGTTAGTGGCAACAACGATGGCCGGCGGTCGCACAATCGAGCTAAGAGCTAACAGCTAAAAGCTCCATACAACGCTGGAGAACGAAATGACACCAAGAACAATGACTGCCGCGTTTCTGCCGGGCAACTCCACCGTTGAGATGCGCACGGTGCCCGTGCCCGAGCCGGGTCATGGGGAAGTTTTATTGCGCGTGAAAGCGTCCACCATCTGCGGGTCCGACATTCGCTGCATCTATCACGAACATCTTGGCAAGGGGCCGGAAGGCTACCAGGGCGTGATCGCCGGGCACGAGCCTTGCGGCCAGATTGTGACCGTGGGCGAGGGCTGCCGCCGCTTCAAAGTGGGCGATCGCGTGATCGTCTATCACATCTCCGGCTGCGGCGTGTGCAATGACTGCCGGCGCGGCTACATGATCTCCTGCACCAGCGAAAAGTATCGCCGCGCCTACGGCTGGCAACGCGACGGCGGCATGGCCGAGTACATGATCGCCGAGGAAAAGGACCTGATCGCGCTGCCCGATGAGCTTTCCTATGCCGATGGCGCGCAGGTGGCCTGCGGATTCGGCACCGTGTACGAGGGCCTGGAGAAGATCGGCATCAACGGCAATCACTCCGTGTTGATCACGGGCCTGGGACCGGTCGGCTTGGCCACGGGAGCGCTGTGCCGCAAGCTGGGCGCGGAAAAGATCATCGGCATTGACGTGGTTCCGGAGCGAATGAAGATTGCGCTAGATCTCGGCCTGTGCGACGAGGTTCTGAAGTCGGGCCCTGACAACGTGGCCGAGGTGAAGCGGCTGACGGCAGGCATGGGCGTGGAGCGCGCCGTTGACTGCTCGGCGAACGATGCCGCGCGCGCCACGGCGATTCGCGCCACGCGCAAGTGGGGCAGGATCGTTTTCCTGGGCGAAGGCGGCCGCGTCGAGTTCAATCCCTCGCCCGACATGATTCACGACCAGAAGACCTTGTACGGCTCGTGGGTCACATCGACCTGGCTGATGGAAGAACTTGTGGAGCGGCTGGTGCGCTGGAACCTGCATCCGGCCGACATCATTACGCACCGGTTTCCGCTGGAGCGCGCCGGCGAAGCCTATGCATTGATGGCTTCAGGCAAATGCGGCAAAGTGGCTGTGTGCGCGGATGAAGAATTGAAGTAGCTTTTTGAGCAAGCGAGGACACCATGGCCGATGCGCCGAGACTTGCGAAACCCGATTGGGAACGCGAACTGCACGCCCTGTTGCCGCTCTACGGGCACCGCAACTGGATCGTAGTAGCGGATTCCGCTTATCCCGCGCAATCGAAGCCCGGCATTGAGACCGTCGTCTCCGGCGCAGGACAGATCGAGGTAGCACGCAAGGTGGCCGATGCCATTGCGGCCAGCAAGCATGTGCGCGCCAATATTTATCTCGACCGGGAATTGGCCTTCGTGCCCGAGAAAGATTCGCCCGGCGTCACCGCGTACCGCAAGCAGCTCGACGCGATGTTTGGTTCCTCGGCAAAGGAGCTGCCTCACGAGGAGATCATCGCCAAACTCGACCAGACCGCGCTGGTTTTCCGCGTGCTCCTCATCAAAACGGACCTGACGATTCCCTACACGTCAATTTTCTTTGAGTTGGATTGCGGCTATTGGAGCGCGGAAGCAGAGCAACGGATGCGCCAGGCGATGGCGGCTTCCGGAACGAAATAAGACGAACGATCCCTAGGCTTACGGACTGTGACGCGCATGCGCCGACCACAACAGGAAAGGAAGAATTCATGATCAAGATGAACCGACGTGACTTGCTGAAGACAGTGGGCGGTGCGTGCTCCGCTCTGGCGCTTTCAAAGTATGCAAGGGCCCAGGCCAATGGCTTCGTTGGAACCAGGGAGTCCCTGCGGGCATACCAGGTTCCGAACTGGTTCCGCGATGCGAAGTTCGGCATCTGGTCGCACTGGGGACCGCAATCCGCTATCGAATACGGCGACTGGTACGCCCGCAACATGTACATCCAAGACTCGCCCCAATATCTCTACCACTGCGAAACCTACGGCCATCCCTCCAAAGTCGGTTACAAGGACCTGGTCAACGACTGGAAGGCCGCGAGGTGGGACCCGGACCATCTGATGAGCCTCTACAAGAAGGCGGGCGCGAAATACTTCTTCTCGATGGGCGTTCACCACGATAACTTCGATCTTTGGAATTCCAAGTACACGCGTTGGAACGCAGTGAATATGGGGCCCAAAAAAGATGTTGTCGGCATGTGGCAAAAGGCGGCCCAGAAACTCGGACTCAGGTTTGGAGTTAGCGAGCACTTATGGATCAGTTATAAGTGGTTTTCCGTGAGCCACGGCGCCGACGCCACCGGACCGCTGGCCGGCGTCTCTTATGACGGCGTCGATCCCAAGTACGCTGACCTGTATCACGATGCTGGCTGCGCGCAATTCGCTGGCCCGAAGGTCCAGTGGGATGACAACGGTATTCCCGACTCCTGGCGCAAGCACTATCTCGACCGCATGACCGATCTGATCGATAAGTATCAGCCTGACTTGCTTTACACCGACGGTCACCTTCCATTCGAGGAATACGGCCTGAAGATGGTCGCGCATCTTTACAACGTCAGCGCGCAACTCCACGGCGGGGCGACGGAGGCAATTTACACCAGCAAGCTGGCATCGGACTGCGCCGTTGGCACCTGCGTGCTCGATCACGAGCGCGGCGTCTCCGATCTGATCTCGGAGAATCCGTGGCAGACTGACACCTGCATCGGCGGCTGGCACTACAAGCGCGGCACGAAGTACAAGACGCCCAAGAAAGTTATCGATCTGCTCACCGACATTGTGAGCAAGAACGGAAATCTGCTGCTGAACTTTCCGCTGCCCAACTCCGGCGAGCTGGACTTCGAAGAGATGGAGGTGCTGGAAGGCATCACCGCGTGGATGCAGGTCAACAGCGAAGGCATCTACGCGACGCGACCCTGGAAGATCTACGGCGAAGGACCTTCGACCAAAGTCAAGATTGTCTCTGGAAACTTCAACGAAGACAAGCAGAGCGATCTGACGGCCAATGATGTCCGCTTCACCACCAAGGGCAGCACGCTGTACGCGTTTGTGCAGGGCTGGCCGGAAAAGGAAGCCGTTGTGCAGGCTCTTGGCTTGGCCAGCCCGCAGCAACCCGGCAAGATCCTGAAAGTGGAACTGCTCGGACACAAGGGCACGCTCGATTGGAAACAGGACGATGCAGCTTTGAAGGTCCAGATGCCTGCGGAAAAGATTTCCGATATCGGCATCACGCTGAAGGTTGAGTTGGCGTAGGTTGGTTTATCGCTTGGGGCGCTTGCGCGAACTCCCTTTGGCATTCGCTGCGTCCAGATACGCCGGCCAGCGCTGCCCTGCAACGCGCGGCGCCGACCTGGCCCGGGCAATTGCCAGCTCGGCAACCTGATCGACAATCCAGGCAAAATGCGTCTCGCCAACGGAATGCACATCGGCATCCGGCACCGGATTCATGAAGTCGATCGCATAGGGAGTTCCCTCTTTGACAGCAAACTCGACGGAATTCAGGTCGTAGCCGAGCGCGCGGCAAAGCTTGACGGCATCCTCTTCCATTTTCCTGTAGAGCAACCGCGCGTGGAGGGTTCTGGGCCGCGCGACGTCTTTCAGGTAGCGCTCGGCGTGCGGCCTGCGCGGATCGTAGGCCATGATACGAGCTTTTTTCTGCCCCACCACATAACAGCGAAAATATTCCGTGTACTCGACCGTTTTCTGAAACACCATGCACAGGTCGCGGGACTGGTCGAAGGCGCGGAAAAAATCGTCGCGGCTGTGCACCTCATGAACGTTGCGCCAGCCTCCGCCATCGATGGGTTTGAGGAAGCCGTGCTCGCCGACCGCGGCAAACACGCCGTCCCAGTCGAGAGGAAACTCGAGATTGCGCATCGATTTCTCTGAGGTTCCATTGGGCAATTGCTTGTGCGGCAGGAGTACCGTGGGCGGCACGGCCACGCCAAGGCTGAGAGCAAGCGCGTAATTGAAAAACTTGTCGTCGGCCGAAGCCCAGAAGGGATTGTTGATGACGATGGTGCCGTGGAGCGCCGCGTGTTTCAGGAATGCGCGATAAAACGGTACGTCGTGAGATATGCGATCGATGATGACCGCGTAGTGCGGAGCCTGATTGAGCGCGACAGCGCCGGTGAGGACGAATTCGGCCCGGATATCAGCAGGATTGCGAGCGTTGATTTTTTCGACCACTGCGCTCGGAAAACTGTTCTCCACGCCGAACAGGATGCCGATCTTTTTCATGCGCCGGTCCTCCGTCGAGCGGCGGCGCGGAAGAAGCGCCGCTCGACGCACGGCTACAGTGTACGACGGAACGCCTAGTGTGAGTGCGAGTGTGGCTGATGCTGTCTCCCACACTCACACTTCACACTCACACTCGTCTCTTACGGCGTTTTCGAGAGCACCACGTCGAGATCGGTGTCGAAAGAGAGTTTGGCAATGATGCTGTCGAGTTGCGCCTGGGCCGCGTCGCGCTGCTTTTCGAGATCGGTTTGCTCCTTGCGCGCGGCTTCAATCGCATCTTCGGCCTGGTTCAGCTCGTCAACAAAGCGCTTGGCCGTGGCGCTGTCTTTCAACGCTTTCAGATTCTCGCGATAACGGTTTTCGTCGTCGGCCAGTGTCTTCTGCTTTTCCATGATCTCATCGATCTTGCTATTCAGATCGGCAAGCGCGGTCTGGGCATCGATGGCCGGCTTCAACGCCTCGGCGAGTGCCGGGGAGTACTTGCTGGTGGTAATGAGATAAGCGCCGTTATTGAATTGTGTCCCGATCTGTACTCTCTCATTGATGTTGGCGCGCTCACGCACGTGGAGATCGACCGACTTGTGCGGCTCGACCGCCATGCGGAAACGATAGGCGGTGGCAGTGGATCTCGTCCGGCTTTGTATCGGAGTCGAGCTCGGCGCGCGGTTGACGCGCATGCTCCACAATCACTGCCCGCGTTTCATCAGCGGCGTTGGTCACGGTGTAGGTGGTATCGGTCACCGAACTCGTGGTTTCCACCAGCACGCCCTCGTGCATGGCGACGTGATGCAGCGTCCGCGTCTGGGAAAAGTCGCCGCGACGCACCTTCACCGCCTGATCGACGGCGTAGGAGAGCAGGCGTTTTTCTCCGGGGTGGATGGGATCGAGCAGGCCCTCGCCGGCAAACTCACCGCTCTCGAAAATTGAGAAGCTGCCGGAATCGAGCGTGAGCTTGGACGTGTTTTCGAGCCAGATGGCGCGCAGCGGTGTGGGGTGGCTGTCGCTCCACAGGGTGACATGGGTTGCCGGCAGCTCCTGCTGCAGGATGGGCACCATAGCCGACTCGTTCTTGTGAATCGTGACCGGCTGGGTGAGCGCGTATTCGAAGAAGTCGTCAAAGGCATTGGCGGAGACGTCGCCCTCATGAATTGCATCGGACGCGCGATACACGCCGCCGCCGGCGTTCGATCCATAACCGTAGCCGATTCCGCCGCCGGAGCCGCTGCCCACGCCGAAGTTTGCGCCGTTCCTGACGAGACCCGCAGTCGGCATGTCTTGAGGCTGTATCGCCATCGGACTCGCGTTCACCGTGACGGATTGCGACGCGCGGGGCAGACCAGGGGGCGGAGCGTTGAGCCTCGCTGCCATTTCAATTCTGTCGAACTCCGCCGCATCATGCGTGATGGGTGCATTTTGCGCAGCGGTGGCAATGGGAATCGTCGGCCGGTTGGTGTAGAGCGGCTGCGAAAGCGGCTGGATGAAGCTCTGCGGCGCACCGGCCACGAGCGATAGCTGTACATTGTTCCAGTCCACGCCCACGGTGTTATCCACCACGGCCCATCCCTGCACGGTGGCGTTGCCGTTGGGGTCGCGCGGGAAGACGATGCGGTAAGTGGACTTCCACACCGGCACTTCGCTGATATAGCTCACCTGCAACTGGCGCTCGCCCTGACCGCGGTCTTCGAGCGTCAGATGGCGCAACTGCTGATCCTGCGCGGACCCGATGATTTCAAGATAGGACGCGAATTGCTTTTGCAGAGAAGGATCGATCATGCGCACCGAGACGGCATCGGTGAGTTCGGCGGTGCGCAAGGCGCCGGTGTCGGTTTCGACAATCAGGAAGTAATGATCTTCTGAAGTGGCTCCGTTCTTGTCGGTCTCCTTGCGAAATTCGACGTTTACGAGACGGCCCGAAAGCGGAGCGCCCGCGCCTGTCACCTCCACGCGCTGCCCGCGGAGGGCCTGGTAGACGGCTAATGTCGCGGGGTAATCCTTGAGGCCGAGCGCAAGCGTCGTTAACTGCTGCGCGATGGGCATGGTGGAGTTGTAGCCGACGGCGCCAATCATTCCGCCTTTGCTGTCGAGCGCGGTGAGCGACTGCAGAACGTCGTTCAATTGTGCGGAGGTGAAATCAACCGTCACGCGTTGGTTGCCGTTGACTGTACCGGCGTGCTCAAAGTAGCCCACGCCATTCTTGTAGAGCACGACCTTGCGCACCGGCAGGTCGATGGAGGCCGGCGCAGCGGGCGCGGCTGAGGTTTTCGCAGCGGGAGCGGTGGCGTTCTGGGCGGGTAAGGTGAGCGGGAGAACGAAAAGCAGAACAGCAAGAAGGGAACGGCGCATAATTCCTCCTGGAGGGAGCCTTGGCGGCAGCCCTCGACCGATGAACGGAAGTGCCTGCGATTCTTGCAGGAAGAATCTGGGCGTTGTGTGTGAGCAGGCGCTATTCTCTTTGACCGCGCGAAACGCGAAAAGGTTCCCGGGGAGTTTGCAATTTTCGGGAAATTGTCGGGTTGGAGACGTGCGCAGCAAGTCAGCGGGTCGGCAAGCCGACAGATCAGCGGAGACCACGCGGGCGTAACAAATCTGGAGCTCGTGAAAAAAGCAACCGCAGATCCTTCGACTCGTCCCGGTGCGCCGTGACTCGCTCAGGATGACAATTCAATGTGGTGCGGACTTCTGACTCACGTCGCTGCCTATCAGGCGGGCAGCTCAGCGATGCGGCACAATTGCGCGAGGTGATTCAGGTCGTGGCCGGCCATGGTTTCGACCACGGTCTGGAAGGTCATTGTGCCCCGCTCGGGATGAGTCATGGTTCTGCCCGCGGCGGTGGGCAACGCGGATTGAATCAGCCGCAGGTTCCACTGGCGCAACGCGCTGAAGGTTTCAAGCGCCTGGGCCGCGGGAATACCGGGATAATGCACCGCCCACTTGTCCTGATCGAAGGGCTGGATGATCGGGTTATCTTCAGCGAGCGTTTGGCGCAGGCGGAAGGCGAAGACGATCTCGCAATCGGCCAGGTGACAGAGGATTTCGGCGGCGCTCCATTTGCCGGGCGCCGGCGGCTTCTCTTGTTTGGGACCGAGGATTTCGAGGTATTCGGTGATGGCGTTGGGCGTTGCAGCCAGGATGACGTCGAGCGGCCGTCCGTCGAGAAGCTTCTCGTATGGGTTGATCTGGCTCATGGCAATGCCTCCGCAGAATTATTGTGTTTTGGGTCAGTTCTAGTTGCCAGGGGCGAAAGCACCGCACGTCCTTCCTCGTTTCTGTGCAGGCCCGGCAAATACGCTCAGGATGACAGGGCGTTTTTGATGCGAACGCTCATGGCAGGCCCGCAGCCGGTTCGCGCCTCACTTCCTTGTTCCCTGTTCCCTGTTCCTGTTCTCTGTCCTCTGTTCTCTGCTCCCGTTCCCTGTTCCCTTGGTCCCTCTTTTAAATATGCTGCACCATGCGCTGCCATGTAGGCCAATCGTGCGCGTTCGGCACATCCCACACGTGGAATTGGTGCGGAATTCCCTTCTCGCTCAGGATGCGATCGAGTTGCTGATTCTGCGCGAGGCATTGGTCGTCCCATCCAGTGGCCAGCACGTACGCATTGGCGCGAAAGCGATCGAGGAACCACGGATCTTCGAGCCGGGGCAGGTAGTGCGTGGGCAGATGGAAGTAGCAATCCTCGTCGTAGTAGCCGTCGAGAAAGGCGGTGAGGTCGAAAGCGCCGGACATGGAGAAAAATCCGCTGAAAAGGCCGGGATGGCGCAGGGCGATGTTCACCGCGTGGTAGCCGCCGAAGCTGCAGCCAAGCGCCAGCAAGCGCGGGTCGCGATTTTTCTCGCGGATGAAGGGCACCACTTCGTGGAGAATATAGGACTCGTAGTCCATGTGGCGGGCGATGCGGCGGCGCGGAGAGACCTGGCGGTTGTACCAGCTCTCGCGATCGACGGAGTCGACGCAAAAGAGCTGAAGCTCGCCGGCGTCGATCCTGTTGGCGAGACGCGGCGACCATGCCGCGGTCTTCAAACTCGAAAAAGCGGCCGCCGGAGGTGGGAAAACCAGGACCGGCATGCCGGCATGGCCAAAGACGAGCAGCTCCATGGAGCGGCCGAGGCGGCTGGATTCCCATTCGTGATATTCCCGGTTCATGCCTTGCGCCCCATGGATTCGACTGGATCTGGCTCCTTCAGAAAGAGGAAAGCTTGCTTTGTCATGATAAGCAGTCAGCGCGGGGAGGGACCGCGCGATGGGTTTCGCTGGAGGGCATGCATGGCGATTGAAAGTGCGGGCTGTACGCCGCGCGACAGCCGGTCAGGGCCTGCGGTACGAACCATTTGCCTCGAAGGCCCGGTTTCGGCGATACTTAGGTGTTGTGATGTGTGCGGCCGGACGCATCTGTCCGGCCGTTACAGCGTTTTCGGTTCAAGCCTTCGTCGGTCGATACCGCCAAGTGGCTCTTTCCACAAGAAAGAGCCGCGTTGCACGATGTTGGCCTGTCAACGTATGAACCGAAAACGCTCTGTTGTGCCGGAGACCTGCCGCCGTTCGCCTGGCGGACTCGCCGAGTACGGTGAGGATCCGGCGGGGAGATTCCCCAAAAAACGAACGAAAAGCTTGCAAACCGGAAAGGAACCGTATCACCGTGGTTATGATTCGTTTGGCGCGTGTTGGCGCCCCCAAGCAACCTTATTACCGTATCGTCGTGATCGAGAAGGACCGCGCCCGCAACGGCCGTTCGATTGAGGTGGTCGGCACCTACAATCCTCGCACCAACCCGGCCACGGTCAACCTGAAGCACGACCGGATCGCCTACTGGCGCGGCATGGGCGCCAAGCTGTCGCCCACCATGGAAAAGCTGGTGACCAAGAACCCCCCGGCCGCTGCGGCGGTTACGGACACACCTGCGCCGGCGGTTACGGACCCGGCCGCAGCCTGAGTCTCCAGCCTGGTGCTGCATGCCCGCGAGCCCGGAAGGCTTGGGCGGCACATAAGTCTCTTGCTCCAAAGGGGTATGCGTGTTAATATTCGCGCACAGTTTCAGAGTGCCAATCTCCGAACGTAGATGGTCAGAGGCAAGATCATGACCCAAGCTGAAATGGTGCAAGTAGACGAATTGGTTCGCGAAATCGCGCGGGCCCTGGTGGATGAGCCGCAAGCCGTTGAAGTGGAAGCCGTGAACCGCGATGAGAACACGGTGCTCCGGCTCCGCGTGGCGGCGCAGGACGTGGGCAAGGTCATCGGCAAGCAGGGGCGCACCGCGCGCTCGGTGCGCACCATCCTGGGCGCGGTCAGCATGAAGCTGCACCACCGCTACACGCTCGACATCCTGGAAGAGGACGACGAAGCTAGGGTCGCCCGCGCCGGTCAAGTTCTTTCGAGCGTCGCCTCGTCCGGGGGCGGAGGTCGCCGTGCCAGTTCCGCCTGAAAACTGGGTTTGGCTGGCGCGGATTCGCCGCCCGCAGGGCCGCAAAGGCGAGGTCCTCGCCGAGATTCTCACCGATTTCCCTGAAAAATTTGCTGAACGGCGGCAGTTGTGGCTGCTGGCTGGCGATGCTTCTGCACAGCGCCGGCGCATTCAGCCGCACCTGCGGCTCCGCGCGAAGTCGAGCTCACCAACCACTGGCTGCACAAGGGCGGCATCGTGCTGCACTTCGCGGGCGTGGATTCGATTTCCGCGGCAGAAGAGCTGAAGGGACTGATCGTGGCCATTCCGCAAGCCGAGCGCGCGCCGCTCGCCGAGGATGAGACCTACATCGGCGACCTGATCGGGTGCACGCTGGTGGACGTGGCCGGCGCGGAACCGGTGACTGTGGGCGAGATCGAGGACGTGGACCGGACGGCGGGGCCTGTACCGCTGCTGGTGGTGCGCGGGGCGCGCGGCGAGGTGCTGATTCCCTTCGCCAAAAGCTACCTGCGCAGGATCGACCTTGAAGGCAAGCGCGTGGAAATGGCGCTGCCCGAGGGGTTGGTGGATTTGAACGCGCCGGAAAGCTGACGGCGCGTGATCCTTCGTTGCAATTGCTCCCCGATCCTCTAACTGCATCAATCTTTGTCCCAGGCTTCGATCTTCAACCACTCATCGGAGCGGCATTGTTTGGCCGCATCGCAGTCGATCCTCCTCTTTGCGATCGTATACGTTCTGCCCTTGAACTCCCCGGTTTCCGGATAAGCTTCCGGGGGCCCGTCAAGGATTCGCGGAACTATGTATTCAGCAGGCGCAGTGAATGTCCATGGATAGCCGCAGTTTCCGGCCACTTCGATTGCCTTGCCCGTCTTGACAAGCTCCTCAAGCCAATCCGTTCCGCTAAGTCCTGTTTCCCATTCTGCAAGACATACACCAGCCCTCGATTCAGTCGTTGCGGGCGAGTTTTTATCGTCTTCCAGCCTATAAACTTTCATATCCCATCCCAATCCCATCTCTGTCGTCCTCCTCTCAGCGTTCACTTAACAGGTTTCTGTGTCCGCTCCACAGCCGGCGGGTGGCCCGCGGTTGCCGGAAAATCATCGAAATAGTCGTCTATTGAATTTAGGGCCGTTGAATTGCGGCTCGAACCTAATCGAAGGAAAGAAGCCCGCAAATCCCTTTTCGATTGTCCCATCGGCCTGTCCATCACTTCGCACTTCCTGGCCCTTCACCTTCAAGAACTCTCTTGAAAATACAACTCCGCCCTCGCCGACGCGCCTCCAACTTCCCTGGGCATGTTCCACCTTTCCGCCACGATCAAGGTCTTGCTGAAAGCTCTGATCCTGCCTCAGAACCAGCGTGGATGATTCTCCGTCGTTATGAAACGTATATGTTCCCGACACTGCACGATACCCGTAATCCGCAGCCATCATGTACCAAAACCAAAAGAACGAAAGTAGGAGGGCAATCGCGAAACCCATTCGCGCGGCGGTAGGTATCTTCATCGCTTTTCTCTTTCTCCTTCACTTATGAAGACAACCATCTGGCGAGTGGCCCGGAGGCTGGCAATGCAGACTCACCGCAAACCCGCCGCGCGCATCGCAGCGCCCCACGCGGCTATTTCAAATTCAGCGGCTTCCACGCTCCGTTGTCTTTGAGTGCCAGTTGCATGGGGCGCGGGGGCCCGGTGGGCGGAACGGTGACTTCGATCCAGAGTTCCTGGCCGGTTTTGAGCGGCAACGGGCTTTGCGCCGTATCGGAGATGAAGAAGTCGGTTGACGATGCGAGCTGCATCTGATTGCAGGGCGAGCCGGCAGTGCCCACCACTTCTTCTCCGGCGTTGGAGTCTTCCTGACCCTCGATGCGCACAGCAATGAACGTGTTGTTGACGACCTTTAAATTGGCGTGGAAGTCGACGTCCTGCGGGCGCAGAACGTACGGCCCGGGTTTGACGGCGCCATTCACGTCGCGCGGGAAGTTGGCGTCCTTGGCCGAGGGCAGCGTGCTTTGGCAGCCATCGACAGTGAGGCGAAGAGCGAGGTAGCGGCCGCGCATGGGCAAATTGGGATCGATGGCGGCGGCGCGGGTCCAGACGCGCGGGCACGTCCAGCGCTGGTACAAATACTTGGCGGCGACGGTGGAGACCAGCAGCAACTGAATGATGAGCAGCGCGAGCGAGGCAGCGGAGAGGGTGAAGCGGCCGATCTTCATTGCGCGCCTCGATTCTCGGCCGCGGCGGTCTTGGCCGCCGCGGCTTCGGTGGCAGGTTGTGGGGGCGAAGCCATGCGCGCCAGAATGCGGCGTCGCATCTTTTCGAGCGCCCATCCGCCGGCCAGGAAGAGAACGCCGAGGCCGATGAGTCCCAGGGCGCGCTCGTGATCGTTATAGATGTCGCTGAAGTAGAACCAGAGCACGGCGGCGGCGAAGCCCACAATACCCAGATTGACCAGCGCACGCGAAAGCAAGCGCACGCCCCACCAGCAGAGAAAGACGGCAAAGGCAGCCACCAATGCGTGGGCGAGCAGATTGGGATTGGTAGTGGTGTAGGTCGTATTCGCTCCGCCGTTGTTATACGACTCGGTCATGGTGGAGTGGCACCACGGCAGTGCAATCACAAACGCGATGGCGACGGCGATGGGAACCAGACCCTTGTGGCCGTGAAATGCGGCGACGATCAGCGGGACGGCGGCGATGGCGATCCAGGCCCAGACGCGCACGCCAAAGGGGAGGAAGGTTTGATCGGAGGATACGGAGACCCAGCCGGTAAGCATGAAGAGGATGCCGTAGACGGCTGCGATGGCGCTGACTGCGAAAAGGATCCCCTGCACCGCCTTGCGCCGGGAGCCGACAAAGAAGGTGAGGTAAAGGATGGCCCAGACAAAGAGGAGCCGCCCTATATAGACGTAGTCGCCGGTATGGTTGCCGATGCGGAAGGCGAGTTCCGAAAGAATCCAGGCGGGCAGCAGCAGGAGGGCCAGGATCTGCTGCGCCTGGTCGCGCAGTAACGCCCAACCGGCGAAGGCGGCCAGCGCCCACAGCAGCACCGCGGCCGGCCAGTGTTCCTGGATGTTGAAGATCTGGCCGACGAGCGCGATGGCCGCGCCGGTGGAGATGGTTCCCACGGCGTGGAGCGCGATGGAGAAGCCTTCGAAGTTCGTCCGCGTGAGATCGCCGGCGATGTGGAAGACGGCGACCATGGCGATGACGAGCAGGTAGCGCTCACCGGGACTGAGCTGGTTCCAATGCGAGGAGACAAAGAGCACCACGCCGCACGCCAGCAGAATAGCGCCGAGAGTGAGTCCCGTGACGACCAGCCACTTGAGGCCCGCCGGATTGGCGGAAGGCGCGGCGGGTTGCCCGGTGGGTTGCGCGGCGTTTTGCGATTCGAGTGCGCGGATGCGGGCGGCTGTGTCCGCATTGAGGACGCCGGCCGATTGCCAGCGTGTCAGCAGCGATTCGATGTCGTGCATGGCGATGTGTGCACCATGATAGGCCGGAGGCGGCGAGGGAGCAAGGGAGCGAAAAGACAGAGACCAAGGGACCGAGGGAACAAGGGAACAAGAAATCAGGGACTAGGCGCGAAGGGACTTGAACTGGGCGCATAAATCGGGCTTTGTATCAGGGCACGAGTTTACTCGTGCCGAAAAGGGCAGGAAAATTGAGGGGTTTTAACCCCTGCGGGATTCGGCCTGGCCAGTCAGATCGCTGACAATTGCATGAGGAGGGATGAGATATGGAGATCAAACGAGCCGGGACGCAGCCTTCGGGCAAGGGGCCAGCGGATTGGTTCACCGGAACAGTTCGCATCGATCGGCTGATGGCAGCGCCGGAGCCGGCGCGGGTCGAGGGCGCGAGCGTGACCTTCGAGCCAGGCGCGCGGACGGCGTGGCATACGCATCCGCTGGGGCAGACGCTGATTGTGACGGCGGGATGCGGCCGCGCGCAGCGCTGGGGCGGGCCGGTGGAGGAGATCCGGCCGGGCGACGTGGTGTGGTTCGCTCCAGGCGAAAAACATTGGCACGGCGCGGCGCCTACCACGGCCATGACGCACATCGCCATCCAGGAAAAGCTCGACGGCAAGGTGGTGGAATGGATGGAACATGTGAGCGACGAGCAGTACCGGGGTTGACCGGCGCAGGGAAAGCGTAGACTAGGATACGCCAATTCGGGAGCCCCGATGCCGTTTTCCAACAGATTGCGATGGATGCGGCAATTTGCGGCTGGAGCAGCGCCGCGGGACCCGATGCGGCAACCTGGGAAAGGAGAGCGCGTATGAGTGACGAATCCATTGTAACCATGGAAAAACATTCGATCGCCTGGTCGACGGCTCTGAGCATTCTGATTATTGTGGCGGGAATTCTGGCCATCGTGGTGCCTCGGGCAGCGGGAATCGCGGCGACGGTTCTGATCGGCTGCCTTCTGGTGTTCTGCGGTGCGGTGCACTTTGTGCTCGGCTGGCTAACCCGCAAAGTGGGTGGATTGATCTGGGGACTTCTTCTGGGGCTTGCCTACGTGCTGGCGGGGATTTACATGTTGATGCATCCCGGTGCTGGATTGGCCGCGCTGACGCTTGTGCTGGGAGTCTACCTCTCTGTGGTGGCGATTCTGGAATTCATGCTGGCGTGGCAGTTGCGGCGGCTGGGCGGTTCAGGCTGGCTGGTGTTCTCTGGAATTGTCATGCTCGTTCTCGCTGTCGCGATCTGGATGACCTGGCCGTCGAACAGCCAGTACGTCATCGGCACCCTGCTGGGAGTCAGCTTGATCTTCAGCGGCGCGTCACGCCTGGCAGTGCTGGCAACGGCGCGGCGTGTTCTCTCCAAGCTGGCCTGAAATGTAGCGGCGCGGGCAAGCGCACCATGAGGCGCCGGCGCGGAAAACAGAGGCCGCCGGCGCCAATGGTGTTCCCTGCCCCGGCGCCGAAAATCCTCGAGGAACGCAAACGTGGCAACTCTGATCCCGCTTGGAGACGTGTCGCGACGGCCGCGCCACTTTGCCATCGTGACGTTGCTGATCATCCTGACCAACGTGTATGTGTTCCTGCGCGAGTTGATCGAGGGCAACGCGTTCGTGCGGCGCTGGGCAGTGATTCCCATCCATATTGAGCACGGCCGCAACCTGATCACGCTCGTGACCGGCACGTTTTTGCACGCGGGATGGCTGCACATCGCTGGGCAACATGGTGTTCCTGTGGGCGTTTGGGCCCGGCAATCGAAGACGCCATGGGGCGCATGCGCTACCTGGTGTTCTATCTGACAGGCGGCGTGGTGGCGATGCTGGCGCAGGTGGCGGGAAGTCCCGGCTCGCACGTTCCCTGCCTGGGCGCGAGCGGCGCCATTGCGCGGTGATGGGCGCGTTTATCGTGATGTTCCCGCGCGACCGCATCCGGTCGCTGGTCTGGATCCTGATTATTATCCGTATCACCTACATTCCCGCGGCGCTGCTGATCGGGGTGTGGTTCCTGATCCAATTGCTGAATGTGGGTGGGGCCCTGGGCGACAGTCCAGGGCGGCGGCGTGGCTTACCTGGCGCACGTGGGGGGATTTTTGTTTGGAGTGGTGACGGCGCGGCTGTGGACGCGAAAGGCAGCTTCAGCTTTAGCTGTTAGCTTCAGCTTTTGGCTGCGGTGGTGCGGCGTGTCGAGCTGGATGGCGGAGCCTCTATCATCAAGAGTATGCGTTTCGATATCGTGACCATCTTTCCCGGGTTCTTTGAGAGTGTGTTTGCGCAGGGGATCGTGCGCCGCGCGCAGACCGAGGGATTGGTCGAGATCCGGCTGCACGATTTGCGCGAATTTACGCACGACCGGCACCGCACGGTAGACGACCGCCCGTTTGGCGGCGGCGAGGGGATGGTGCTGAAGCCGGAGCCGCTGGCGGAGGCGCTGGAAAGTCTCGGAATAGGGAGCAAGGGAACAAGGGAGCGAGGGAGCGACGAGAAGCAGAGACTGACCGGGAGTGGGGACTAGGGTGATCCTGCTCTCGGCGCAGGGGCGAGTCTTCACGCAGGCAGTAGCGCGGGAGCTGGCTGGTCTGGAGCGCGTGGTACTGGTCTGCGGGCGCTACGAAGGCGTAGACGAGAGGATCAACGAGCTCTATTGCGACATGGAGCTGTCGATTGGGGATTATGTGCTGAGCGGAGGCGAGCCGGCGGCGGCCGTGGTGGTGGACGCGACCATGCGGCTGATTCCGGGCGTGCTGGGCAACGAGGCCTCGGGCGAGTTTGAGAGCTTTGGCGCGGCGGACGCGGAGATCGACGTGGACGTGGAGGGGGTTCCGCGGTCGCAGTATGGAGCGGGAGGTTTGCTGGACTATCCGCATTACACGCGGCCGGCGGAGTTTGGCGGACTTGAGACTCCGCAGGTGCTGCTGAACGGGGATCATGCCCAGATCCGGCGCTGGCGGCGCGAACAGCAACTGAAAAAGACGCTCAAGAACCGGCCGGAGCTGCTGGAACGGGCGGCGCTGAGCGCCGAGGACCGGCGGATGCTGGAAGCGCTGCGGGATACGGAACACTTTTGATTCGGCAATCAGGCAGTGGTACGCAACCCCACCCTTTTCCGCAAAAGCGCGGAAAAGGATGGGGCACGGATGCAGAATTGTTGCCGAATCAATCGAGCACAGCATCCCCTGGTTCCGGGGAAGGTAAACGAGCAGGTTAGCGGGCGACGTTGACGGTGAGGTTCAGATCAACGGCAGTCGGCTGGTTGTCGATGGTGCCGGGGCGGAAGTGGAACTGGCTGACGGTCTCGACGACGCGCGCGTCAATGAACGGGCTGAACGACTTGACGACGTGAATGTTCTGGGGCTCGCCCTTCTCGTCGACAGTGAGGGAGAGCTGGACCCGGGCGTCCGCAGGGATGAGATCGAACGAGTAGCCATCCGGAAGGGAGAGCACGGGGGAGCTAAGGAGAACAGGGGCAGTGACGCCGGTACTAACGCGCACCGGGGTTGGGGCAGTAGCGTCGTCCACGGGCGTGCTGGCTTTTGCCACTGCAGGTAGGAACAGTGAGGGGAGCAGAAGAGTAGCTGCAAGTATACGGCGCATATGAAACCTCCATGGCGACGATAGTCACCGTCATCATTTTTGTCTTTGATCGATACGACTGTCAAGATAAAAATAGAATTCGTTGATTTTTAGAGAGTTAATTTCGCGTGAAAGCCGATTTTCAACGGAATCTTGAAAATGTGAGGAATTCTGGCGCAGAAAAGAGGATGGGCGCGCAGGGCGGCGACCCAGCGAAAATTGGGACGAAAATCGGGCGGCGGATAGGCGGGACGGAACGGCGCGACGAGTTACTAAAAGGTCCTAACCGGTGCTGGCTGCGCGGCGTCGACCTGGCCTGCGGCGATGGCTGCAACGTAGTAGTTTTCGCCGCGGATGGGCGCGCCGGCAAGGCGGCGGAGCATGGCGAGCTGGCCGGTGTGGGTGAGGGCGTCGGCGATGGGCCCCTGGAAGAGGCGTTCGATGGGCGCGCTTGGTTCGGAATCTGACGCGAGGAAGGCGTCGAAGGCTCCCAGAGCGGCGAAAAACCGTTGCTGCTCCTCGCGCCAGGCGAGGGGCTCGGAATTGTGCCAGGAGGGATTGCCCTGCGCCATGGAGAGCGCCCAGTCGAAAAGATCCCCCATATGCGCCAGGATCTCAACGGGGCGGCGGCCGGCGCCGTCGAAATCGGCGAAGGACTCCGGGGCATTCTCGATGGCCCGGGTGGTTCGGTAAGCAAGCGTGGCGAGGGTATGACGGAGCAGGTCGCGTTTTTCGTCCATGCGGAAAATATAGCGCAGGTGGGTGCGGGGAGGTGGATCAGGGCGCAGGCCACTGCCTTCCGGCAGCAGGGGCTGCATTTCGGGCAGGGCAATCGCATTTGAAATTGATTTGAACCACGGTTGGCACTTCCAGTAACCCTTGGGAAGCCTGAGGTTTCTTGCAGGAGGATTTCATGTCCCGCAAAGAGACCCTGGAGCAGTTCGGTTCCTGTTGGGAAGGGCTTGAGGACCCGCGCTGCGGCAATGCCGCTTTACATGACTTTCACGAACTGCTGATGATCGCTTTATGCTGCGTGCTGTGCGGCGGCCAGGGTGCGGTGGATATGGCGGTGTTTGCCGAGGCCAAGGAGCCATTTCTGCGCAGCTTTCTCAGCCTGGCCAACGGCCTTCCCAGTCACGACACCTTCAGCCGCCTGTTCCGCAATCTGGATCCGGATCAGTTTCGCGATTCGTTTCAGAGGTTTATGGCGCAGTTTTCCGAGCAGTTGCAGGGGGTGGTGGCCATCGACGGCAAGGTGTTGCGCCGCTCGTTTGATCGCACCAGCGGCAAGTCGGCCCTGCACATGGTCAGTGCCTGGGGCTCAGAGCAGCGGCTGGTGTTGGCGCAGATCGCCACCGATGCCAAGTCCAACGAGATTACGGCCGTGCCCAGACTGCTCAGGATGCTGGCCCTCAAAGGCACGATCGTGACCGCCGATGCACTCAACTGCCAGCGCGCCATCGCCGAGCAAATCGTCGCACAGAAGGGCGACTACGCGCTGGCGCTGAAGCGCAATCAGGGCACGCTGTTTGACGATGTGGTTCTGCTGCTCGATGATGCGGAGTTGAAAGCCAGCACCGCTGCGCCCGTTGTCGAGGCCGATCACGGACGCATCGAGACGCGCACGGCGACGGTGTCAAGCGAGATCGACTGGCTGCAGAAACAGCACCAATGGCCGGGCCTGAAGGCCATCGGCAAAGTGGTTCGGGTGCGCGAAACGACGGAGAAAACCACAGCCGAAACTGCCTACTACCTGCTCAGTCGACTCCTGTCGCCGGAGCGGTTCAACCAAGTGGCGCGACAGCACTGGGGGATCGAAAACGGCCTGCACTGGCGGCTGGATGTGGTCATGAACGAAGACCAGGATCGGACGCGAATGGGACACGGGCCTCACAATCTCGCCGTTCTACGCCATATGGCCATCAACGCCATGCAAAAAGAGGGATCGAAAGGCTCCTTGCGCGGCAAGTTCAAACGCGCCGGCTGGGACGATGGCTTCCTCTACCGGCTACTGGAGCTATTTTGAAATGCGATTGCCCTGGGAGGACAACCTGGTTCAATGCCAGAGGTAGGCCCGCCCTGATACACTTTTTTCTTGGAGTATTCAGTGTGCGTCTCGCCTCTTCGGCCGCGTGCGGCAGTGTGCCGCCGGGGATCTCGAGCCTGGGTGCGATCCACCTGTTGCGGGCCGACCCTAAGCAGGAAAAGGGAAGGCAATAACTCATTTTTCTTTACGTGTTCGTAGCGACCGTTCCGCGGTTCGACGGCGCGGAGCGGGGAGGATTCATGCGGCGGTTCTTGACGCTTGTTTGTTTGCTTGGCCTGGCCCTTCCGGCTGGAATTTCCATCTCCGGTTGTGTGCGCAATCCGGCTGGTAACTACTGCAACGGCCTCGGCTACGGCCCGAAGGACTCCGACATCGCTTCCATCACCCTGCAGCCGCAGGTCGCCGGCATCTCGCTGGCCTACGGGCAGACCACCCAGATACAGGCGCCCTCTGCCTTCACCTGCAAGGGCAATGCGGCCTCGGTTGGTTCCAACTCGTATAGCTACGGCACCACCAACAATCAGCTCGCCGACGTCTCCCCCTCCGGCAACTTTGCGCCGGCACATGGAACCGCAATACCGGCGGCGGCATCGCCGACTACACCTACTGCTATTACCCCGAATCCCTTGCCGTCCACCAAGGGCCTGCCATACGGCATCGCCTATATCACCGCCACTGCCTATTCCGTGACCTCGAACCCCGTCGCCGTATACATTCACGCGCCGGTTACCGCCATCAGTCTGGTCACCACGTCGCTTTCCAGCTCTTCGCCGCAGCAATGCTTTTCGCAGAACCAGGAGGCCGCGCTCGACTCCCAGGCCTGCTACGTCAGCAACGGCAATCAGTACGAGTTTTGCGCCCCGTCCTCCGTATCCCCGGCGAATTATGCATGCGCAGGTGGTCTGGCCCCGGGCGTTACCTCGGTTCCCCTTTGCTCAGCGTCCATCGGCACGCTCAATTACTCGGTCAGCAACAGCAATGTCGCCACCTTCAACGCCACCACCAACGTCCTTACGGCGCAGCAGCCCGGCACCACTTCCATCACGGCAACCATCGCGCAATCGGCATCGTCGGCCGGCTACTTCTCCACCTGCCCGCCCGCATCCATCAAGATCTCGTTGGCCTCTGGATCCACCAAGGGCGTCGTCACCCAGGGCGTTTCGCAAAACCTCACCACCACGGTCCTCGACACGCAGGGCAACCCCATCAGCGGCTTGAACCTCTCTTACGAGTCCACCAACCCCGTTGACGTCACGGCTAACAGCGGTGGCGGCATCAGCGCCGCTTTTCCCGGGGTCGCGTCGATCTATGCGCTGTGCGAGCCGTCCAGTTGCAATCCCGCCCCCATCAATGAGTTCGGCCTTAATGGCAACGGCCTGTCGCTCTCTTCCAATCCCGTCGGCATCACCGTCCCCGGCACCACCAGCGACTTCGTCTGGTTCGCCGCGCCCGGCCAGTCGCAGTATTTCGCTTCCATAGAACTGCTCACCGGAAACCCCGGCTCTACCGTGCGCCTGCCCTTCGTGCCCAACTCCATGCTCATGGACCCGGGCGGCAACAACCTCTACTTCGGTTCGCCCCGCGAGCTGATGATCTACTCCACGGCAGGCAACTCCCTCACCAAGCAGGACACCTCGGCCCCCGGCGTCGTGCTCGCCGTCTCGCCCAACAACGATGAACTGGTCATTAACGATCAGGTCCGCGGTCTGTTTTATCTCTACAACACCTCCTCCGGCCCGTCGTCCAGCTATGGCGGGATGGGAGTCGCTGCCGCCTGGACGCCCGATTCCAATACCCTCTACATCGTCGATAGCGCCGCGGCGGGGGCCAATCACACCAATACGCTCTACGTCTACAACACCAACATTGGCTGGAGTACCTACGATCTCACCGCTTCCGGCGGTTCCCAGAACGTGGCCGTTACGGTCCCCGGCATTGGCGCGTATCTTGCCGGCTTTCCTACCGTCGCCCACACCTGGTGCCCCTCCGGCACGGTCGGTAACAACGCCAGCATTCAGTTCTATCCGCAAAGCGATTCTCTTACCCTGCCCACCAGCATCCTTGGAGCTACCACCGATGGCGCGCACATGCTGGGTGCTTCGCTCAGCGGCAGCAGCATCACGCTCAACGACATCGGACTCGCCATTCCGGCCACGCCTCTCTGCCCTGAAGCCACCACCGGCGCGCCGCCCAATCAGGTGGAGACCATGAAGCCTCTCTCCACCAACCCCACGCTCAACGGCACGGTGAATCTCACCGGCGTCACCAACGCCGCCGCCGTCAACCAGATCGTCACCGGCACGGCGCCCACCACGGCCTCCACCACCACGGCCGCGCCCATCGCCTTCATCACCTACACCACACCCAGCACTTCCAAGGCGGCAGCCCAGCTTCCCTACTACCTGCCGCAGGCCAGCGGCGCAGGCCCCGTAGGCTACGTCAAGTTTGCCGAGCTTCCTCGGCCACGCCGCCTACCGCGCCGCTCGCCGGCGCGTTTTCGCCCGATAACTCCATCTTCTTTGTCTCCACTGCGGGCGACAACGAGATCCACTTCATCAGCATTCCCACCAGCGTCAGCATCGCCACGCCACCCACCGACTCGCAGCAGTACAGTCCCGCTCTGCCGGCCTGTACCCCGGTCTCGGCCGGAGGCAACGACGCCGGCTGTCTCTATCCCGTCGCGCCCGGCGCCAACACCGTGGTTCCCGTTACCGTCATCACCGTCAAGCCGCGCTCGGTCACGTAGGGTAATGTGCCGCTATCGACGCGGCCCCCGAATACTGCAACCGTGCCCCATCCTTTTCCGCGTACTGTGCGGAAAAGGGTGGGAAAGTGCGCACTGCTTATGGGCCGGAACAATAACTCCGCTAGCCCCGCTAACCCCGCTAGCTCCGCTAAAATCAACTCATGATCAAGGGCATCTCGATTCTGCGTCCGGCCGGCAGCGCGGCGGCTTACGAACGGCTGAGCGGCTTTTTCCGGGCGCTCGGTTTTGCCCCCGGCAAAGGATGGCAGGAAGAGGGATCGCGCGGCGCATCGTTCCTGGCTCCGCTCGGCAATCTGGAATTCGTCGATGGCCGCTTTCCCGTCGACAGCCGATCTGCTCATCGAAGTCACTTCGCTCGACTCCATCCATCAGGTGGCTGAGGCGTGGCTGCGCGCACAGGGCGGGGCCGATGCCGTCAGCCGCCTCTCGCCCATCACGGAAACGCATTGGAAATCCCGCATCTTCACTGTCGAGCCCGAGCCCGGTTTCCGCTTCAGTTTCTGGGCGTGGACCGACCCGGTGAAAGGCAAGCCCGTCGCGCTCGAAGGCGATCTTTCTGCCGCGGGAATGAAGTTTGCCATCGTCGTCTCGCGCTGGAACGCCGTGGTCACCGATCGGCTGCTGGAGGGCGCGCTCGACGCGCTCCTGCGCAGCGGCGCCGACCGCAGCGACATTGAAGTCGTCCGCGTTCCCGGCGCGTGGGAGATTCCCGCCGCGGCGCGCGCCAGTGCCAACACCGGCCGCGTGGACGCCATCGTGACGCTGGGCTGCCTGCTGCGCGGCGAAACCGCCCACTACGAGGCCATCTACAACGAAGTGGCCCGCGGCATCGGCCAGTCGCAACAGGAGACGGGCATTCCCCACAGCTTTGGCGTGCTCACCTGCGAAACCCTGGAGCAGGCGCTGAACCGCGCCGGCATCAAGGCCGGCAACAAGGGCTTTGAGGCCGCCGCGGCCGCCATTGAAATGGTCAGCCTGCGCCGCAAGATGCAGCAAGGCGGTCCCGCTTGACCAGCCGCCATCGCCGCAAGTCCCGCGAACTCGCCATGCAGATGCTTTTTCAGGCCGACGTTGGCCACCAGACCGCCGACCAGGTGCGCGCCACGTTCTGGAAGGCCGGCGATGCCGTCGAGCCCGAGGTGCGCGGTTTTGCCGAGGATCTGTTCCGCGTGGCCCAGGAGCGCCAGGAAGAGATCGACGCGCTCATTGCGAGCCACTCCACGCACTGGCGGCTGGATCGCATGCCCGCCGTCGATCGCAACCTGCTGCGCATGGCCGTCGCCGAGCTGCTCGGCTTCAAGTCCACGCCGTTTCCAGTTGTCATCAACGAGGCGCTCGAGATCGGCCGCCGCTATTCCGCGCCCGAGTCCAGCAACTTTCTCAACGGCGTCCTGGACTCCATCGCCCGCAGCCTGATCGCGAAATAAGCGATCCTTCTCATCCACTTCGGATCGCGCATCGCTCCCTTGCTCCCTGCCTTTCTTACGCCAGCATCGCGCCCATGCGCCGTGCCCGTTTGAGCGTCCGTTTGCTCAGTGTGTAGTCCGGCTTTCCCGCCGCCAACCCGATCCACAAATTGCCCACCGGTTTCGCGCCCACCATTCCCGCCGCTAGCTCCAGCGCACGCGGCGCTCCGGTGGCGAATGGAATCAGAAATCCCGGCATCCCCGCCATAGCCAGCAACACCGCTTTGCGCGGTTGCGCCTTGCTGCGCAATACAGGCCCATTCTGTCCCCACGGCCAATAGGCAAATCCCAGCAGCCGCTCCAGGAATCTGCGGAAGATCGCTGTCACGTTGTAGTAATTCACCGGCGAAGCCAGCACCACGGCATCCGCCGCTTCAATCGCTCTGAGCATCGGCTCCAGATCGTCTTCCTGCTCGCATGACACCCGCTCGGCGCCGGGCGTCTGCATGCACGGGCGGCAGTTGCGCAGAACTCCATTGCTTATCCCTCAGATGGAACGTTCGTGTCTCGGCGCCCCTTGCCCGCGCCCCTTCAAGAACCGCTTGGACCGCCTCTTCGTTGATTCCGCCCTTGCGGTAGCTGCCCACCACGGCCACAACGCGCTTGCCCATTTCATCCTCCGTCCTTCTTGCAGCGCAGATTAGTAAATTCCGCATGAGCCGCGCCGTGATGCGGAGCACGCCGTCTCACATCGGATCGCTCATCGCTCCCTCGCTCCCTGCCTTCCTGATATTCTTGATCTCGTGATGGTGCGTCCTCGTTTCAAAGGAATCTTCGTAATGACCGCGCTGCTGGCCTTTGTGCTGGCTGCCTGCCACAAGGAAGAGCAGGGCGTAAAAGGCGTGG
>CAWJJL010000041.1:0-17759 GCA_963843165.1 uncultured delta proteobacterium | reverse complement strand
TATGGGTCGAAAAATGAGGCCTGGCGAAGAGGGTTCGGCAGGGAACGGAGCCCTTTGAAGGCCCTGAACTTTGATCACATCAAAAAAGGGAACTGGCTTGTCTCTTTTTTTAAACGGTTTGATGGCGAGAGCGTCTTGCCAGCGCATATAGCAACCCCTCACGTGAGAGCTAGTCTAATGCGGAAGCTGAAGAGGGGTTTTCTAAGGACGAGCTACGGTGAGTCCAATTTGCCGGTACGGAATCAGAGGGTACATGTCACCCGCATTACGGCTATTAGGGACCGGGGCGACGAGATCCGAATTCGCCGCGAGAGGTGGCCGGCCTATGAGATGAGATCAACATGTTAAGTGATGTATGGCCGATTCTTGCCGAATCACGACCTGAAAATACAGTTGTCGGTCCCGGGATCTTTCAAGCAAGCAGGCGTTCAGAAACCATTCTGATCCATTCGTCCGCGGTAGTTCCTCTACGATGCGCTCCTATCGACTTCCTGACTCCTCTGCCCAGGTGGAGAAATATTACATTGCCGTCGTCGTCGAAAGATCTGTCCACATGAAACTGTCTCAGGGGCGACGCGGTAGGTATATTTTTTTCGAGGATCGGTTTCCAAAGAGTGTTGTCACAAGCGAACACGTCGTATCCGGCTTCACGCAATGCTACTGTGACTCGATCGCCGACATCGAGCCTTGGAAGGTCAGGAAGAAAATCCAGGCCAAGTTTTGTAAACAACTGAAAATCAACCATATACCCTAGGACATGCAGTACGCCTTCAGAGGTGCGGGTCCGATCCAGACGCACGCCCGCTGCGGCGATCCTGTCCCTGATTTTCGATCTCAAGAAAGAAAGCCACCCGGCTCGACACGGCAAAGCGTCCATATGCATAGACATGAAAAAATGAGAAGCAGGGTTCACAAGTCTCACTGCGAGTTCCAATCCTATAGCATTGGCATAGCTGTCCCAGACAAGTTGACCATCCGGGTCGGCTTGAGCATGTTCAAGGTCTCTGCCTTCTGCGGGGACCGGTTCTGTGCGATTAAGAGCCACATTTAAGCTCAGGCCAGTCCCTAAGCCATTGCAGATTTTCCAGGGGAGAGTTGTTATCAACTACCCACAATTCGTGGGGTTCGGGTGTAAAGTGTTGCAGGGCGCGGATGCACAAGCGAACTAACTGAGTCGCGGTCGAATTCTGCTGCCGCGATATCACAACCAAACGAGGTGCGTCCGGAGGAAGCGAGACTTTTCGAGTCAGTTCCACCGTATAATTAAGTCCGTCCACAAAGATTTCTACAGCCACCAGAGCCACTCCATGTCCGTGTGTAATATGGGAAAACCCGTACCATGTCACGTCTGAAAAAACAAGTCGGCCACAATAAGGCCGGTGCATGTGGCCCGTACTTCATGTCATATTCGGGGCGGCCTCCTGCCGATTAGTCGGATAATTCCCGCTTTTCATCATGCCGGGGCTTTGATATAGATTGAAACTTGTGGTCGAAGACAAGTCGCAAGGAGAAGCGCCCAAGTTCGACATGTTCGACAGAATGTGGGGCTACAAAACGAGAGGTCCGGTCGGTTCACACCTGCTATTTGCAGCAGCAGGTTTGATTACGTATTGTCTCATACTTACCGTCTTGACGGGGGACATAGGATTTGACGGGGACGACTGGCAAGTACTGAATTGGGCGTATTGGCATGCCTTCCCGGATTCTTGGCTCGGTTATACCGGAGAGTTCCTCCGCCCAATAGAAGGTCTATATTGGATCGGCATGTTTGAACTTTTAGGGTTCAACAAGATAGGATTTCACTTATTTTCTCTGCTGCTTCTCGCGGGTTCAAGTTTTGTCATGGCCGTAAGCCTCTCCAAGGTATTCCCCAACAATCATGCGTTTGTCTCGTTTTCTATGCTCTTTGCTTTCTTTCTGCCGACAGTCTCTTGTCTCACATTCCTGGTATTCACGGATAATTCAAGGCTTAGTCTGCTGATGTTTTGGAGTTCCGTGCTTGTGTTTCAGATCTGGACGGAACGGCCGGGCTCCTATTGGCGATTGGTCTTGGCAGTGTTCATCTACATATTGTCTTTTCTGACATACGAAGCGTCGAGTTTCCTAATCTTTGTCGTTCCCTTCTTCTGCCTACCGATCTACAGGCGGCGCATTGACCAATCGGCAGACTGGAGATTCTATTTTGGGCTCAGCCTTGGGATTTTTGGCGGATTTGCCGCTGCACTCGCGATCAGGTTTTTGTTTTTGAGCGGCGGAGCGGTTGAGCATGTCTCAATTCTCCCATCCCTGGAACTAGTTGTCGCATATCTTGCTCTGCTGCCCTTTTACATTATCGAACCATTTTTTTCGATTCCGTCCGATCCGTGGGCGTGGGTTATCGGCACAGGGGTTGTCTTTTGTTCCGCCGGGCTAGTGTTTCTGTTCGCAAGAATCAGATACAAAAATTGACAGCGAGGATGCTCTTCATCCACTTGGGAAAATTCTCTATGCAGCCCTCCTCGGAATAATGATCCTGCTCCTGGGAATGTTTCCCTATCAACTGGCCGGGTACGGCCTCGGTCCTCCTGGATTGATGGATACCGCGTTGGCGAAGTGGGGAATCGCGAAGTCAGCCCATCCCAATTCATTTAATTTCAACGAAGCCAGCAGATTGTACTCATCCGCGTCGTGCGGCCTTGCCATCCTGTTTGCAACTCTGTTGAGCGCTTGGACGGGCAAAAGAGCGACCCTGGTTGCCAAAATCGCGGCAGTAGCGGTCCTGGGGTTCATGGCGATGTTCCACGCAGGGCTGAGGACTGACTGGAAGGAGGCCGCGGCAATCAGAAATTCCCTGGTCGCAAGCCTTGTCAATCAGGTTCCGGAAGTGAAACCAAAAACGAATTTCGTTTTTCTCAATCTTGAACTGTATCATAAACGAGCGTCCGTAATTCGAGGATGGGGCGGCTTGAGGGCATTGATCCGGATGCTCTATCATGATCGAACCTTGGGCGCCTGGTACCTTTATCCATCTGCATCGAAGTGGCCGAACAGCAGTTTCCAACAAGCGATTGTTCTGCGGGAGGGATTCGTCAGCCGAGGAATCGAACTGAACAATCCAGCTCCACATGACAGCTTACTCTTATTCAACAGGTGTGGGAGTAACCTGGCTTTGCTCGATAAGATTACCGTGTCCGGCGATTTGGTCGGGTACCGGGATCTCCTGGCAGGATGCCGAATCGCTCCGTTCCAATCCGGATCGAATAATGGGATGGGCGGATATTTCGATGATTCCAAGACGACCCGATCGAAACGCCTGGACCAGCGGACTGATCTCGACTCTCGGTCTTTCTCGGGTCCGTCCGGGACATTGGGTCGTTGATGGGTTGTATACTTCGTCGGGCAGAAGCTCTGTTGATAAATCCGTGCTGAGGGAACCGATCGATCCGTAGATTAACGATTTCCTATTCCTGCGTCCGAGACGGACATCGAAGCAATGTGAACGACTCGTTCGCCCAAACTACCTTCGCTCCCATGGAGGAGGCCAGGGCATCGTCAATTCTGAAATCGGTAACTAGGTATTGACCGGAAAGTCTGCCCGAAAGATCCAATAGTCTCCTCAGCTTTGTGGAAGGATCTGCTTCGCGTTCGAGAATTTGCTCGAGTTCCTGTTTGATTTTGTTCCATTCCAACAAGGCGCGGTAATTGGTATCGGCAAATATTCCACCGTCCTTGTAAGCGTAAACCACCGATCGAAGGGCGGCATACCTTGTTTCCAAGGGCAGAACAATTGGTAGAATCCGGGCCCCCGGAGGGGTTTTCTCGCGAACAGCATCCACCGCTTGAATAATCGCGGTTTCCGTACCCGATACAGGGGGCATCAGCCGGAATTGGGCCCAGGACTGTACCGCGTCCCGGAAGTAAGTGGGTGGATTCTGATAAACCCATATGGCCACCAGCAATGTTCCAGCCAACGCGAGCCCCGCATTTCTTCAGGCTTCGGGTCGGCAGACGATTGGAAATTTCGGCCAAGGGCCATAGAGAAAACAACAAGAATATCGGAACCAGGTATTTAATACCCCTTATAGAGTCCATCTGAAAACGTGGAAGATTCCAAATATGGCAGGTCACCTCTTCGGCAAAGGTTATTCCCACGGCTACTGCCAGGATTCCCAGACCCCAAAAGGCTACGAGTAGGAAGCCCTTCCTGGTCTCGGGATGCAGGAATGATACAACGGCCACGGCGCATAATGCCCAGCTGCAGTAAAACCATAGCGGCCACGAGAGAAGTTCCCGGCCCCACATCTGAAGAGCCAAACCTACGCTCAACAGCTCTATTCCTACTCTATCCGCTATGATATTAATTACTTGAGAATACTGAATACCGGTGACGCCTGCTTGATCGTGAACTTGAAGAAAGTTCGCCGCCCATGGCAAAGCTACTGCTACGTAAACTAGCCCCAAAGCGAACATATATAGCAGCTTCTTTTGCAGACTCCAATTATGCGGTAAAAACGCACACATACCAATCCAGATGCCAAAGCCCCAATGTGGGCTGCTTACTGGATGCGCATAAAATAAAAGACCTGTAGCCGCCATGAGCCATGGCCATTTAGTGTAGTCATCCCTGAAATAGAACGCGCCGGCAAGCACGTATGGAATACACGCGTGGAACAAAGATCTGGGCAACGGGTCGTCGTAAATTCCCCAAAACTCTCTTATCGGTAAAGCGATAGGGCAAAGCGTTATTATGCTGAGTAATAATGCCCAATATCTGCTATTGAATAGTACCCGTCCAAGAAGATAAAAGCCCGAAGCTTGCAGCAGCGGTGTAACGAGCAGCAGAGAGATGTAGGCGGAGCCGTAATCCCCGGTGACTTTGCTTATTGTATAAATCAGCAGAGGATGCGCCGCCAAATAGTATCGGAAATTCCCAAAATTACCGAGCAAGACATCCCCGCGGAATAATTCGGGGTGTTCATATCCAGCCACAAAACTCGAAACGATTCCCGCGTCACTGCCCAAAAATACAAAGGGAGTGATTCCTTTCCACCTCCCAAGAAAACTTCCCAACGAGAATAAAGCGAATCCCATCAAAATTGCAGCATCTATCCAGGTGAGCCGGATAGTTCGAGTTTTCAAATCACAAGAAGATTTTGAAAACTGGTCTGTAGCCGGTCATTGTTTGCATTTATCTTCAGATTATGCCGCGAGTGTGGATTCTCAAATGTGCGAGCTTAGCAGATTGAGTGAAACTGAAGCTCCATCCGGGATCGTTTGAGAGCCTTGATCATACATGCCAGATTGATTGACCGATACTGTCAACCTAAAATCATGCCGGAAATTTTTGGACATAAGCAACACAATCCAGCACAGTTAATTTATCTGCTGTGTTGATAGTGTGGGTGCCGCAAATCCTTTTTTCCCAGGTCGGCTCAATCCGACCTGCTATTTCCTCCTGAAATTGTTCAGGTGTCAGGCGGGTCACCTGATTAATTACGATGGCGCCCCCCATTCTGACCGAACAATCCTGAGATGGCCTGTAAAGGCTTCCATTTAGTCGAAACAGGTTCCCGGCAGGTCTGCTGGACCTAACGTCGGATTTCAACGGATTGCGCTTATGAGGTGCTCCACGGACCCAAGGGTGTTTCCGCGTAGAATGCGTGCAATTCATCATTGGAGGCAAAATCTTTGCCTCCGATACTACAAAAAAGCCACCAAATCCCATCTTGCTCATATAAGGTCGTGTCTACAGCCTGGATATCTCCAATAAGCACTCTGTCGAATTCCCAGATTGCCGGAAATTCTACACAACGGTACAACTCGACTGTATTGTTCCGCTTTGTTTCCGGGATCATATACAGGTGATTACCCCATTCAAACAAGAACGGGTAGGAAAGATGATAATCCTTCTCCAGGACCTTGACGGGTTGTTTCCAGGTCCCATCAGGATCCATTTCTACTACCGATATATGGCCTTTCATCGTTTCGTATAGAAATTCTTCTATAAATATGTAATACTTACCTTCTTTCGCGATAGGAAAGGGATCTGCCCAAAATCTATCCTTCGGTGGTTTCATAAATTTGAGATCACGCGGAACATGGATAGCTGGTTCTGTCGAACCCAAAGTATAAGCCAAGAACCATTGCTCCATATTCCGAAATTCCCATAAACTGTGCTTTAGTCTTCTGCCGCAGATTTTAGCGATAGAACCCAGGATCTGGGGGGTAGTGGGGTATGAGAGCCGCTTCCCATTGTGTGAATTTATTGTCTCTTTTAAATTTTCTTCACTCAGGATAGCAGGCCCGTCCTCATATAGATTTTTAATCGTTCTCACGACAGAATCGGCAGATTTCCAGTACACCTTGCTGATGGTGCCGGTGACCGATAAGAGGTCCGTGGCAGTCAGAGACCGATGAAGCACCCTTTCCGGTCCCGTCTCGGAATTAGTCATCCGTAGGGTGAATTCTATTGTGCTTTTTCTTCTCATAACTTCCCAAAAACAAGGTGGTCCTCCATACGAGACTGAGTTGTTTGATGGGCTTCCGGACCAGATACCGTGTTTCGCAATCCCGACTGCAGCCCCTGTGACCCTGGTTCCCCAAAAATTAAGGACCAAATCGACATTCTCCGACCGGATTCTTTGAACGTCTTCTTCCTTCAAGTGATATTCACCATTTACCGCTATCGGTCGAACGCTAAGGATAGTGCTACCTCTTTGTTCAAGGTAACTCAGATCAAACTGTTCAAAAGGATCCCGATAAAAGCACGGGTAACGCTTGTCGATTTTTGCGTACAAACTCCACAGAAGTGGATAGCCATTAATCGACAGACCCGGTAAGAATCTTTCTTGCATGATCACGAAATTCTTTTTTTGCTATTAGTACGATTTCCGCAAAGTGGGATTTCTCTATATCTTCGATTACTCTGCAAATCCATCCCGGCTGGCTAAGCGACTCAATCAATAGCCCAATCCGCAATTTCCTTTTCTTTTCTTCGAGCATGAGCTATTGCCCTCCCGACACATGATTATATAAAACAGATTTTGCATTGGGAATCCCATAACTAAAAAACATTTTTACTCCATTTTCTGTTGGAGCCGCGTCGGTCCCGTTTTAAATTGGACTGATTTGATATTACGGATGCGAAGGGCACGGTCGGGATTGAATCGGCAGTACCTTTAAGCCCCGCTGCCTTTAAAGCTTTTGATTCCGTTTGCCAATCAGCCCACAATTTCGGGAATCCGTTTAGGACCAAATGTGACTACAACTACAATCAGAATAGGAATAACCTCAGTGGAACCCAGCTTGGCACACTTTCCCTTTTTTTCATAAGACTTTATCGAATCTATTGATGTTCTAACAGTTCCAATTCCTATGGGTGGTAAAAGAATCAGAAATTTCTGCGCGCGGTCAAATCCCGAGGAAGGATCGAAATCGGGCCGATTCCGGCGGGTACCCGGTTCGCTTTCACTGCAGCAGCCCGAGATAAGAGCAGTTCCCGGGAGGCAAAGATGATTCCCTGCGCAGCAGGTGGAACTCGCTGGTTGGGCTCAGCCATGTGCAAATTGAGCGTATAATAATGGTAGCCACCCATGAGGCTGAGGAAAGTTAGACAAAAAGCGCCTTCCCATCCCAAGAAGGCCTGAAAATCGAATCCGTCGCCCAGGATGACCGATACTAACAGGAAAAGCTCGTTAAGCGATTCCATGCCTCTTCCTACCAAGTTCGTGAAAATGACCTCGGAGCCCGGCCAAATTCCTATCTGGGCCAGGTAAATGATTCTTTTCTCTTTTTTGGCCAAACTCCATGTCTTCGCGATCCTATCAACGCAGGGTGTTGGTGTCAATAACTGATAAAGCACGAGCAACTTCAAAACCTTTAGCGGCTGTTATGCCGCACATCACCTTTTCATCACCGCTGCCTGCGGGACGATATCCCGTGCTTTCCATTCGTACTGTCCGAATTCGTCGACAAGACCAGTAAATTCAGCCGATGGAACTGCAGAGAATGTTTCGGTTATGAAAGCCGATCGCTTTTTCCCCTTGACAATCAACAGGCCCTCCCATTCGGATCCGTCTGCCGGAGCGAGGACAACTTCATCGGCCGGTACCTGATCTGCCATCAGATCTCTTCCTTGACAGTTCCGGACGGCCATATTTCTGCCGCCGAGCACATGCAACAGCGTCGGCAAAATATCCATGTGCACAGTGGCTGAAGGTATTTCGCGTGGTTCTACCCCGGCTCCGACTATGACACAGGGGACCCGCATCTGAATCTCGGACATCCGAGTTGTGTGCCTGAATACCCCGTCCTCTCCCATCGACTCACCATGATCACCGGTGATCACGACAATATTGTGTCGCAGATCGATCGATCGCAGCACCTTCATCAACTCGTCTTCCAGGAACAACAATGAATTTGCATAACGTGCCAGGTGACTCCTTATCTGCTCCCACGGATTGAAAAACTGCCAAAAGCCCGGGGCTTCCTTGAAGATTTCGAATCTTGCCGGGAACGCGTATCGATAGTGGGACGAGAGAAGATAGAAAAAAACGAATTGTGGCTGATCCTGAGGCGTGTTGATTATACTCCTCAACCGCGCCAGCTTGCGACGATCCGAATCCGGCCAGTCCGTCAAGTCGTCGCCCGTTAGCCCGCCCTCTACCAAAATCCGGTCGCAGTACGTGTTGTTGATAAACTCGCCCAGTCGGCGATGCCCCTGTATTTCTCCCGAGGTCAGCGAAGTAATCCGAAAGCCGCTTCGACGCAGGGACTCAAGCAATTGGGGCGGAATGTGACGGTCCAGAGTCTGATAGTATCCCAGGGAGGACCTGCCGTAAAATAAGGGAAACAGCCCCAGATGAGAACAGTTTGAGCCCGCGTAATGCCGCCGGAGTCGAAGCCCTTGTTGAGACCACGCATCGAGCTGCTTCATCAACCCAGGAGAAATAGCGGAGTGCCGAAAGCTTTCGAAAATAATCAGGATCACATTGGGCAGATCGGTTTTTTTGACGAAAGCCGACAAATCCGCCGGGCCGGGCTCCGCGGCCTCATGAGCGTATTTCATGGCGAGTAGCTCGTCCTTCGGATCCACCAGTATTTCCTGACGGTTGGGCTGATTCCGGTTCGAACGAGTCCGCCCGACCTGGTTCGCAACTTTCTCGGTGACAGACTGTACGGATTCACGCAGATCCGCTGTAAGGGCCACAGCAGGGAAAATTTGGCCGAGTAAGTTCCGGTTGTTGAAGAGACCCAATGACGGAGCAACACCTACGACGGCGACAATGAACGCTATTGTCATCATCGCGGCCGCCTGAAGCGACCGGATCCAAGGGACTCTTCGCCCAAGCCGCGAGATTGCCCACCTGACGAAAATGAAACATGCAAGATCCGAAATCACGAAGGCGCCGAAAACGATCAATGCATCCGCAGTCAGTATTTCGGCCACCCACTGCCGGCTCACATCCCGGAGGTGAGGCACATAATCCCATGCATGATAGCCCTTAAGACCTACCGAGACGAGATCCAAAGCCATGCAATAAAAGATAGCAATCGAGAAAACATTGAGAATGAGGGTGGCAGTCCACCTTAGTCTGAACGCGATCAAGACCGCCCATACCAGCAGTACAGGCACGAACCAGGCCAAGGATTTTGCCGCCAGCAGCCAGAACACCAGCGCTTTGTCGAGGACCGGACGCGCTATGGAGCCTTGAAACAGTAATGATCTGATATCGATCCCACTCAAACAGGCATGTAAACAGGGCCGCCGATAATATCAGAAACACGAATGTTTCCGGCCAGACTCCCGCCAGAGAGTTTATCACTGAGGAACGCGTGTAACTCCAGGCCCTTTCTTCCCTACTGCTGGGACTGTCAACACATGGCATTACTTCACGTTTGCCTCAACGAATATCTCGTTGTTTTCCTTTACTAATTTAATAACCGTCTTTCTTTCCCCTACTCCTGAGATAAGGTCAGTGATTATCGTGAGGAAAGGCGGCGCCGAGATGCCTGCCGCTGATACCGCGATGAAAATGGCAATCGGCGGCCGGGCAAATTCCGTGGAAACTCCGCAGATTTGCAACAACACGCCTATACGAAAACCACGTCTGTTGAAATCGAAGGATGTGAATAGCTCCAGTCTTCACCAGCTTCCCTGAAATCACTCATCCCAGGGTATGGAGTTGAGGCAAGAATCGAGTTTCTTGAGATAAGCATTGGTGCTCCAGGTTACCCCATGCTTAATTTCGGCATTTTCTCCCATCTTCAGTTCACCGATTACCGCAAAAGGCGTCTTACCGAAACCCTTCATATGAGCGGCCACAATCGCTTTATGGACATCAGTGTAAATGTAATGCGGGTCCTTCTCCAGTAGGAATGCCTTAAAAATAGCTTTTTTTGGTTTCGAAGGAAGACCTGATACTGCGGCCAACAGAGTTTCTGAATCCCGGGCCTCAGGTCTGCCTCTATCATCGTAATGGAGGAAGTCGCCGTCCAAAGCTATCTTTCGTTCCGACAGGTCCCGAATCCTGATCTGTTCCATCATGTTCCGGCTTGAAAACGGGCCGTAATGGTAATCCATACCCACCAAAAATAGCCAAGACATGTCACCCTCAGCAGCGTATCGTGCAGCATACTGAACAAACATCGGCTTAAGCGCCGCCACGCCCACATCCACTCCGCCGTTGATGGTATACATGTAGTCACACAGCTCCTGATCCGTGAATTGTTCACCTCGATCCTTCATGACCTTACAGGCCCTGATGAAGTTCAGCTGCATGGAGCCCTTGGTCCTTACGACATTTGAGACCTTCTCTATCTCTCGGTCGATCACGCTTCTGATGATCGTGGGGAGGCGCGTGGCATCTCTTTTCAGGTCCTCTGCAATACTCCGGGCCACCACTTCAACCTCCCCCTCGGTACTGCAGGTAACAAGCTTAGGGTAGTAATTGTCCTTGTATGAGGCGTATAGTTTTGGTACCGGAGGTATCATCAATAAGCTACCATACTTTTGATAAAGCTTTTCTTCAGCCCTCCGTATCATGTCCTTAATACTCTCGTGCCTGGAAGGGTCCACGGCCAGCGGGTCAACATGAAATCCGGATTCAAGCGAAATTATGGATGCGACCAGGCCGAGGATCTCCTTGCATATGGGAAGCTCATTTCTCTCCACCGCCCAGAGAATAGCTTCAATCCATTGCCTCTGCTGCCTCAAGGGACAGCTAAGGGGCTTCGACGAAATAAATCCAGCTAACCACTTAGATGCCGATTCCCGCTCCAACGGCTGGATCACGTCGGCCATTAGCCGCTGTTCCGTTTCCAGCGGGTATTGAATTATCCTGAGCTCTTCTTGCTTCTGCTGTAGAGTCTGATCTCCTTTTTCATCTTCCGCCGGTTGATGTAAAGTGGAATCAGGATTTCTGCTTGGCCTCGTTTCAACAGTTGAGACTGATTCTTTTGCGCTCCCCGGCCCATGCAGGCGAATGATCTCATCGTCCGTCACAACAGATAGATCACCGGCCCAGACGAAACCGGTAATCAGAAGGCACTTAACCAAGAGAAGGACCAGCATCCGGACGCCAAGCTGATACTTCTGAAATGACCAAAGCGGCTGAAGATATTTTCTACGCGAACATCATGAGTATAGTCGTCAAGAGCGGCCAAGATGGCATGCCTTGAATTGTCAATATACCTCCCTTAAGAGGATACACACCGCACTCCTATAAAACCATTAAACTTCCTTTGGTTGCAAGTACCTCTCCGTTTGTTGCCCCAGTTGGTGAACCTCTTATCCACTGCTGGAGCCCAAAGTGAAAGCTCACCCCGCTAAATCACCGAGGCCGTCAAATGTCAAAAAAAGGCGTGGCCGGCACCTATGAAAGTTAAAGGCAAACTGAAACCACGCTATACATTTCCAGCGAAACACCATTCTAAGGCTAGAATAACTTGAATCGTCTCGCCTGCCTATCGAAGGCGCGCAGTAGTTAGGACGCCCTGTCGAATCTAAAAAGAGATGACAAACCCATAAGTTAGGTTTTACGATAGCCGAGTGTACGGAAAGGAAATTATTGAGAGCACATGGCGTAAGAGTGATCTGAAGGGAGCTTGACAAATGCGTCTCCGATCTTAACTCCATGCGGGCACCCTCTCATGGTCGCCAGAAGATCGCGACTCACATAGATCAAAGAAAGATCGGTTTCCAGTCCGCCGGCTTTGATGATTTAATAGAGTGTGATATAAGTACTTTTGTTGGCTATTTTGGGGCAATTTGGTTGGTCCGGGCCATTCGATCCATGAGGCGGCATCGGAATAACGTTGGCTGACAGGGATTTTTCCGGCGGGTGTCCGAGATTTGGTGATTTTTGGGAATCAAAGTTGGATTGATTCTTGATTTCGGGTCAATCCTTGGCGGAATGACTCTGCACACGACAGAATAATAATTCTTCACAATACGACATGTCGTGTTGATCGTAGGTTTAATGGAACGACGTAACTCGACGCACGAAATACGAAATCTTATTTTAGGGTCCGGCGTCTTGGCAGTGCTGGTTGCTATTGCGGCAGTGCTGACCAGTTACCGGTCATTTGCAGCACTTTTATAAGATGCTCTGGGAAATCTTCCAGAGCAGAGAAGCATTGAGGGCTTACTTGGAGTGTTGCGGCGTTTGGGCCCCAGTTGTTTTTGTGGTTCTTCAGGCCCTCCAAGTCGTTATAGCCCCTATTCCCGGCGAACTTACCGGAATCGTGGGCGGTTTTGTGTTTGGCGGCTTGGTGTCGATTGTATATTCTACGGTAGGTTTGGCAATAGGGTCTCTGATAGCCTTCGCTGCTGCGAGAGTCATCGGTCTTCCATTTGTGAAGTTGGTCATCCCTGAGGATACTCTGGAAAAGTTCCATTTCGTAACAGAGTCTCGTGGGATAATTGCCAGCCTGATACTCTTCATTATTCCGGGTTTTCCCAAGGACATTCTTTGCTATATTTTGGGGCTGAGCCCCATGAGTTATCTAACTTTTCTTCTGGTATGCGGCCTGGGCAGGATTCCCGGCACTGCTATGCTGAGCTTCAGTGGAGCTGCAATCTATGAAGAAGACTGGCGCATTCTGATCGTTGTGGCAATTGGCGCACTGATATGTGGCGGTATTCTTTATTTGAAAAAGGACAGGGCCGCTCTGTGGGTACAGGGGCGATCAGGAATTCGAAATTGAGTTGTTGCCGATGGGCCTTTAATCTGAGGAACTTTCGAAATAATAAAGCTGTCTCTATATCAGTGATTTTGCGTCTTAACATCAATCACAAAGTAATCAGGAGGATTGTCATGATACCGCTTGCAATGATACCGGGCCCAACCGAGTTAATACTAATTTTAGTGATTGTCGTCATGGTCTTCGGAGCCAAACGGATTCCGGAAATTATGGGCGGTCTAGGCGAAGGGATCAAGAGCTTCAAAAAAGCAATGGAGGGTGAGGACACTACGGAAACGCCTCCACCTCAGGTTACTGCACCTCCGCCTTCGGTACCTGCTCAAACGGGCGCGGCGACCAACGAAACGCCTAGTACGCCCCAAGAGAAGACTGACCTGAAGTAGTTCTCTTTTCCGCCGAAGTTTACTGACCAATCATGAACGCTATCAGTCTGTCCGTTCTTGCGAACAGCCTAAGAATGTTTTCCCCAAGTTCACATTCTTGGTTTTGTTTCTCGCCCCGTTCTGTGTTGGCCGTGGGGCCGATCTTTCGGATGGGGGCAGAACAATCGGTCTGGAGACGGCCTGAATTGGACATAAGCTCGCCAGATTGACTAAATATTAAGACCTGTGACAAAGTCCGCACAAATTGCCGGACATTCCATGCGAATAAATTTGATTACGCTGCTGTGGAGAGGGTTTTATGAACATTTTTTTGATTGCCGTAATTCTTGGAGCGGTCCTCGGATTCACCGAATATCTGCCGATTTCCTCAGCAGGTCATCTCATTGTCGTCGGCAGCCTGTTAAATTTTACCGGCCCCAAGGCCACTTGCTTTCAAGTGTTTCTGCAAATAGGGGCAATTTCGGCCGTACTCGTCCTGTATAGAGATCGTTTCTTCCGGTTAATTCCATTTGTGCAACACGAAGAAAATCAAGGATTTTCAGGCTGGAGAGGCATCTCCTTCCTGGCCTTAACTACCTTGCCCGCGGTAATAGTCGGGGCTGCGGGCCATCATTTCATTAAAACTTATCTGTTCGGGCCTCTGACCGTGGCGGGAGCCTTGGGAGTAGGCGGAATAGCGATACTCATCGCGGAGAAATACAAACCCGATCCTCGGATTTCCGATCTAAACGAGTTGACCTATACCCAAGCAGGCATAATCGGATTGGTCCAATGCCTCTCTCTTTGGCCGGGAGTATCTCGCTCGGCCTCCACAATTATAGCCGGACTTTTCTGTGGATTTTCTCGGAAAATGGCTGCTGAATATTCTTTCTTAGCGGCTGTGCCCATATTGATTGCGGCGGCAGTTTACGATCTGTACAAGAATTGGAGCCTGTTTCAGGCTTCAGACCTCCCTTTGTTTTTCGTGGGCCTTTTGGTGTCATTCTTTTGCGCTTTAATGGCAATCAAAACCTTTATTGCCTTTCTTGGGCGCTGGACACTGGTACCATTCGCTTACTATCGATTGGCGATTGCGCCCATTATTTACTTTGGCGTGGTCAACTTCATGCGGCAGTAGCGCTCGGTGTAGATTGAGCATTTATGGTAACGGAATGGATTCATACGGCTTACGAGCATCTTCTCGCATGAAGTGCTTTTTCGCATCAGATATTTCTTCGAGACAACTTAGTCGTGGTGTTTTGAAAATTGATTTAAATAAAAATCACATAGACCGGCATAAAATATTTGACTTTTCGTGAGCTGCTTCTGCTTATATTCATCCGCGTTACTTATTAGGTCAAGGCGGGTTGAATCCACTACCCAAGTGAAGGTCGCATAAGAGGCTCTCGGGCTATGTCAACGGAACAAACTGGAAGCAGCAGTTCATATCTATGGTTTTTGGCGGGGGGACTGGGGCTTTATTGTATTGTTCTCACGGCAATGACGGGTGACATCGGTTTCGACGCGGATGACTGGTGGATACTGTCATTACCATATTGGAACAACTTTTCGGATTCGCTGATTCTCTATGCACGCAAATTCCTGAGGCCGATAGAAGGAGTTTATTGGATCAGCCTGTTCCAGCTGTTCGGCTTCAACAGGGTCGCCTTTCACTTGTGTTCTCTGCTGCTGCTGGCAGGCTCCGCAGTTCTAATGGGAGTATCGCTGGATCGAGCCTTTCCCGGTCGGCAGTTTTTTGTCTCCATTGCCGTGTTGTTGACATTTTTCCTGCCTCCGGTTTCATGCCTGACGTACGTTTTGTTCACCGACAATTCCCGGCTCAGCATGTTATTGTATTGGGCTACTGTAATAGCATTCCAGCGGTGGGCAAGACGATCGTCATCATGGAGCAGGCTCGCTCTGCCCGTAGCTCTGTACCTGGTCTCATTCCTAACGTACGAGGCGTCCAGTTTTTTGATTTTCTTGATACCGGTGCTGGTATGGCCCGTTCACCAGCGCTGCTCGAATCGGGCTTTCGATCCGGTTTTTTTGATCAAGCTCTCTGGGGGGGTTGTAGTAGCATTTGCTGCTGCTTTGATGGTCAGATTCGTTTTCCTGAACGGGGGCGCCGTGTACCACAGCAGTCTCTTGCCTCCTTTTGAACTCTTGTGGTCCTATCTTGCCTTGCTCCCATTCTATCTGGTCGCACCGTTCGTGTCCGTATCCGACAATCGATGGGCTCTTCTGGCTGGTTTTCTAGTAGTGCTGGCCACCGCTGGTCTGTTTTTTTTGAGGAGCCATGATCGTCCTCTCGACAAGATGGGCGCACAGGGATGGTCCCAGACGGAATCAGGATGGTATCTGGTCGCCCTCGGCTGCGGAATACTGTTTTTGGGAATGCTTCCGTACCAGATCGCCGGGTATGGACTTTGCCGTCCCCCGTTGGTCGAAACGCTCATATTGAAAACCTGGCCGGGGCCCGGGGTTGATCTACCATGGTTTAATTTCACTTGGGCCAGCAGGATCTATTCGTCAGCTTCTTGTGGTTTGGCAATTTTGCTGGCCTGCGGACTGACTGGATGGCGCCGGCCGTCAGCCAAGCTGATCGGAAGGACAGGGGCCCTGGTTCTTATTGGTTTTATGGCGGTTTTTCACGCCGGGTTGAGCCAAGACTGGAGGGAGGCAGCGGAAATCCGCAACAATCTGGTACGGAATCTGGTAAATCAGGTCCCGGCCGTTCAGTCCGGCACTAATTTTGTGTTTCTGGATATTGTCTGTTCGCACAAACGTGCGGAGGTAATTCGGAGGGAGAACGGCTTAGGCGAACTGATTAAAATGCTTTATGGAGATCAGAGTTTGGGTGCTTGGCGCCTTTATCCTGATGAATATGACCGTTTCACCCACTTGCACCAACAGTCGGTTGCAATGCCCGCGGGGTTCCTGTGCGGAGATAGCCAAAGGCAGCGTGAACCGTCCCCGCAAGAGAGTCTTCTCCTGTTCAAGAGGTCAGGGCGGGAGTTTATTCTTTTGGATAAGATTACAGCCCAAGACGGTTCAGTGCCTACAGGAATCGAGTGGAAAGGGATTGAACACCTCACGTCCAATTTCAAACGGATCAAAGCTTGCCGGACCATGACCTCGCCCGAAGCTCGACTCGCTCGCAACGCCTGGACGTCCGGCCTTATTTCCATGCTTCGATTGACGAGGCTCAGATCAACCTTGGCATCTCTACGGGGCTCAAGGTACGGGGTCGTTTTATAGAGTGCGCCCATATCCTGTGTTTAAGTTGCGCCTGCCCCGGATCAAGGCCCGCCTGTGACCGGTTTATCCGCCGGGCCAATCGCATTCTATGATAATCAGCTATCTTATATTCGGCGGATATAAATGGCGCCGACGGGGCTTCGGCGCCTCGAACCGTCACGGTCACTCGTCAAGCCACGCTTCGGCTTCGACCCTATTCTTGAACACTTTTCTCCTCTCGCTGTATTCGCCACTTACTTTTTGAGCCGATGAATCAACGATAACTTTTGCAAAACTCTCATGGCTCCAAACCGATGCAGCTTTCCTCACGCCTGCATTTAAGAGAGTCACTTGAAGCTTTTGGACTATGTCCGGCAACCCCATCAAGTTCATTTCGGTGAAGTCGCCCAAGGCCGTGAATCCCGGCTTCATAAGGGCGATCGCGGCTTGGATCCCTCCTGCAGTCCGGCAGCAGCGGCGTCACTCAAAGCGTCACCGAAGAACGAAAGGTAGATACGGTTCTTCGCCGTATCTACCTCAACTCGATGATGGGGACCGGCTCCTATCTCCTTCATCACATCCTCCTGTTGCTTCCGTAAGGCATTGGCTGACCAGATATTTATCATATTAGTGCTTTAATTGAAACGCTATTTCGCTGTGTTGGCTCTTGCCCCATTAACCAGGGCGGTCGGCCGGTCTGAGGGTCTTGGCGCTAACTGAACGATAGCAGGGCGCTTCCTCCGACTCGAAAAAGCCGACTGCGATTCCCCGCAGAGGAACAACGCCACGTCATTTCGATGAAAAGCCTATTCTGTCCTGTTTTTGAACATACCGCTCCATGCTGATCCCTGTCACTCTTAGTCTTTCAAGGGTCCGCACGGTCCCGGGAGCGCCATACTCAATTCGATTCTCGATCCGAGAATTAAATGAGGCGTCCCAAGCCCCCCTGTGATTGCAATCTGTTAAGTGGCGGGA
>CAWJJL010000040.1:0-12275 GCA_963843165.1 uncultured delta proteobacterium | reverse complement strand
AGAGATTCTTCTAACAATTAGTCAGAAATTGGTCTAAAATTCACACAGATGAAAAGAGCCTTGCTGTCGGCCCAAAACATTATTCTTGGCTATTCTTAATCACTTATAATCGCAGGAGAGGAGAAATCACAATATGAGATTTCCAACGTATATTATTGCGAGCTTGGTCGCCTTGGCTATAGTTGCAAGCATACCTGGCCTGAGTTTGGGCAGGAAAATCAACCTTTTCAGGTGCAGAGCAGTCCCGAAAATCCACCATTTCCTCAGCTCCAAGGAGGGAGTGGGCACAGTTGTTCAAGTGGATCAGCCTGACAATTGTCTCCGCATCAGGAGCGGCCCCGGAAATTCCTACGATGTCATCGGATGCGCTCCTATGGGAGCGCAATTAAATCTTTACCGGTGCTTGGAGTTCAAACGAATGGGCGCAACTTGCGGGGAAGGGATGGGTTTACGGACCGCAGATTGAAACAGATTTGCGTCCCCCTCGAACAGCCTTTTCCTCACCTCAGACCGACGTTGTGGTTGAGGAAGGGTATCCGGTATATGATGTCGGCTACCTACCGAATTATGGGTACTCAACATACTGGTGTGCTGGAATTCCGATAATCGTTTACGCCGCCAATATATGGTGGAGACATCATCCGTGGTGGTCGAAACATTGGGTTCATAGCCACAGAGCTTGGAACTGGAGCCGAAATTTCCAGAATAATAGGAGAATCGTTACCCCTACGACTAGAAGCTTCACCCCTACGACTAGAGGCTTCACCCCTACGACTAGAGGTGTCACTCCCACGACTAGAGGTGTCACTCCCACGACTAAAGGTTTCAATGCTGCTAATGCCGCCAATTTTTCCAGGAATGTTGTTACCCCTAATCGTTCATCCGCCAACATGAACGCACTACGTTCGGGGGCAACAAATACGAGCTTGCATTTCAGCCACGTACCTACTCAGCCCCGAGCAGCTATCCGGGAATGTTGGGGTGAGGCAGTCTAGCGGACCTAGCCGCCGTCGATAATTACAATTAACATCCGATTCAAAAGACCGGAGGTCATCCTAGCCGGAGTGGCTTCCGGTCTTTTTGGTTCTCGGGATTATTCCATTGGCGGCCCAGAAGCTACTATTCGCCAGCGCAGAGGTAAAATCCACACCAGTATTTCCAAGCCATCATCGTCGTTTTGAAAGGATCGCCACCGGTAAGGGCTGCAGCCGCAAAGGGAGACAAAGCAGTGGGAGGTGAAACCTCCGAAAGGACCGCAGTAAAAGATAAACATGTGCGCCATGGAATTATTACCGCGCTGTGTTCGGGTGAGGGCCGACAGAATTTTGGTTGACGGTGGAGCGGACGGTGAGGTAGGTTCAGCAGCAGGAAAAATGTAGCTTTCTTAGAACGGTGACGAGCGTTTTGCCTGTGTCCGGTCGTGTGGGGCTGCGAACGGAGACCTTCTCAGGGGCAGCGGAGATATCCCTCGACTCCTGTAGAGTGCGAAAACACTCACCATGGCAAGACCGCCGCATTATTTCCGATTACAACCTCTCTAGTGTTACCAGCTTTTCTGCAAAGGAGAAATCTATGAAGAGACTCGTACTGCCGGCTCTGGGATTGATCCTTTTAACAGGCGTGACACGCCTTTGCGCAAAAAGATAATGTGGTGATTGCCACAGGCGGTATAGGCGGGGTTTACTATTACTATGGCACACAGGTAGCGGAGATATTGAACAAGACCGGCATCGCCTCCGCTACCGCCATGCAAACGGCTGCGTCCGTGGACAACATGCTCCTCATCCGCGACAAGACGAGTGAACGCAGGCGCACTTTTTTCTTTGCCACCGTCTTACCCGACACGGCCTATGTGACCGTGAAGGGAACCCATGAAAAATTCACGGAAAAACCTGTCAAGGCCGCGATCCTGTGGATGATGTATCCCAACTACCTGCACATCATCACGACCGATCAAACCGGGATAACCAAGCTTTCGGATCTCCAAGGAAAGCGGGTCTCCACCGGCGCACCGGGCTCGGGGACCGAATTCACTGCTCTTAACCTGCTCAAAGCCGCCAAAATCGATCCCACGAAATTTCAAAAGTGGGAGAAGCTTGGGGCCAAGGAATCGGACGAAGCCCTCACCAACGGGACCATCGATGCCTACGTCTGGTCCGGAGGACTACCCACCGGCTCCATCGTGGAGACGGCCAACACCCTGAAACGCACAGGGACGAAGCTTGTTATCGTGCCGCTTCCTGCAACGGACCCGGCTGTGGCCGAATTCCAAAAGGAGTTTCCAGGCTTGAGCGACTTGATGGTCATTCCAAAGGCGGCTTATGACACTGACATTGATACGCCCACCCTCGCATTCTGGAACATGTTCATGTGCCCCGCATCCACTCCTGATGACCTGGCATACAAAACGACCAGGGCGGTCTTTGAAAACCTCGATACCCTGCGTGCCTCAGTGAAGGCCGCTCAGGACACGACACCGGAAAGTACCGCAAAGTTTATCGGCAAAACCGCCATTCCCTTCCATCCCGGCGCGGTCAAATATTTCAAAGAGAAAGGTCTGGTGAAATAGAGACGATGCATGGCCAAATACTGTGTAACGCTCGGCCTTCTGCTGATGTGCCTCGTTTCCGGTCTCAAACCTGCCGTCGTAAAGACTGAAGACCATTCCAGATTGCTGGTGCTTCTGCGCTGGCAGTCCGGTCAAATCCGATTTGTAAACTCGGTCACGAACAGACCGGTTGCCATTCATTTTCGGATAGGTGGGCTCTTCCACGATTTTGTGGTGAGCACGGATGAAACAACGGAAGACTACTACACGAACGGGTTGTATAACCTGAACGAGCTTGTCGCCAAGGACTCCACGGATACGTTACGGTTCTGCTCCGTTCAGGGGATAAGACTGACATTGGGCTTCTACAATTTCGACGTGAAAGACGGTTGCCTGGAGGTGAGGCTCTTATGGAAAAGATAGTCAAGAAACTCGTATACGTCATCGCTATCGTCGGGACTCTTTACCATCTTTACCTGGTAGTTCATCCTTACACGCCCTTCGCCCACTTCCACATTTCGGTTCTGGACCTGACGCAGGTTCAGAGGGCAACTCACGTATTTCTGATCTCTTTAATCGGCTATTTGGTGAGTTTCGTACGAACAAAGGACAGAAACATCGGTGGAGGCCTTGCACTTGCCCTGCTCACGGGCTCGGTCCTGTTTGAGTTCGTCCAGTTGTCGATGCCCACTCCTCTAAAGATCTTTGCCGTATTCGTATGGGCGTGCACAATGATCCCCCCCATGATTCCGTTCACCCAGAGGCCGGTGAACATTGTATGCGCAGGGCTGAGCTTTTTACCGTTTCTCTATCTGGTCATCAACTACGAGAAGCTCATCTATCGCGCCATCACCCCCGAACCGTGGGACCTGGTGATGTCCTTAAGCGAAATGCTGCTCGTGCTTGGGGTGATCTTCCGGTTGAGCGGTCCCATCATGCCGATCATTGTGATGCTCTTCTTCCTCTACAACCTCTACGGCTACCTTCTACCGCCCACGTGGGCCAACCCCGGCTTTGATCTCGACATGCTCCTGGGGAAGATGTACTGCGAGACGGAGGCGGGCATTTTCGGCACGATTACCGGAGTTTCGGTTAAGTACCTTATTTATTTCACCACCCTCGGGGCCATTATTTCCAGGATGAATTTCGGGAAGATCATAGCGAACACCGCGCTCCTCTGTGTCGGGCGAAGCCCTGCCTCCCCCGGGAGGACCAGTTCCATCATGGCCGTACTCATGGGTATGATCTCCGGTTCGGGCGCCGCAGACACCCAGTTCGTGGCAACTCTGACAAAGCCTCTTTATGAGAAAGTAGGTTACGACATACACTATGCCGCAGGAATCGTCGCCACAGTGGGGACCATCGCTTATATCACCCCGCCGGTCCTGGGGTCTATCGCCTTTCTGATGGTGGAGCTATTGTCCATCCCGTACTCCCGGATCATCGTCATGACCCTCGGACCGATGCTCCTCTACCTTTTCGGGATTGTCACCTATAACGAACTCTACGTGAGGAAGGCCAAGCTTCCGCAGACGACGTTAAGCTCGGATATCGATTTTTCCTATTTCAAACGCTACTGCTATGCATTTGTGCCGATCCTGTTCATCGTCGTGATGATCTACAGAGGTTACGCCATCAGCATCACAGTGAGCTTAGCGGCCGCGCTCTTCGTGATCTTCGCCTTTGTGGACAAGACCGTCAGACCCCCTGTAAAGAGTGTGTTCGATGCCCTATCCGAGGGGATCATCTTCCTTCTCCCGATAGCCAGCGCAGTCATCGCCGCCAATATGATCATGTCCATGATGGTCATGAGCGGGCTTGCCTCAAAGTTCTCCCTGTTTCTCATGAACGCGAGCGGAAGCAGCCTCCTGTTTGCGACACTGTTTACAGCGTTTTTCAGCCTCCTCTTGGGGATGGGTGTCCCTCCTATAGCCACTTATGTCCTCACCTCCGCCCTCACCGCGCCCTGCCATACAGAAGTTGGCCATGATGAACGGCATACCCGAGAATGCAGCGCTTATGGCCACGCATATGTTTCTCTTCTATTATGCTGTGCTGGCGGAAGTGACTCCACCAGTGGCTCTTTCAGCTTATGCCGCCGCCTCGGTGTTTGGGACCGACCCCATCAAGACCGGCGTTTATGCCGCCCGGGTCGCCTTACCGAAGTATCTGCTCGGGATCACCTTCATCCTGTCTCTTCAGCGGGACCAGCCTCTTGATCCTACCTGCCCTTCAGACGTTTCCGATGGGTGAGGCAATAGTTCAAATCACTATTCGATTTCTCCTCTCAATCTTGGCAATCTTTTCCCTGAATGTGGCCGTAGTCGGATATTTCATGAAGGGCCTATCCATATCCACCTTCGAGCGGATTCGTGGTCGGTGCATGCGCAGTCCTCCTCTTTTATCCGTCCTCGCTAACGGACGTGATCGGCGATCGTTGTCCTCGCCGCCTTCCTGGCAAAAAAATGGCTAGAGCGCCGTAGGGAAACGGCGGAAAGCCGCGCATACGCGGACTAGACTTTCACACGCCCCTCTCCGGACCGGGCTAGGCTAATACCCCCGCGGCTTTTGGAAGAGCTATCGGGTTATCCATCGAGGGGTCTCTGTCGAGTAAGAAACCTTACCGTTGCGCTGAAACGGCTGGTGAATTCAAGCGCTGGGGTTCAATCTGCGGATTTTTGATCCATGCGGCGTTCGCGTGATAACATCCGTGAAACTGTCCGGAACCGGCTGCAACGAGCGGTCATGCGCATTGGATTGCACGGGACCGGGACTGCCGGCCTTTGATGATCAAGGTCTTGCCCGCCTATACATCAAGATGTTAGACTTTTCAGGACCGGTTGGTGGAGATTAGTTTTCAGAAAAAGCTTCCTCGGAAGCTTCACATCAATAATGAGGCGAAGACAATGCCAAAAGTAATGATTCATCCTGCCACTTATGAAAACGTCCGATCTGCCGTTGATCGGGCATTTGAGCTTTTCCCCTTAAACTTGCAGGGAAAAACCGTGTTCATTAACCCCAACGTGCTCCGGGCTTCTCAGCCGGAAGAAGCGATTGTAACAAATCCGGCCGTGCTTCGAGCGGTTGTGGAAAAAGTGGAAACGCTGAAACCGGCATCCATTGTAGTAGGTGATAATCCGGGTCTTTTCAACTATGGAGCCAATGAGCAAACCTTCATGGAAACGGGTCTTACGGATGCGGCTCTCGGGCATTACAAAAATATAGGGAATGATGCCCAAGCTGTGGATTTCAATCCTGACGTTCGTGCCCAAGGTCAGCGTCTCGCGGATCGTACTGGATGCAGATGTTATTATTAGCCTGCCGAAATTCAAAACACACGGTCTAACTGTAATGACCGGAGCCATCAAGAACTGTTACGGTTTTTTACCTGGAGCGCAGAAAGCCAAGCTCCATAGGGCGGCCGGGAATCCTGAACGCTTCCACGAAATGTTGATTGATGTATTCCGAATTAGAATTCCCGACATGTTTCTCGTGGATGCTGTGGTTGGGATGGAAGGCAACGGCCCGGCTTGTCCGGATGTGAGAGATATCGGCCTGATTTTAGCCTCGGATAACGCGGTAGCTTTGGACTCGGTTATGGCAAGAATGATGGGCTTGGAACCGGGTCTGTTGCGATTCCTTCAAAAAGCAAAGGAAGAAGGTTTGGGGGATTATGACCTGAACTCAATTGAAATAATTGGTGAGTTGAAGCAGATTCCCGATTTTAAATTGCCTCTTCTGGGCGGTGAAGCTATTTTCCACAATAAACCTGTTCAGGAATTGATACGCAATAAAACACTGGTCCGGCCGAAAGCTAATCCCGATTGGTGCACGGGGTGCGGGACTTGTGTGGATCAGTGTCCGGTATCGGCCCTGTCCATGTGTGACCAAGTGCCCACAGTGGATCCGGACAGTTGTATCACTTGTTTTTGCTGCCAGGAAATCTGTCCTGAAAAGGCTATGAGCTTGGAATGAGCAGGAATTCAGATTAATAGGATCTCACGCATGAGAGTATTGCTGATAAACCCCAAATCACCCGAATCATTCTGGACTTTTCGGGAGGTATGTAAATCTTTGGGCCGCAAGGCTTTGACCCAGCCGCTCGGTCTAATTACTATGGCGGCCCTATTGCCTGGAGAATGGGATTTGCGCCTGATCGACTGCAATGCGCGGGAAGTAACCGGGGCTGACTGGGATTGGGCCGAGATGGTCATGCTATCGGGGATGATTGTCCAACGAGATAGTCAGTTTGCACTGATCCGGGAAGCCAAGGCAAGAGGCAAACTGGTCGTGGCGGGAGGACCCTATGCCACTTCGCTCCCGGACCAAGTTTTGGAAGCGGGCAGCGATTTTCTGGTCAAAGGCGAAGGAGAGAGCAGCATTCCTGTTTTCTTGGAAGCACTGAAGAATGGGCAAACGACAGGAGTCATTGAAAATACGGAAAAACCCGACATGCACGAGTCCCCGAAGCCGCGATTCGATCTTGTCAATTTTGACGATTACATTGCCCTGGGCGTCCAGACATCTCGCGGGTGTCCATTTGATTGCGAGTTCTGCGACATTGTGAATCTTTACGGCCGAAAACCCAGGTACAAAAGGCCGGACCAGCTAATCGAGGAATTGGAGACAATCTATCGACTCGGGTGGAAAAGAGAAGTCTTCATAACTGACGATAACTTCATTGGAAACAAAACCCATGCCAAGGCCATTCTCGAGAAGCTCACTCCCTGGATGGAGGCTCATGGCTATCCATTTTCGTTCTGGACGCAAACTTCAGTGGACCTCGGCCAGGATTTGGACTTGATCGATCGCCTGACCGCTGCAAATTTCAACACTGTTTTTCTGGGCTTGGAATCTCCCGACGAAAAGGTCTTGACCTTAAACAGGAAGCTTCAGAATATTCGAAATCCTCTTCTGGAGTCGGTCAGCAACATAAATGCCAACGGACTCTCAATTGTGGCCAGCTTTGTCATCGGATTTGACGGCGAACAAAAGGGCGCTGGAGAAAGAATTTGTGATTTTGTGGATTCAGCCGGTATTCCGATGGTGGCGTTGAATATATTGCATGCTTTACCAAATACAAGACTCTGGCATCGGCTCAAAGAAGAGGGGAGGCTTCTGGAAAGCAAGACTACGGGGAATACATCCGGTTCTCGTCCCAATTTCATCCCAAGTCGCCCTGAATCCGAAATCGTGGCTGAATACCTGGCTGCATGGGATTATCTGTACGAACCGTCTCACTATCTTGAACGCGCTTACCGGTTCTTCTTGAAAATGCGGCCGACAAGAGCGGCTATGGGACAAACGAAGCGCCTAGCTGACTCTGTTCAACAACACGCCAGACCTTCACTTTGGCAGATTGCGCAGGATCTGTATCGGTTTTTACGGCTCTCATGGAAACAGGGGATTCGTCCTAGGTACAGAGCGCAATATTGGAGGCAGTTGGTTGGTATATGGCGGAAAAACCCTAGCCGGTTCGTAAAATACCTGAATGACTGCGGTCTGGGAGAGACTCTGTTTCCGCTCAGAAGAGTTGTTCGCCAGAGCCTCCAAGACGTGGATTGAAAATAGGCATAATGAGTCTCCTCCTATCAGCTCGAATCGATGGTTACCGGCCCGATTTCGGGCGATCAAAAGATAAAGGGGCCGCTTTTTTTGAGGAGTCAGTTCCTCTTATCCGACGTTTCATAACAGCAAGGAACAATAGGCGCAGTGTAATTATGAGCAAAGACAGAATCGTCGTTTTGGGAGTGGGTAATATCCTGCTGAAGGATGAGGGCGTAGGCGTGCGGGTGATTGAGGAATTGCAGCGCCAATATACCCTGCCTGAAAACGTACGTGTAGTCGACGGCGGGACACAGGGGCTATGGTTGCTTTCGACGCTTGAGGAAGCAGACCAGCTGATTGTTGTTGATGTGGTTCTGGGTGGAGGCGAACCGGGAACCATGTATCGGCTGACAAAAGAGGATCTTCCAAAAGGACTCAGGGTCAAACAGTCGGCCCATGACAGCGATCTTGTAGAGGCTTTGAATTATTGTGCTCTCCTCGAAATGGGACCTCGGAATGTTGTAGTAATCGGCATCGAGCCGGCAGATATTGAACCTTTCGGACTTGATTTAACCGAAAAGGTAGCCGCAAAAGTGAATGAACTTGTCTTGCGTGTAATTGATGAACTAAAGGCGCTTGGAATAGAATCGGAAAAAAAAGTTTGAAACAATAAGACTCGATATGGTATCAAATTAACGTAATGGTCGGAAGTCCCGCCGGGTTCCTCGGCGCCCAGTTTAGACATTTATTTATTGAATAGAGGAGGGGATTTTATGAGCAACAGGACAAAGCTCTTAATTGCGCTAGTATTGTGCGCCGCCTTTATTTCAGTGGTAACCTTGGTCTATGCGGCTACAAAAGCTCCGGAGCAGGACATTGCTATCCATAGTAAGGATGTGTTCAAGGAACCGAAGAAGGGCCCGGTGACTTTTTCACACACCAAGCATAAAGAACTGAAATGTATTGAGTGTCACCATGAGTACAAAGATGGGAAGAACGTGTGGCAGGAAGGCCAGGAAGTAAAGAAATGCTTTGAATGCCACAAGCTTGAAGCGCAAGACAAGGTCGTAAACCTCCAAAAAGCGTATCATGATAAATGCCAGGGTTGTCATAAGAAATTGAAGAAAGAGAAGAAGAAAACCGGCCCGACAACGTGCAGCAAATGCCATCCGGGAGCCGGTGATGAAGGGGAAGCGAAATAATTTGTTCTGATCATGATTGTTTAACCACAGCCCCCTTCATCTCCGGAGGGGGCTTCTTCGCGCTCACTGTTAACTTAGGTTTTTGTTAGATATAAGAAAGGACAATCGGTCTAATTTCGGTCTCTTGGACGTGAATTAATAAAGCCTTTTACGGTTATTCTCGTTTTACATCGCGAAGGAGTTTGGAATGAATCGAAGAGTTTCCAATTCTCGAGATTGGAGCTGGACAACTCTATTTGCCGCCGGCTTTGCCCTCCTCACACTGTGTTTTAGCAGCCCTTTCGCAGCAGCCCAACAGGAAGACTCGACAAATTGGCAGTTCTCTGCAACCGCGGCTATATTGAAGCTGGCGCAAGCTCGACCGACTGAGCCTGGAGCAGGAACTGGTACATCGACACCTGCGACTCCAGCTCCGGAACAAGCTCCTGCGCCTGCAAAATCGGAAGAATCAATTAAGAAAGCCGAACCTGAAGAGTTGACTAATCAGGCATGTTGGGAATGCCATAATGGGGACATCCTAAAAATGTCTCGCGAAGATCAGCTCGAGCAGGTTGTTGTCGAAGGTGAACCTCTTCCGCCCAGGCCCAAGCCGCCGTACATTTTTGGGGAGATGAATCTGGACATACGGGCCCGAAATTTTTCGGCGGGCGTGCATGCGGATACTACATGCGTGACTTGCCACAAAGATATCAGCGAAGTGCCGCATCAACAGCGTGTAAAAAATGTCGATTGTAAAGAGTGCCATGATGAATCGGTTGAATCCGCCGAAGCCGGTGCGCACGGCAAGAAACTTTCTCCGAAGGCCCCGGAATGTATTGGCTGTCACAATGTACACTACGGTCAAGCTCAGAGTGATTATGATAAGGAATTCAAACGAAAAGTTTGTATTGATTGCCACAATGCCACTGGCAGGAAAATAGACCAGGGCCACAAGAAGTTATATGAATTCCAGCAGCATCTGGCGAAAATGGAATGTGTGATTTGCCATAAGGGGCAGAAGGTTGGTGTCCACTACATACCTCCCGTCAAATTGAAGGTGGCACGTTGCGAATCCTGTCACACCAAATTCACGATGCTATCTAAAGAAGAGAAAACTGCCGGGTTTGCCGAGTACATCCAGCAGACCGGGTTCATTAATGCCGATGCGCTCAAAAAATACGGCTATGTCATTGGAGCTAATCGTATTCCCGCTTTGGACGTTATTGTCATTTTGGCTGTAATTGCCCCGATTGGGCTTCCAATAGCTCATGGTGGACTCAGGTACATCACACGTCGTCGAGAACCCGTCCACTTGCCGGAGGAAAAAATACTAATCCATCCTCTCATAGAGAGAATATGGCATTGGTTTCAAGCCCTTTGCGTGGTGATGCTCATTATTACAGGCATAATTCTTCACTGGCCGGAGAAATTCCAAGGCTGGTTTGACTGGGCAGTGCGGATTCACAACTGGTTCGGATGGGGTATGGTTGTCGCAATGATTGTGTGGGTGGTGTACAATCTCACAACAGGGCGAATATCTCATTATATCCCGAAAAAGGGAGAAATACCCGGAGGCATGATTATACAGGGCCGGTTTCTATCTTGTCGGAATTTTCAAGCACGAGCCGCACCCATTTGCTCCAACAGAGGATAGTAAATTCAATCCGCTTCAAAAGATCACATATTTAGGAAAGCAGGCAATACTGGTGCCGATTCTGGTGATAAGCGGACTCATGTACATGTATCCGGAGTTTTTTAAGGGATTCATAGAGATTATTGGAGGAATGAAGGTTTTGACTACGGTTCATTTCCTCCTGGCCGGTCTCTTTGCGTCATTCCTTGTTGCGCATATTTATTTAGCGACTACAGGCGAAACGGTGGGTGAAAACTTCAAGGCCATAATCTTCGGTTATGGTATCAAATCGGACCATGAGGAGCATAAGGCATAACGATCGTTTAAAGGCAGAGCGCTGATCCTGGTCCGATAATTTAGCGCTTGCCGAAAGAACCGGAAATCAGTTCAGCCCAGCTGTCGTCACCGGGGGCAGGCGGTCGGGAAATATGCGGATGTGATTTAAATTCCGTCCGTTGACTCAATCCTGATAATAGGCTGATCTCTCGAGTCAGTGGCGTATCTCTGAAATCCAGAAAACGGAGCAGCCTTCCTAGATTCTGATCCCACCAATCGCTTTTCAGGCTTATCAGTTCAGGCACTTTGAGATGAGATCCTCGTTCAAGATCCCATCTGTACTCTGCAAACGGCCAAAATTTGTATTTCGCGAAAACAAGAAACCCTTTTCGGTAACGTTTTTGGATGGAACTCATCATTAAGAATTTGCGTTCCGTGAAAACCTCGTCATCACCAACCGAAATGTAGCCCCTAACCGAACCCTGCTCGGATGATCCCTTGTTTCTATCCGTTTTGGAAGAATAAACAAAAAAAATGTTTAACTCTTCCACTCCGCCACCGGAGCCGTATGTGAAAAATGGTCGAAAACTATAGCGAGTGTGGCCTGATTTATAATGGTGATAATAGGTAAACAACGGCCACATCACATCAATCGTGGTGGAAAAACAGGTTTCCTGTTTGACGTACAAAGGAAAAGGCATGGCAGTGTAGGACGAAGCCTCAGGGGTCCCCGGATACCTTTCCAAATGCTGAAAAAACGGCCACAAAAAGAACCAGCTATGATATTCTCTGACGAATCGAATCCGTACCGAAAAGCGGCCAGATCTTGAACGCCGACCGGCCGGGACTGCGTGCGACAGTAATCAGGGGCCACAGCAGCCGAATCGTCTTCGCATCATCATCAGTACTTTCCGAATAGAGGGGAAAAAGGAAAAAGAGACTTTTATCAGAGCCGCGTCTGAATGTGTAACCGTAAAAGGGGAAAAGCCCCCAATACGGCTGCCCCATATCAGAGACACCTTGAAATGCGGTAAGACAACGAGAATAGCTATCAAAAGGCGGGACCTTGGACGAGTAGCTTTCGAAAAAC
>CAWJJL010000039.1:0-47871 GCA_963843165.1 uncultured delta proteobacterium | reverse complement strand
ATTCCAAACCAACCCACAACCCTCGGCCGACGATTCCTGGTTTGCAATTATTCCAGAACGCCTTTGGTGGATGGAATTTCATTGATCCTGGGGTCGAGTTCCACGGCTTCCCTTAGTGCCTTGCCGAGGGCCTTGAACAATGCTTCTGCCGCGTGATGGGGGTTTTCCGCTGTGTGAACAGTAGCGTGGAGTGTAATACCTGCGCGATCCGCCAGAGCCTGCAAAAAAACGGGGACCAGGTCCAGGGAGAATTCACCGGTGCTGCGTGATCCTAATGGGTTGGAATACACCAGATACGAGCGACCCGATAAATCAAGAGCGACCGATGCCAGAGCCTCATCCATCGGAGCCATGGCAAATCCGTATCGGCGAATACCCTTTTTATCGGCCAAAGCCTTCCGAAAAGACTCTCCAAGGCAGAGCCCCACATCTTCAACTGTGTGATGATAGTCCACGTGCAGGTCTCCCCCCGCGGAAACATCCATATCAAAGAGCCCGTGCTTACTTACGTGGCTCAGCATATGGTCGAAGAATCCGATCCCCGTGGCAATGGATCCTTTACCGGTCCCATCCAGACCAAGGCTTACTTTGACGTCAGTTTCCGTTGTCTTCCTGGCTACAGATGCGGTTCTCACGATAATGCTGCTTTCGGATAGATTTGTTTAGATCATAATATCTGTTTCACGGCGAATATCAGCGCCCAGCTTCCTAAGTTTCTCCTCAATTCGCTCATATCCTCTATCCAGATGGTATGCTCTATGTACCTCGGTGACCCCTTTGGCAGCCAGCCCAGCGAGAATAAGACACGCGCTGGCCCTCAGGTCTGTAGCTTGGACGTGCGCTCCTGAGAGCTGCTCCACGCCTTCCAGCTCGGCCGTTCGTGCCGATACTTTGATGCGCGCGCCCATACGAACAAGCTCTTGGACGTGCATGAAACGATTTTCGAAAACGTTTTCAGTTATCATACATCGTCCGTCTGCCAGCGCCATGAGAGCCATGTACTGAGCTTGAAGATCTGTAGCAAATCCCGGATAGGGATTGGTTGTCACATCGCTGCTTTTCATTCGCCCGTTGGAAATGACTCTTACTTCATGCTCACCGATTTCCAAATTCAAACCCGTTTCTTCCAGTTTCTCCAAAAGCGGCAAAAGGTGAGCCGGCTCGCATTCGCATACTCGTACGTCTCCTCGCGTAATGGCGCCTGCTATAAGATGAGTGCCGGCCTCAATACGATCGGGCATTATTTGATGCTTGACGCCGTGTAGTTGATCTTTTCCTTCGATAACTATGGTTTCGGGGTTCGAAATGTCCACGCTGCCGCCCATTCCGTTTATTAAATTGGCAAGCTCGTTTATTTCCGGCTCAACTGCACAATTGCGTAGCACTGTGGTGCCCTCTGCCAATGAGGCGGCCATCATGAGGTTTTCGGCGCCTGTTACAGTCTTTAGATCAAAAGTAAAATCGGCCCCTCGAAGCTTCCGTGCTTTTGCATGGACGTATCCGCCTTCGAGTTTAATTTCAGCTCCCATTGCTTCTAGTCCTTTGAGATGCTGATCAATAGGTCGGGCCCCGATGGCGCACCCGCCCGGCAGGCTGACGACGGCCCTTCCTTCTCGTGCCATAAGAGGTCCCAACACCAAAACTGAAGCCCTCATGGTCTTTACCATTTCATATGGAGCCGTATAGTCAATAATTTCCCGGGCCTTGATTTTCAGCGTACCGGCGGATAGATCGTCAAGCTGAACTCCCAGTTGCAGTAAAAGCTGCTTAGCCGTGAGAATGTCTTTGAGACAAGGAACTCGGTGCAGATCGATTTCCTCACCTGTCAGGATCGAAGCGTACATAAGCGGAAGCGCAGCATTTTTAGCCCCGCTTGTTTGCACTGATCCTTCTAGTCTGTTACCGCCTCGGATTACTATTTTTTGCATTGGCTGAAATCCTTGTTAATTAGAGTCCCGACGCCTAAATAATTATCAAAATCATGCAACAACCAATCATAATTCATCTGTGGCTCTATAGCATCTTCAGAGACCCCGCGCAATAGATGTAAGGATGTAAGAACTCATATGCCGGGAGGTCCCGCCCTGTGATTGGAAGGGAAACGAAGGGGAAATCTCCAAATTCGAGACCTTCGCTTCGCTTGCAATGACAGATCCTGCTCGAAGGCGGTTTTTCCACAGGTGAGTGGATGATTGGAATAGTTTGAAAGCAAAATGGCCTTGCCACATTTAATTTTATTTGCTTATAATTGCTGTACAAATTTCTGCATATCGGTTCGTTATAATTAAGAACGCTTCCGTGATTTCATCCCGTTCCCGGGAATTGGTGTGGAGGAGGGAGGGAATGGTAAATTCGAGAGGGCTTCTTGGTGCCGTTGTCGTTTTGATTTTTTTCGTGGCCGCGCCGGAAGCTGATTGTGGGTTGGGGCCCAGGCACACTTCAAATGGCCAGGGACGAGTCCTGGAAGTAATTGCTCCCAATCTGCTCACAGTTAAACTGGTCAATCCGGACCGAGTACTTCATGTTCGTCTCCTGGGAGTTGGCTCACCGAGAAATCGGGATCGGACAAAGACTCTCGATCATGAAGTTATTACTTATATCCAAAAGAACGCCCTGTGGAATGAATCCCGTAAGTATGTGGAATCGCTTGTTCAGGGTAAATTAGTCGACGTCTGGACTCGAAAGTGGGATCGAGTTGACGAGAAGCACAGGCTGCTTGCCTATATACTCGTGCCGAACGGAGGGTCGAAACCTCTCGACGTGAATGCTGAAATCATCAGAAAAGGTTTTGGCTTTGTAACCAGAGATTACGTTCATGTCACCTTTGCCGATTACAAGCGATTGGAACAGGAGGCCCGGAAAAATCGGCTAGGAATCTGGCGCGGGCTTTTGAATCGTTACTCCACATTAACCAAATAATTGCATCGGCCTAAGCTTGGAACAATTCATCTCTGAATGCAAAAAGAAATCAATCCCCATCATTGAAACAGATTTCGATGATTATTTGGCGGATGAATCCCGTTTTCGAGGTTACGCGTCCGCGCTGATTCGCGCCCGAGAAATTCGTCATGTAGTGGAAACCGTAAAGCTCGCGGTCAAATACACTGTCAGCTTGACAGTTGTGTCGGGCAAGACGTCCCTCACCGGGGCGCCGGTTCCTCTGGGTGGAGTGATAATCGATGTTGCGGGACTGGATTTCATCGATCCTGAAGATCCATCTGAAGTTGGTCCGGGAACTATTCTTAAACGCTACAGGGATCATTTGGATAGTCGCGGCTTATTTTACCCACCCGACCCCACTTCGGCAGATTCATGCAGTATCGGCGGAAATGTGGTTTGCAATGCCTCGGGCGCTCTCAGCTACCTATATGGGCCAACGCGCGATTATATCCGCGGCTTGAAAATAGTTCTCCCCACCGGGAACATCTTGAATATTGAGCGAGGCGCCGTCATAAGCTCTGCTGGATTCTTCAATATTCCAATAGACTTGCTGATAGGTAACAGTCCCCAAGAATTAAAGATCCCGGTCCCTACAAGAGGATCGCGACCCTGGAATGTCTGTAAGAGTTCCGCAGGCCTGTACTCTTCGGAACCCATGGATCTGGTGGATCTGTTCATCGGCAGTGAAGGTATTTTGGGTATAGTAGTTCAGATCAGAACAAAGATACTCCCGAGAAGAAACCCCTATTTCGCACTCATGCTTTATACCGCAAATCGTGAGCAGACGGTTCATTTAGTTACTTTGCTGGATTTGTTCAAGCGCTGTTTTCATGATGGTGACTACTCTTCTAAAACGAAAATAGATGAAAAATTGGCGTATCTGATACGTAAAGCCGGGCCTCCTCACTGCGAGCAGTTCAGCAAAATAACGCCTGCGTGCATGGAATGGTTCGGTGCCAGCGTGGCGGCTTTTCTTTCACCGGAACAGTCGCGTAAAATGAAAGAATTCTACGGCTGTATGTATGTCGAACAGGAATATCCCATTGGAGAGGACTCCTTGGACAGAGCCCAACAATGGGCTGAGCTTATATCCTCAATTAACGACGGCCAATTGATCAAAATTGAGGCAGAGGCCGCTCTGGATCAAGCCCAGATACGCAATTGGAGAGAAGAAAGAAAAAAAGTCCCGGAAAAGCTGAATGAATCTATAAGACCTGGCGGGGTCAAAGTGGGAATGGATTATGCCGTGCCAATGGAAAAACTGGGGGATTTGCTCAAACTATATGATGATTTGCTGCCGGCAGGAAAATCCTACCCATTCGGACATATAGGCAATGCCCACATACATTGCAATACGATTCCCGAAAATGAAGAAGAAGCAATTAGTTCACGTCAGATAGTTCGCAGAATTGGGGAGGAAGTCTGCAAGATGGGCGGGAGCGTCTCGGGCGAGCACGGAATCGGCAAGCTGAAACACGAGGCACTCGAAATGATGCTTGGCCCCGAAGGTATTAATGAAATAAAAACCATTAAAAAGCTATTCGATCCAAATCTGATACTGGATATCGGCAATATGGTAACAATTGACCGCTAGAAAGGATTCACCGCACAAAGCGCGGGAAAAGGTTAGAAATTCAATATCTTGCCATTACCGGATGTTGGCCCGTGTGCTATTTTCGGATGGATTGTGTATTTTGCTCCGCAGAGAATCCGGAGACCAAAAGAATGTGATCCATCCCACTCCAGCAGTTTACCTTTCTCATTGCAGGTATTCAGTTGCTCAAGGGCAGAGATGTTTTTGTGGGGCACCCAGGTTACCCTGCCGCCAGCCATTTGGGAGTTTTCGGAAAGAGGGGCAGGGGGAACCCCGCGAAACGCGGGGTTGCAAAAGGGTTTTCCCCCTGATGGTCCTCTTTCTGAAAGTCGTTTCTCACCCCACAAACGGAGCTAATGCAATAATCCATTTCCGGAAAGATCTCATTCTACATGCAATGGGGCCCAGCCGGATTTCAATCTTCGGCCGCAAACGGGTTTCTGGCCATACGGCAGGTGCAGTTTCCCTCGTCACCGCTGTTCCACTCATTGATGATTTTCCTCAGGCCTTCGCGATCCAAACCCAAATATTTCTTCACTCCTCCCTGAGTGATCAGCCTCATTTTGTATGCCAGAAAAACAGCCTCTTCCAATAGCGCGGGTGTGAATGGAAGCCGCTCTTTCAGGAGCCCTCGGCGATCCAAGAGATCCAGAATTTCATTGTACGATTCCGTCATTTGTCCCTGGTACCCTGGTAGGCTCATTTCTTCACAGTCGGTTCTTTTTTTTGCACCGGCAACTTTAACAAGGCTGTAGTGCCACGATCTTCTTCGGAGGCTAAATTCATGGAACCTCCCAACGATTCCACTAGTCCCAAACAAACCGCCAATCCCAGGCCTGTGCCTCTTCCAGGTTCTTTTGTCGTGAAAAAAGGATCAAAAACCTTCTCCAAATTTTCCGCGGAAATCCCGCACCCATTATCCTCGATTTCGATTTCGACATTATTGTCATGCGTCCGTGTGCGAAGCATTATCTTTCCGCCCTGGCCGGTGGCGTCTGCCGCGTTGATCACCAGGTTTACCACTGCTTGCCGTATCTTCTCGGGCTCAGTCAGATGCGGGACGCCTGCGGGTCCAGTTCATACAAAAACTCCACGTGATGAAAACCCTTACGTCCCTTAACCAGTGCCGCGCAGTCCTTGAGCAGCTCATTAACGTCGCACTCAACTATGTTACTTTGGATAGGTCGAGCGAAATCCAGCAGACGTCTGAGTATCTCATGAATTCGCCTGAGTTCCTGCTCCATTCTCGGCAGGATCTCCCGGCGCTGCTCCGGATCGGCTCCGCGACCCAACAGCTCAATATAGCCTAAAAGTATTTGCAACGGATTTCCGATTTCATGCGCAACACCCGCAGCGAGTCTTCCCACGCTGGCCAGTTTTTCCGACCTGATCAATCCTTGCTGGGCAGCCTGCAAATCGCGATTAATCTCGCTCAACTGCTCGACGAGCTTTTCCATTTTTTCACGATCGTCAACGATCTTGACGATCATGTTCTTGAGACCCGCCGAGATCTTTTGAATGTCCCCCTGCAAGCTCAATGTATCCGGAAATCTGGCAATTTCTGTTATCCCCGAGGATTTTTCAGCCAGTTGAGCGACTTCTCTGACCGGTCCAATAACGGTTCTGTGGAACAGGATGTAACCGAGAAGGAAAAGCGTCAACTGAGTCAGCGTTAGATATGCTGCGAAGAACTTCCATGCAGGCGCAAATACTGATGAAGGAATATCCAGGAAGAGTCTGACCGACTGCACCCCATGAGGAAATGATCCTGTCCGATCGACCACTACGCTCATATCCTGGAAGAGGATCCAGGGCCAATCGGCTCCTGTAACCCACACTCGATGAGCCGCATCGGATTGCGTAGGCGCTTCCAAGCCGGGGCTGATTCCGCACCCTCCCAGAACCTTTCCACCTGCCCCGTACAGAGCCAGTCTTAATCCCGTGCGTCCGGCGCATACGCTTCGAACTTTATCCCACAGTTTCTCGGAAGATTCTGCTTTGAGGACCTGATTCTCGATAAGATCTGCCAGGGCGTTGGAGTCCTGGATTTTGGCATCAATCGCGGCTCGCTTGATGGACGCGCTGAACACCAAAAAGAGCACGAGCCCGCTTACGATCAAAATCACTGCCAGATTCGCCAGAATTCCCCAGCGCAAGAAAACGCCTCCTGATTACTTCTTAGCTCTGTTAGATCTCCGGGGAGCTCTTTCTTGCAAGAAACCGCCCCTCGGCCAACTCCAAAGAACTCTATAATATCGTACTTAAGCTTACTTGAGGGTAAACGATCCTCTCGCCACTCCCTTGCTTCTCCGCAACCATCTAAGAGTTTCCTGATCAGGAGTAATATTGCCTCCCTACGGATCGCGTCGAAGAATCGCTGTAAGGCATCGCGGCCCGGAACCGTAATCGATCGTCTCCTTTGCCGGGATAGTGATAACGTGCATGCCCTTTTTCGAATAGGCTTCGGCAATTCGTGTATGGTGCTCGGCTACTATTATAGTGTTTTCATCAATGCTCAGATTATTCGCGCTGGCAACCTCATCCGGTCCAATTTCAATTTTGTCCCATTTGTTCAGTGGTTCGGGAAGAGGGTCTATCAAGGCCTCGGGACAATACGTTAGTAGCCCCGGGCGATTCAGGCTCAGCAGCCAATCGAGATGAAAGAGGTAGGGCTGGAGCCGGATTATGTGAACCCGATAATCATCGCCGAGCAACTGCTTCAACCACGCCACACCCTTCGGACTTGTAGCATTTCCCGACATTCCGACATACACGTTATGACCATCGACCATGATATCGCCGTTTTCCAGGTAAAGATCGTCGCGGGTATAATGCGGAGATGGCGGCGGGGTCGCAATGTAGGTGGCGTTGTTACCTTCGAGAAGAGGTTCCAGCATTCTGCGGACAGACCATATGTTGCTTCGTCTGAAGGGCAAATGAAATGAATTCAGAAGAAGCACGCGTGTGCCCAGCACCCTGAAAAAATCTGCACCTCCTATAGTATAACTGCCTTTTTGCACATTCTTCAGATATTCTTTTTCTTCATCAAAACCATCCGGAATCGGCTTGGTGCGGTGGACCGTGACCCCGTGTTCTCTGAGCACCGTTTCCAATCTATCAAGCGTATAATTTATTTTCTTGGCAATCTCAGGAAAAGCTTCTCGTGTCAGCTCTCCTGGCTTATTTCTAAGGGCCTCTTTTCCTTCTTCGGACACCCAGACGAGAGCGGGTATATATTCCGGCTCGGCCAGATCATCCACATAGCCTAGAGCCGCTTCCCGCAATTTGCCCCATTCATTCCATGCTCCGAAAATCTTTCGTTCACTCAATGCACACACCTCTATCTCAGCAACTCCGTTTGGGAATCTTTCAATTCTCGCTTTTGTCCGCGTTCCGCTTCGCCACGGCATCTGCGACGACACAGAAGATCTGGAAAAGAAGGTCCGCTCCGGCCAGTGCAGTGATACCCGCGCTGTCAAATGGCGGCGAAACTTCCACCAGATCACCACCGACAAAATTCAGACCACGCAAACCGCGGATCACCTGCTGGGCTTCGAAGCTCGTAATACCACCGACCTCGGGCGTACCGGTCCCGGGAGCATAAGCGGGGTCCAGGCAATCAATATCAAAGCTCAGATAAATGGGCCCGGCGCCTACGATCCCGCGGATTTCCTCTACCACCTTCTTCCAGCCCAGTTCATAGAATTCCTCCACATGAATTACCCGCATTCCGCTCTCATAAGAAAAAGACCATATCAACTCGCCTTTGCCTCGAATGCCGATCTGCACTGTACGCCGGGGATCAAGCACTCCTGCTTCGACCGCCTGCCGGAAGGGTCCGCCGTGGTGAAACCTGCTTCCGTGCATGTCGCCTGCTGTATCGCAGTGTGAATCAAAATGGATCAATCCGACCGGCTGTTTTGCTCCGATTGCCTTCAGAATCGGAAATGTTATCGAATGGTCGCCGCCACACGTCACAGGCACGACACCCGCGGCAATGAGTCTGCTGTAATACGATTCCAATTCGCGGATTGCTTCATCATGATGAAAACGATTGTGTATGAGCACGTCGCCCATATCCGCGCAGCGGCATATGAATGCAGGCATGATTTGCGTCTGGTGCTCGTAACCGCCGACAACACATGAAGCGTCTCGAACAGCACGTGGCCCGCCGCGGGTTCCTGTGCGCCCGGTCAATCCCCCATCATAGGGTACGCCGATTAGCGCAATCTCCAGATTTGCCGGATCAGCTTGATGCGGCAAACGGAAGAAAGTGGCTATCCCGACATAAGATGGTTGGAGCAGCAACGGGCTAAGAGGTGTTTTAGAATTTGCCGCAAGCTCCTTGAGAATGGTTTCTGTGTCCTGCGCAGTTGATTGAGTCGAGTCTTTATCCTTGTCCATGAGATGCCTTATTTGTTGTGCTCAACACCAGAGTTCATACGATATATGCACAGAATGGGCCGTGATCTGCTACCGCATGAGCGCCTGAAAACCCGCCTGTTGGAAGTGTTCGTCGGCAGTCAAAGCTTCGGTCAGCCCTCGCTCCTGCATCACAACAAAGGAGACACAATCGGTCAGACTCCACTCTTTGTCCGCCTGTTCACCATACAAGCGCCAAGCGCGTTCGTAGAGTTGTTCAGAGAGGGGGAGAATTTCCACCGTCGAATCGGCTTTCAGTGCATCCAACAGTTTCACGGCAGCCCGCCGATACCTTTGTTTGGATAGGGCATTGCCGATTTCTAATATAATGGCTCGTGTGGTTACCAGCCGAACGCCTGATGCTCTTACCTGATCGGCCAGTTCGATAGCTTGTTTGTGAAAAAAGTCATTCGTGGAAGAAAGCGCTATGGCATAGGAAGTATCTAGGAATACTTCAGCCTTCATGCCTGGGTTCTCCACCATAAAGATAGGAATCAATGTTTTCGGCCCAATCCGACGGGCCGTCTAAATTTAGAGACTGGGCCGTCTCCAGGAAAGATGTCGATTCTCGTGTATTCGGTTCCAAGGTTTCGACCGTAACCCGGACGCGCGTATTGGGCTCCAGTGTTAGCGGATTCTCGGGACGCAGCACCTCGCCGTCAAAGATTGCTTCGATTGTCTCAACCATCGTCTTCTCCGGTGTTATACGCTGGGTGAGAGTATAGCAGACTTGGACATTATTTGCGCTTAATGCGCTTGGGTCAGCGTCCTTTTTTCTTAAGGCGGATGCTTCCTAGACGGTCTAGGTCATGCGGAGTTGTCTTGCCTTGCCGCTTTTCCGCAATCGCCTCATCAGCGAGCTTCTCTAAGGCATCTTCCGATTCCGCGAACCGCCATGTCACAAAACGAAACAACGAATTAATAAAATACCAGTAGGACCGGCATCTTGCCGGTCGCCATCGGATTGTTGTAATGGAAAAGCTTTCATCCAAGCCCTTTCGGAGTGCAGCTCATTATTCACGCGGCTTTCAGTGTGAAATCAACGTGCACGGCATCAAAGGGGAATTCCATTAGGCCGTTGTCGGTCTTTTGCAGTATGCCGGTGTTCAAAAGCACGCGCACATCGCCATGAACAGCTTTCACGTCTCGTCCGAGCCTCCGTGCCGCCTCACGAATGGACATTGGCCCCGCTCCGGTCATAAGCTTCAGCAGCTCCCAACGTTTGCCCGTGAGCACCTTGAAAAGAAGCGCGGGAGACTCGAAACGTTATAAACGTTCCTTGCTGTTCTCCGTCAAATGCTTTAAGGAATCGCCGGTTAGTCTCTTCACGAGAAGATAATGTTAATGTCACTGCACGCATTCTATGGCCTCCAATTGTCTGCGTCATTCCGGAAATTGGAGCAGGGCTTGGGGCGTGGTGAAAATGCATGAAATTTCTTCGTCGCTTTTGGCCTGCTCATTGTCGGCCAAAAGCTTTTTATCAGCTTCTTCCTTCCAGTCTTCTCTTAATCCATGCAGGATTACGACGCATAGGCAACACAGCGACAACATAGGCAATTTCATCCACGACTTCGTAATAAATGGCATAAGGAAATCGCTTGGCAAGCATTCGATGAAGACCATATTTTCTGTTATGAATGCCTGCATGGATTATCAATGATTCGATATCGGCCAGTAGACTGTCCCAAAAGTAATCACCAACACCGGATTCTCTTTGATCATAAAGGCTTTTCCGTCGTTCATGTCATCAGCAACCTCTTTCAATATGACGACATCTTTCACTCTCATGATTTGCGACTCGCCCTCAACTTTTCAAGAGAAATGAATTCGGTTTGGCCGTTTTCGATCTTTATTTTCCTCTCTTCCAGGATGTCTCGATGCCATCCAGGGGACTCGATTTCGGATTCTTCATCAATAAGCGAATCCCAAAGGGCCTCCATGGCCTGAAGTCGCTCAATTCTGCTCATTTTCTTGATTTCCAGCGTATTCATTTTGGTTCCTTCGTATAAAACTAACGCAGAATTAATCCCGGCGCTGTTTGCCGCGTCCGGGCGAATGGCGTGTTAGCCGTCGTTTGGTAACTTAACATCGGTGCGATCACTTCTCCAAATTTCATCTCGTTCCCAGGTTCAGAAAAACGGCAATTTCATAGACGGTCTAGATCAAGGGGGTGTCTTCGCGCTGTGCAATGTTTTGGAACCGATTTTCGAGAAGGACTTTGCAGAAACGAGCTATGGCTTTCGTCCTTGTCGTGGCTGCAAAGACGCTCTGCGTAGCGTGGATGCCCTGCTTGGACAGGGTTACACGTTTGTCGTGGATGCGGACCTTAAGTCCTATTTCGACACGATTCCCCATGCTTTGCTCATGGCCCGCCTTCTGGAAAAGATTGCCGATTCTCCGGTCCTGGCTCTCGTCGATTCGTTCCTGCGCCAGCGTGTCATGGACACGGTAGAAGGCTGGACGCCGGAAACGGGGACTCCACAAGGAGCCGTTCTGAGCCCGCTTCTGTCGAACATCTACCTTGACCCTCTGGACCATCTCATGGCACAGGCCGGCATCGCCATGGTCCGATACGCTGACGATTTCGTCATCCTCTGTGGCACAGAGGCTCACGCTTCTGCGGCTCTGGCGCTGGTCCAGCAATGGACGGCCTCGGCCGGTTTGACGCTGCACCCGACCAAAACCCGCATCGTGGATGCGAGTTGTCCGGGCGGCTTTGACTTTTTGGGGTATCATTTTGAACGGGGTAAGCATTGGCCCCGCCCCAAAAGTCTCAAGAAGCTTCAAGACTCCATCCGTGCCAAGACGCGGCGAAATCACGGCTCTAGTCTGTGTGCGATTCTCTCGGACATCAATCAGACCCTCCACGGTTGGTTCGACTATTTCCAACATGGCCCCCGTTCCACTTTCGTACGCTTGGATGGATGGACCCGCATGCGCCTGCGCAGCATCCTCCGCAAGCGTCGCGGCGGCCAAGGACGGGGGTCGAGGGGCTGACCATCAGCGCTGGCCAAATGCCTACTTTGCCGAACACGGGCTGTACTTCCTTACCACAGCCCATGTCCTGGCCTGTCAATCCGCTCGGCGGTGAACCACCGACTGGAGAGCCGTATGCGGGAGATCCGCACGTACGGTTCGGAGGGGGGAGCGGCCGGGAAACCGGCTGTTCCTACCCCTATCGCCCGCCTAGATGTTGCCGCCAGCCATTTAGAAGTTTTTGGGGAGGGGCCTGGGGAGGGCGTTTTTGCAAAAACGCCCTCCCCAGAAACTCGTTGCCTACTTTCTTATCATTACGCGGGCAACGATGTATTCGCCTTGTTCTTCCACTCGGGCATCAATTTTGTCTGTATCAATGCTGTCAAGGCGTTCTGCGGCTTCATTTAGGAGATCGATCTTTGGCCAGGCCCGGATTATCCGGAAGGTTCACTTGTATATCTCGCAAGTCGAATCTAAGGCCCGCGCCGATTGCCTTTACAAAGGCTTCCTTGAGCGACCAGAGCATCGTCAGTCGAACCGATTGGTAGTGATTATCGCCCGCGGACGAGACCTCTTCCGGAGTGAAGTAGTCATTTATCCAGGCTTTCTTGCGTTTCTCCACTTTTTCGATGTCCACGCCCAGTCCCTGGAATGCGCCCGGAATCGATGCCGCGGCAAAGGCCATGCCATTGGAATGGGAAAGCGAAATCTCGTTCAATCGGTCTCCGGGTTTTCCGGCTATCTCTGCGGATGGATTGCCAAGATCGTCCTGAACTATGCGTATCGTGTTTCGGTCCGGCGCTTTGTCACCATTGGAAGCAAGCGCCCTCTGAACCGTCTGTTTCAGGGCCACACGGCCTGCGAGCCACTCATTGGCCCTTTTCGGCACGGTTTTAGACGCATGCTCTCGGACCTCATCCTTATCGAGGTTTTCCTTTAAAAAGGCTTTGGGCCTCTTTTCCAGCTTCTTGACCACTTCCGCAACCGGCTGGAAGCTCTCGAAAATGCGTGCGGGAAATCCTTTGGATGTCTCCAGCTCTATCATTTCGATATTTTCAAGGCGTATGATCGTATTGCCTTCCCGGTCCCTTATGATGCCGTCAAAAGTCAGGACAGCCCTTTCTTCGGGTCCCTCCAGCGTGGCCTGATCTCTGGCGACCAGCTTGTCCATCCCAGGGGAGAGAATCCTGGGAATAGATTGTTGCCTTGCCTATGCCCGTGGGGAGCGCCATTATCGCCCTGGATTCCATGCCAAGCGCGGCCGCTGCCTGAAATGCCGCCTCAATGGCTGCAGGAACGGGGCTGGTGAACATGGCTGCTCGTTCATCCGAATCAGCGTATCGGAATCGGATTGATTTCCCGTTTCCATTTGCTGTCACATGATCGAGAAACCTAAAGGCAGGCCCATGAAAGAATATCGAGTAGATATCTTGATTGACGATCCGCACCTGTTCGGGCCAGGTCTCGAAATCCACTTGTTCGGCCTTTTTAACTTTCCCAACCACAAGTCGGCACTGATGATGAAGCCTTGGGGAGCCCAATTTTCGGCCTTCGTTGTCCACAAACCATGAAATAATTTTACAATCGTAAACAGCGGCCTTATTTGCAGTTCCTCGGTTCCGGACGACCTCAACCTCGGCTTCAAAAGGCTCTTTCTTGAATATTTTTAGCGGGCTCCGGAACCGGACCTGTTCAAAATTCGCGGTTTTTGCCTCCGGATTGAGCAGAGCCGCAGCGCTCCGCATGATCTCTAACCCACCCACGCCAGGGAGCACCGCGGCCCGGTCTATGCGGTGATCGTTCAGCAGCGGATGCCCAGGATCGAGCTGCACCTTTGCCCGTACGAATTCACCAGGAACTAAGCTTTCGATCCGCGCTTGCTGTCCTGCAAACACGGCCTCTGTAATGTGCTGAGATCCCGGAATCTCGAACGCATCTGGGGTAAACGGTCCCATCCGGCCCGCGGCCATCATTTCCTGCGCAGGCGAGGTGCGTCCCACCTCTCGGAACAGGAATTCGATCCCCTGCTGAGGCGCGACGAAGTCTATGCCCGCGGCTTCGAGAGTGAGCTGGACGCTCCCCCGCGTAGCCATCCCGATTTGAGACCAAGGGGCCCAATCGATAATGGATGACTTTGCGTCCAACTCTTTATCCGCCCAGCGAAGCATGTGGGCAAGCCCGTCATTCGCCGCGGAATAATCGATCTGCGCGAGGTTCCCGAATCGGCCGGCGACGCTTCCGAATCCGACGATCCGACGCGGGGGCAGATCTCGGCGCTTGAGCGCTTCCAGAATCGCCAACATGCCGTCCACCTTCACGGAAACCACATTTTCAATCTGTTCGATGGATTTGCTCTTGAGGGCTCGGCTGATGTCGATCCCCGCTGCGTGAATCACCACGTCAATCCGACCGCAGAGTTCCCCTGCTTCCTTGATGGCACGGTCAACCGACCTCGCGGTCCCGTATGTCAACGGACCGGAAGATCACTTCGGAGCCGAGCGCCTTGAGTTCCCGGATATTGCGGAAAGCATCGGCTTCGGCTTTCAACGCGCCAAGCTCCCGCTCGACCATCACCGGTGTAGGCGCGGTCCCGTCCCGTTTCATCCGCCCCACGATGCGCTTCTTCTCTGCTTCCCATTGCTCCGGCCCGAATGCGGCCAGCTCCTCGCTGCGCTTGGACAGCGATGTCCGGTCAAGGATCACGAATGTGAGCGGGTGCTGCTCAGCCAGCCTTCGAATGCACGCGGCTGTAATGCCGCCGGCTCCGCCGCTTGCGAGGACCACGTCACCCGGCCGGGTCCCAGGCTCCGCTATCTCGTCCACGTGCGGGACCAGTCGGATTGTCGCGAGCCTATTGTCAGCTCCCACGGCTGTCTCGAGCGGGAAACCCTCCCGGAGGCTGCGCACGATCAGCCCTGCTTTATCTACCCGCTTGAGATCCGGATGGAGGTCCAACATACGCACCCGAGAGTCCGGATACTCACGACCAAAGGATTTCGTCGCTCCTGCAACGATCCCTGCCTTGTATCCTTCCGCTGTGGGGTTCTCAAAACCATACGCGCCGTCCTCAGAGACCGCGGACACAAGGAACACAGGACCCGTCTCAAACGTATGCGCCAGCGACAGACATAGCTGGAAAGTCTTTTTCGGGGACATATCATCTTCAATAGGGAAGAGGTTGATAACCCCGATGCGTTTGTCTGCAATGCTTTCGGGATCTCGGGTTCGGTCACCTGCACAATGGAATGATAGCCCGCTGATTTCAGCGCGGCCTCGGTGTTTTTCACAAGAGCCGCCGGTCCACCTGCAATGATGACCTCGTCCACCATCGGCGCCGGGACTGCCTCCAGCGGCGGCAGGTACACAAGCCTTGCTTCCAGGAGCCGCACATCAGCTTCCGCGACAGGCAAAGCGACCGCCTTCTTCTCTTCCGCATGGGCTACGAGCCGCTTGACCGCCCTGGTTTGTTCGTTCAATCACAAACGAGATAATATGGTTGATCGTGGGGAAATCCGCGATCTTCAGACCCTCGATGCGAGGGATGTTAAACGCTTCTCTGATCTCAGATATGAATTCCGCCTGCTTGACTGTATCAATGCCGAGGTCGGCTTCCAGGTCGAGCCCGGTATCAAGCATGTCCGCGGGATATCCGGTCTTTTCCGACAGCAAGGACAGAATCTTTTCCCTGATCTGAGCTTCATCCCCCGTGCGGCCGCCCTCAGCCTGGCCAGAAACCTCATCAGAGTCGCCACCCATCGGCTCGGACGCGTTAACGTGCTGAAGAACAAAATTAATTATGTGCTCGATGGTGGGAAAATCCGCGATCTTGAGGCCTTCGATACGAGGAATATCAAAGGCTTCTCTCACTTCCGAGATAAACTCAGCCTGTTTCACGGTATCAATTCCCAGGTCCGCTTCCAGATCGAGTCCGGTGTCGAGCATTTCAGCCGGGTAACCGGTTTTTTCAGCCAATAGAGCAAGTATCTTTTCTCTCACCTCTTGCGAACCGCCGGTCTTCTGACCAGGCATATCAACTTGGGCTTCACTAATTGCGGATGCCCGAATTCCCGACTCCGTACGGTCGGGTTTCTTGCCTGGCCACACGCTCGGAGACCTTCAAAGTGCGGTCTTCAACGGAGACTATGGGATCGGTGTATCCGGTGATGGACTTCAACCAGTTCCTATGAGCGGCAAGATCCACGATCCGGTTTTCTTCACGGCTCACTGCCTTGTACAAGGCCACCACGATTTGCGAACCGAACCCGGCGGCAAGTCTGAGAGCATAATTCGCAGCACAAGAACCGCCTCGGCTCAAATTGAGATCGGAGAATTCCGGGTCAGGCTGTTTGAGATTCGGAATGGGCGGCAGCGTACGTTTCTGAAGGCATCGCAGGGCCACCACATCTTCCACGCCCGCTCCCATAGTATGACCGGTAAAACCTTTTGTGTTGGCGATAGGGATCAATGTTGCTTTTTCGCCGAATGTATCACGGAGCGCCCGCACCTCTGCGGCCGAGCTTCCGCCCCGCTTGGGTGAGTACGTCTCATGCGACATGAAGAAAACATCTTGCGCGAGCTGGTCCCTGGAAAGACCGCTTTGCCTTTCCCACTTGGTCATCATCCCTTGCAGCACGGATGAGATGTGCTCCACATCGAGCCTGGTGCCGTGATAACCGCTGTTGGCGATAACACCGGTCTCGATTGAGGCTATCGGCTCCATGCCGCGTTTCTTGACCAGCTCATTGCTTTCCAGCACTATACCGGCGGCTGCCGAGCCGATTATCAATCCGTGGCGGCGATCGTCAAAAGGCAGAGCGGCTTCACCCACATTGCCGCTCGTCGTCGCGGCGCCCATGGCGAGAAATCCGGTGCCTATCCACGGGAAAAGCGCTTTGCCGGCTGCATCATCCGCGGCTATCACAATGACTCGCTTGGCCTGACCCGTGCGTATCCAGTCCCTGGCCACAAGAATGGCCTGAGTAGTGCCTGCACACGCCGCATCCACGTGAGTGGCCGGACCTTGAGCTTTGATGAACTGAGCCAATTGGCCGTGCGCCACTCCGATCACCTTCAGAAGAAAATCTCTGTTGAACGTGTAAAGTTCGTCGGATTCGGCAGGATTCAGCTGAGAAAACTCTTCAGAGAACCACCCTGTGATGCGCTCCCGTTCCTTGTCATCGTGAATACGCCCGACCAATCCGGTATAGAAGTCGATTAATCTCTTCTTGGCGCCCGAACCGTAGCGGGCCGCAGTCTGACGAGTAACCTCATCCACCAGCGATGCCATGCCGGGAAAAGCCGAGGCAAATATGATGCCGGTTTCGGACCTAAGATCCGGCGGCAATGCCCACGAATCAGGCAGCTCCCCACCGGTTGTAGTGGTGCGGGTCAAGCGGACCAACGGTATGCCCGCGTCTCTGAGCGCCTCCAGGCCGGCGGCGACAGCGAGCCTGGTGGTGACATCCATAGCCCGGACGACCCTCTCTTCAAAGCCGTACTGCTCGATAATATCGTCTTCGGAGAAGAAGCCTGCCAGTTTGATAACCCCGGAGACATCGTTCACCACCTGCGTCTCCACTTCGCCGGAAGGCCCCTTGATCAGACGTTCCACATTCTTTTCGAGCATGCTCTGCCGGGTCTCCGGGCGGACTTTCTTGATATAGTTATGACCCTGGATAAGCTCATCCAGCGTTTCTCGATCAAAGGGAAAACGAACATCACTGGGCAGTCCCGCGGCAATTCCGCTAATAACCACCGGCGCGAAATCCATCCCTTCGGATTTCACTTGCATAGCGGTCTTTTCCAGCGGCAACACATTCGTGACAAATGTCTGAAAACCGGATTTGATAAGGGCCCTGACAGGCTCGCCCTGAATTTCCAGGAATCGAGCAAATTCCTGTTGAGATGCAATCCGTCGAAGTTCGTCATCAAGCAGACCATCCAGGAGACCGGCCGGCTGTGCAGCGGCCGGGGTCACGTCATCCCTGACTGTTGGCTCGGATCTCTTTACAATTTTTAACGCCGGTCTTTGGCGATGCGGCGTCTTGGCGGTTTCCGGGAAAGCCTCAGCAGCGGCAAAATCGACGGAAACACCTTCTGCAATGAGCGCGGCCAATGTTTCCATTAGCTGGACCATGCCGCCTTTTTTTGGATGATTGGAGGGCAAGGCCAACGCGTCCGCGGGAAGCGTGTCCTGGGTTAGGTTAGTTAAGACCCGTTTTGGACCGCATTCCAAGAAGATTCGAATCCCTTCGCTATAAAGGCGCCTGAGGGTTTTCACCCATTCCACCGGCGCTGCGAACTGCTTGCCCAAAAGATCGCGTATCCTAGCCGGCGCGGCCGGCCCTACAGGATAAAAATCGCCGGTCACGTTGGAGATCACGGGCACTGAAGGCGGGTTGATGGTGAGCTTTTCCAGGGTTTTCATGAAGGGTTCACGAGCAGGCGCGACAACTCCCGAATGAAATGCTGCGGAAACCGGCAACAGGATGCCTTCAAGACCTCTGGTTTTGAACAATTCCGCCGCCTTCTTTACCGCCGCGGTTTCACCTGAGATGACCGTCTGTTTCGGAGAATTCTTATTCGCAGCAACTACGTAACCATCCACCTCAGCCAAAACTTCTTCGACCAGTCGAGCATCCGCGGGAATACTCATCATGAGGCCAGGGTCCGCAATGCTGACCCTCGCCATCTCTCGGCCACGCACTGCCACGGCTTCCAGGGCATCTCTGAAGGAAAAAACCCCGGCAGCTACGCAAGCGGCGTATTCGCCAAGAGAATGGCCTGCGCACGCAGCTGGGAACACGCCCATTTGGGAGAGAAGCCTGAAAATAGCGGTATTGGCAGTCAGAATCATCGGCTGAAGCCGCTGGGTATCTTTCAGACTGTCCGCTTCAGCAACAGCGCCATCTTCGATGATCGGATATATCGCATCAGTCACCGCGGAAAGACCGAGGGACCGTAAAATTTCATCGGCCTCATGTAGTGTGTGGGCAACAACGGGGAAGCGCTCTGCAAGGTCTCTGAGCATAAATGGATATTGTGAGCCCTGCCCGGGAAAGACGAATGCTATCCCTCCCTTGGCTTTATCAGAATGTCCCCTGACAAACATGAATTCCCCGCGCCTTGAGAAGGCGGCATTTTGGCCGGGTTAGACAAGCCATCCTTCAGCCGAGCCAGTTTTTCCGCCGTCGCATCAACGGTCGAGGCTGAAAATCCGCATCGGATCTCGAATCCCGCGGCTCGCTCTCGGTGTAGAGCAGCGAGTTGGGCGGCATTTGCCGGCGTAAGCTCGCGGAGAATCTCTTCAGCGTTAGCCGCGAGATTTTGGGGATCGCTCCCACCGAGCACCCACGCTTGAGCCTCAAGATGCATCTCCGGCGGACGCGGCCAGTCCGGTCGAGAGAACTCGATGGTCTTTTCTGGGACAGACATCTGCAGAAGGGTCCGTCGGTCTGTCCTGGCCTGGTTGGTTTGCACGTACCCAACGCCCGGCAAATGCTCCTGCAGCACTATATGGAAATTTGTCCCACCAAAGCCGAATGCGCTGACTCCTGCCCTTCGGGGATATCCGTTGTTTGTTTCCCAAGGCCGAGGCCTGGTGCTCAGGAACAGTGGCGAAGAATCCCAGTCGATGCAGCGGTTCGGTTGATTCACATTTATCGTGGGCGGCAACATTCGATGATGCAGGCTCAAGAGGACCTTTATTATTCCTGCGGATCCTGAGGCTGCCTTGAGATGACCTATCTGAGACTTGACCGATCCGATAGCGACTGAGCCGGAATCCATACCGGCTTCTTTGAAAATCCTATCCAGCACTGTCAATTCGGTTTTATCGCCCACCGGCGTCGAGGTCCCATGCGCTTCAATCAGGCTGATGGAGCGGAGGTCGATGTCGTAAGCTTCCAGGCAATTTCTAATGGCCCGCACCTGCCCAGCTTCATTCGGGGCTGTGATTCCCTTTCCTCGGCCGTCGGATGAGGAGCCGATCCCTACAATGGTCCCATAAATCCGGTCGCCGTCACGCAAAGCATCGGAGAGCCGCTTCAGGACCATTATTCCAGCACCCTCGCCCATTACGAAACCGTTCGCCGCCTCATCAAAAGGCCGACTGCCGTCCGGGGAAAGAGCGCCGATCTTACAGAATTTCACGAAAGAAGACGGGTGCATAGAAGCGTCAACCCCGCCGGTAACAGCATAATCTATTTTCCCGTCTTTCAGTGCCGCTGCCGCGTTCATAACCGCTGCCATAGAGGAGGCGCAAGCAGCATCCACAGTGAAATTGGGGCCTTCCAAATTGAATACGTTGGCGACCCGCCCGGAAATCACGTTGGCCAACTCGCCCGGCAAAGAATCTTCCGTGATATCCGGTAAATCCGCCAAGTAACTGGAGCGAAACGCCTCGATCGCGGATTCTTTAGTCGACGCATCCAGGTCCAAAGCGGCCAGAGTTTGATTCAGATAACCCAGAGTTTTGGGGAAATTGACTCGCTGGGCGAATAAATCGGTACTTTCGCCACCCATACTGTTCCCCAGGATGATCCCTACCTTTTGGCCCATCAGTTTTTCCGGCGACAGCCCAGCGTCAGCCAATGCTTCGCCGACGCACGCGATTGCCATCTGCTGGGTTCGATCCATCTGTTTGGCTACCGACGGCGGAATGCGATACTTCAGGGGATCAAACTGAAAGTCTTTTACAAACCCACCAATTCTGGAATAGGTTTTATCCGGCGCCTTCGGATCCGGATCATAGTACAGGTTCGGATCACCCCATCTCTCCGTGGGCACGTCACTGATGCCGGAGCGACCACTGAGGATCTGCTCCCAAAAAGTCTTCGGCGAATCAGAACCAGGGAAACGGAGACCTATTCCGATCACCGCTATCGGTTCCTCGCCATATTCCATTTCCACAGCAGGCTCAGCCACTAACCGCGTCATTTCAACTTCGCTCTGTGTCACATCTGCCTGCTCTTGGAAGATACAGCGGCCTTGTTCGATGATTTCCTCGTGGAGCTGTTTTGCTGTTAAAGGCGCATCCAGAAGCGAGACCACTTGACCCATCAAATATAGACCGCGTTCCAGTTGCTCTTCCGAGGGTAGATCGCAGAAGACCGGGCAATCCCAGGTCGCGGTCTCAGGGTCTATGGCGCAGCCTTTGCTCGCAAGCCTTAGCGCTCCAAGATTATCCTTTTCGTAAAGCTCTTTACGTTCCCGCAACGGAATCCCTGTCCTGAGTCTTTCCAATTCGTTACGGATCAGGGCAGCTGCCATTGGCGATCCCGCGGCGCGGGCCCTGGTGTTTACGGTGCCGCCTATGACCGCGGTCCGGTCGCTTTCAAGAGTAAGCTTCTGATAAGTCGGTGTAATAGCGCAGGTTGCCACCGCCTCCTTAGTGGCGAGATATGCGGTTCCTAGCTGAAGCCCAACTTTGAGACCCTTGGAAGCGAGGTCGCCTACCATGCCGGCCAGAAAAGCCGAGGCTCTGGGCGAAGCTATTCCACCTGCAAAAAGGACCCGAACTTCGTCCAACGGGAGTCCCTTACCTGCCGCGGCCTCGAGTTCGATTAAATTTGCGTTCCATAGATCCAGGCTCCCCAGGGTCCCAATATGGCCGCCGGATTCGCAACCTTCGAAAACAAATCGCCTGAGTCCGGCTTTCAGGGCCTCAGATAACATCGACGGGGCCGGACAGTGCAAATAGCAGCCGATACCCATGTCTTCTATCTGCCGGGCGAGATCCACGCTTCCTGCCGCCAGGATCGCGAAGCGCGGAGGATCCTGCTTCATAATTTCAAGATGGCGCTCATAGCAATGACGGTTCACTTCCAGACCGATGAGCCCCACGCCGAAATTCCCCTGGGTCTTTTCCCGTGCGAGCGCCAGCCCTTCGGCCGCAATCCCTTCGGGCATATTGCCCATAGCCATGAACGGGAGAGCGCCGGCCTGGAACATCGAACCTAAAAAATCAGGATTGTCGCTCACATGCGCCATCGGGCCTTGAACAATAGGGAAACGAGTCCGATGCTCGGATGCCAGAGCTGAATCCGCTGAAAACGGCCAAGCTTGTTTCCGCGGGGACATCCATTTGCCGAACTCAGCAACAATTTCACTCGCGGAATTGAACTGCTGAGCCAACTTCTTTGCCGTGCTTATGCCCTCAGATAATGGAAGAAGCATTTCATCGGAATCGGGCGCGCCTACGGGATTTGCGAGTGTTTTGCGCAGACGGTTCAGATATGACTCATGATCTTGAGGAGCAATGGTCTCTTCGATTTTCCTGAGTTCCCTCACCGCGCGGGTGCCCACGCGTGAATAAACCCGGAGCGGCGAACCAGTAGCCTCCGCCAACACTACCGTCGCGGGAAATCCGAGACCCTGGAGGAATTTCTGTAAGGATTGCGGCACACCCGAATTGTTTGTGAGCAAAAGATGAACATCCAGGACTACACCTGTCAGCGCCCGCCGCGATCGCGCCTGCAGCGGTGCGCAATCCGATACCTCCCTGCAAAAATACGGGAACGGTGGCGATTCGGAGTATCTCCTGAAGCAAAACAAAACCGCAGGTCTCGCTGACCCAGCCGGGACCTTCATTGCCCCTGGCGATAAGGCCGGCGGCCCCTGCGGCTTCGGCTTCTCGGGCCTGTTTTGCTCCACCCACCTCAACAAAGACCGGGACCGACCGTTCTTTGAGGTATCCAGGCCGCAGCCCGGAGATACTAGTTGCATCCTCTAACGGGATTAAAGCCATTACCACACCGGCATGGCACGTAAATGCGTCCAAATCTTTGACCAAAACACGCACGCCATGTGGCACATCAGGTGAAACGTTCCAGTCGACTGCGCCGGAAGTAACATGATCTATTATGCCCAAACCGCCGGCGCGGGATACCTCTTCCACAAGATCCGCATCAGGATTGACGGGAGGATTCACATACAACAGGGGAATTTTCAATTTAAACGGCAGCGACAATTTCATGAGATCACCTTCAAATTACTATTTCTCGCGACACTGTCGGGCCGGTCCACGAAACCGTAGAAAAGGACCTCCTTCACAATGTCTATCTCGTCCAGCAAGGAACCTTCAGCGCCCTCGTGTAACCATTTCTGGATGATTCCGTTCAGGAAGCCGATGATTCCGAAAAACACAGTGAAATAATTCATCTGCTTCAGGCGACCCGTACGGGAAGCCTTCCAGCATCGCCTTTTGAGCCCCGGCAGGGCCAGAATCAATTCGTTAATAAATTTCTCGGAAAACTCACGGCCGAAGTCTTTGTGTTCCTGGACAATTACCTTGAAGAAAGCGGAATTTTTTTCGAAGAAGCTCAGGTACATTCGGATGACACTCTCGATGATTCGCAGAACGTCTTCTTCGCGGCTGAGGTCCTGTCTGGCCAATTCGACGAATTCGCTTATGGTGTCCTCTTTTAGCGCGTTGAACAGGCTTTCCTTTGTCTTGAAATATCGATAAACAGTGCCTTTCGCCATGCCGGCCCGTTCCGCTATGGAATCTATGGTGGTGGCGTGGAACCCTTTTTCAGAGAATTCATCGAGCGCGGATTGCAGGATCCTGTCTCTGGCATCTTTTTGTTTTCTGCGCCTGGGCGGCTCCTGATCGGATGGCCTTCGAAGGCTCTGGAACAGCAAATCTTCCAAAAGGTTCTCGCGTGACACGCCCGCGGCCTGTGCAACATCCAAAACGCTGCGGTACAACTCACGAACGAGCGGGTCGGAATAGATAGGAGATGATGCGAGCGCTTCGGTGACCCTTTCAACGAACACAACAACTGTGTCTTCCAGGGCTGCTTCGTCCCCTCGATGCTTTTCCAGCTCATTTTGTAAGATTCGAATGAGTCCGGGGATAGCGAAGGTATCTTTGTGGATTTTGGTACGCGCGATGACCGCGAGGATTTCGTTTTCGAAGACCGGGTCCATTCAGTACCTCCCAAAACCATTCAGTCAGCCGCGAAACAATTAAGGACTGACTAGTTAGTCATATATGTCTTGTACTGGACCAGGCCAGTCTGTGTCAAGGATTTTCGGGGAGGAAATGTGTAATGCACCGTATTCTTGCCAAAAATCGGGCGCAGAGAAGAATTTCTCGTCGCTGGTAGAACGAGGGAACGAAGGAACATGAGTCAGATTGAAGGTACGAGGAGCGATGTAGGGCCCGGCGTCCATGTTGGTTCCGTAGGATGTGGTGACCCCGCCTTGGCGGGGTCACCGCATCCTACACGGTGAGGAATATCCGGGCAAAGCCCGGTTCACATGCGTTCCCAGGCGGAACCTAATATGCGCTAACTTACCGCCATATTTGCGGACCGCAGATTTCCCCCTCTCCCTACCCTCTCCCGCGAGGGGAGAGGGATTCGGAATCCCCCTCCCTTGACGGGAGGGGGAAGGGGGAGGGTGACAAGACACTGAAATCACTAGTGCATCTCTCATAAGTTAGCGCCTATGAGGCGGAGCCCGGGGAACGAGAAGGAAGAACCGGTGAGAATGGTATCTGTAGGGGCGCACCCATGTGTGCGCCCTCGAGGATTTTTCGGGCGGGCACGCGGGTCCACCCCTACAGAATCTGCAGATCTTCCCCCTTCAAAAAGCGATTATCCATCCTTCGCTTGCGTGTCCAGTGCGGCCAAGTTCGCCCGGATTATCTTTGTGGTTGGATGGTCTTCACCTAGAACTTTTCGACAGATCTCCAATGCTCGGGACAGATGAGGCACGGCGGCATCAATCTCCCCAAAGTCCTCAAGCAACCTTCCCAGATTGTTCAACCTGATTGCCACCTTGGGGTGATCCGGACCGAACACGGCCTTGTCGATCCTCAGAGCCCGTTCTTAAGATGCCTCGCGCTTCATCCAAACGCCCCAGAAACCGTAGGTGCATTCCTAACGAATCAAGAAGAATCGCGCTCTCATCAGCGCCCACCTTCAGCTTTTCAGCATGATCCACTGCTGCCATTCCATGGGGCAAGAGTCGCTGGGCAATTGGCCAAGTGGAGAGATCATCTTCCTCAAAAGCGTGAAAACGATAAAAAAGAGCTCGAATCCGTAACCTCTCAGTTTGGAGGGGCGTGGATTTACAATTGCGAGGAGTCTATGTTGCGACAGGCGTCTCGCCTGTCCATTAAAATGACCGGCAATCCCGCGTTCTGCGCGGGACGGTCCCACCAGCAATCCCCAAAGCCGCGAGATTGCTTCCCACGTTTTTCAACGGGGTCGCAATGACATTCTACTTCTCGTTCCCAGGCTCTGCCTGGGAATGCATGACCTGGAGGCTCCGCCTCCATTATAGGCCAGAATGCCAGATAGTTACCGGGCAGAGCCCGGAAGATGTGGGTTCCCAGGCGGAGCCTCATATGCGCTAACTTTAAATGCGAAATTTCGCTTTCATACTCCCCCTCTCCCTCCCCTCTCCCGCCAGGGGAGAGGTTTTCCAGATCCCCCTCCCTTGACGGGAGGGGGAAGGGGGAGGGTGATAACTTACTGAAATCACATGCGCGATAACACAAAGTTAGCGCATATGAGGCGGCGCCTGGGAACGACAGAGAATACGACCGGCGCGGAGGCCGGCCGCTACCGGATCATGGCAGGGGTGTCCTTTGCCAGCCATCTACTGTTTCTTCTCCGTCTGCGTTCAGATTTCTTTTCTATTATCCAGCGCCATAGAAAGACTTAGCGGGTCCGCGTATTCCAGGGTGCCCCCGATTGGGATGCCGAAAGCAATTCGGGATACCTTGACACTGGCATTCTGGAGTTGATCTCGGATATATGTGGCGGTGGCTTCACCTTCAACGGTGGGATTGAGAGCGAGGATGATTTCCTTGATTCGGCCGGAATGCGCTCGATCGATGAGTTCGGCCAGGCGGATGTCCTCGGGACCGATCGCATCCAGGGGCGAAAGCACCCCGTGGAGCACGTGATAGATTCCGAAATAAATACGGGAGTTTTCCACGGCTATTAGATCCAGAGGCGTTTCTACAACCAATATGCGCGACTTTTCCCGTTTGCGATTCGAGCATATCTCGCACGGATCACGATCGGTAAGGTTATAGCAGGTAGAACAGAGGCGCAGCTTCTGTTTTACGTCCCGGATTGCGTCGATGAGGTCCTGAATCTCGTTCTCGCGTTCATTCAAGATATAGAACGCGTAACGGGTGGCTGTCTTTTCTCCGACGCCGGGAAATCGTTTCAGAGCACTGATAAGTGTGTCCAAAGGACCACTCATTACGACGACCTCTCTGACGGTGGCGAATTATTCATACCGTCAAACCGGGTATTGGGAGTCCGCCGGTGAGCTTTGACATTTCCTGAGCCATGAGTTCTCGAGATTTTTTGAGCGCGTCATTGACCGCGGCTACTATAAGGTCCTGCAGCATCTCGGGATCTGCCGGGTCCAGCAGTTCCTTCTCAATCGTTATTGAAAGTATTTCGCTGGCCCCATTAGCTTCCACTTTGACCATGTCACCGCCGGAGCTTCCGGTAACAACTTTTTCTGCAAGCTCTTCCTGGAGCGCGGCAATCTTGCTCTGTAGCCCCTGCGCCTGTTGAATCAAATCCTTAAGACCGAACACGGTGAAAACCTCCTTGTTTGGAAGGGGATCCGGGGAGGGGCTTTTTGTCCCGCGTTCTACGCGGGACCCCTCCCCAGGCCCCTCCGCAAAAACTCCTATAATTATGGTCTCCCACCGTCCACGATTGTTGCCAACCCGGGAGACTGTCTTCGGGCCAGTGCATTGGCCATCATCTACAAAGAAGGGCCTTGCCTGTCCGCGACTTTGTTGCAGTACCATTCCCTAGATCTGTTTAATTTCATATAAATAGATCGAAGGCAAGCAAACGATGAAGAGACCTGAAATTCTGCTTGTGAATCCCTGGATTCACGATTTCGCGGCGTACGATTTGTGGGCAAGACCTCTGGGGCTCCTGATTCTGGCAACCAGGCTCAGGGAAGCAGGGTGGGAGCCTCGATTCGTGGATTGTCTCGATACCGACCACCCCGAGATGAGGCCGGTCAAGGTGCGGAAACATTTCCACGGTCGTTTCGCAAAGAGGACCATACCAAAACCGCCTCCGCTGGAAAATATAAGCCGGACCTACAGCCGGTACGGCGTTGATCCTGACATCATTCGCCGCGAGCTGGCCTCGATTCCGATTCCACAGGCAATTCTGGTCACGAGTTTAATGACTTACTGGTATCCGGGAGTTCGGGAGACAATAGCATTGCTTCGTGAGACATTTCCCGGCGTTCCGTTATTGCTCGGCGGGATTTACGCGTCTCTTTTGCCGGATCACGCCCGTGAAAATTGTCAGCCTGATGAAGTATTAACCGGTCCGGGCGAACGAGTTCTCTTTCAGGCCTTGCATCGCTATACAGGGATCGGATTTGCACGCGATCGAGCTGCTGCTCCGCTGGAGTTCAGACCCGCTCTGGATTTAATGCAACGCGTCAAGTTTTTGCCGTTGATCACGTCCCGTGGATGCCCGTATCATTGCGCATACTGCGCATCGCGGCGGCTTTTCGATGGGTTTATTCAGCGAAATCCGGAAGATGTCATCCATGAAATCGAATCCGCGGTAGTGAAATACGGGATTTCAGACATTGCTTTGTATGACGATGCCTTCCTGGTGAACGCGCGAGAACATGCTCTGCCGATTTTGGAAGTAGTGGCGCAGCGACTTCCCGGCCTGCGGTGGCACACTCCCAATGGCCTGCACGCGGCCGCGATAACACCGGAAGTAGCCGCGGCCATGAAAAAGGCCGGATTTGAAACCATAAGAATCGGCCTGGAAAGCAGTTCCGATGATTTCCATTCACGCACAGGCGGTAAAACCAATCTTGAATTGTTTTATCAAGCAGTCAAAAATCTGAAAGATGTCGGATTTGTTGGCGATCAGATCGGCGTGTACTTGCTGGTGGGTGTTCCCGGTCAAACCGCAGAGCAGATCGAAGAGGATGTTGATCGTGTGCTGGCAGCCGGCGCATTGCCGAAACTCGCCGAATATTCACCCATACCCGGCACTCGAATGTGGGCGGAAGCATTGGCAGTCGCGCGATATGCTATTGATTCGGAGCCGCTTTTCCAGAACTGCACGTTATTACCCGCGGCCGGTCCGGTCATTGATACAGCGTTCCTTCAGAATTTGCGCCGACGAATCTCGTCCGAATTTAAAGCTCCTCTGTCTTAAGCTCAGGACTAAGCACATACGAAAACCTTCTCCGGATGCCCTTATGTCGAATTTGTCGTGTGTTGACAGGAGGGGTTACTACTGGTAATAATAGAAGTACCTCATCAAGGTCGGGATCAAAATCCTCTTCGAAAGGTGTAATGGTATGGCCGAGCCTAAGGACGTGGTAGGCGCCGCTCTAGTCGTCGGTGGCGGAATCGCGGGAGTTCAGGCGTCTCTGGATCTTGCGGAATCCGGTTTCAAAGTATATTTGGTCGAGAGTGAGACAGGTATCGGCGGCCGCATGGCCCAATTGGACAAAACTTTTCCGACAAATGACTGCTCCACCTGTATTTTTTCCCCGAAACTGGTCACTGTCGGACAAAATCCTAACATAGAGCTTTTGTCATATAGTGAAGTTGACGATATTGACGGGGACGAGGGGCACTTTAAAGTCAAAATCCGTCAGAAGTCCCGGTACATTCGTAAGGACCGTTGTAAAGCCTGTGGTGATTGCGCAACAGTATGTCCGGTTCGAGTTCCGAACGAATTCGACGAGAAGCTGGGCGATCGAGCCGCGACTTACAGATTATTCCCCCAAACTATTCCGCAAACATTCGTAATTGATAAAGCTGACCGGGCCCCCTGTGTTGTGGCTTGTCCCGCGCATATTAACGTCCAGGGCTATGTTCAGTTAATAAAGCAGAGTAAATATAAAGAAGCCATTGAGCTAATCTATCGTAACCTTCCGCTCCCGGGCGTTCTTGGCCGGGTTTGCCCTCATCCCTGTGAAAAAGTCTGTCGCAGAGCCGAAAAAGAGCAACCGGTCTCTATCTGTAAGCTTAAGCGCTTTGCTGCGGACCAGGTCGATTATTCCGCTCTTAATATTCCGGAAATAACCCCTCGGGAAGAGAAGATCGCGGTGATCGGTTCAGGTCCTGCGGGTCTGTCTGCGGCATATTATCTTGCGCTGGAAGGTTATAAGGTCACCATTTTTGAGGCCGCGCCTGTGCTGGGCGGCTGGTTACGAGTTGGTATTCCTGAATACAGGCTCCCTCGGGATGTGCTCGAAAACGAAATTCAACATATTCTCAAGCTCGGCGTCGAAGCAAAAACCAACATGGCTCTGGGAAAGAACTTCACCTTGGACGATCTTAAAAGCCAGGGTTATAAAGCGACATTCCTGGGTGTCGGCTGCCAGAACGGCGCGCGGTTAGCCATTCCGGGAGAGAATGCTGAAGGCGTGGTGCAGGGCGTTGATTTCCTGCGCCAGGCTGCACTCGGTCAGCACAAGAACGGAATAAAAAAGGCTATCGTGGTAGGTGGCGGCAATGTGGCCATTGACGCTTCGCGCACGCTCGTTCGCACCGGCGCCACGGATGTCACAGTGCTTTACAGGCGATCCCGAACTGAAATGCCCGCGTACGAAGAAGAAGTCAAGGCAGCTATAGACGAAGGCGTCCGGATTCATTTCCTTGCCGCACCGGCCGAGGTGATGTCAAACAACGGCAAGGTAAGCGGCATGAAGTGCATAAAGATGGAATTGGGGCCGCCGGACCAATCAGGACGCCGCAGACCTGTCCCTGTGGAGGGCTCGGAATTTGTGCTGGAAGCAGACGCGATAATTCCCGCCATAGGCCAAATCATTGATCCTGCGCTTTGGGAAGGCGTCCCGGAACTCAATATGAGTCGCTGGAACACTGTCGAAATCAACGAAGTGACCTACGCAACCTCGATGGAAGGCGTTTTTGCCGGAGGCGACGCGGGAACCGGGCCTGCGACGGTTGTAGAAGCTGTGGCCGCGGGCAGGGAAGCCGCGGTATCTATTTCTCGATACCTCAAGGGCGAGGATTTAGCCGCCGGCCGCCCCTGGAATGTTCCAAAAGATCGAGAGTATCCGCCGATACCCGATATTAAGCCGGAAGCTCGGGCCAAGAATCCGGAGCTGTCGGTATCCGAACGCAAGGGATTTCAGGAAGTCGAGCTGGCTTTCTCCGAAGCTGAAGCTTTGAGAGAAGCAAATCGATGCCTTAATTGCGGCGTATGTTCCGAATGCATGGAGTGCGTCAAAGCATGCCCTGCAGAGGCTGTGGATCATACCATGGAGGATGACGTTCGCGAGGTGGAGGTCGGCACGGTCATTCTTTCCACAGGTTATGAAATGATCGATCCGGACCGAGTTCGGGGCGAGTTCTCATATGGCACAGCCCTCAATGTAATCACCAATATGGAATTCGAGCGGATGCTCAGCGCATCGGGACCGTTCGTGGGAGAGGTTAAACGTCCATCGGACAATCTGCATCCGAGAAAGGTCGCTTGGATTCAGTGCGTCGGTTCCAGGGACCCGCAGAAAGGGATGCCCCATTGCAGCGCTATTTGCTGTATGGCTTCTATAAAAGAAGCTGTCATAGCCAAAGAGCACGATGCGAACATCGAACCCACAATCTTTTATATGGATATGAGAGCATATGGCAAAGACTTCGACGCATACTACGAACGAGCCAAGAATTCGGGAGGAGTTCGGTTTGTGCGATCGATGATCAGCAGGGTTGTGGAAGATCCGCTTACTAATAACCTGAATATCACTTATCTGGATGATAATGAAAAGCTGGCCACCGAAACATTCGATATGGTCGTTCTGGCCGTAGGTCTGAAAACTTCCGAGGCATCTAGACAAATGGCGGAGAAGCTGGGGCTGGAACTCAATGAATCGCACTTCTGCTCAACCGATTCGTTTCAACCGGTTCAGTCCTCTCGCCCCGGCATCTTTGTCGCAGGGCATGTTGCAAGGGCCGAAGGACATCCCACAAACCGTTATGGAAGCATCTGCGGCCGCCGGTGCCTCATCCAGGACTCTGGCATCAGCCCGAAACACGATGACGGTAAAGGAAGAATTTCCCCCACAGCGTGACGTATCCGGCGAAGAGCCTCGTATCGGGGTATTCATCTGTCGATGCGGCATCAATATTGCCAACACCGTTAATGTTCCAAAGGTCGTTGAGCATGTGAGGACTTTGCCGCACGTCGTTTATGCCGATGAAAGGCTGTTCACGTGCTCACAGGATACTCAGGAACAGTTCCTGGAAATTATCAAGGAACACAAGCTTAACAGAATAGTGGTCTCAGCTTGCAGCCCCAGGACTCATGAGCCGATGTTTCAGCTCACTATGGAGAAGGCAGGCCTCAATCCGTATCTGTTCACCATGACTAATATTCGAGACCAATGCTCCTGGGTGCATGCGTCACATAAGGAAGAGGCGACCCTCAAGGCGATGGATCTGGCGCGAATGGCTGTAGCACGGGCCGCGTTGTTGGCGCCGTTACAGAAATCCAAGATGAAGGTGGTTCCAAAGGCGCTAGTCATTGGTGGCGGTATTACCGGCATGACCTCGGCCCTGAACATGGCAGATCAGGGATTCCAGGTTTATCTGACGGAAAACAGTGACCGCCTAGGCGGCAATGCCCTCTCAATCGAGAAAACGATTCACGGTGAGGAGGTCCAGCCCTTTGTTACCAATCTCATCCGAAAGGTTGAAGGCCACCCGAGAATTGAGTTGTTCAAGAATTCTATTTTTTCGGATTTGAGCGGCCATGTCGGTCATTTCAAAGGGAAGATAACCCAGATGGGGCATGGACCTCGTGAAGTGGAATTCGGCGCGGCCATTATCGCTACGGGCGCGGTGGAATCCAAGCCGACAGAATATCTTTATGGCGAACACCAGGCGGTAGAGACTCAGCATTCTCTGGAACAGCGCATCATAGAAGGCGACCCGAAGCTCGCAGAGATCAAGAACGCCGTATTCATTCAGTGCGTTGGGTCACGATGTGATGAGCGGCCGTACTGTTCAAAGATTTGTTGTTCCGCATCGGTTCGGTTGACGGAGCGTCTTCGCGAGATAAACCCTGATGTAAAAACTTACATCTTGTACAGGGACCTGCGAACGTACGGGCTTCTTGAGAAGTATTACACAGCGTCACGTCGCTCCGGAACGGTCTACATTCGTTATAACCCGGAAGACAAGCCGAGAGTCGAGGCCGACGGCGACAGGGTGAATGTGGTGGTGCATGATCCGGTATTGGGTCAGGATATCACCATCCCTGCCGATGTCCTGACATTGGCGGCGGCCATCGAACCGGCTCAGTCCAACAAGGAATTGGGGCAGATCTTCAAAGTGACGGTGCATTCCACAGGCTTTTTTATGGAAGCTCATATGAAGTTACGGCCGGTGGATTTCACCACCGAGGGTGTTTTCCTTGCGGGTCTCTCGCATTACCCGAAACCAATAGATGAAGCTTTGGCTCAGGCGACCGCGGCCGCTCAAAGGGCTGCTATAATCTTGAGCAAGGACGAAATGACGTTCTCCGGTGTTATTTCTAAGGTTGATCCCGATAAATGCGCAGTCTGCCTGACTTGTGTGCGGCTCTGCCCCTACGGAGCACCTCGTATCAATGAGGAGCACAAGGCGGAGATTGTTCCGGCTCTGTGCCAGGGTTGCGGCATTTGCGCGTCGGTTTGTCCCGGCAAGGCGATTGATCTACAGCATTTCAAGGACGATCAGGTAATCCAGGAGATTGACACGTTGCTGGGAGTCGCTTCTTAGGCGAGAAACATAGAAAAAGAAATCCGGGAGCCCATTATCAGTGGGACACTTCCGGATATGAGGAGATAGATATGCAGGAAACAAGTCTGAACCGGCCTATCGGGACGGTGACTCCGCCGTCAGGCGAATTGGCCGCAACAATCCATCAGTGCTATCAATGCGGAAAGTGTTCGGCTGGATGCCCTATGGCCCCTGAAATGGACTTGTTACCGCATCAGTTGGTGCGGCATGCGGTATTCGGGAATGTGGAACCGATTCTTAAGTCTAACAGCATCTGGTTGTGCCTTACATGCCATACATGCGGGGCACGATGCCCCAACGGCATAGATGTTCCCGCGCTGCTGGACCCAATTCGACATCAAGTATTAAAGCAGAAAATTGCCACAAAAGAATCGACAGTTCCTGCCTTCCACACAACTTTTATGAATAACATTCGCAGGTTCGGTCGTATAAACGAGCTTTTCCTGATTGGCATTTACAAAATGAAAACCAAAACCTACTTCAATGATATGGAATTGGGCTGGAAAATGTTCCGCAGGGGAAAGATTCACCTCTTCCCCCGTATAGCCAAGAAAGTCCGTGATGTCGCGGAACTATTCAAGGCGGCTTCTCTCTAGATCATAGAGGTCCGGTTTTAGTGTTTGTTCATTGAGATTTGAACATACCGGTCCCATTTATCGTGATTTAGGACTCTGGTTAAAGGATTTAAGAGGTCTACAATGGAATTCAGCTATTACCCCGGATGCACTCTCACAGGTTCAGCAAAAGAACTGGATGAATCCTTCAGGAGCGTCGCTGAGAAGCTCGGCGTCACCCTGAGTGAGATCCCCGATTGGACGTGCTGCGGCGCTTCTTCGGCTCATATGGTGGACGCCTTCCTCGAAACGGCATTGCCCGCGAAGGACCTTATTACCGCGGAGAAGATGGGTAAGGACGTCGTGGCGCCTTGTGCGGGTTGTCACGTGAGGATGAAAGCGGCCTCGATGAAAATCCTGGAAGATAAGGAGCTTCAGGAGAAGTTTCCTTTCGAGGGAAAGATCAAAGTAATGTCCGGAATGGACATGTTTGATATGGCCGAGCTGCGTTCCAAGTTGAAGGAACTAGTGTCCAAGCCGCTGGAAGGGCTGAAAATAGCGCCTTATTACGGTTGTTATGCGGTGCGGCCGCCTGATGTGGTGGAACCGGAAGATGCCGAGAATCCGATGCAGATGGATCGCATTTTGGCGGAGTTGGGCGCAGAAGTGCTGTCTTGGCCGTATAAGACCGATTGTTGCGGAGGTTCCCTGGCCCTGGCCAGAACGGACCTGGTGCTGAAGCTGACTGGAAAAATCCTGGATATGGCTCTGCTGGTTGAAGCCGACGCGATAGTGACCCTTTGCCCCATGTGCCAAGCCAACCTGGACACCCGGCAGGCGGATCTTTCTAAAGCGACGGGGAAGGTCTACGAGATTCCTATCATCTATCTTACTGAATTAATGGCCGTGGCCCTTCAGGATCCCAAGGCGCGGAGCTGGTTCAGCAAGCACATGGTATCACCCGAAGGAGTCCTTTCATCCAAGGGGCTCATTTAGGAAGAGTTCGTGGGTTTTTTTAAGCACCAAGGAGGGGGGATCAAGATGACGTCAATAAGATGGGAATCCGATTGGGAAACAACACTGTCAATGTCCAGGGTTCAGGAAAAACCTGTGATGTTGGATTTTTTCAATCCGGGTTGAGGAGCTTGCAGACAAATGGATACGGTCACGTATCCTGACTCCAGGACAGTGGAATTTGTAAATCGATTCATGATCCCATTCAGGGCGAATACCCAGGCGTTTGCCAATTTGGCGGGAAATTATGGGATTCAATATACCCCGACGGTGCTTACTGTGGACGGAGAAGGAAAAGAGCACCATAGAACAGTTGGTTTTATGGACCCGAAGGAATTTGTTCCATCCCTGATGTTTGGCGTGGCTAAGGCGAATTTCGGCAATGGTCTTGGGAAAAGGGCTATAGCAATGTTGGACGTACTGCTTCTTGAATATCCAACAAGTGGAATAGCGGCCGAAGCGACGAAACTGAAACAGGAGTGGCTGAAGCTGGGAGTCGGCAAATAAGGGGCATGGGTGGAATATATCGTGACCGGATCAGTGACCCATTTCATATTTTGGGAGGGGTGAGAAGGCCCCTCTTTTGATTATAAGAGTTTCCGGAAAAGTATTTTAAAGAGTTCGACCGAAGGTGAAATTAATGGCTCAAGTGAACGATATGGTTGGTGCGGTTCTGGTGATAGGTGGCGGAATCGCGGGGGTTCAGGCTTCGTTGGATTTGGCGGAATCAGGATTCCGAGTGTACCTGCTGGAAGAAAAGCCATGTATCGGTGGCGTAATGGCGCAACTGGACAAAACTTTTCCGACCAACGACTGCTCAGCCTGTATTTTTTCACCAAAATTACAAACTCTAGCCCAAAACCCCAATATCGAAATTCTTGCTTATAGCAAACTGGAAGGAATTGAGGGTGAAGCCGGGAGCTTCAGAGTCAAGATCCGCCGGAAGGCCCGGTACGTGGACTCGGAAAAATGCACCTCATGTGGAACCTGCGCGGGAAAGTGCCCGATCAAAGTTCGTAATGAATACAATTTCGGACACGATATACGAAAGGCCATTTACAAGGATTATGCTCAGGGTATTCCGTCAGTGTACACGATCGATACGGAGCATTGCCGTACTTTTCAGGGCAAGAAGTGCGGCGTCTGCAATAAAGTCTGTCCCGCGGGCGCCATTGACTACGAACAAAAGGACGTAATTCAGGAAATTGAGGTTGGGGCTGCGATCTTGACTACCGGCTATGAATTATTCGACGTTGCTCGAATATCCGAATTCGGGTATGGCCGAATGCCCAATGTGGTAACTAATCTTGAAATGGAGCGCATTTTGAGCGCATCCGGCCCGTTTGAAGGCCAGATCAAGCGGCCGTCAGACGGCGTTCACCCTCATAAGGTAGCCTGGATACAATGCGTCGGTTCAAGGGACCCCAGAAAAGGGATGCCGCATTGCAGTTCGGTTTGTTGCATGGCCTCCATAAAGGAAGCTGTCATAGCCAGGGAGCATGATTCTTCAATAGAGCCGACGATCTTTTTCATGGACATCCGGGCTTACGGGAAGGATTTCGACAAGTACTATGAGCGAGCCCAAAAAGAGGGTGGGGTGCGTTTCATCCGCTCGATGGTCAGCCGACTTGTTGAAGATCCGATCACACGCGATCTCAGCATAACGTACCTGGATGAACAAAATAATCTGATTACCGAAACTTTCAACATGGTGGTTTTAGCCGCGGGCATTACACCCAAAGCTTCTACCATCGAAACCGCGGGAATCCTGAATGTGGATTTGGATTCGCTTAATTTCTGCCGAAACAGGCACTTTTGAACCTGTCCAGACATCTACTCCCGGCATTTTCGTCGCGGGCGCTTTCCAAGCCCCCAAAGATATCCCGCAATCTGTCATGGAAGCTTCGGCCTCCGCTGGCGCGGCTATGCGTATGCTCGCAAGCCGGCGAAATACCTTAACCAAAAAGAAGCAATTGCCGCCTGAAAAAGACTTTACAGGCCAGGAGCCGAGAATCGGGGTTTTCGTTTGCCGATGCGGCATTAATATAGCCCAGACCGTGAATGTACCGGAGTTGGTGGAGAAGTTAATCTCTGTTTCCGGTGTGGTTTATGCGGGCGAGAACCTTTTCACGTGTTCCCAAGATACTCAGCAGCAAATCAAGAAAATCATTCAAGAATATGATCTGAACAGGGTTATTGTAGCCTCCTGCACGCCTCGAACACATCTCCCGCTATTTCAGGAGACAGCTCGCGAGGCCGGGTTGAATAAATATCTGGTCGAGATGGCAAACATCAGAGAGCACTGCTCCTGGGTCCATATGCAAGAGAAAGAAAAGGCAACCAAAAAGGCGTTTGAGTTGATCAAAATGGCTGTCGCTCGGGGTCGGCAATTAGAGCAGGTCGAGGATCAACAGCTCCCGATGGTTCAATCAGCGTTGGTAGTCGGCGGAGGCGTAGCCGGAATGGCCGCGGCATTAAACATCGCGTCACAAGGCTTCAAGGTTGATCTGCTGGAAGCCACGGATAAGCTGGGTGGAAATGCCTTGCGACTTTTTCATACGATCAAGGGAGAGCAAGTCAGGCCTTTTGTGGAAGACTTGGTGGGAAAAGTTACCGCTCACAATGATATAAACGTCCACCTCAAATCGAGAATAGAAGAGGTTCAAGGCTTCATCGGGAATTTCAAAACGCGAATAGCCGACAACTCCGGCGAACCTGTGGAAATCGAGCACGGAGTAGCTGTTATAGCGACAGGCGCACACGAATGGAAACCTGATATTTATGGTTATGGAACTGATCCACGGATTAGAACTCATCTTGAAATGAGTGAAGCGCTGAAAGCGCAGGATCCGGCAGTCATGAGGACTGACACGACGGTTTTCATCCAATGCGTTGGGTCTCGGTGCGAAGAGCGCCCCTGGTGTAGTAAAGTTTGCTGCAATCACACGGTACAGGATGCTATTGCGTTAAAAGAGGCAAATCCTGCCACGAATATATATGTGCTTTACAGAGATATCCGCACATTCGGTCTTAATGAGCCGTATTACGAAAAAGCGCGAAGAATGGGGGTAATATTTATCCGGTATGAGCCGGACCGTCCGCCTGCCGTTGAGATCGGTAAGAAAATCAGCGTACGAATAATAGATCGTGCTTTGGATCAGGAGTTCACCTTTGAGGCGGACAGTCTCGTTTTGGCCGCCGCCATAATCCCGAATGAAGGTAATAAGGAACTGGCCAAGTTGTTCAAAGTTTCGACCAATGAAGATGGCTATTTCCTGGAAGCTCATATGAAACTGCGGCCGGTCGATTTCGCGACTGACGGCGTATTTCTCGCGGGTCTGGCTCATTATCCGAAGCCGTTGGACGAAACTATTGCGCAAGCCGAAGCCGCGGGCGCTCACGCGGCCCAGGCGCTGGCACGCGGGTATGTCGATGCGCCCGGTATGGTATCGGTGGTCGATGAGTTCCTCTGCCGAGGATGTGGACGTTGCGTAGATGTGTGCCCGTTCCACGCCCCGGAATTGAAAGAAATCGCCCCACAAATGTTGAAATCTGAGGTCAATCCTGCGCTTTGCAAAGGTTGTGGTGCTTGTGGAGTGGCCTGTCCGACAGGAGCGGCTCAAGTCCGGCATTTTAAGGATGACCAGGTTGGTGACATGATTGACGCGGCCCTTGCATAGGGATTAACGCAGAACAGCGGTCGAACGTATTATCGGCTTGGGGTGTTAGAATATGCGGCCGGCAGGGACGCCGGCCCTACTGGAAGATGGTAGGACCGGCCTCCGTGCCGGTCACAAAATTAGAAAAGAACACGCTCATAATATAACCCAATAGTGAAAAGATACATCTGGAGCAGATATGAACGAAGAGTTTGAACCGAAGATCATAGCCTTTGCTTGCAACTGGTGCTCTTACGCCGGGGCTGACCTGGCGGGTGTCAGTCGTTTCCAGTACCCGCCGAGCATAAGGCTGATCCGTCTGATGTGTTCCGGTATGCTCGTCCCATCATATATCTTGAAGGCTTTTGAAAAGGGTGCTGACGGCGTTCTTGTCACCGGCTGACACATCGGAGAATGCCATTACCTGGAAGGTAATGAAAAAGCTCAAAAAGTCCTGGACAAGACCTGGCAGCTAATGAAGCTCCTGGGCATCGAAGACACGCGGCTGCGGCGAGAGTGGATTTCTGCATCGGAAGGGACCCGGTTCGCTGAAGTAATTCGTGATTTTACTGATGAGGTCCGCCGGCTGGGCCCTAATCCTCTCGTGAAGAGGGAGACCGCTGCATGAATTTACCGGAAATTGTTGATCACACAAAAGCCTATTATTGCCTGGATTGCGGCATCTGCACCGGTAGTTGTCCTGTCTCCAGGGTCACGCCCGATTTTTCGCCACGGCTTATGGTGGAAAAGGTTCTGATGGATGAAGAGGAGAACCCTCTTGAAGACGTGAACGTCTGGTCTTGCCTGTCTTGCGGCCAATGTAGTGCGCGATGTCCCGCGAAAATCGACTATCCGGAATTCGTGCGTATGGTCCGGGAAGAAGCGGTGCGACAAGGTAAGGGAGGCGTTCCTGCGCACAGGGGACTTTTCCAGACTATAATGAGGCTCCAGACGCTAGATATAAAGCAGAACAAGACCGACTGGGCCAGAGAAGCGGGTCGAATATCGGAAACAGGAGACACATACTACTTTGTGGGCTGTGCCCCTTATTTTGACGTGGAGTTTCGCAAGGATTGGGAGCTTGACGCCCTTGAAGGGCCAAGGGGTGTGCTCAAACTCTTAAATGCTGTGGGCATTGAGCCGGTCATTCACGATGATGAGCGCTGTTGCGGTCACGATCTTTTGTGGAATGGGGATACGGAGAATTTCGCCAAGCTCGCGAAGCGGAACATCGATCTGATCAAGAGTCTTGGCTGCAAACGTATAGTCTTTCAATGTCCCGAAGGGTATCTCACTTTCAAGAAATATTATCCCGAAGTAGTCGGACAGATGGACCTGGAGCTGGTCCACTTTTATGAACTAATGGCTCAAGAGGCTCAAGCCGGAAAATTGAGTTTTGAGCCTCTCGAAACTGTCGTAACTTATCATGACCCGTGCAGATTAGGTCGGCAAGCAGGCATTTTCGATTCACCGCGAGCGCTTATTCAGAGTATACCGGGCATATCGCTGCGGGAAATGGAGCACAATCGAGAGAATGGTATCTGCTGCGGGACCAGCGCGTGGATGGGTTGTTCGAGTTGTTCCAAGACGATCCAAAAAAACCGCCTCAATGAAGCGCTGGCCACAGGAGCGGAAACATTAATAACTGCATGTCCCAAGTGTCAGACTGCATCTGAGTTGTGCGCTGCGGGACATGGAAATTGGAATGAAGATACGTGACATAAACGATCTCCTGGCGGAGAGTCTTAAGCTCTAATTCGTAAATATTTGAACAAGGATGATTAATATGGCTTCTCAGGAAGTTCTCATCGTGGGCGGTGGGATAGCCGGCATGCAGGCCGCCTTGGATCTGGGTGACATGGGCATTCAGGTCCACCTGGTCGAAAAAAATCCGAGCATTGGCGGCAAAATGGCCCAATTGGATAAGACCTTTCCCACTAACGATTGCACGATATGAATTCTTTCGCCTAAGCTGCTGGATGTCGGTCGACATCCCAAGATTAATTTGCTGGCATACAGCCGGATAACTGAATTTTCCGGCCAAGTGGGAGATTTCCGGGTCAAGGTCCATCGGAAATCACGGTTTGTGGATGCCAGTAAATGCACCGCGTGCGGAGCGTGTGCGGAAAAATGTCCTACTCGTGTTCCCAATGAATTCAATTTCGGTCTTGATGAACGCAAGGCAATCTACAAGGATTATGCACAGGGGATACCCTCGCAGTTTACGATAGACCCTGAGCATTGTCGCGTGATGCAGGGCCAAAAATGCGGGGTGTGCGCCAAGGTCTGCCAGGCCAAGGCTATAGATTACGAGATGAAAGACTCTGACGTTGAACTAAACGTCGCCGCGGTCATAATTTCAACGGGATACGAGCTGTTCGATGCGACTCAGATTCCCGAATACGGCTACGGTAAGCTCCCGAATGTCATATCTTCGCTGGAAATGGAACGGTTGCTCAGCGCGGGAGGTCCCACCCGCGGCCATCTGACTCGGCCCTCAGCCATTCATGCGGAGATCCGCGTAAAGGAAGTCGCTAAGCTTATCAAGAAAGCCGAAAAGTCTGAAGGCGCCGCCCAGGTCGCAGAACTGCAGAAGGAACAAGAAAAATTGGAGGAACACGCAGCAAAGTACCACACGGCCAAGAAACTTGGTTTTATCCAGTGTGTCGGTTCAAGAGATTTTCGGTTCCACAAATATTGCTCCTCCTATTGCTGCATGCATTCGATCAAGGAAGCAATAATTGCGAGAGAGCATGAATCCGAGACTCAGTCCTACATTTTTTACATGGATCTGAGGACGGTCGGCAAGGGATTTGAAGAGTACAAAGTCCGAGGCGCGAATGTTTCAGGGCTCAAATATATCCGGGGCCGCGTGGCGGAAGTAGCTCAGGATGAGGAACTGAACCCCGTTATCTATTACGAAGATACTGAACAACGCATGGTTCAAAGCCTGACTCTGGATATGGTCATTTTGGCCAATGCGTGCTCAGCGCCACGAGGCATAGTTGATTTGGCCAATCTGCTTGGTGTGGAATTGGAAGAGAACAATTTCGTAAAAACTCATCCAAATAGGCCTCTGGATACGAATGTTCCGGGAATTTTCAGTTGCGGATGCGCTCAAGGACCGCTCGATATTCCGGAATCTGTAGCTCAGGCCAGCAGCGCAGCGGCTCGTGCGGCAGAGGTGGTGATGACCGGCGGCCGAGCGTTGGCAATCTAGAATTTGGGTTGATGGCGAACTTCGTAGAGAATTGTATCAGCAGGGCCGTGGCTACTGGTCACCGCCCGGTGTGAATATGGAGATAGGAATTTGAAAGACCAGAAATCGGATCCTCGCATAGGCGTTTTTATTTGTGATTGCGGTTCCAATATCGCCGGCTATCTCAAAATGCAGCAACTGATTGACTATGCGAAGACTTTGCCGGATGTGGCATTCGTTCAGGAGAATCTTTACACATGCTCCGAGGGTGGCATAAACGAAATCAAGGAAGCTATTCCCAGGGAGAACCTGAATCGCGTTGTAGTGGCTTCATGCACACCGCGGACGCATGAGCCGCTTTTCCAGAGTGCTTGCGAGGAAGCGGGCCTGAACCCGTATCTCTTTGAAATGGCCAATATCAGGGACCAGTGTTCATGGGTTCACATGAAGGAAAGTGAAAAAGGCACCGAAAGAGCGCAGAAGCAGATCGCAATGGCAGTAGCCAAAGCCGGTACGGCTCCGGCCTTTGAATCGCATTCAGCTGAGCTTGTTCCACAGGGCTGTTGTGATAGGTGGCGGTGTTTCAGGCATGTCCGCAGCTATGGCTCTGGGAAACATGGGCTATGAAGTGGACCTCGTAGAAAAACAGGATCGTCTTGGTGGCCTCCTCAATGACCTTAACATGATTTTGCCCACTCATGAGGCCCCATCCAATCTGGTATCCGAGCTTGTCAGCCGACTCGAGAGTAATCCCAAAGTTGCAGTTCACACCAATGCTGAGGTGAAAGCGGTCGAAGGATACGTGGGCAACTATAATGTGACGTTATCCGAGAACGGGGCAGAAACCAAGGTCGATGCAGGAGTAATCGTCGTAGCCATAGGAGCGCGAGTACTAAAGCCCCAAGGACTTTTCGGTTATGACGGCAATCAAGTGATCACGCATTTCGAGCTTGAAGCCATGCTCAAGCAAAATCGGCCCGAGGCAAAGCACGTTGTTATAATACAGTGCGTGGGTTCCCGATGCGAAGAACGGACCTATTGTTCACGTATCTGCTGTATGACAGCGGTCAAAAACGCAATGTTGCTCAAAGAGAAAGACCCGGCCACGCAGGTGACCATCCTGTATCGTGATATGCAGATGTATGGAGTGGAAAATGAGGACATGTTCCGGAAATCCAAAGAAATGGGAGTCCGGTATGTGACCTATGATCCCGCGCGACCGCCTGTGGTGGAATCAGGGCTTGTTAAAGTTTTTCACCTCCGCATGGGCAAAAATGTCAAACTTTCTGCAGACCTGGTGGTGTTATCGACGCCACTCATTGCGCAACCGGATGCAGGGAACATATCCACCATGCTAAAGGTGCCGTTAAACGAAAACGGCTTTTTCTTGGAAGGACACGTCAAGCTCAAGCCATTGGATTTTGCTACGGATGGGATTTATCTGTGCGGGAATGCCCGCTTCCCTTCCACGATTCGAGAAGCTATTTCCCAAGGGTTGGGGGCGGCTTCCAGAGCGGCGGGGGTGCTCTCGAAGGACGCCCTATTCACCAGTGGGATTGTGGCGGATATTAGTCCTGAAACCTGTTGCGGCTGCCAGGGATGTCTCGACGTGTGCCCATATGGGGCGATTAGCTACTTGGAAGATCAGCGTATTTGTGAGGTGAATAAAGTCTTGTGCAAAGGTTGCGGAGGTTGTGCTGCAACATGTCCGTCAGGCAGCGCAAGACTTGACGGATTCTCCAACGATCAGATCTATGCGCAAATCGAACGTGCCCTGAGCGCGTAAAATTATGAAGGATCAGTTATGTCCAACGAACAATTTGAACCTACCATAATAGGCTTTCTATGCAATTGGTGCGCATACGCGGGAGCAGACTTGGCCGGTGTCAGCCGACTACAGTACCCGGCCAATCTTCGAACTATCCGTACCCTTTGTTCCGCAACTGTAGGACCTCACCAGATCTTGAAGGCATTTCAGAAAGGCGCAGATGGTGTTTTTGTCGGTGGGTGACACGTCGGTGATTGCCATTACCTGTACGGTAATTACATGACGGTCAAGAGAACCAATTTTATGAAGCAGCTCCTGGAATTTTCCGGTATTGAACCGGAACGCTTAACGCTCAAATGGGTTTCCTCCGCCGAAGGACCTCGTTTCGCCAAGGTCGTCACGGAATTTGTGGAGAAAATAAGAAGCCTCGGGCCTTCCCCTCTGCGTCAGCCGAAAACCTTTGAACAAACCGGTTATGGAGTTCGAGAAGATCGAGACTTTGAATAATAGCGGATAATTTGCGACTGGGAAAATAATATGATTGAACAGGTAAAACAACATGTAAAGGCGCTCCTGCAAGACGGCACCATAGGAGCTTTTGTGGGCCTCAAGGATCAGGAAGGGAATATTGCCCCATATATCTACGAAAAAGCTGAAGAACTGGACGATAGCTTCAGCCTTGGGGACTGCAAAGCGCCGGGCGATTCCCGGTATCCCTTGGCAAGAATCGCCATGACCTGTTCCAGCCGACATTCTGATATAGTAATCGGTGTTCTTGTGCGGGGCTGTGATGATCGGGCTCTGAATGAACTATTTCGGTGGAATCAGGGATCGGTTTCCGACAAAATTAAACGCGTGGGAATTGCCTGTCCGAAAGAACTCGCTCAGTTGCATGAATGCCGCAAACCCTATCCGCAGGAATTCGTTGCGGGTGAAAAGACAGAACCCGTAGCCAATATTACGGTTTCGGACCTTATGGCCAAAGATCTATCTGCCAGACTGTCATATTGGGCAGAGGAGTTCAACCGCTGCATAAAATGCTACGGGTGTCGGGATGTCTGCCCGGTATGTTTTTGCAACGTGTGCACTTTAGAGGAAGACAGCTTAATACGAACCGGCGATCTTCCACCGGAAAATCCGATGTTTCATTTGACGCGAGCGGTCCACATGGCCGGTAGATGTATTGACTGCAATCTTTGCACCGAAGTCTGCCCTGCTGAGATACCGCTGAGGACTCTTTATAAGAAAGTGGCCGAAATCGTGCGGGACGAGTTTGGCTATGTCACCGGAGAGACCGGCGAGGGAAAGTCTCCCCTGAACATTCTTGGACCAAGTCCCGGTCATACTGCGGCAAATGACTAGAAGCGCTTGCAAAAGCTTGTGAGGCATGCTAGGGAAAATACCGCGCAGAAGGGGGACAAATAGTTTCCCGCAGTAGCCTTTCAAAAACTCATGACTGGAAACATCCTTAGATGCAGCCAAGACCGCAGGCGAGTTGATCAGAGGACGCGGCCCGAACTAAAGCGATGGAAACCAAACCAAAACGAGCCAATTTTGTATTGCTCGACGATCGCATAGTAATTGAATGCCCCTTCTGCGGCAGAACACTTATTAGAACCAATTACAATCGAATAAAGAAATTGTTTAATCAAATAGGGGCTCCTCCAGGCAAATTATGTCCCAAATGCGGAGGCGTGGCCATACTCCAACTCGGTTCAATAGCCAGGAAAGAGGTTCTCTCGAAGATCGAGAGCATGAGATCAGAGGACAAACTCGATTCAGGCGATATGCTTTTGGAATAGTACCGGTTGGATCAGAATCTCTTTGCCCGGCAGGACGCCCAGCTTACCAAGGCAGGCTGCTACCAGCTCCATGCCCGTCGGATCGATTTGCAACAGAAACATAGAGGCGCAGAAAAACTGAGGAGGGAATTGTGCTCACACCGGAGAATACCATCCTGGTTATGATTGATATACAGGAAAAACTCGCTCGCGCGATGCTGGATAAAGAAGTCCTGGTGCAAAATGCATTAAAAATGGTGAGCGGAGCAAAAATATTGGGAGTGCCGATCATTAGGACCGAGCAGAATCCCAACGGCCTTGGCCGAACAGTTCCGGAATTGGAAGAGTTGCTGCATGATGTAGAACCGATCAGTAAACTAAGCTTCAGTTGCTGCGGTGAGCCTCGGTTCATGAACGAATTGCAGGGATCAGCACGTAGGCAGATCCTTGTAGGGGGAATTGAATCTCATGTGTGCGTTTATCAGACGGTCTTGGATCTTGCCGCTTCAAATTACGAGGTACAAGTCCTGGCCGATGTTGTGTCTTCCAGAACCGCGGAAAACAGAAACATCGGCCTTGATCGATGCCGTGAAGCGGGCGCGTCCATGACCAGCATTGAAACCGTTTTGTTCGAAATGCTCCGAGCCGCTGAAGGCGAAAAATTCAAACAAATGTTGAGAGTGGTGAAGTAGTCCTCTATTTAGCTTCCATCAATTCAACATCGAAAATCAATGTAGCATTTGGGGGTATAACTCCTCCCGCTCCTCGATCCCCATATCCCATCGCTGGAGGAATCGTGATTTTTGCACGGGTACCCACTTTCATTTCTGCGATTGCTTCATCCCATCCTTTTATGACTCGACCGGCTCCGAGGACGAAACTGATTGGCTGATTCCGATCCCTGGAACTATCGAACTTGGTCCCATTGGGCAGTGTGCCTGTGTAATGAACTGCAACCGTCTGACCTTGCTTGGGCACAGGCCCCTGGCCTTCTTTTATTATTTCGATTTTAACTCCGCCTGGTGTCATAGCAATGTTTTCCGCTCCTTGTACCAATGTGACGGCAACGAGCATTATGCCTGCGCATAAAAGCTGCAATTATTAGAAATCGTTGTTTCAATATCCTCTCCTTTCGTCAAATATCTTGAAGGTGAGCTGTAGCAGGCTCAATTTGAATTGTCTAGCCGGTAGCGTTAACGCCGGATATTTATTACGAAAAGTTTTCTTCTCTGCAACTTCTCTTTTCCAGGAGCGCTTGTACCGGAAATTGATAGAGGTTTCGCCGGTTTTCACCGGGAGAAAAGAAAAGGTAGTGGTGCCGCCTACCCCAACGTGAGTTTTTGGCCTCGATGTGTCGCGTTTGTAGGTTTCCCCTGTTAGTTTCAGAAATTTCTTGTCGTAAGAGGCTGCCCATTTATAGCCCGTGGTCGGATTAGCTTTAAGAGATATTTGAAATGTTTTCCCTAAAGTCACCTCCTTGTCAGCAGCATATGCCGGGAAAGCAGTCACCAGCAAAAAAGAAATCGCCATCAAAGGCAAGATCGCCGTTCCTGCGATGGAACTCTTGTAAAGATTACGGCAGCGTTGCAGCATGTTACGTCTCCTTCGTTGTCTGGTACCTAAAAATTACCTTGAACCACGATGAATTTCCTATGCTTTTTTCCTGGCATTTTCAAGATTTCTCTTCGCCCTACGCAATATTTCGCGAACTTCGTCAGTCGGACATATCGTGAAAATCCATGTAAAATGATGCTACAGCAAAAGAGTTCGAAGCTTGAGTAATGAGACAATAAATTTCGTCGAAATAAGACTGCACTGCACTTATGGAACTGCGCGGAGAGACCGGCACTGCAAGCACCAAAGATCTCGGATTCTGATTCCGGAGCATCTTGGCCGCCGCAATAGCCGTATATCCGGTGGCAAGACCATCATCGACGAGGTATACATCCATGCCTTCGACAGATGGCGCAAGTTCATGATCAGTGTATTCAACTGCACGACGACGCACTTCAATTAGTACTTCATCCGTAATGGATTTTATTTGAGATTCGGAAATCCGCATGTATTTCAACATGTCTTCGTTCAGGATTCGACTTCCATCGATGGCAACCGCGCCGAATCCCATTTCCGGAGAAGTCGGCACCGGCAGTTTCCTCACCAGTGCAAGTTCGAGTGGCGCCTTTAGCCTTGCTGAAAGAGGTTCTCCAACCGGCACTCCGCCTCGAGGGAGGGCAAACACTATGGAATTCTGCTCCGGTTTGGGATTCAAAAATTCGGTAAGAGCAATTCCTGCATCGCTACGATCACGAAATTCCGGAAAAGGCCATAATACCTGCTTTTTTATATGAACAAATTCAGTACCATCTGGAGAGTTCGGTTTCGCTTTAACTTGAGCCCACCGGCCGCCTAATGCTGGATTAAGACGTCTCCACCACATGATGACTGTTGCTCCCTTCAGGCAATACCAAGCCTTTCCGCTCAGGCAGCTTGCCGCAATCGAGAATTTCAATTCTTCAGCAAGTCTACGAAATTCACTGATTTATTTCGTAGCTCGTCGGGACTCGGCATTTTATTCAATCGCATCAATTCTTCTATAGCCGCTATTTCCTTATCTCGGTTGTTACCGGCCGCTGCGTAGACTTGATTGTTCTTTACGTAAAATACGATGAAATCCAGATCTGATAGATTCCCATGAACAATAATTTCATCCCATTTTTTTGCGTGCCCGACATAACGAAAGAATAAGCCCACCTGGTTTGTCCAGAAAAACGGGACGCTGCGGTATGCGATTTTTTTACCCGCCATATTGTGACCGGCGACACGTCCTTGCTGTTCGGCGGTGCGCCAGTGCTCGATTCTCATTTCTTCACCGGTGCGCCACTCACGAAAAGTCGCTATATCACCTGCAGCATAGATGTCCGGACCCGCCTCAAAATGATCATCGACCCTTACGCTTCCATCGGGCAAGAGTAGCCCCGTGTCGCGAAGAAATTCAGTTGCCGGGATCACCCCTATACCTAAAATGACCATATCCGAGCTGATCCGTTCACCGGTTTTTAAAACTACGGCTTGAACTTTGCCGGCGCCTTCAAATCGATCCAATTCTGCCTGGAACTTGAAATTCACTCCTTTGCGCTCGTGCAACATTTGAAATATTTTTCCTAATTCCGGACCTA
>CAWJJL010000038.1:0-90456 GCA_963843165.1 uncultured delta proteobacterium | reverse complement strand
CAATCTCTCAATCGCCGGGCTAACTAGTTGCGTCTGCGGAGCTAAGTTAGTAAATATACCCCAATAAAGCTATAGGTATAGCCAGTCCAGCAATTCAATGCCCCTCATTCCGGCTTGACGAACGAGGCGGCAGAGCCGATCTTTACAACAAGCAATGAAATGCGGAGAGAGAATCATGTCCCAACAAAATAGAGCTGCTCTGCAAATTGGCCGCGGCTTGGAAACCTGGTTTAAATCGTGACCAAATCTCTGCGCTTTTCAGAACCTTCCACATCAAAAGTGCTGTCAGTCACTAAATTACGAAAAGTCTACGGTCATACCGTAGCAGTGGACGGTATTACGTTCGATGTTGGACATAACGAGATTGTAGGATTATTAGGTCCAAACGGAGCGGGAAAAACCACGACGATCAACATGATTCTTAGCGTTCTCGAACCGAGTTCAGGAACTATCCATATCGAAGATTTGGATTTAGCGACTCACCGTTCTAGAGCATTGTCGCTTACTAATTTCGCGGCTACATACGCCCCTTTACCAGGTAATTTGACTGCTTATCAAAACTTACGGGTTTTTGGTTTAATGTACGGTGTGAAGAATCCGGCACAACGCATTGATTCGCTGCTCAGCCAATTCGATTTGGAAGCATTCAGGAACGTTAAATGCGGCGTGCTCTCGTCGGGAGAACAAACGCGAGTATGTCTGGCCAAAGCCATGCTAAACAGCCCGCACCTGCTTCTTCTGGATGAACCAACAGCTTCACTGGATCCCGCTACTGCTAGGGAGGTGCGCCTCAAAATTCGCGAGTTCGCTATCGAGAGCGGGTGCGGGGTCCTGTGGACCTCTCATAATATGTATGAAGTGGAAGACGTATGCGACCGAGTGCTTTTTCTTTCACGCGGCAAAATACTACTTGAAGGCGATCCGAAGAAATTGCCGAACGAGCACGGTAAAAGAACGCTCGAGGACTTGTTTGTCACTGTGGCCCGAGAACCACTTACTCTCGAGCTCAGATAAAAAAAAATGAATATCAATCGTATCGCAGCTATCGTGCTTCGCCAGTTTTACCTGATTCAGGGGAGTCTTTCGCGTGTACTGCCAATGTTCGTCTGGATTGTTATAGATATAGTATTATGGGGATTTATTACTAAATATCTTAACGCCATCACTTCCTCCAGCTTCAATTTCGTCCCGGCATTATTGGGGGCGGTTCTTCTCTGGGACTTCTTTATGCGCGTCATGCAAGGAGTTACATTGGCTTTCTTTGAGGACGTGTGGTCACGCAACTTCCTTAATATCTTCGCCGCGCCGGTTTCCATATGGGAGTATGTGAGCGGTTTAGTGATCTCGAGCATCGTGACCAGTTCAGTTGGCCTGGTAGTGATGCTGGTCTTGGCGAGCACTGTTTTTGGGTTATCTTTCTTTGCCTATGGCCTCATGCTGATTCCATTTCTTCTTACTATTGTTCCTCTTTGGAATAGCATTAGGCATTTTAGCAAGCGCAATGGTGCTTCGACTTGGCCCCGCATCTGAGTGGTTCGTATGGCCCATCCCTGCTCTTATTTCGCCATTCGCCGGTGTCTTTTACCCACTTTCGACACTACCGCACTGGATGCAATATGTATCGTATCTATTACCACCTTCTTACGTATTCGAGGCGATGAGAGGGATAATTTCAGGTGGACCAATTTCGCATATGTCACTGCTCTGGGGAGGATGTTTTGCAGCGCTCTATATCCTGCTTGCTTGCCGGTTTTTTGTGGGGACTTATCGACATGCTTTGCGCAGCGGCATTATCGCTCGTTTCAGTGCTGAAACTTTGAGTTAAAATTTCACCTGCAACTTGTCTGCTGATTTATAGTTCTTATTGTGGCTGATCGGGAACCAATACCTAAGTGATCCCCCCAGCTTCTGAAGAATGTGAGAAAGGTCGGCCCGCCATCGTTCGATCTTCCTGATGGCTTCGGCTTCCCATGGAAGCCAGGTGGAGCGTTTGCGGAGCCTAAGCGAAGCCTCCAATTCCGGTGGAACCGGGGGAGCGAAACATTCCGATTCTTCCAAATCGAACTCTTTCAGGAATCGAGTTACTATTTGTAGCTGGCGCCGATTGAGTTTACCCCGCAGGTTGCAGAGCCTATTGTCAACCACCTCTTCAAGGCGTTTTGTGATTGAATTATTTTTTTGCCTACAATTGATCAGTTCGGATAAGAACTTGTAATTCTCTCTGAATTCTGCCGGAATGCTTGCCAGGTCGACTTCTTGCGCAGTTTTATCAACTTTCATTAAGTGCTCCCTGTCGCATCGGGGGTATATCCATCGGTCGGGGCGACGACCTCAGCCTGCCGCAGGCAGACGCCGGGGGGATGCGCTAGCACCTTGCCATACCATTGTCAAGTATTGCTTTTAGATTTGATGTTATCAGTCCGATTTTACTAATTAAATTAAAACCATTACTTCCCGCCCGATCCGTCTCGATAAAGTTTCTGTTGCTCTTTTTAGTACTTCCGGATCTATCTTAATTTGGCCTTTGTATTTCATCTGGTAATCTTCCAAACTTTTCTTTTCCTCATATGAAAAGACGGTTGTCTCAATAAGACCTACAATGCGTTCGCCTTGGGGCAGCTCCCTCACAAAAGCCACCCCGCTCATGAGTGTCGGCTGATTCACTCTAACTCCATGTATGTAGCATCCCAGGATAATGCCTACCCCGGCGAGGAATCCAAAATAAATCACGTACAGGAAAATTTTCAGCATAACGGTTCACCTCTAGAGAAGTACGTCATGGGTTTGCCTCCGCCAACGACTAAGTGCACACGATTTTGTGGACCTTCGCTTTACACGTGGTAAATTATAGCTATACACCCGATTAACCACAATATTGTGCACAGGAGCAACGGAAAATCAGTCAAGAGCAACGCTGTGGGAGAACCTCCATCCTCTCTCCTGTATATTAAATACATATAACGGAACATGCCATAGGTTACCAGCGGGATAGTAAACATCATTTTTTCAGCCTCTATTCCAGTCGCGGGATTGCCACGCACTGAATAAAGACAATAAAAAATGAATGTCGAGGTAGCCACAACCTGCAGGAGTTGATCGAGTAGAGCGACATTATAGTTTTCGAGCACCGGCCTATGACAGGTGGCATCTTCGTTGAGCATCACCACCTCGTGACGACGTTTTCCCAGAGCCAAGAAAATCGCCACAGAAAAGGTGCACAATATTAACCAGCTTGAGACGGGTGACCCCATGGCTGCAGCGCCTCCCAAGACACGGAGCAGAAAGCCGGTGGAAATCGTTAATACATCGAGAATCACCAGATGCTTTAGCGCAAGTGAATAAAGAACCTGGAGAACAATGTATCCTGCAAGATAAGCGTACGCATGCAGAGGTGATCTGATCATGCTTGCAAGAAGCCCCGCTGCCGCAAGGAGCGCAATCATGAGAATTAGAGCCGATCCGGGAGAAATTTGGCCGGAGGCTAAAGGCCGGGACCGTTTAAGAGGGTGAGCTTTATCCTGCTCCATGTCCATATAATCGTTCAATATATATGCCGCTGACGAAGTCAGACAAAAGGCTAAACACATTGCAGTGACGCTTGTAAATTCTTGCTGTCACGAACAACTTCCCACTGAAGACCAGAGGCATGAATACGAATCCATTCTTGATCCACTGAGTGGGCCTTAAGAGCTTTAGGAAAGGTTTCCATGAATTCATTTAATTCGTTTGATCCCTCGCTCGATCCTGTGTGGAATGATTTTCGTAGCACAAACAACTTCGGCTGTAAATTGAAGCGCGGCGAATATGCTCCAGGAACGCCGATCCAGAGTGCCATGTATCCTTGAGAACAGCAAGCACTCGATCCTTCTTGACTCAAATTTAATACGCTCGATTGTACTTATAAGACGTGAAAGAGATTGATTTGTCTAATGCAGCGCCCGACTATTGGTTCGGCTGCGGAAATAAGTTATTGTTGCATATCTAGGGAGCATATATGAATAGTAGGGACGAGTTGATACTTGAAGAAAATCGCCGAATTCGGCAGCTCAGAATCGTGACGGACCTGCTGATCCAAACCGTCATGAGTAGATCGATGACCCTGTCCGACGCGGAAATGATGATATCTGGTGTTAGAAGTCTTGCGTCCAAGCTTTTTCCGGGTAAAGAGGACGTTTTCGATCTGATCTATTTGCCCCGTTTCAGAAGAGCGCTTCGAGAAGCGGGCCTTTTGGAACCGAAATTGTATGCGGTGCCCGGCAGAAATCCTGAGCAGGTTAATCAAAATTAGATTACGAGCCATATCAGTGATCCGATATCTGATATCCGCAACACCAGATCATGAATTAGGAATTTACTGTCCAGCAGGAGGTCCTATGCGCAACCGAGTCCAGTCATTCCGGCGAAAGCCGGAATCCAGTGACCTTTCCTGGACCCCGGCCTTCTCCGGCGTGACAAAAGGGACTGCAGGACCTCCGCCATCTCCGGATGAATTCTGACTAATTCTTATCAGGAGGTTTTGGAACATGTCCGATCTTGATATTATCAGAGCTCTCACCCAGAAAAGCAGCACCAAAATTGTCCTACTCGTGATGGACGGCTTAGGCGGGCTTCCTCGAGAAACACTCGGTCCTACGGAACTTGAAGCCGCTGATACGCCTCACATGAACCGACTCGCAAGGGAAGGTATGGTAGGTTTAATGTACCCGGTAGGCATCGGCATCTCACCCGGCAGTGGACCGGGCCATCTGGGGCTCTTTGGTTACGATCCTATTAAATACCTAATAGGGAGGGGTGTGCTTGAAGGGGTCGGGATCGGGTTGAATCTCACTGATAAGGATGTGGCGGCACGAGGTAATTTCTGCACTGTGGACGCGAACGGCATAATTACCGATCGTCGCGCAGGCCGGATCTCGACGGAAGAATGCGCTCGAATGGTGGACCTTATTAAGGATATCACTCTCCCCGGAATTGAATTGATCGTAAAGCCGGTTCGTGACTACCGTTTTGTTTTGGTGCTACGCGGTGACGGCTTGTCAGCAGCTTTGAATGAAACTGATCCGCAAAAAACCGGATTAAAACCGCTTCCGGTAAATGCTCTGGACGATTCAATTGAAGCGAAACGCACAGCCGATCTGGTGAATCAATGGGTCGCAAAAGCCGGGGAACTCATAAAGAACGAGCATCCAGCTAACATGGTGACCTTGCGAGGATGGTCGCGCGAGCCGGGACTGCCCTCATTTGAAGATGTCTTCAAACTAAAAGCGGCAGCTCTCGCGGTCTATCCCATGTACAAAGGACTCGCGAGCCTTGTGGGAATGACTGTCATCCCCGGTCTCGCGAACCTGGACGATCAATTATCTGCCTTGAAGAAGCATTGGGATTCGTTTGATTTCTTTTTCGTTCATTACAAGTACACGGACAGCCGCGGGGAAGATGGGAACTTCGAAGCCAAAGTCAAAGAGATAGAAAAGGTCGATGCGGTAATTCCTCGAATACTGGAACTAAAACCGGATGTTCTGGTAGTCACAGGAGACCACTCCACGCCCGCTGTTCTGAAGTCACATAGCTGGCATCCTGTGCCCGTGCTTTTCTGGGCGCCCGGGGTTACTCGCGCCAACCCGGATGTGACATCGTTCGGTGAAACTCATTGTCTGCGAGGAGCCTTAGGCCAATTTAGAGGGCCTGATCTCATGAACCTGATCACCGCCCACGCCCTGAAACAAGCCAAATATGGCGCGTGACGTGGGAAGCGAGGAGGAAGAAGAAAGACTTCTGGAGGAAACTTTTTTGTCCCGCGCCTGCGCGGGATTTCCTCCAAACTTCCTTCAAAAAACTCTTAGTTAGGCGGATCAGGCAAGTGCATCGAATCAACTCCTTGGCGCAACAGGGATGGGATGTTGATCACGTGAAGGCGATGGATATTACCAATGTGCATTGACCAACCCAAGTTGACCGGCACCTCTCAAAACTCAGAATCGAGAAAGAATCGTGCCACACTTCTCATTCCCAGGCTCTGCCTAAGGCTCTGCCTGGGAATGGATGACTGGAGGCTCCGCCTCATGTGCGCTAACTTTGTGTTATCGCGGATGTGATTTCAGTAAGTTATCACCCTCCCCCTTCCCCCTCCCGTCAAGAGAGGGGGATTTGGAAACCTTCTCCCCTGGCGGGAGAGGGGAGGGAGAGGGGGAGTATGAAAGCGAAATTTCGCATTTAAAGTTAGCGCCTATGGGGGCCTGGGGAGGGCGTTTTTGCAAAAACGCCCTCCCCAGAATTCTTCCTTCTCCGGAGGCATTATAAATGGCACGTTCGGATGTTCATCCTGTGCATCATTTTGAGTCATGGCAGGTTTGGCCGGGTTCTTACGATAACCCACAGCTTGACGAATCGTACCCGCGGCCGGAACGACTGTGACCTGCATATCACCAAGTCCACCCGAATTGCATCTATGGGTTCATGTTTTGCGCGAGAGATTAAGAATGTCCTGCTGACAGAAGGTTTCTCGTACATAAATGAGGAGATATCCCATCCGGCTGCGGTGCATGCCAGCGCAGCGTGGGAGCGAGTGTATAATGTCTTCTGCATGCGCCAGATTTTTGAATACACCTTCGAGGAGTGGAATCCCGATCTTCGATGGTGGCAAGCCCCTCAATCGGGAAAGATTCAGGATCCTTATCGCAGAATAGTGCTTTATGACAACCCGGATCAGGCCGAAACGGATTTTCAAAATCACAAGAAGTGCTCTCGAAGAGCTTTGGAACAGGCTGAAGTTCTCATCTTGACTCTTGGATTGACGGAAATCTGGGAAGATACGATCGACGGTTCGGTAATCTGTCTACCGTCGGGCCCGTACTTTAACGAGCGTGGTGATATAAGCCGCTATCGTTTTCGCGTCAGCCGGTACGCGGAGAATCTCGCAAACCTGGAACGCATTTACTCGTTAATGACTGAACATAATCCCAGATGCAGAATCATTGTCACTGTCTCGCCGGTCCACCTCTGGGCTACCTTTCGTGAAGATTCCGACGTGATTAGCGCAAGCTGCAATTCCAAATCCACCCTGCGGGCCGTCGCGGACGAGTTCGTCGCTCGACATGAAAATGTCTATTATTTCCCGGCATTCGAAATTGCCACAATTTACCGCCCGATGATGGGGCAATCCATTTTCACGGAAGGCAGAGAAAATTTTCACGTGAACTCTGAGACAATCGAACTTATTATGAAATCCTTCTTCCGATTCTATTGTTAGAAATAAATTTTCTCAGAACTTTATACCCGTCTTTTTAGAGTGTTACCTCGTCTACCTCAAAATGTGCTTTAATATTGCACGGTTGACAACTATCTTAATAAATTGATAATATCGTTACGTTGGGGAGGGAAATCCTTTATTTGTTGGGATTTTCGTCCCTATGTTTGTTCTTATGGATTGGTTGTCGCGACACTCGTGTCGGGAGTGTGGAAGTTTCCGTTCGGACCATAGTCTACCGAGCGCCGCATCCGCGCTTTCGGTAGACTCCCCTCTTCAGACCCGCATTCAGCGGAGCATTCCATCCCGTTATTACCCATTGATTGCTCGATTCATCGCTGTCGCTCGGAGGCTCCTGGGACTGAACAAAGAGTACAATAGGAGTTTTGGGGGAGGGGGCCGGGGAGGGACTTTTTGTCCCGCGTTCCGCGCGGGATCTCTCTCCGGAAGCTCTTCAAAACTCTTATTTGTTATTGCGATCTTGTTGCTCTGTTCCTGCACGATCATGTCTCAGTCTCCTTATTTGGCTGAGAAAACCCGTGTGCCTGTTCTTGTGGAAGGTTGCGGACTCGCGACATCAGAGCTAGGTCATATTCCTTATCAAAAATGGTTGATTCCCCCTTGGGACACTGATCTGCGTTATGTATGGCTGGTGGGTAATTACGATTTCAGGAAGTACGATCGAGTCGAGCTGATACTATATTTCCACGGTACTCAACCCAAAGACTATTACGAAGTTTTCCGTAAGGAATTGGAATTATTGGCAGTTAAACGCCCCGACCGGCCCTTTCTTTTCGTGGGCCTTGTCGATAAACCCCATATCGGGTCTGAGTGCGATAACCCTAATCGCTGGGACATTCTGGTTCCGAAACGCGGGGAATGGCCGGAAGCTTTATTTCAGGTATTGAATCAAATTTTCAAGGCTTTTCGCACGAGGTTTCCCAATATCAAGAAAGATAACACTCATATTGTGCTAGCGGGTTTTTCCGGAGGCGGGAAAGTGCTCAGCGCCATAGGCAATTGGTTGGCACGCAGCGATAAGGAAGACCCTTACGCGGAAGTTTTCAGGTCCCGGCTCAGCAAAATTGCGTACTTCGATTGCTGGTTCGATAAGGACGTGATCGAAACCATACCCACATTGTTGGAAGGCAACCCGGGCATGAAGATAGTTGGCACGGTCCACATGAAGAAACCTTTAGAGCACGCCTCGATTCTTGCAAATAAATTTAATATGAAGGCTGACAAAAAGAAACGGGAATTGATGACTCCGGACGGAAGATTAACCATCTATCGAGACGACTCCCACTGGGAAGCAATGATTCACCGCCTCAAGGAAGCGTTCTAATTCTGATTTAATTGAAATTCCCCGAAACAAATTGATCGACCGTTTCAGTGCCCATATGTGACGTTATTGATGGATTTGTATCCGGCTTTTCACGCTAAGCAGGACTATACGCTCGATTATGATCTCTATCATGGCTTACAGCCGATCATGGTTAATAATATCTTGTTATTACACTGCCTTAACCCGGAGCCTTGCTTGACTGTCGCCACTTGATATGATATAGGTGCTTATTCGAAAAGACCAGGAGTCAACATATGGCGTCACCCCAGAAGCAGGCACTAGAAGACAAATTCAATGAAACAGTGGAGTTTCTTTACAGCCTGGAAAAGTTCGGGATCTTACTGGGTTTGGAAAATATAACGTCTTTACTCGAACAGCTTGGTAATCCACAAAATAAATTTGCGACTATTCATGTGGCAGGAAGCAACGGCAAGGGTTCCACCGCGGCATACATATATGGCATGCTGCGTAGTGCAGGATATAAGGCTGCTCTATATACATCACCACATTTGAATGATTTCCGTGAACGGATCATGTTAAACGGCTCGATGATCTCGAAAGAAGACATTATTAAAACAACTGAAAAGATCCGCCGCATTTGCAATCCGGAACGAACTACATTTTTTGAGTTTACAACCGCGATAGCCTTCGATGCCATAGCCCGATCCAAACCGGACATCGCTGTGATTGAGGTAGGGCTTGGCGGCCGACTGGATGCCACTAATACGATTCAGCCGCTTGTGACGGTTATCACCGATATTTCTCGGGAGCATGAGGATTACCTTGGTAAGGGAATAGCCTCTATAGCGACGCAAAAAGCCGGCATTATCAAACCTGGTGTTCCGCTGATTACCGCAGCGGGGCGCAGTGAAGCTCGCCGGGTGATTCTTGAAATCGCCCGAAATAAATCCGCCCGGGTAAAAGAATTTGGCAAAAATTTCCGTGCAAGAAAGGCAGCTATTGGCGTCTTTAACTACTGGTCTGATAACTTGGCGCTCGAGAATGTTTCTCTTAGCATGGCCGGCAGCCATCAAATGAAAAATTCCGCGCTTGCCATAGCGGTCATAGAAGAATTGCGTGATCAGGGATATAACATTTCAGAAGCCGCTATCAGAGACGGAATCAAAAAAACCGTGTTTCCGGGAAGATTTGAAATTCTGCAAAAAAGACCCGTTGTCATTATCGATGGCGCCCATACCCCTGAAGGAATGAGACTTTTAAAAAGTACTTTCAGGAGACGTTATCCAGGGATAAAACCTTTGCTGCTGCTGGGGATCCTCCAAGATAAGGACCATGAAGCATTGCTTAATATTATCGCGCCAATTGCTCGAGATGTTGTTTGTGTACCCCCAGAAAGCCCGCGTGCAATCGATCCTGAAAAGTTGGCAGCAATGGTTCGCAAGAGAGGAGTGTCCGCGAATTCGGCATCGGATATTACCGAAGGATTTAAAATGCTTATGAAAAAAGCCACGGAAGATGACGTTATCCTGACGGCGGGATCACTTTATGTGATAGGTCCGGTCCGGAAGGCTTGCGGGATTGGGACGATTGATCTTAAGATTTGAACAACCAAAAATCTGACGTTAAGAATGGAGTCTTCATCGGCTGATCGGTTAAATGATTTCTGGATCTTTAGCGAGCAACGAAATATAAGGGCTCAATCGCTTTGGGTATCAAGAAACCGCCTGCGGAAATTGTAGCGTGGAGTCTTATATCAGGAACGCATTTCTAATAGACGAAGAGCAGCGGTACGAGTGCGTAATCAAGAATCGCAAGCCGCAGCGGAGTCGACTGCGTGCCCTCCGGTACTTCGGCGGCTTTGTAGTCCTGATGTTGTCGCTCACCATTCCGTCCAGTCCGGATGCAAGAATTATTACTGCCCAGAAACCATCAAACGATCACCCGGCAAACGAATCGATAATCATTCCCACAGACATCCCGATTGAGATGTCCGCGAAGTCAGCGAAAGTGAATCGCGAGACGGATACATATACCCTTGAGGGAAATGTGACCGTTAATCAAGGAAATACCAGACTTCGAGCGGATAAGATCGTGTACGAAGGAGAAAGCGGTGACCTGAAGGCTTCGGGTGGAGTGATCGTGCGTACCGGGGCTGACGTGATTGAAGCGGATGAGATCACGATCAAATTACGTACAGCGACCGGCGTCATGATCAATGGAAAGCTCTTTCTGACCAGGAACAATGTCTATTTGGAAGGGAAAAAACTCGAAAAAACGGGTGATTCCAGTTATATCATTGAAGACGGCAGCTTTACAACCTGTCATGGACCGACTCCCGACTGGAGGATCCGAGGAAAAGATCTGGACGTTACTCTTGAGGGCTACGGCACGCTCAAGCATGGGTTTTTCTATATCAGGGATATACCCGTGTTTTATATCCCGTGGTTGGTTTACCCTGCAAAACGGCAACGTCAATCAGGGCTTCTGATGCCATCGGTGGGAAATAGCAGCATTCGCGGATTCGATTTTCGGTTGCCTCTTTTCATCAGTCTCTCACCAAGCATCGATACCACGCTTATTCCGAGAATTTGTACGAATCGAGCTGCTCAGGCAGCCCTAGAATTCAGATACTTTCCATATGAAGACCTCCAGGGCACCCTTTACGGCGAGTATACCTATGATTGGAAATATGAACCCGAGCAAACAGCTAAGAATCATCGCTTCTACATCACCGGCAGACACGATCAGGAATTTACGGGTAAGGTTAAGCTAAAAGCCAATGGCAGTTGGGTCTCTGATCGGGACTACTTCGAATTCTGGGGTACTCGGTTCGACAGAAGACTGAGAGTGCGTTATCTGGAATCAAACGCAATCTTATATCGGCAATGGAATAATTTTCTGTTTCAAACGGAAGCAAGACATTTTGACAATCTCGACCTGCCGGATAATGCTCTGACGGTGCAGAATATGCCGATTGTCACTGGAACCGCATTCTATCAGCAGATCCCTTACACGCCACTTTATATAAGCTCAGACACGGCCCTTGATCACTACTTTGCCCCCCGGATGGATAAACAGTGGATGGGAAGCCGGCTTCAAATGGATACTCGGCTTAGCCTGCCGATCGCCCTCGGGCGTTATCTCAAGCTCGATCCGGCCATGACCTATTTTGCGAAGGCGTATTCAGCCGATTATTACGGACACGATAAAAGTGTATCGGCTATTCGAGCGATCCGGACGGATCTTTACCAGGTAAACGCCGATTTGTTCACAGATTGGAACGCCATTTACGGCGGTTGGTTCTTCGGATTCGATAAAGTCAAACATAATGTTCGGCCGCGTTTTACCTGGGTTTATAGACCTTTTTTCAAATCCGGCGATTATCCATATTTTGACGAATCGGACCGTTTGGACCAGGCTAGTGTGCTCACAGCCGAGATGCGGCAGACCCTCACCGGACGTATGGGACCGGGGGAGTATCTTGATTTTTTGACTCTGAGCATTTCCCAGGGATATGATTTTCAGAGCGCCCGATCTCCAATCGATCCACAAGATGAGAGTAATCCTATTTATCGCCTGACCAACACACAGGCTGAGCTGACCTTAAAACCTTATTCATTGATAGATCTTACTGCTCAAGCTGAATACGACCCGGTTTTCAATAGAGCTCGGAAATACAGCGTAAATTTGGGTCTCATGGATCATCGAGGAGATCTACTGAGGGTGCTTCACCAATTTACCGAAGATGAGAAGCGCGAAGACCTGAATCGCCAGACTAATGTTAATTTGCAGGTCAAAGTGACTCTCGAGCCTGGATTTATTTTTCGAAAACCAGTTCACGCATCAGTTCAATTTTTCGTATTTCACCAGCTTTGGTCTGAATTACCATCCTCAGTGCTGGAATATTCTTTTGAGGTATTCCGAAATTCGAGAGCAGGACCCAATTACCCGAAAAATCAAAGATCCGGACCAGACGGTTTTCATGACTCTATCATTATACGGATTGGGCCAGATATATCAGTTCACCCGCGACTGGGCGGAGATACTCGGACATACACCGGCACAAAGTATCACAACACGCTGAAAGAAATTCTCCAAGGAACTTTACTGTTAGTCGCTGAAGAGGCAACTGTCCGGATGTAATTTCTTCTCATTTAACCAATTTAGTGAACCGTAATTCCCGGCGGAACCTGTTGGAACTGAGTATTCTCCGGGCCATATAAGAAAGCTCCACAAATACATTCTGCTTTGTTCGTCCGATTTTGTATCTTTACTAAATAAGTATGCTATCATGATCGTGAAACACGGCCGCGGTTGGAGCCAAGAAACGGCCAGAGGGGCATGGATTGGAAGTCTATTAGTAAAGGAGAAAATTATGACCAAAACGCCGTCTCGTCGAGATTTTCTAAAGTCCGGGCTGGCAGCCACAACCATGCTCATGGTTGGAACGAAGGCCGCAAGGGCCAGCCAAGGGCCACAATTGTTTGAGAAAAGCTCAATCGGGTCCCTCCAATTGAACAATCGCTTCATGAAATCGTCCACCTGGACCGGCACCGGAGACAAAAAGGGTTACATAACAGATCGCGCCCTTACAATGCATAATGAATTGGCAAAGGGAGGAGTTGGCCTGATCCTCACCGGTAATCAGATCGTTATGACCAATGGAACAGCCATGCCCTATTCTATTGGAAACTATGATGACAGTCAGACTGAAGGGCTGAAAAAGCTCGCGGACGGCATTCACAAGGAGGGCTCTAAAGTCATGGTCCAGCTCTCCCATTGCCTCGCCAGGTCCAACCCGAAACTCTTTTGGGCAGAAGGCGATGAAATGTGGGGAGTATCCGCGGCGCCTTATTCACCTGATTCTCCGGTTCCTAAGGAGATGACCCAGGCTGATATCAAGCGGTTGATCGAAGCTTATACCGCAGCAGCCGTTCGATCTGCTAATTGCGGTTTTGATGGAATAATGCTTCATGGCTCACACGGGTACGGGCTTCATCAGTTTTTATCTCCGGCTTGGAACAGACGCGGGGATTCATATGGAGGCAGCCTTCAGAATCGATATCGAGTAGTGGGAGAGATTCTGGAATCCATCAAAAGTAAAGTGAAGCCGGATTTCCCGATAACATTTAAGCTGAGCGCTCAGGATTTTGTGCCCGGCGGTCTGGAGCCTCCTGAAGCATTGCAGATTGCCAAGCGCCTTCAGGATGACGGAATTGCCGCAATCCAGGTGAGCGCTTGCTGTTCCGTTTCCGGCCAGGATAAGCATTGTCCCAAAACGGAAATAACCGAAGAAAAAGACGAAGGCTATTTGCTGGATTTCTCTCAGTATGTAAAAGAAGCGGTGAAGGTCCCAGTGATTGCAGTTGGCGGTATAAGATCTTTTTCAACCGCTGAAGCTATCCTGAAGGAGCGCAAGGCAGATTATATTTCCCTGGCCCGTCCTTTGATTCGAGAGCCGAATTTGATCAATCGATGGAAGAGCGGGGACACTGCAAAGGCCAAATGCATTTCATGCAACGGCTGTTTCGAAACCGGCATGCAGGGTTTGGGAATTTCCTGCAAGATCGAAAGGATGCTGAAGGAACAGCAGCAGAAATCATAAAGGCAAACTAATATGCAGGGGAAAACTCTTTTGCAAATGGATTATTGCATTAGCTCCGCTTGGTGGGATGAGAAATGACCTTCAAGAAAGCAGGCCACTACCAGTGAGCAGACACTTTTCGAGCACGTGCTTGACGAATGGTCTTTCGATGCATTTATTAAGACCTTAAGTTAATCGTAGGCATGTTTTCTTTGAGGTCTGCGTTGTTGGCTTCCAAATACTCACACTAGTGGATAATGTACACCGTTATTCGTCCGTGTTTTTCCATTCTGTTGCCTCGCATGGAGTAGATATGACCCATTGAGACGGCTGCACATCGATCATATCATAGTTTCCAGTCGACCGTGAAAACATGAGAGTCATGTTTCTGGACAATACCCCTTCGAGTGCACCGAGAAGGTCATGATTGATCTTCGTAGCGAATGGCACAACGGGATGTTTATTTCGGATATCTTGGAGGTTGTTGAGCTTAGCTCAGCGCCTAGTAATCGCTTCTGTGCCTAGATTCCTGCTGAAAGCGGGAGATACAGGAACCAATAATGGTCCCCGCTTTCGCATAGGAAATGCCTGATTCCCGTTTAACGGGAGAATGACGTTGAGTGGCCATCGTTCACATCTTTGCCGAGCAGAGTCAATAGGCGATTCGGGTATTGGAGCATCTCAGGATGCAGAAATGCCCCGTGCTGGAAGCGGAGATAGATAAGCACGTGAAGCCAAGTAACAATAGACATTCCTCATGAAGACTTAAACAGCCCTAAGGAGAAACCGGCTGGAATCAGCTGAAAGAAATGCGATAGGCGCGGCACCAAATGGTATGAGATAGGTCTGGTCTCCCAATCCAAGCTTTGTCTGGGCTAACGGGAAAGCCCACCAGGGAGATCGTTGATTACCACAGAGGATATATACAATGGGAAGGAATGTATTGCGCCAGTCCATCGGGGAAATACTCTTTGAGGAGTTGTCCGATGAATTTAGCCGTGACTTGGAATAAGTCCTGGACGCTTCCCCGCTGATATGCCCTTGGCAAAGTCTCAGCTATTGATCTGCTCGAAAGAATTTGTCCCGATTTGATTATTCCTGAAGGCGTTGCTCCACGAACTGGATCAAGGACCTGATGTTCCGGCCAGGATTTGGATACATGAACAGGGATTCCCATTCGTCCGCCGAGTGGAGACGGTTCCATCCTTGGTTCTTGCCTGGGATTTGGGCAAAGGCGAGTCCGAGGTAATCTCGTGGGCTTATGTCCAATCCTGGATACGACGCCATCCTGGATGATCGAGCGGCCAGAAATTGCGCTTCTGCTCTGGGAATCAAAAGTGATAGGCACTGATTAGGGCTGGTTACTCCTAGCCAAAAAGGAAGGGGCATTATCTCAAGTCATAGCCTTTGTTGCGTCAACTCGACGAATCCGGCTTTAGAATAGCCCCTGACGCTCCTGCACGCTGCCTTTCAAATCGCAATTTAGCCAGTAACGTCCTATGTCAATCCTGGACCTTGCTCCTGCGCAGGCTGCTGTAACATAAAATTGCCCCGCTATAAGTCAGTAGCACTACCCAAGTGAACAGCGCGACTACAATGAGCAGCACTGCGATCACTCCAGCGACTGGATTCGTGTAATTGAGCCTCCCCACGAGAGAAAATTCACCGCAGAGGTCGCGGAGAACGCTGAGAAAAACACGACCGAAATAATCGGCACGGGTTTGAGGACAAACCATTCCGCTGCCAAAGTTTTAGCAGTGTTCAGTCTCTATAAGAAACCTGCAAAATCCCTCCGCACTCTCTGCGTTTTCCGCCGTAACTCTTAGTGCTCGTAACATGACAACACTAGTCTTTATCAATACTTACAATCTGTCAAGAATTTCTCAAGTTGTTGTCCTAACCAGCCGCAGCCGAGAAGGTATCGAACTCCTCCGATATCATGTGGCCGTTTTGCAAACCAACCAAACGCGCCTTAAATTACGAATGGAAATGCCATTCATCTAGTGGAGCGTGGTTAATTAGTACTCAGGTCCTGAATGGAGGCGCTCAATGCCAATCAAATACATGACATTCCTAATTATTATCCTGATCGGTGTCTCTGCCCAGGCACAAGATCCGGCTTCTCTAATCCGTGAGGAACAGAAGATTTTCATCAACGGCGTTGAAGAAACCTGGCTCCTCGAATGGGCCGGCGCTCCAAAACCGGTCTGTTCGGCCGATGAGCCGGATACTTGGTCCACTTGCCCCTGCGCAGGCTTTGCTTTCGGCGAGAAAGGCAATTTGACGCTGGTAAGAAAAAGGCCGGGACAGCCGGACGAGCGGCTTGAGCTGAATAAGCTCTTTAGTGGCGAATTAGACGGACCTGCCGATGCCGGTGAGGCCGTTTTGCGCCGCTGGGAGGTTCACGACAAAGGACCTTGACGAAGCTAAGTTGCCGGATTTTGCCGCCCGTGTGTCGACTCGACCGGCTGCTAAAATGATGCGGTTCGGGGATTATGATCATGACGGTAAGGCTACTGAATTTGTATTTCAGGTAGGGACATTACCCTGCGGAAAAAGAATGAGTGTTGTAATCGGGGTCTCCGATGAGAACCCGCGGTTACATGTGTTCGGCGCCGCCGAGAACCCGAATAAGCCCCTGATTCTGCAAGCATCTCATTGGGAGGCTCTGCTTCAGGCCAAGTCGCCCGTCAAAGTGGTCGATTGGAACTGCGGAGACCACGGGAGCGATAGAGAAACAGAACTGCATATTGAGCGCAGATAAAAATGGCATTCATGCTTCAAGCGTAGAATTTGAATGCAAAGAAGACGGTAGCCGCGGGAAATTTGTTAAGAAAGAAGGACTGTGAGGATTGCAAGAGTTGCCTTGTGAACTCTTTCAGAAAACTTTTGTATGGCTCGCTGCCATCACGATAGGCTTGATTGGAGTCATGCCGTTTGTAGTGGGCCCGAATCTCCGGTCATAGTTTTCTACTTTGGAGCGCTGGTTCTGACGCAGGTCATGGTTAATTCCATTTTCGGTAAAGGATTTTTCGCCTTTAATGCGGGGCCAAAATATGTGGCATTAGCTCTGGGAAGCCTCCTGTGTCGGACAGTTGGAAATGGGTGAATTCAGGAAGAGGTCCAGGTCGACTGGTGGATTGCAAACCGGTGAAGAAGTGGTCCTTGCCTCGCCGACGTCACGACTTCATGCCTTCATCAAAGTTGAATACTGGGGCGTCATTGGAGCCATAAGGGTTTCCCCCTGCATCGTCTTTACTGAACGTCTTTCCGATCTTAGCAAGTGCAGTCTAATCGTGACCACCGATTATTCTATTCTTGGGGATCCTCCCACGATTCATGGTGATGCTGCACTGCAACTCCGCATATCTGGTGCAGTAACTCATTAGTTGCCTTGAACAGACCATTCTCTTTAGGTTTTTGTGATGTCCAAAGCATCAACACGGCATCTCCTTTCCCGGGCACAAAAGACATGATACTCTGAAAGCCGGGAACTGAGCCGTTTTTACTTACGACCGAATCTCTGCCGGCATTTCGTTCAAACCAGCCGGGAGTTCCTGATAAATTCGGGTTTATACGTCTAATCATCTCCCGGTAAGCCGCCGGTTTCAGAAGTTTCCCGGTTTCGAGAGCCTCATAGAACTTCAGAAGATCGGCTAGCGTGCTTTGGAGATGTCCGGATGGAATAGCATATGGACCGCCTTTCATTTCATGGATTATGGGGAGCGGACCTCGAGGGCTTGGCCGATATCCTACGGCAGCGTTGCGGCTGTTAATGTCGAAACCGGTGCTGTCCATGTGCAGCGGCTCAAAGACATTCCGTTTCATATAATCAAGATACTTTGTTCCGGTGACTGCTTCGATAATTTTCCCCGTTACCGCGAAGTTGAAGTTATTATATTCTTGCTTTGTTCCAGGCGCGAAGCTCAACGGGATCGCATCCGCAGACCGCAGCATTGCCCTGAACGCTGGAAATTTCTTGTTTAATTGGGGAATGCCGCTCTGGTGAGCCATAAATTGGGCCACGGTTATTCGTTGCCAGCTTTTGGGCAAGGCTTTCAGATAATTCTTCGCAGGCGCATTTAAATTGATTTTTCCTTGCTCGACCAGCAGCATGACTCCAACCGCTGTCACGGCTTTCGAAAGTGAACCGATATAGTAGACCGTGTTCTCGTCCGGCGGTGTGACGGACTGAAATGAGCGCACTCCATAGCCTTTCTTGACAGCTACCCGACCGTTCTTCACGACTCCAAGGACTAGGCTCGGCAATTGCTTTTCTCTCATCGCGGGTTGGATAATACGATCCGCAATGGCTTCAGCATTACCGTGCGACAGATGCTCTGTCTTCTCTTCGTTTACTTGTCCCGATGCGATATCAGCCGAGAAAGTCAAAAGTAGACCAGAGATCGAAACACCCAAAAACAATGTTATAATCAGATTCGGAACGGTTCTCGACCGAGAATTCTTTTTTGCATTTTTCATGAAAAGAAAATAAGTCGGCGATAATCATTTGCAAGGGAAAAACAGGTGCTGGACCGATGACTGCTTCATCCAATCTTCGACTTGGCATTTCTTGTATATAATGAACCGTGTACGCCTGATCGAAGTACAAGATGATGCGCTTGCGACAAATCTGACCTTAAAAACTAATCTCAAAAAGCAATAATAGGAGCCATGCCATCTTACCCTTGGATGGCATGGCCATGTGACTAATACCGCGTGTAGTTAATTTCGTCCTGTTGGAATTCTCGAATCATTTCATCCGTCAGAGTTGGACGTATACTCGGAATAATATCAAGAAAAACCTCAGTCGTAACCCGGTAGTCAGTGCCCAGCATGTATTCGCGTTCGAACACTACTTGAGCAACTCTCTGAAAAAGGTATTCAATATCAGCCGGGGTAAACAAGGGGATCATGGAGACTATTTTTTCGACGTCCACCTCGCCTCGATTTGTCTTGCTCAAGTAGTGCTCGAATACGATCTTCCGAGCTTCCATTTCCAAAACTCCAACCGGGATTATGCAATCAAAGCGTCCGGGTCGGAGCAAAGCGGCATCAAGTTGCGCTATATAATTCGTTGCGCAGACCAGAAGGATTTTTTTGCCATGCCTCTTCAAGAGAGGCACCTGTTTCAAGAATTCATTCGTTATTGATTTGTCTACACGGGAAGCCTGATCCCTACTCCCAGCGATTTCTTCAAACTCATCTATAAATAGAACTGCCTTGTCCAGATTACGAGACCTTTCCATTAGCCTCTTGAGATTAGCGCCCACACGGTCAGCTCCGTCTTCCATCAGTTCGCTGGGACTGACCTCGATGTACCACCACTGAAGGATGCCTGCAATGGCTCTTACAAAATGTGTCTTACCGGTTCCCGGAGGCCCGAAGAAGATTATTGCTCTTGGAGGAATTACTCCATGTTTACGAGCGAGCCCACTCTCAGTTAGAGGCAAAATTATGCGTTTATCAATAATCCGTTTTGGAGGTTGAGAATCCGAAATGGTTTCCCATACCGACCTATCGACCATTTGGGCACCCAATTCCTTGAGTAAACTGACGTTTTCCGGGTCAATGGCCTGCTCGTCTACAAGATCGGTATTCTCGATGAAATCCAGACATGCCACCTTTATACCTACGTCTCGTCCGAGTTTCTCGGATAGATGCCATTTGTGCTCCAGGACCTTAATCCAGACTTCGGACGCGTCTTCGGGTTGGAACCTGTGACCGCTATACTCAAATATTTTTGATACGCAATCACCTGGACTTGGAATATTAGCAACTATGTCCATGCATTCCTCCTAAGTCCTTAAAAATCAAACGGAAGTCCACAAGTCATGGACCTCCGTGCCTTGCCAAGACATTTATCGGTTCCAGACACCGTTGTCAAGCTTCGGTTCCTTTTTTAGAGTCACAAGGGTGGCCAGCGCTGCTGCACGCGGATTTCAGCCTCCCATGATTGGCTTTCTATGAACTTTGATAACAGAGGGGCATGTTCGCGATCGTTCGTGCCCATCAACCCCTAGGCCCGGTTTCAAGCGACAACACACCATGCTAAAATAAGAAATTGGCCACTCGAAATTGTTGTCTTGATTAATATGCTCATCTATGAAGCGCTTGATGCTATGGAAACAGAACACAGTAAAAGGGTCTGGCTTCAAGAAGTGGGGCCCAGAGACGGTTTGCAAAACGAGCAGATGACCTTGAGCCCTGAGGTGCGGGCCAAACTAATAGAAAGCCTTGTCGATGCGGGATTGTCTCGGATTCAGATAGGTTCATTTGTTAATCCTCGCCTAGTCCCGCAGATGGCTGGGACAGATAAGTTATGGCAAGGACTGAGAAAAAAGAACAACGTCAGGTACAGCGTTCTGGTTCTGAACGACAAAGGTTTGGAAATGGCCCTGGCGGAAGAGATACCTCACATAGAGATTTATGTTTCAGCATCAGAGACTCACAGTTTCCAAAATTCCGGTGTTTCAATAGCACAAGCCCTTAAAATAGCTTCTCGCGTTATAAACAAGGCATTACAAAACGACAGGAGCGTCACGGCCGGAGTGATGTGCGCGTTCGGATGTTTTTATGAAGGGCCGGTTGGACTGAAAAAGGTGTCGGACATAGTGCACGAATTCGCCTCAAACGGGCAGCTGGAGATCGGGTTAGCGGATACAGCGGGACTCGGTGAGCCGGCGGGGATTGACATAGTTTTGGAGTCGGTTCAGGAGATTGTTTCAGCAGATCGGCTGATATTACATCTGCATGATACCCGTGGGAACGGCGTTGCCAATCTGAAAGCCGCGTTGGAAAAAGGAGTTCGCCGGTTCGACACTTCATTGGGTGGACTCGGCGGGTGTCCATTTATTCCGGGAGCCAAAGGTAATATATCTACCGAACAGGCAGTCAATGTGATGGAATCTTTAGGGTACTGGACGGGGGTTGATCGGAGCCGACTTGACAAGATCTGGATGGAGTTGGCTCATCTGCTGGCCAGAAACTGAATTAACTTGGAATTCAGCACTTGGATTTCGCAATGGCCCTAGTATCAATCACATTTAATTTTCAAATCGAAAATACCATCCAGATCGGTATCAACAAGCTCTTCCTTGACCAGCCCTGCTCGAAAATCCGTCTTCGCTCGATAATCGTGGAATCATTGGCGTCTGATCATGGCTCCGAAATGATTCGATGCCCATCACGTCTTAATGGGATTTGGATCTTTGAAAAAGTGCTGTCAAATGCAAAATAGCCGGTGAAGGTTGGGTTCCCAGGTTAGCCCTGGGAACCGGAAAGTCTAGAAATCATCAAAGCGCCGGGGCTATAGAACCCTATTCTTCGTCTTCCTCATAATCTTCATCTTCGTCCCAGTCCTCGTCATCATCCCAATCGTCATCTTCATCTTCGTCGTCCCAATCCTCAGCCTCCTCATCTTCATCATCCCAATCGTCATCATCATCCCAATCCTCTTCGTCATCTTCATCATCCCAATCCTCTTCCTCGTCCTCATCATATTTAGCAAGGACAAGAGGCAGAGCCTGAGAGACGGGGCCCAATTGCGTCGGATGAAGCGGGATGGATTGCAGCGAGCGAGCGGATTCGTCCTCGCTTCCCCAATTACTGATCTGAGTTAAATAATTTCCTGAAGCGCTGAAAACTATTCCGTTCACTATTCTCACTCCCGGGCGATATTTTCGTCCTTCTTTATCATGAAATTCCATTAGAGTCATGGCTTCATGACAGAGTCAATAGCAAAAATTTAACAAGACGTTCGGTGCAACAAATCTTGTATACATTGAAATATCACAAAACGTAGACACTCCAGCCGGAATATGGATCGTTAATTTTTTCTTTATTCTCGCGCAACGAATTATTCCTTTTGCCCTAAAATCGGACATTGGCAATACGTCCGTTAGAATGGTTCCGATGGAATCGATTTCTTGTTTCGAAGAAAAAAAGATTGCGGAGGTCAAATCGGGCCAGATACTCTTGTCAGGAATTGTGGAAAGCTGAAACGCATGAGGTCTGCTTTCAAAAAACTCTGGGCTAAAAACCGGCGCTGAAATGGTCGAAACCTGCATTAAGGCAAATGTCACCGTTAAAACAACGCAGACTAGAGGAAGGCCGGACACGTGTTCATGACGGATACTTCCGCTATCAGGCATGTGTTCTGCCCCCACTTTCAGTCTGCTTTGGCAATTCTGGTTTGTCAAGCCGGAAGGGACATGGCCAGTCGGGACTACTGACCGAAGTATTAATAACCCTAAACACGAAAAATCTATTTTCGAGTCAATAAGCTGTAGTATTGTCTCCAGATGGAGAATCACAGAAATGGACCAAAACAACAGAATAGAAATGGAAATCCGGGCCATCAGTGAAGCCCTATCCAGTTCCGGCTATTTTGACCTCGGATCGTTCACCGAGCCCGAGATCGATCGGCCAGGGAAAAGAACAGCGCTTTCAAAGATAGACGATGCTCTTCGAACAGCGAGAAGAGCGAATCAGGATCTTGCCGGAATGGCTAACTGGCTCCACGAGAACATTATTACCCCAATCTTCCAGCTTGAACCCCTCATCCGGGAGCCAAAATATTTCCATGAGCTCAGGCGCATTCTGGAACGTCTCCTTGCGGCAACGGAAAATCTGAGGAAAGAGAGAGAGCATGTAAGGGAACTTGTAACCTTCCACGCTAGGCTTTTGGCGGTTTATATCCTGATTCTGTATCGTTGCGGCAGTCCCGGCCATCAAAGCCCCATCATGTGGATGATCTTCAAGAACATAGCCAGACGCAAGGCCATTGAACTTGGAGCACGCCAAATAGATCATTTGCTCCCTGGATTAGAAAGTGCAGTAACAATCTCCATCATTGCCAAGAGATATGCCATCTTTATTCTGGCAGCCCGCGGCAATAGGCTGCTTTTTAGTGCGGAAATCGATTTCCGGACCTACGGGACGTCTCCCGAGCAGCTCGCGCTACAGGTAATGAGCCTGCTTGTGGAAAACGCTATACAGCTCGCGGAAGTAACCGACCTGGTTTGTGCCGGCGGGGACTTGGGCACACTGCCTGACGGAACATACGTCCTGACAGAAAAAGTTCGAAATGAGTCTTGGAAGCGGCTACCGAACAGCTCTTTGAATAGAGGTGCCCTTGTAGCATGGGAGTTGCTGAAGCTCCTCAAAAGCCAAAAGAGCCATGGCGGCATCAACGCGTCTTTGTGCAGCCCTCTTTCCTTCTCGACTCTTGGCGCTCACGATATGGATTCAGCGTTCAAGGAAAGCGAATTCGAACTGGGCCTGGGTTTGCAAGGTTTGGTGAAAGTCACTCCGCTCAAATCGGCTGCGGCATTGCTTTCGGAAATTGAGGGTATCAATTCACAAACAATGAATCTAGTGGTAATGACCCTGGACGATCTTTTCGCGTCCGTGGTCAAGAAGGCAGGCCCCCGAATTATTAGAGAATTGGCCGCACAGGATGCAAACAAGATTTTGACAAGCTTCGATTTCGATAAAATCATCAACCGCCTCGAGCAAGAGAATTTTGCCATTCCTCCACATTTTCGGCTGGCTTCCCGCGACAAGGGGACAGGTGTGGGAGAGATATGTGAGCTGTTGATGATCGCGGAATCAGACAAGGTATCCAGCTCGCTTGCTCGCAGTTTAATGTACGTTGTCGATTCTTATGCTCGGCAAGTGGCCATGGTTTTGCAGATGGTTTCCGCTGGGATGCCTTCGGAGCGGCCGCACTTTATAGTGGTGACCAGCATGAGGGCCGTTGAGCCATATTTTAGACAATTATTCGGTAAAATTCGCGATCGAATCGATATTCCGTTCACGCCCGTCATCTGCCTGGATTCTTTTGAGCACGAGTACCTGGTTGCCAATCAACTTTTTGAATTGTATGTGAACGCGAGGAACGATACACGCTTACAGTTAAGTGTGGAAGCCGCAAGTATGAGACAGGCCCTGAAGGTCCTCGAATCGCCGGGAGACCGACCCTCGGCTTTTTCATTTGGATCCCTACTGGACGAACTGACAGATAGTATATCAAATGGAAAGCTCAGCCCGGCAAATGTGGTGCTGGTCGGGGCGGACAATGAAGACGCTTTGATGGCTGCTTGCGAAGCTAAGGAACAAGGCCTCATCGACAAGCTTAGTCTTATCGGAGACCCAGCCGATATTATGGCGGCTGTGGAGCACTGTAAAGTTCCGCTGTCAGTCGGCTCGGACCGCGTCGAGATAATTCCTCTTGATCCTTTGGCAGTCGATTTAGACGCCAAAAAAAAGTCAATGGCTGAGGTTTTTCGAAAATTCATTCAACGCAACCGCGATCATATAATTATGAAAGGCAGCTTGGATACAGCATTGATTCTCCGGGAAGCTCTTTCCATCTACAAATCCGAACCCGAATCGGGAAAGCCGGCCAGGCGAAGGCTGGCATCACATACGGCAGTTTTCGTTCTTCCAAACGGCCGGTTCTTTGCTTTATCGGATGCGGGCGTGAACCCGAGTTTCAGAGATGCGGAGGCCTTACTCAGGGTCATAGAAAATCAGATCAATGTGCTCAGAAATGCAGTGGATCCCCAACGCACATTCAAGATAGCAATCATAACGGCTGTAGAAAAGGAGACGCCTGCTATCCCCTCTACGCTTCTGGCAGCAGAGGCCATGGCAAGGGCGGAAGAGCTTCAAAATACATATGGACCGTTGATTGTGGAGGGCCCGCTTTCTTTCGATTTGGCCACGGCGCCTGGAGTCGCCGAGGAAAAACATTATGACGGCCAAATACGCGGGGATGCTGACTGTTTTGTTGCAACTGATATAAATACGGCGAACGTGCTTTACAAAATGCTCTCCAAGACCATGGGCAGCCTGGGTTTGATTGTGGATAATGGGGGGATAATCACCGCCGGCCCGGGTACGAATCCCATCGTCCTGACTTCCCGTGGTGACACCGCACGCACCAAACTGAACTCCATTCTTCTTGCGCTTGCGTATAGTGCACGGGAGCATGGCGCTCGGAGCGGATCATAAGCGCTGGATTTATTTTCTCAATCCCGTTTGTGCCGGAGGGATGAAAGTTCAGCCATCGACTACAGACGTCCCTTCCATAGACTCATCGTTGGCCGGATAAGATTTGAATTCCCCGTTATAGAGCTGGTGCTCATCAAGAAAATTAACTCCCTTGGTGATACATTAGAGTAAATCTGACTTTTGTGGGGTCATCAACGACATCCTACGGGACTGCTTGGCTTGGCGCCTGTCCCGGAACGGATGTCCCTGCTCTCCTTGCGGCCAAGGCCAAGAAAATATATGACCAGCCGCTCATGATCATTTCAATCGCGACAAAAAGCCCGATCACCCAGAGCCCTGAAATCGGCCACTGTGCAATGATCATTATCCCGAGTAGAACGGAAATAATACCGCTCACCACCGGCCAGCCCCATCCTTTCGCGCCTCTGATATGAAATGCCATGACGATTCTTGTTATCCCGACGAGGAGTATTATGAATCCAAGTGCCAGCGTAAAAATAACCGAGGCGACCAAAGGATGTATGATGATCACGACTCCGGCCAGCCCGTACAGGATCGCGCTCAGGATGTGCCAGGCGATGCTTTTCCAGCCTTTGCCTTTAAAGGCATTAATGATTTGCGCGACCGCGGCAATCAGCAAGAGAACGCCCAAAAAAAGTGACACTGACGATAGTCAGGGCAACCGACATCCCGAGACCTATAAAACCCAGAATGATGAAAAGAATCCCTAAAGCCAAGAACCATCCCCAATTCTTCTTTAGATCACCCAACACCGTCGCTAAATCCGTCACCCCTATTAGACTTTGCTCCACCATGATTACACCTCACTTCCCAAGGTTTGTGTCGCAAAACGCGACCCTTCTCCCGCAAAGATAGATCATTCTATACAGATTATCATTGTTGATCAGAACGTAAGTTATCTGCGATCCTGAGACACTAAATTCTCAGATCATCGGATGCTGACGTCTCAGGAGAGATTTCAGAAAAGTATGTCATCCAAAATTGGACCCGATCTTCTCCGTAGTGTTTTCTCCAGCCGTCCAGGAGATCATTCAGCGGGACATCAGCGAATGAACCGTGATATGTGATGTATTCTACATATGGATTGCCGCTTAGATCGTGACTGGGGTATACGGCATCCTTTGTCCCATCGAACTCGACGGGAGCTATATTGTGCCGAGGGAATACCGATGAATCGAAAGCCGAGGTCGCTTTTACCCATTTCCCGTTGAGATAAAACTCCGTAAATCCGTGGTACGAAAAAATATCCGTTCCCATCATTTCGATAACTTGTTTGCTTGCCCCGCGATTTCTTATATCCGCAAGACCGAGTCGGGATGGTATTCCCAGCGCCCTACCCATCGCGCAAAGGAGACAGGCTTTTGTTACGCAGTATCCTCGGCCGCGTTTAAGCACATTGCTTGCTTTATAATGCTCGGGCAGAAAGAATGGTGTGCGAATATCATAAAGCACGCTATCACGTGCCGCATAGAAAATTCCCTGGGACTGCTCAATCTGATTCTTGGCATTGACGACCGCTTCTTTAGCGAATTGTATAATTTCTTGATTATCACTATCAATGATACTGGTGGGCTCCAGGTATTCTTTATCCGGTAAATTTGGACCGGCCATTTTGCTCCCCTCCGGAAGATAATAACCCACAGTAGCAGAGAGCTGCTAATAGTCAATTATATTACTTTCAAAGTACTGTGTATTTCTCGAAGGGCATGACCGCATTACGAGCATGGCGGAGCAATTTCCCGTCTTTTAAAGAGGAGTGATTCACTATGACTCGCAACGACAGTTCGGATAACTCGCCGCTTCTTGCAGTAACTTGGTGTAACTTGCGATCCAAGATTTTCCTTCGTAGTTCACAACAATTGCGCGATAATTGAACTCAGTCCTTCCTAGAATCGAGCTTACTATAATAAGTATTTATTCTGCCTGACTTATTCCATTGAAGGGATTCGCTATGGGCGATCGGGCCAGCACCGAAAAACAGCCTCTCGATCAGCTGGAGGGTATTCGTCAGAGACCCAAAGCAAGCGATCTGCTGAAAATGGAAGAATCCCTTCGCGTCCAAACGGAAAGACTTCAAAAGCTTTTTGACAATGCCCCGTTCGGTATAGTCATCATTGGGCTGGATGGGAAGTTCGAACAGGTGAATCACCGTTTTACGGAACTATTCGGCTATGAACCTAATGAAGTCCCGAATGGCAGAAAATGGTTCAGGCTTGCCTTTCCTGATTCAGACTATCGAAAACAAGTCATTTCTGCGTGGACAAGAGATGTTCAAGAGTTAGCGACCGGCCAGGCGCGGCCACGGATTTTCACGGCTCAATGCAAGGACGGCAGCAAAAAGATTGTTTATTTTAGACCAGTTAAGCTCGACACTGGCGAAGATTTAATGACTTGCGAGGACATTACCGAACACAAGCTTGCAGAAATGCAGTTGATTGAAAACGAGCAGAAATATCGCACATTATTTGAAGATTCCAATGATGCGGTCTTCATTACAACCCGTGACGGCAAATTGATTGACGCGAATCGCGCGTTTTTGGCGCTGTTCGGCTATAGACGAGCAGAGGCCTTTAATATGGATATCCTGCATATATATTCTAATCCAGCAGATAGGAACCGGTTCCAGAAAGATATCGAACAATTCGGCTTTGTTAAAGACTACCAAATTAAATTCGTGACAAAAGATCGCACGGAAATTGAGTGCCTTCTAAATTCCACTTTGCGGATGAAGGTTGACGGAGAAATCCTTGGTTACCAAGGGATCATCAGGGACGTAACTAACCAAAAGAAAGCCGAGCAGGCGCTAATACAGCATGAGGAGACGTTGCGAGCCCTTCTGAATGCAACGACCGATATTGCGCTTCTCGTGAATAAGCAGGGAGAAATCCTAACCTTGAACCGACAGTTCGCTTCATCGTTGGGAAGACCGACTGAAGAATTAATCGGTAAATCCATTTTCGAGCTTTCAGGTTCGAAAGGTACCTTGGATAGGCAGCAACGACTTAACGACATTATTTCGACCGGCAAACCCGCCAGACAAGAAGACATTGCAGGCGATGGAAGGATATACGACACCAGCGCATACCCCGTGCTCGGAGCGGACGGCGCTGTCGAGGGAGTAGCTGTCTTTGCCAGAGATATTACTGATCGCAAAAAAGCAGAGGAAGAACTTCGTAGATCCGAAGAGAAGTATCGCGGTATCTTGGAAAACATCGCGGACGGTTACAACGAGGTTGACCTGAAAGGCAACCTCATGCTGGTCAATGATTCCTTATGTGAGATAACAGGCTATACGAGGGAACGTTTGATAGGACTCAATTATCGCGAGTTCGTGGATGAAACAAACGCCGAAAGAGTTTATGAAGCTTACAATCAAGTTTATAAGACCGGCAAAGCCAACCGAGGCCTTTATTTCGAGATCTCCAGAATGGACGGATCGAAACGAAACTGCACAGTATCAATAAGCCTTGTGAAGGATAGCAACGGCGCACCCTGCGGGTTCCGAGGGATCTTTCGTGATATTACAGACCGACGGCGGCTTGAGGAACAACTTCGTCAGGCAGCAAAAATGGAAGCCATCGGGCAATTAGCCGGGGGGATAGCTCATGATTTTAATAATATCCTCACCGCGATAATTGGCTATTCTGAGAATTTGAGCCAAAGCATACCGGAAGGCGCTCCGTACCGAGATAAAGCACTCAGAATCAGTCGGGCCGCTAGCAGAGCGGCAAATTTGACGCGTCATTTGCTTGCGTTCAGTCGCAAACAGGTGCTTGATTTAAAATCTTTGGATTTAAACGCATTAATTCTCAATTTTGAAAAAATGCTAAAACCGCTGATCGGGGAACATATTGATATTGTGATGGAACTTAGTCCATCCGCGGAAAAGGTCATGGGTGATGCCGGACAGGTCGAACAGATCTTGCTCGATCTTGCAGTAAATGCTCGTGATGCAATGCCGACAGGCGGAAAATTGGTGATCGAGACGGGAAACGTGTTTTTGGATGACGAATACGCCAGAACACATTCGGAGGTCAAATCAGGCCCTTATGTAATGTTGGCGGTTTCCGATACCGGGTATGGAATGGATTCTCAGACAATGTCGCGGATTTTTGATCCTTTTTTCACAACAAAAACCAGAGAAAAGGGCACGGGTCTCGGCCTTTCGACAACTTATGGGATTGTCAAACAGCACCAAGGCCATGTTTCGGTTTACAGTGAGTTAGCTAGAGGGACTACATTCAAGATCTACTTGCCATTAGCTCCGGATACGGTGCCCATAGAAATCAGAGACCCGCGGGCGGTCAGTCAAATCAGGGGAAGCGAAACCATCCTTGTCGTGGAGGATGAAGAACTTGTCAGGGAGTTGACTTCTGAAGCTCTGCAGGCGCTCGGTTACACAGTTTTAGAAGCTGGCGATCCGGCAGAGGCAAAAAAAATCGGCGAGAAGTATAAGGGGAGCCTTGCATCTGCTGCTTACGGATGTCGTGCTCCCCCAGATGGACGGCAAAAGGTTGTTTGGTGAGTTATCTCCTTTATTTCCTGACATGCGAGTTCTATACGTATCGGGGTATACCGAGAATGCCATTGTGCATCACGGGGTTTTGGACGTTGGAGTGCAGTTCCTCCAAAAACCATTCACAATGGATGCCCTAGCAAAAAAGGTCCGCAAAATTCTGGATGAACCCTGAGGTCATTATTCTCTCGATTCTGCGCGTCACATTAATATAATCTCGTGTGTAGTGCAGAGCTTCGGGAAATTGTAAGGGAACCCACAGGCCGGTTCCCGGGCAGGTGGAGACGGGTCAAACTTATCACAAAAACTGAGGGCTACAGGGATAGGCGCTAACTCTAAATGCGAAATTTCGCTTTCATACTCCCCCTCTCCCTACCCTCTCCCGCCAGGGGAGAGGGTTTCCAAATCCCCCTCCCTTGACGGGAGGGGGAAGGGGGAGGGTGATAACTTACTGAAACCACATGCGCGATAACACAAAGTTAGCGCCTATGGGGCTACAGGGATACCCCGGCTCTGCTCTCAATAAACCCATTCCAAATCGCCATCAAGGAGGTCGCTGGTTATGTGCAAGAAGTTTTTTGCAAGCCTACTGATTCTCGCATTAGTCGTGTGGGTGGGTAGCGTCCTAGCGCAAGATACCCTAAAGATTGGAGCGCCCCAACCTATGACTGGTTCGGACGCGCCATTTGGCGACAAGTTTAAAAAGGCGTACACCCTGGCGGTCGATGAGATAAATGCTGCTGGAGGAGTGAATGGCAAAAAGATCGAGGTAATCATCGAAGACCACCAGGCCAAGAACCCCTTGGCGGCTACAGTCACCGAGAAGCTCATCGCGCAAAACAAGGTGCTGGTTTTGACCGGCGGCCGAGCCTCCGGACAGGCGGTAGAAATAGCCTCAGTCGCCCAGCGACTAAAATGCCCGTATGTGGTGGATCATCCCTCGGCCGATATAATAACGGCAAAAGGCTTCGAGTGGGTATTTCGTGATAATCCTACAGGTTCTATTTATCCCCAGGCATTCAACAAGTTTATCAGCGAGGTTCAGGGTGCAATGCCCAAATCCGCGGCGGTAGTCTACGACAACACCGTTTTCGGCAAAAGTATAGCTAATTCTGCTATGGTCTTCTTGAAATCAAAGAACGTGCCTATCGTCAATGATGAGGCTTACGCGGTAAATACTCTGGATTTCAAGCCCGTGATGACAAAAGTAAAGGCTCAGACACCGGACTTCCTGCTGATGGTAGCGGTTTCAACGACTGATGCCATTCTTCTCACTCGTCACGCCAAAGAGATGGGGGTGACGCCTCGGGCCTTTGTCGGTTTCGGAGGCGGTTTCGGCGTAGCTGATTTTGCCAACGAACTCGGCCCATTATCCGAAAATGTTTTCTCCTCAGCGGCCTGGTCAGGCAATCCCAACGACCCCACCACCAAAGCTTTCTACGAGAAATTTCACAAGTCTTATGGAATTTATCCTAAAGAGCACGAGGTGGAAGGCTATGCCATCATCTATATCATAGCTGACGCCATGAAGCGGGCCAAATTAACCGGCGATCTGGCGCAGGACCGCGAGGCCATACGCCAAGCGCTGCTCCAGACCGATATGACCACAGTCTTCGGTCGTGTGAAGTTCGGGAATTGGGACGGCCCATTGGGAGACAAGTATACTAATCAGAATATCTATTCGCCCGAGCATTCGGTATTGGCACAATGGCGAGGCGGCAAGCTGCTGAACGTGTATCCCAAAGCTAATGCGGAAACTGATTACATTTTCCCGGATCCTACGGTAAAACGCTAGATGCGGGCAGGGCATAGGATTATCCTAAGAAGCCAGCCATCAATTATATGATGGTCACCTGCTAAGAAGCGATTCACTGTCCCCCTTTTCCTGAAGGGAGGTTTAGGGGGACTATCACCGGGGCAAACACTTGTGTCTGTCCTGGGCGGACACGTAGGTCCGCCCTTCCCTATACCCAGTTAATAAAGGGGGATAGATAGAATTATCCCATGGAAACACTGGTACAAAGCATCGTAAGCGGTTTGCTAACCGGTTCCTTGTACGCCATGATCGGCGTGGGCCTTACGATTGTCTTCGGGGTTATGCGCATCATCAATATGGCGCATGGCGACATGGTCATGCTGGGGATGTATGGGGCATTTTGGGCCCATACGGCCTGGAAAATGGACCCTTTTCTTTCCATGATTGTCTGGGTACCCGCCGGTTTTGTGGGCGGCCTGCTCATTTTCCGGTTCTTGCTAAAGAAGATAGTGCCGGCCGGTGAATTGAACACGCTCCTGTATACCGCGGGACTGTCGCTCTTCGTGGCCAACCTTGCCCTCCTTATATGGACGGGTGATTACCGCACCATAAAATTGCCTTATGCGATTATGCCGCTGAGGCCCATGGGCATCGCGGTGCCCATCCCATTGGCCATCGCCTTTTGTCTTGCAATTTTGGTGACCGCCGCTCTCTACTGGCTTCTGGTGCACACCGATATCGGGCGTGCCATCAGGGCCACCAGTCAGGAGCCGGAAGCCGCCGCGCTAATGGGCATCAGTGTAGATCGCATTTCGATGATTACTTTTGGTTTGGGAACGGCCCTAGCTTGCGGCGCAGGGGTGCTTCTGGCACCGTCACTTTACCTTTATCCTACAGTAGGTGAGATCCTTGTAGCCAAATGCTTTGTCATCGTAGTTCTGGGCGGCTTGGGCTCAGTGCCGGGCGCCATAGTCGGAGGGCTTATTTTGGGGCTGGCAGAGTCATTGGGCGCGGTTTACGTGTCAGTTCCCTACAAAGACGCGATCGGTTTCGTCATCTTCCTGCTCGTGCTGCTGTTCAGACCTGGCGGACTGTTTGGGGAGGGGAAGTCATGAAATTTATTGCGTTAGCCGTTGCATTAGCACTAGTAATAGCCGCTCCCTGGGTCATAACGGATCCTTTTTACGTGCATCTGATGATCATGGTCCTAATGTGGACAGTACTGGGCGCGGCCTGGAATATCCTGGGAGGATTTGCGGGTCAAGTTTCCTTCGGCCACTCCGCCTTCCTCGGAGCCGGGGCTTACACGACCATGATACTGTATCTTAGCCTTGGGATACCGCCCTGGTACGGTATCGTGCTGGCCGGAATTGTCGCGGCGCTGATCGCGGTTCCTATAGGTCTGATCTGCTTCCGGCTCCGTGGGCCGTATTTCGCGCTTTCAACTTTGGCAGTGGCTGAAATCATTAGATTAGTCGCTCTCAACTGGGAATCATTGACGAATGGCCCGGTTGGCCTTCTGATCACCACGTTACCGCCGGTAAGTTTTGCGGGAAACCCCATCGATTGGGAGAGTAAGATACCTTTTTATTATATTGGCGCAATAATCGCGGCAGTAGCTTTGGCGGTTACCTGGATGCTTGCTCGTAGCAGGCTGGGCGCATATGTGTTGGCGATAAGCGAGGATATTGATAGCGCGGAAGCGTTGGGGATCAACACCGTCCAAGCAAGGGTATCCGCTCTGGCCTTATCTGCCTTTCTGGCCGGCGCAGCGGGTGGCTTCTACGCGATGTACTTCAGATATATAGATCCGGACGCTGTCTTCAGCATCGCGCTTTCGGTGGAAATGGTTTTCATACCCGTAGTGGGCGGTTTGACCACGGTGGTGGGTCCACTGATCGGCGCAATCTTTCTTGTTTCACTTGGAGAGACCTTCCGGACACATTTCATGTGGGGCCACCTGATTTTTTACGGGCTTTTCATGATGGTAGCTATTCGGTACATGCCGGAAGGCATCTGGGGTAAGCTGCTCCTCATCATTGAAAGCAGGCTGGGGGTGAGAAATGGCTGAGGTCATGCTCGAGGTAAAAGATCTTACTAAAGCGTTTGGTGGCCTGCGAGCTGTGACCAATCTGTCCTTCACAGTGGAAAAAGGATCTATTATAGGCCTAATAGGACCCAATGGAGCGGGCAAAACTACTGTTTTCAATTTAGTGACGGGCTTTTTGCCGCCGACCGCGGGACAAATGAGCCTCCAGGGCGAAAATCTGGTAGGGCTCAAGCCTTACGCGGTCACTCGAAAGGGAGTGGCACGGACGTTTCAGACCGTCAAACCGTTCCGGAAGCTAAGTGTTTTGGAGAACGTAACGTTGGCGGCATTTCTGCGTTTTCCTTTACGACGACAGGCCGAAAATGAGGCGGCCCGTGTGCTCGAAAAAATCGGATTGGGAAGTAAGATCAAGGCCCTCGCGAATGACCTTACCCTAATGGATCAAAAGAGATTGGAAATAGCCCGAGCGGTGGCAACCGGCCCTAAATTGCTGCTCCTGGATGAACCGATGGGAGGGCTCAATCCCACCGAGATCGATCAGGCGGCCCGCTTGATCACTAATATCTGTAAGGATGGAGTAACGATCATCTGGGTGGAACACGTGCTCAGGGCCATAATGAATACTTCCCATAGGGTGATAGTAATAAACTACGGCGCGAAAATCGCGGACGGGACACCTCAAGAAGTGGTGGAAAACCCCGACGTAATTGCCGCCTATTTAGGTAAGCGAGCGAAGTCCTATGCTGCGGATTGAAAATCTTGAAGTGGCTTACGGTAAAGTGCAGGCGCTGTGGGGCGTCTCGCTTAGTATTGATGCGGGTCAAATAGTGGCGCTGGTCGGAGCCAACGGCGCGGGCAAGACCTCCCTTCTGAAGACGATTTCCGGACTTCTCAAACCTGCAAGCGGTTCCATTATTTTTGAGGACACCCCACTGGAACACGCGGCTCCCACACAGATTGTGCGCCTTGGCCTGATCCATGTGCCGGAAGGCCGCAAGCTCTTCCCCGAAATGAGTGTCCTGGAAAACCTGTTATTGGGCGCATACTGCACGCGGGTGAATCAGCGGAAAGAACGATTGGAGCAGGTATTCAGCGTCTTTCCTGTTCTCAAGGGACGCCGAAGCCAGATCGCCGGCACTCTATCCGGAGGCGAGCAACAGATGGTGGCTATCGGACGCGGTCTGATGGCCTCGCCGAAACTTCTTATGCTGGACGAGCCTTCGCTTGGTCTGTCCCCGTTATTAGTGGAAGAAATGTTCAGGGTTGTGGAGGAAGTGAATCGTCTGGGTATGACCATACTTTTGGTGGAACAGAATACCGAACATGCTTTGTCGATAGCACATCACGGCTTTGTTATGGAGTCGGGCCGAATTGCTTTATCCGGATCCGGCAAGGAGCTTTTGGCCAATCCTGATGTCAGGAAGGCCTACCTGGGGCTTTGAATCCGGAGAATAAGCGGTCTCCACGAGATTTTGAGAACATTATGAAATCAGCTCAGTAGGATGCGGTGTTTCCGCCAGAGCGGGAGAACCGCATCGCTCGCGGTCTTTTCTCGACCGATGCGGTTCGAGGCTGTCGCAAAATTACCTAACCTGCTCAATTCGTGCTACGAAGATTATCATTTTCCTGGTTCCCAGGCTCTGCCTGGGAATCCATATCCACCGGGCTCTGCCCGGTAACTGCTTGAAATGCCAGCCTATAATGGAGGCAGAGCCTCCAGGCCATGCGTTCCCAGGCGGAGCCTCATAGGCGCTAACTTATGAAAGATGCACCAGTGATTTCAGTGTTTTGTCACCCTCCCCCTTCCCCCTCCCGTCAAGGGAGGGGGATTCCAAATCCCTCTCCCCTCGCGGGAGAGGGTAGGGAGAGGGGGAGTCTGTGGTCCGCCAACATGGCGGTAAGTTAGCGCATATGAGGCGGAGCCTGGGAACGAGATGTGTGGCACGATTCTATCCCTATTCTGAGTTTTGCGACAGCCTCGGTTCGCTCCGCTCACCACATCCTACCCTGCTGAAATTAGGCTCCTGAGAAGATTCAGATTAACAGGATCCATATCTTGGCCATTCAGAGTTTTAGGTGTTTCAATAAACTTCGGGATTCGATCTAATCGAGAGTCATTCATGATTTGGCGGAAGCAATCCAGACCTAGTAGTCCCTGGCCAATGTGCTCGTGGCGGTCCACACGCTGCCCGAGTCCTTTCTTGCAGTCATTGAGATGCAAAGCTTTCAGGCAATCTAATCCGACCTTTGCGTCCAGCTCTTGTATGACACTCTCATAGGTTGAGGCCTCACTCATATCGTATCCTGCGGCAAATGCATGACAGGTGTCCAGGCATATTCCGATACGTTCCGGCGCAGTCGAATCCTGGATGATTCGACTTAGATGATCGAAGGAATATCCCAGAGAGGTGCCTTGGCCCGCGGTATTTTCCACTAAAATAGAAACACGATATCCGGCTGTAGATTTTAGCAGAGTATCGAATGACTGGATTATTGTATTTAAACCGGCATCTTCTCCGGAACTTCCGTGAGCGCCTGGATGCATGATCAGATATGGGATCTCCAATTCCTCCGCTCGATCCATTTCTTCCCTGAATGAGGCCCGTGATTTCGCCAATAAATCCTGATTTGGTGATGCGAGATTAATGAGGTAGCCGCCGTGGGCTAGAACCAAGATCCGGGTTCTGCTGCGCGCCAACTCGAAATCGCGTAATTCTTGCTCCTTGAATGGCCGAGCTTTCCATTGTGAAGCGTTTTTGGTGAAAATCTGGATGGCAGTACATCCCAATGTCTCGCCACGGGCAAGAGCCTTGTCGACGCCTCCTGCGATAGAGACGTGGGCACCCAGAAGAGGATCGGATAAGCCATCACTCGGAGCGCCTACTTTGGCGGCTTTCTTGCCTGATCTATTGGACTGTGTAATTGATCGGTTGGTCGCGTTTAGATTCATAGGACTAAGCCGGACGCTGTGCTGCTTTGCTAGAGACAGGGACAAGCATCCGGAATTGGCTTAAAATCAAAGCAGGTTGCATAGCAACACATTGCAAATGACGAGGAGCTACCAAGACGATTCCGGCGATGCCATGACCAATCATGTGTGGCGTGTCTGGAATTCGGATGCTTCGCCGGAAACTGTAGGAACAAAACGGACTTCTATCTTTCGGTTGAGCGCAGATCCGATCCTCACGAGCATTCCCAAAGAATCTCCCTCATCGTCCGCTTCTTCCAGGTCCTGTATGATCGACTCCGTGATCCCCACGAGTTTGGCCAGTTCCGCCTGCGTCAGGTCCGCTTGGTTTCGCAGGTCATGTATTTGCTGTGCAATATCCGCTTTGACTTCGTATTCCTTGAATAACGCCTCCGACTCGGGATCGCCGGCCACAAATTCGTTGTATGCCCACTCGAACGCATCCGAACTCAACTTTTTTTCTTCTCCCATAATCGTCCCTCCCAAGGGAACGTGCGAGCTTGTGGGGGTGCTTTTTGCAGGGTGCCTTTCCAGTCAGTATTGTAACATACCCTCTCCGAAAACTGTTGCAGTATCCGCTGGTCGGAGACTATTTCGAGCATCTTCATTCAGGGGAGATGTCTTATCGCTAAGTCCTCAGTTCTTAGATATTTTCCGGCATGCAACGGGTAAGACCTCAGTTAGAAGCGTCCAAAGTCTGTCATTGCGAGCGGAGCGAAGCAATCTTCCAAAGCTTCGGGGATTGCCACGGCCTAGCGGCCTCGCAATGACAAATATGGACCCCGCGTGACTGAGGAGCTTCTACAACGCCGCAAATGTCCTTGACGTCGGATTCCACCGTTTCAGGACCCCTCCTGTTGATGTTTACAAGACAGTTCACTATTATCAGGTCGGACCGGTGTGGTTTTGACATTAGATGCAAGGGGGTGGTAATGAAGATATTGTTAAGTGTTCTTCTTGTGATTCTATCGTTGCCGCCGGCTCGAGTCCAACAGGTGCAAAAAGAAGTTGAACAAGCGATTGAGAACTGGTTATCGAAAACTGGACGTCAACCGGTTACTATGAATGTCACACAATTTGGGCAAGCCAATCCTTCCAAAGAATTCAAAGACAGATATGATCCCAATCAAACTTATTGTGTAAACTGTGAAATTACTCGTATTCTCCGTAAAGTTAGGGTTGTTGCCCCTTCGGGACAGCCACCTGAGCATGTGGAGGTCACACCACGACAAGCAACAACACTATCAGAAAGCCACATAGTTATAATTACTCAAAGCGGTGAGATCGAACTCATTAATGATTACACGATGGCTGGTAATGGAGTGCCGCCAACGCCGATTTTTAGTGAATTCCGATCTCTATGGTGAAGAATCTGTCCGTTTCCAATTGCTCGGACGCTCAGATATTGGGCAGACAATGCGATACGCACTTTCCACCAGACTATCTTGAACGATTGGCTTTCTTAGATGGGCACAATTTGGGCAAAAGCCCGCAAATTTAATGACGAGGGGCAGCATAGATGCCTGATAACTCTCTGAAAGACAAGGAACGAACCTTCGAGTGTAAGGTTTACTACGAAGACACTGATTGCATGGGAGTCGTTTACCATGCCAATTATTTGAGATACCTGGAGAGGGCTCGAACAGAGTACTTGGAAGATCGATTGGCCGGGGTTGTCGCGTATCATGAACGAGGCTATTCATTCATGGTGCATAAAGTCGAAATGGTTTTTCATGCACCCGCAAAATTGGGCGATCAGCTGGTGGTTCGATCCTGGATCGAAAATACGACGCGCTTCAGAATAGTTGTAAAACAAATTATCATAAAAAAAGGTGAACCTCGCGATTACCTTGTCACGGCCACCATTACACTGGTTCCGGTAAGTGTGGAAGGTCAACTGATACAGGTTCCGGCTGAATTCCACGCTCTTTAGGCCCGATCCAATTGTCCCACGGAGATTTCCGATGGAAAAATCGAGGCGCTCAGTCCCAATTATCATATCAGCTTCATTGATATTAGGAGCTGTCGCAGCCGGTCCGGTGCGAAGCTCTGAAACCGATCAATTGATAGACAAGGGCCTGAAAGACGCCGGAATAGCAGCGCAGCTGGAAACACTGCCGGAGATCGTAACTTCTTGCATTCCCGATGATGCTATTCCCGATAAGAGAACAAGGCGAGAGACTGTTAACCTGATTAAAGAAACGGCAGGCAAAGAGGCACTGCTATCGGCAGTTCATGCAGCTGTAAAAGAGAATCTAGATAACGATAAACTCCAAGAGGTTTTGAAATTCTACGATTCCAGGATCGGAAAAAAGGTAGGACGCTTGTACGAAACCGCGCTCGATCCCGAGCTAATAAGAGATTTGAGAGAAAGGCGGACCATACTTGCGGCCTTGAATGAGACTCGAGTGGCTACACTGGAGCGGATCGTTTCCGCTGGCGGCCTCTTGGAGGCAAATGCAAATCTGCTTAATGCGATGGTCGAGGGGCTAGTCGAGGGGTATGCAAGTGAAGTCTCTAAAGCGGATCGCCCTAACAATGAGACCAAGAAACAGATAAGAATCGCCCTCAAAGAAGCGATTGTGGGCTCAAACCGAAGCCGAGAATTTGCGCTCTTAGGCTTAGCCCGTACATTGCAATCCCTGGATGACAAAGAACTACAGGAGTTTGCCATTTTTTGTGGTTCCGACGCGGGGACCTGGTTCAACAGGTCAGTGCAAAAAGGTTTGGAGAATGCAGTAACTAAGACTGGCGTTGCTTTGGGAACTGCCGTTGCACGCTGGCGTTTACATAGTGAAAAAGGCAGTGATGAAAAGGCATTGGAGAATAAGAAATAGACTTCATGCATTTCATTGAGTAGCGCGCTGAAAATACGCAGAAGCCTACCTCTGACTACCCGGGTATCATGCTAAGTAAAAGAACAAGACCGACAATCGGATTTCTGTTTCTGATTCTGTCAATGTGTTGGCTCATACCGGACCATTCGTCCGGTGAAGAAGGTGTATATAAACAATATGTCGATCCCGCGGGCCGTTTTAGTTTTGAATATCCGGCAACTATGAAATTGGAAGCAGGGTCGAAAGATGAAGTCACGGTGTATCATCCTGCAACGTTGTTTCGCGTATCCGTGTTCGTGCGACAGTTGCAGGGAAAGTCCAATTTGACTGCCGATGTCCTGCTCGCGGTGTGGAAAAAAGCTTTGCAGGAAGAAATGAAAAATGTGTCAGTGCTGGGGGAAGGAAAATTGTCCGGCATTCAAGATTCTCAGGGGTATGTCGCGGTCTCTTTCACCGACAAAAAAGGCGTGCAACTGGTTCAAATGGTGCAGTACTATGTTTCTGAAGATCGTTTCCTCCAGATGATCATCTCAGATCGTCCGGAAGGATTCAAGAATCTTGAAACCGTAATTCGCAACATCCATCAATCTCTCAAGATACTTAATCCCAAATTGAAATAATTTTGACAGAAACCGAATTAGCTGCACATTGACCTATCTTTAGGATATGAAACTTTGTGTGGTTAAAATTAGAGGCCATAAAAATTGTCCGACTTTTCAAATAAGTTCAGATTTTTTCCCCCGCGGCGATCAGCCCGCGGCTATTGAAGAATTGGCAGCGGGAGTGAAGAAGGGCCATAAGCATCAGGTTTTGCTGGGTGTTACGGGTTCCGGCAAGACGTACACTATGGCCAATGTAATAGAACGTTCCGGCAAAACCTCTCTAATACTGGCGCCAAATAAAACTTTGGCCGCCCAACTCTTTAATGAATTTAAGGGTCTATTCCCCGGAAACGCAGTCGAATATTTCGTCTCGTATTACGATTACTATCAACCTGAAGCTTACATTCCGCAAAGCGATACGTACATTGAAAAAGATTCCAGCATCAATGAAACCATTGACAAGATGCGGCATTCCGCAACCAGATCCCTCCTTGAACGCCGAGATGTCATAATTATCGCTTCTGTTTCTTGCATTTACGGTCTCGGATCGCCTGAGGCCTACCGTAATATGTTGGTACATCTAATTTCCAAACAGGAAAGTGATAGGGATGCAGTCCTCCGGAAGCTCGTGGAGATACAGTACGAACGGAACGACATAGATTTTCATCGAGGCACATTCAGAGTTCGGGGTGATGTTGTCGAGGTTTTTCCCGCTTATGAAGAATCAGTGGCAATTAGAATCGAATTTTTCGGGGACGTTGTCGATGCGATCTATGAGATCGATCCGTTGCGAGGCAAGGTCATCAGAGCGCTGGACCGTCTGGCTATCTATCCGGCCAGCCACTACGTGACTGAGCGATCCCAACTTCTTGAATCCGTAGACATGATCCTCGATGAAATGAAAGAGCGGGTCGAATTTTTCAGGAGCCAAAATAAGCTCATCGAGGCGCAGCGAATCGAAGAAAGAACCCGATTCGATGTGGAAATGCTCAAAGAAATGGGCTACTGCAATGGTATTGAAAACTATTCGCGGTATCTGACGGGCCGAAACGCGGGTGAACCGCCACCGACTCTCTTGGAATATTTCCCGGAGGATCCCTCTTTTTTATTGACGAATCACACGTCAGCGTTCCCCAGCTTCGGGGTATGTTCAGAGGTGATCGATCCCGAAAACAAACCCTTGTGGAATATGGATTTCGGCTTCCGAGCGCTCTGGATAATCGGCCCCTAAGATTCGAGGAATTTCAGGAACATGTTTCGCAGGTCATATACGTTTCCGCCACGCCAGCCGCTTACGAATTGGAGAAAGCAGAGGGCCACGTCGTTCAGCAAGTAATTCGTCCCACAGGCCTGATGGATCCGGTCATTGAATTGCGCCCTGCTTCGGATCAGGTGGATGATCTGCTTCACGAAATACAACGAAGCGTAGAAAATGACCAGCGAGTCCTGGTAACCACACTCACCAAAAAAATGGCCGAGGATTTGACCGAATATTATGGCGCCCTGGGCGTCAGAGTCCGGTATTTGCACTCTGAAATCAAAACCATTGAGCGAATGGAGATCATACGAGATCTGCGGCTCGGCGAGTTCGATGTTCTGATCGGAATCAACCTGTTGCGAGAAGGGCTTGATATTCCGGAGGTTTCTCTGGTTGCGATACTTGACGCCGATAAAGAGGGCTTTCTGCGGTCCGAACGCTCATTAATTCAGACCGCAGGACGAGCGGCAAGGAACGTGGACGGAAAGGTTATCCTTTATGCCGATGTTGTGACCGAATCCATTCGCAAAACCATGGATGAAACTGATCGTCGTAGAACAATACAAGCCGAGTTCAATAGAGAAAACAACATCACGCCTGAGACAATCCGCAAGAATATCACTGACATTCTTTCGTCCTTGGCAGAGCAGGACTATGTTACGGTCGAGACGGAAGAGGAGGCTGAATCGGAAATTGCTTCTATCCCGGTGGAGCGGATTTCGCGAGAAATCGATAAACTGACCGCTCAAATGTTTGAAGCTGCCCGCGATCTTGAATTCGAGAAAGCCGCGGAGCTAAGGGACCTCATTCGAGCGCTGGAGCAGAAACAGATCAAGTACGGGTCGCCATAATTGTCATCATTGGTCTTGACACTGTAACTTGGGCATAAGGATGCCCCTGAACTGTTTTGCAAGTTCTATCATCTCGGTCATTTCTTCTGCGCCCACTTCGCGCCAATCGTCAGGGTAACGACTTGCAACGCCGTGGATGGTTAGAGCGTCTGAGGCATCTTTCAAATGCGACAGATCGCCCGAAATGGGTTCCGTCAGTTGTATTAGGCGCCGAAGATTGTGAGTGCGGGGGGCTTCTATGCCGTGAAGAGTCAAGAAGGCTTTCAATAGCTTCTCTACGTGCTGCTGGCAATGAAAGCAGACCGTATCCCGGGGACATTCTTCGTGAGCGGAGACAATGAGTACCGTCTCCCAATCGCTCTCCGCCTTTTTGACCCATTGACACACTGCTTCAAGAGTTGCTTCGTTCATACACAGTTTTTCCGTACTTGTCTGCAAAGTAGACGATATGATTCACCACCGATTTGGTGCGTTCATATTCCTCCGGTGTCTTGAGAATCACGTCAAATGCAGCGGGGAAATCTCCCAATAACCTGCTGACAGCCGGGAACCGGTCTTTTACCGACAAGTCTGTGTCAGCCACAATCAAAAGATCCACGTCGCTCTCTTCGGTTGGCTCGCCCGTGGCATAGCTGCCGAACAGAATTATCTTTTCCGGATGAAAGCTATCTCTTATTCGATTTATGATGTCTCTCATAGTGTTTGTTGAAATCATAATTTATGATCTCCATCTATTGAGTCTTTCCGCACGCATAAAAATATAAAAAACACGTAGGTATCATAACGTACCGGCGAATCCGAGCAATGGAAATATATTTAAATTTCATTTAAGACTGTAACCCCTAGATGGTTCATTTTGCGTATTAGTTTTGACTGGAGTTTTCCGCTTCTGTTTAGTATTATTCTGTTTTTCTCAACAATAATATTGTCATGAGGTGTGCGTAATGCATGTTGGGGTTATTGGAGCGGGTTATGTGGGACTAGTCACTGGGACCTGCTTTGCTGAAATGGGTAATGACGTCGTGATCATGGATATTGATGAGGTCAGAATTGAAGGCCTTTTAAAAGGCAGAGTGCCGATTTACGAACCGGGCCTTGAACAAATGGTCACTCGGAACAGGGCCGAGCAGCGATTACATTTCACGACTGAGATTACGACGGCTGTGGAAAACTCGCTCATTATATTTATAGCAGTGGGCACGCCTCCAGACGATTACGGATGCGCGGACCTTACGCAGGTTTATTCGGTAGCCCGTGAAATCGGTCGATGCATAAACAGTTACAAAATCATTGTCACGAAAAGCACGGTACCGGTAGGGACTACCGAAAAAATCAGAGAAATTATTTCGGAAGAAACGGGTCATCAATTCGATGTGGCCTCCAATCCGGAATTTCTCAAAGAAGGCAATGCTATTGATGATTGCATGAAACCCGACAGGATAGTGATCGGGGTAAACGATGCAGTGGTAGGAGAGAAGCTGAAGGAGCTTTACAGCGCTTTTGTTCGAACCGGCAAACCTGTTTTCGTAATGGATATAGCGTCTGCAGAGATGACAAAATATGCGGCTAATGGATTATTGGCCGCCAAGATATCGTTCATAAATGAGCTTTCTCGTCTTTGCGAGAAGGTCGGGGCGGACATTGAAATGGTTCGTAGCGGAATCGGCGCCGACCCCAGGATCGGTCCGCAATTCCTCTTCGCGGGCATCGGTTACGGAGGTTCCTGTTTTCCCAAGGATGTGGATGCGCTTACTCGCACCGGAATCCAGCACAATGTTCCTCTTAAAATATTGGAGTCCGTTCAGGAGGCTAACAAGGCTCAAAGATCGCACTTTTTGAATAAGATCTTGAATCACTATGGGGAAGACGGGATCGTCGGGAAACATTTCGCTATTTGGGGATTGAGTTTCAAACCGAGGACCGACGATATTCGGGATGCTCCGTCCATTGAGATCATCCGTGCTTTGCTGGCGAGAGGAGCTCGAATAAGGGCTTTCGATCCGGTGGCTATGGAAAATGCCGGGCGCATCCTCGGAGATTCAATTGAATATTGTGCCGGCAATTACGAATGTCTGGAAGGTGTGCATGGTTTGATCATAATGACTGAATGGAATGTATTCCGACATCCGGATTTTGATAAGTTGAAACAATTATTGATCGAGCCTGTAATCTTTGATGGTCGAAACTTGTACAACCCGCGCAAAATGGCCGAAAAAGGGTTTGTCTATTACAGTATAGGCCGATAAGAGTAAAAATTGATTTTCCGGCGAAATCCTTTTTTTGTAAATCAGGAGGTTGCCCGGATACTTTAACAATATGAGGTAACTTGGTAGCTTCTAGAGAAGATTTCAGGGCTGAGGATTTCATCCCGATTGCGCTCCAATCAAATGACCAGTGTTGCCGGCATAAGATCTCCGCGCGGCGTAAGAAACCATAATTGAGGGTTGTTGGAATCGGTTCCGGACACATTGCTTGAACAAATGCCACGGCACATCGTGCGCAGCAAAGAATTATATTACTTCTCAAAAGTTTTATGCCCATAATGAATAATGATCGGAGCCTGATGCAGGGTAGTAGGATAGGCTTCCAGCCTGTCTATTAGGAAATGACGGGCAATCCCGCGTTCTGCGCGGAACGTCGCCACCAAATCCTTTTTCTTTTTCGTGATTAGTTTTGAGAACCGCTATATTTAGTCACTGATGTTTTCGATCTCCGGCAATGCAGGCAATGAAGCTAAATCAGGAAGCCCGAATACCTCGAGGAATCTTTTAGAAGTGCCATAAAGCATGGGACGGCCAGCGATATCTTTTCGTCCTACGATAACAACCAAATCGCGTTCCACCAAGCTTCTCAGTGGGGCAGACGACTCCACTCCCCGGATCTGCTCAATACGACTTTTGGTTACCGGCTGATTGTAAGCGACAATTGACAGAGTTTCCAGGGCCGCTCTACTCAATCGGGCCGGTTTCATTCTTCTCATTTCAAGAATCCACGGAGCAATATTTGGCAAAGATCTGAATTGATATCCTCCGGCCACCTTTACGAGCACAAATCCTCGCGATCGTTGCAGATATTCATCTTGCAATTCGTCCAGTACCGATTGAATTCTATCCGCTGATGTTCCCTGTATGACTGCCGCCAGACTGTCGACCGTCACTGGCTCCGAATGAGCGAAGATAAGGCCTTCGATTATTGATTTTAAAAGTTCTCGGTCCACGGTTCTTACCCCTGCTTTAAGGCAATGACATATCACGATCTCCGTTTTGATACCAACATCGGTTGTGGTAAAATGCGTCGATTCCAAATTGGATCAGTTACATTATCTTCCGGGGTATACATGAAAGCTGTAGAAGATAATCCTGAGGGTATTCTCGAGGCCGAAATCGTTGTTGGAATTCCCTCGTACAATGAAGCGTCATCAATATTCTTTCCTACTCAGCAGGCCGATAAAGGATTGACCAAGTATTACAATGAGCATTCAGCCGTCATCATCAATTGTGACAATAATTCTCCGGATAATACTCATGAAGCTTTTATGAAGACCCCTACAAAGACTCCGAAAATTTATTTATCGACCGAGGACGGGGTTAAAGGCAAAGGCAATAATCTGCAGAATCTCTTCTCCAAAGCTGTTGAGCTTTCCGCAAAGGCAATTATTGTGGTCGACGCTGATCTCAAGAGTATAACCCCCCTTTGGATACGTGATCTAGGTAATCCGCTTTTCGACAATTACGATTTTGTGGCTCCTCTCTATGTCCGTCACAAATACGACGGCACATTGACTACGAATCTAGCATATCCTCTTACTCGCGCTCTGTACGGCCGGAGGATCAGGCAACCCATCAACGGGGATTACGGGTTTTCCGGCAATCTGGCCGGCATTTATATGGAATCTGAAGTGTGGACCGATGCTGCAGCGCATTTCGGCATAGATATATGGATGACTACGCTCGCAATGCGTCGTCGTGTATCAGTGATTCAGTCGTTTATGGGCAAGCCGAAGATACACACGCCTAAGAATCCTATCGAGAGCACCGTTAATGTGTTTAAGGACGTGGTGGAGACCATATTTCAGCTGATGCTGCGATTCGATTCGTTTTGGAAAGATGTCAAATGGAGCCGTCCCACAGCAGTCTACGGCATGAGTCTGGGGGATCCGGAGCTTCCTCCACCTATGGAATTCGATATCAAAGTACTTGCAGATTATTTCCTGACAGGACTCCATGTTCATAAAGACATATATAATGCGATTCTGAATCAGCAGAACATAAACAAATTGGAAGAAGTCGCTGAATTGCCCCCGGCTGGTTTTGAATTCCCCACTGGCCTATGGGCCAAAGTCGTCTATGATTTCGCTATAGCGTACAAAAGGAACCTGCTGCCCATAGATCAATTGGTGGACGTGCTCTTGCCGCTATTCTATGGAAAAACTTGGTCATTCGTTTTGGAGACCCAGTCGATGAATACCCAGCAGGTAGAGGAGTTCATTGAGGATCAATGCCTGCAATTTGAGAAAAGCAAACCTTACCTTGTGGAACGTTGGTTTTCCAGGTGAACTCTCCAGTGCCGAATTGTGACCAAAGGAGTTGGCAATGTCCAAGATTCTAATAGTAGATGATGAAGAAGGTATCCGTATGCTTTACTCGATGGAATTACATGATGAGGGTTATGAGGTGATCACATTGCCCGATGGTAAGGGTCTCCTGGCAACTATTGAGATGGAAAGACCCGATTGTATCATTTTGGATATTAAAATGCGTGACTATAATGGGTTGGACCTGCTGCAAGAGATTCGTAAAGAGCATTATGACATGCCGGTAATACTAAACTCAGCTTATTCCAGCTTCAAAGTGGATCTCAAGGCAGTGGCTGCTGATTATTATGTGGTAAAAAGCTCAGATTTGGCCGAACTTAAGGAAAAATTGAGAGTGGCCCTGGAGGCCAAGATACCTGAATAATAAATGAGTTCATTTATCAATTAGCAATGTTTATTAAGAAACCGGGTCTGCGCGCCCGGTTTCTTTCTGATATCAGTTCGAATTCGAGGGTGAGGTGAAATCCATGAAGTACCGAGAAGAGTACGACACAATGGGAGCGGTTCAGGTCCCCGACGATGCTTACTATGGCGCGCAGACTCAACGAGCTGTCGAAAATTTTGCCGTAAGCGGTCTCGTGTTTCATCCGTCATTTTTCAGGGCGCTCGGTATGGTCAAAAAATTCGCAGCGAAAGCAAACATGGAACTCGGATTGCTCAAACCGGAAATCGCAACAGCAATTATTAGTGCTGCGAATGAGGTCCAAAGCGGAAAATTTGATGATCAGTTTGTACTGGATGTCTTCCAAACAGGCTCGGGAACTTCCACCAACATGAATGCCAACGAGGTAATCGCCCGTCGTGCCAATGAAATACTCACAGGAAAACTCGACAGCAAATCGCCCATTCATCCTAACGATCACGTGAACATGGGGCAGTCGAGCAATGACGTGATTCCTACGACAATCCATATCGCCGCATTGACGGAAATTAGGAATCGGCTTGTCCCGGCAATGGAAAAGCTGGTAGCCAGCCTCACCAGAAAGGCGGAAGAATTCAATGACGTCATGAAAATTGGGCGAACCCATCTGCAGGATGCTGTTCCCATAACGCTAGGAAATGAATTTAGCGGATACGCTCGTCAGGCGGAACTTGGGATATCCAGAATAAATAACTGTGCAAGGTTCGCTTTCAGAGCTGGCGCTTGGTGGAACCGCTGTCGGAAACGGCTTAAACACGCATCCGGAATTCGCGGCCAAGGTCATAGATTTCATTGCTCAAGAAACGGGCTGCCCTTTTAAAGAGGCGGCGAACCACTTCGAAGCCCAAGCAGCGCAGGATGCAGCTGTGGAAACCAGTGGAGCATTGAAAACTATTGCCGTCAGTCTGGCCAAAATAGCTAACGATATCAGATGGCTTGCATCCGGCCCCCGGTGCGGCATCGGTGAAATCAATATCCCCGCTCTGCAGCCGGGCTCGTCCATCATGCCCGGCAAGGTTAATCCCGTAATGCCTGAGATGGTCATCCAGGTTGCTGCCCAGGTCATCGGTAACGACACCGCAATAACTTATGGCGGCCATGGAGGCATTTTCGAGCTGAATGTCATGCAACCGTTGATTGCGTACAATCTTCTTCATTCGATCAGTTTACTGGAAAGAGTGATCCTGCGTTTCATTGAAAAGTGCATTGATGGAATAACTGCAAACAGAGAGAAATGCGTTTCAAATATCGAGTGGAGCCTTGCCATGTCGACCGTCCTGGCGCCGGTAATAGGTTATGAAAAGGCCGCGGCCATCTCCAAAGCAAGCTTATGAAAAAGGAAAAACCGTGCGGGAAGTAGCCCTGAGCGCAAAAGTGTTGCCCGAAGAAGAAATAAATAAATTGTTGGACGATGCCATACGAGGTCAGTAGGACCGGCATCTTGCCGGTCATGACGGTACGATAACCGGCGGAAATAGCTATCCTTTCTTCGTAATTCTAATTAAACAGCTGCGGTTGATGATTGGCGGTTGGCGAGTAAGAAGCCGTGAGGAATATGAAACGGCCTGACCGCTGCAGAAGGTGTGCTTAGGAGTAGGGCGATCACATGGAAAATTTTCTCAAAGAAACGCGGTTGATCGACTTTAATCATCCGTCCATAACGGAGCTGGTGAAGAATCGAGGTTGGGCGGAATTGCCAGAGTACGAGCGGATTGCCTCTGTCTACACCTTCGTTCAAAACGAAATCGCCTTTGGTTATAACGCGGCCGATGATATATCGGCCTCAGAGATTTATAGGGATGGATATGGTCAGTGCAATACAAAGGGAACGTTGCTTATGGCGTTGCTGCGCAAATGCCGCGTGCCATGCCGCTTCCACGCTTTCACAATAGACAAAAAACTTCAAAAAGGCGCTATTTCAGGCTTTGCCTTTAAACTTGCGCCTCGTGACATCATTCACAGCTGGGTTGAGGTTTGGTTTGAAAACAAATGGGTCAATCTCGAAGGCTTTATTCTGGATCGCCCCTACCTGGAGAGCATCCAAAACCGATTCTCTACCGTTGACGGTGAATTTTGCGGATATGCAGTTGCTACACATGATCTCAAGAATCCGCCCGTAGAATGGAAGGGTTCGGATACATACATCCAAAAAGACGGCATCAACCGCGACTATGGAGTGTTCGATGCTCCCGATGATTTTTACGACAAATATGGGGCTAACTTAAACGGAATGAAGCGTTTCTTGTTCAGACACGTTGTCCGAAAATGGATGAACAGGAACGTATCGAAAATAAGACAGGGAAAGTGGTAAATGCTCTCCCTAAAAAACCGCACTGCCTGCCTCGCCTGCGCCGGCGCGCTGCGCCTGACCGTGGCTGCGATACAGCCTTCCGGGCTTAAGAGTCTACAAGCCGCAGCGACAGTTTAGCTTAGCATCAACCGTCTAATTTTTCCCCGACTGCAAAATCTACCGTTGTGGGAAGTACCAAATGGTATACTCCGTTTATGCAATTTGAATGGGACGCCATTAAAGCGGCGGTTAACGTGTCAAGGCACGGAGTCTCATTTGATGAGGCCAAAACCGTCTTCGATGATCCACTGTACGTGGATTTCTGTGACCCTGATCATTCTGACGAGGAACACCGATATATTATCGTTGGAGAGTCTCAGCAAGGACGTTTATTAGTGGTGTCATACACAGAAAGGGATGATACCATTCGTATCATAAGCTCAAGAGAGGTAACGCCAGGGGAGCGAAGAGATTATGAAGAAGACAGAAATGGATGATGAACTTAGACCGGAATATGACCTAAAAAAACTGCGTGTAAGAAGGCTAGGGCCCGGACGGAAGAGTTTTGGAGGTTCTGTAGTCAGGCTGGAGCCGGACGTGGCAGAAGTCTTTCCGGATGCGGAGTCAGTGAACGAAGCTCTACGATTTCTAATAAGGATAACGAAAGAAAACAAGCTGGCTCTGAATGCTTCTGATAGCGACGCCTAACGACTACATCAATCGGAGTGCTGGCAGTGAATTTCTTATGATTCTACCAAATGACAACTCATGGCCCCGCCGCAAGCGCAATCCAAGGTCCCGTAGGATGCGGTGACCAACGGGAACCGCATCGCTCATGGGTCTCTTCTCGACCGATGCGGTTCGCCCGACTCACCGCATCCTACCCTCACTTGGGAAACCGCAATGTTTGATCACAATGGTAATTGGAGCAGTGGTGGGGCGCAACGCGGAGGCCGATGCGAATGTGTTCGGCGGGAGGAAATGAATCGTGAGCCTAATCGGCATTTGCGGAGACAACTGTCATTTTTGTCCTAGATATGTTGCTACTCAAAATGGAAGTGCGACGGAATTGGAGAAAGTAAAGGAACTGTGGGTAAAGCTCGGTCTAAGAGATTCAGCTTTCCCCGCTCAAGAGATGGCGTGCTACGGCTGCAAGCCTGAGAACAAATGCGCTTATTCGGAAATCCGGACTTGTGCCAATGAAAGGGATTTTGACAACTGTGGTTTGTGTGATGCATATCCTTGCGGATTAACAAATACTGCCCTCGAGAGATCGGAGGAGCTGCGTTCTCGTGCGACCGTTGTCTGTACACCGATGGAAATGGAGACACTCAGAAAGGCATTTTTTTCCAAAAGACAGAATTTGGACGAAATACATCTCAGGACGAAAAAAGAGAGAAGGAAACAAAGCAACAGATAATAGGTCTAGATGGCCAAGAGATTGGATCCTATTGAAGATGTCAATTACTTTCTGTTCAGCCTGTTTTGACTTGTTCAGAGCGCAGTTTTAGGCTGGTGTAGCCTCTCATCATGAGGTCTGAGTTATGACTGGTGATTTGATTGATATAGTCAAACATTTAGGCATTGCGGCTATCGCCGGAGGCCTAATTGGTTTCGAACGAAGCTATCACGGTCGCCCTGCCGGATTCCGTACTCACACCCTTGTTTGCATGGCTTCGAGTCTTCTTATGCTGGTGACAATTTATCAGAAGCAATGGTTTTCTTTAGCTGATATTGAAACTGTGCGCATAGATCCAACACGTATGGCTCAAGGAGTTATGACTGGCATTGGTTTTCTGGGGGCTGGAGTCATTATGAAGGACGGATTGTCCGTACGAGGATTAACAACCGCGGCATCTATATGGATCACCGCGGCTATCGGTATTTTGGCGGGAGTGGGTTTTTATAGTGCTGTATTGATTGGGTCCGTCTTTGCGCTGATCGTTGTGTTGGTTTTTCGTTGGATTGAGATCCGGATTCCAACACTTGCCTATGCCCGCCTTATTTTGCGTTTTCGACGAGACATAACCATGGCTGAAACTGAGTTACTCCAACTCATCACGACGCAAGGCTTCAGTGTTGCCAATATGAGCTATTCGGCAGATAGGGCAGCCAATATTTTTGAATATTCCATGACAATCCGAACGCCAAGCAGGGAGAATATGCGGCGACTTCCAAATATTCTCTCGAACATCGAGTCAATAACAGAGTTCCACATTAATCAGACGGGAGACTAATGCTCTGTATAGGATTATTCAAGGAGAGCGGTAATGAGGCAGGGATGATCTGACGTTGAGCTCTTGGCAGGATCAGAATTGCGTATTCCATAGTTGTCTATTACAGACCTAATTGTTTCTTGAATTGTTGCCACGGTATGGTACCCCCCTCCCGCTCTGCTTCTGCAATTGCATCAAGGGCCTCCAGGACATCCAATCGGTCTTCCAGTTCCTCGAGTAATTCCAGATCCTCGAGTGGAATAACCGCGGCGATCTCGCGGCCTTCGGAGACAACCCTTACGCGTTCTTTATTACCCACGGCTCGATCCAGAGCGGACTGAATATCGTCTCGTGCACAGGTTTCAGTAGATTCAATCATTGCCCCGCGCCTCCTGCATTCTTGAGTAAAATTTACCACAGAACGCACAGCCGTCAAATACTGCGGTGCTAAGCAGATTCTAAGCGATTACAATATCGGCAACAAATTGACCCAACAATAATACCGAGAATTCTGGTATGTATTACTAGCACAGTAAAGATCGCATGGATAATATTGTATAGGGAGCATCATTGAAATCCGGTTCAATCATATTAAAAACACCTCGTGAAATAGCCGTGATGCGGGAAGCGAATCTCATTGTCGCGGAGATCCTCCTGCAAATAGAAGAGATAGTCCGACCCGGTATCACGACTGAAGAACTCGACAAAGTAGCCGATAAGCTTATTCGGAAGGCCGGTGCAAAAGCTGCATTTAAGGGCTACAGGATGCGAAATCAGAAGCCATACCCCGCGTCTGTCTGCTCGTCGGTGAATGATGAAGTTGTTCACGGTATCCCGGGCAATCGTATGCTTAAAGACAGCGATATCGTCGGTGTCGATGTGGGCGTTGTACACAACGGTTATGTAGGGGATGCGGCAAGAACCTATCCCATAGGGACTATATCAGCTCAGGCTGAAAAACTTCTGAGGGTGACACGTGAATCTCTGTACAAAGGAATAAAGGAATGCATTGCCGGGAATCGGCTATATGATGTTTCCGGCGCAATCCAAGAACACGTGGAATCCAACGGGTTTTCGGTTGTACGTGATTTCGTCGGGCACGGCATAGGCAGAAATATGCACGAAGCGCCGCAAATCCCGAATTATAAAGGGACGGGTTGGAATCCGCGGTTGCAAGTCGGAATGGTGCTCGCGTTGGAACCGATGGTGAACGAAGGCACGTGGCGCGTCAAACTCATGGACGACGAATGGACTGTTGTAACCGCGGATGGGAAACTCTCCGCTCATTTCGAACATTCCGTCGCTATTACAGATGATGGCCCTCTTATCCTGTCAGAGCTATGATGCTTGACCCCCGCACATTATTTGAAGGCAAGAGAATCACTGTTATGGGCCTGGGACTGCTCGGTCGCGGTCTGCTGGATACCGTGTTCCTGGCGCAATCCGGCGCGGACGTGACCGTTACGGACTTGAAGAACGCAGACCAGCTTGCGTCTTCCCTAAAACAGCTTGAAGGCCTCCCCATAAAACTCAAATTAGGAGGTCATGATCCTGAAGATTTTATTAAAGCTGACATGATTCTCCGAAACGCGGATGTGCCGCGTTCATCCCCTTTTTTGAAAATGGCGACAGAACATGGCGTACCTGTAGAAATGGACGAAAGTTTATTTTGTAAGCATTTTGAAGGAAGAGTAGTCGGCATAACAGGCACTCGAGGGAAAACCACAACCACTGTGCTTGTCCACAATATTGTTTCCTCGGCATGGTCGGGAGTTTTCCTGAGCGGAAATGTAATGGGTCGTGCCACGCTTCCCCTGCTGGGAAAAGCAGGCAGGGATGATACTGTGGTCCTGGAGCTTTCAAGCTGGCAATTACAGGGATTCCATGACGCCGGTCTTTCACCTAATGCATCGGTTTTTACCAATATTTATCCTGATCACCTGAATCGATACAACGGGATGCAGGAGTATCTTCAGGACAAGAAGGCGATTTACCTTTACCAGAAGGATAATGATTTCTGCATATTCAACGGCGATCAACCGGAGACGGCCCGACTAGCCTCAGAAGCACCTGCGCATAAGGATTTCTTCAGGGTTGAGGAAGTGCCCTCGGACTGGGACATCAAATTACCGGGGATTCACAATCTGGAGAACATATCCGCGGCTATAAAATTGGCTCAAATGCACGGAATTCCGGAAACGATTGTTCGTGAAACCGTGGAGAGCTTCAACGGGGTTGAGCACCGTTTACAGTGGTTAGGTGAAAAAAGGGGTGTGGGTTTTATCAATGATTCCACCAGCACTACGCCGGTTTCAGGTTGTGCCGCCCTTCGCGCTCTAGAAGGAAAACGTATTTTGCTCATAGCGGGTGGAGCGGACAAGAAGCTGGATCTCCAGCCTTTCGCCCGCAGTGCGGTATCCAGGGCTGAAAAAATTGCTCTTTTGGAAGGAGAGGCCACGGAATCACTACACGAGAACATTGTAGCTGCGGGTGGCAAGACAAAAGTGGTAGGTAGATTCGACAATCTTCGGGATGCGGTTTACAGACTGCTGGACGAAGCGGTTCCGGGCGCAGTGATTCTGCTTTCACCCGGGTGCGCATCTTTCGGATTATTCAGGAATGAATTCCATCGGGGCGAGTGTTTCATTAATATTTTTAATGAAATCTGATTAGACGAGTCTGGAAAACTTGAACTCACTAAAGCTCAAATGCCCCGGCAGTTACCGCCTTGGCATCACGAGAAGTGACCATAACCTGCTGGTGAAACCGGCTATATAGTGACGGATATTGGTGGTAATGGAAATCGGCCTATTGTTTACTTAAGCTGGCCGGCACCTGCTTCGATTGAACACACTTTGAAATCTATAGGTTGGTTGCAACCGGAACAGGTGTGAGGTCGATCGAATTCGTCAGAGAATATTTCCTTCTCTTTACCACAATTAGGGCACTTACAAGTGAAGGATGACAAATTCTTGTGTGCCTGAAAGCCCGGGCAGTGCATGGGTGTGCTCATTAATATTACTCCGCTTCAGTTTTACTAATTATAATACCAAGAACCGAACGACGCCACTAGCCTTCCAGGAGACCTCTCAATTCTTTCAATTCCCTTTTGATTTCAATTAGAATCTCCCGGTAATCCGATGGATCTGCAGCAGCCAGATTTTCCATCCGTGCCTCTGCGGCCTCAAATTCTTCTCGTGCCTTGGCTATCCTGCCGCTTTTTTTGGCTTTTTTGTCCGCAGCAGATTGCTTCTTCATCTCCTGAAGACGTTTTTTCGCGCCAGCGATAGTGAACTTCTCATCATAGAGGAGATGCTTAATCTCCATGAGGAGTTCCAGGTCTCGTTTGTGATATAGACGCTGCCGCGCTCGCGTTCGCGTGGGTTTGAGAATCTTGAATTCCGACTCCCAATACCTCAGAACATACGGCTCCACATTGAGAATTTCACTGACTTCGCCGATCTTGAAATACTGTTTTTCCGGAATCGCGATAGTCATAATACGACCACCCCTCGAATAAGAATCCCGTCGATCGGATTCTTCGGCCCTGAAGGACAGACCTGATTGCCGAATCGGCCTAACCCGGTCTTTACTCTCTCATGGTGGAGCCCAATTCCTTTATCAGAATTGCCGCCACCTGAGAATGGACCTCCTGGACTTCCTCGTCGGTCAGAGTCCGATCCTCAGATTGGTATCGTATCCGGAGAGCAACACTTTTCTGCCCCTCCGGAATCGATTCTCCTCGATAAATATCGAACAGGATCACGGAGGCAATAATATCATGGCCCAAACGTGAAATCAACTGTTTAATTCTTTCTCCTGAACATTTTTCTTCAACGATGAATGATAAATCCCTTTCTATAAAGGGGTAGCGAGGGATCGCCCTAAAAACCGTCTCCTTGCGGATTCGAATGAACAGAGGCTCCAGGAGAATCTCGAAAACGTAAATGTTTCCATTCAAATCGAGTTCTCGAACTTTGGATGGCGCTAGTTCTCCTAAGAAACCTATTTTCTCCCCTTCCAACACTAAGTCCGCGCATTTATTGGGATGAAGGAAGGAAATATTAGAAGGAGTGAATTGCAAATCCCTTATATTCAACCCCTCAAAAAGATTCTCGAGAGTTCCCTTAACATCGTAAAAATCAACTTCCTCTTCTTTCGGTAGATTCCACAATTCCGGGTATCGGCTCCCCGTAACCAGTCCTGCCAACCGTGTATCCTCGCGGGGAAGCTCCTGATTGTCCACAGGAATGAATGTTTTCCCGATTTCGTAAAGCTTCAGATTCTCACATCTAAAACTTTTGTTGCGCTTCATCGCGGACAGAATGCCAGGAAGAAGAGAAGTCCTCATCACGGCAGCATCTTCGGTCAGCGGATTTACAAGAGAAAGCGATTTGTTTTCATCAGAGCGCGTAACGAATTCCTTCGCGGCCGCGCCGGACACAAAGGACATGGTTATTACCTCTGTGAAACCGGATGCATTCATTAATTCGTTTACTTTGCGTATATTGCGATGGTTTTGCCGCGTCCGATCGGGGGCTGCAGTATACCGAATCATAGATAAAGGTATATTCTGAAAACCGTGTATTCTAGCCACTTCTTCGCTGAAATCCGCTTCCCTTTCCAGGTCCCATCTCCACGAAGGTGGCTGCACAATCAAAGCGGTATGCGCGTCACCTGATGGTTCCGTTTCGATACCCAACCGTTTTAAATAGGTAGTAATTTGGGATTCGGACAATGATATTCCCAAAAGGCTGCTCACCTTGGCAGGTCGCACTCGGACCGGAGCACGCTCAATAGGAATCGGGTACACGTCAATGCGACCGGAGAGAATCTTTCCGCCCGCCAGTTTTTGAATCAGCTCCGCCGCTCGATGCGCAGTCCACAGCGAGCCGACTGGGTCCACTCCCCGTTCAAAGCGATACGAAGCCTCTGTTGATAGCCCCATGGCCTTTGATGTACGCCTTACACCGAATCGTTCAAAACACGCGCTCTCGATAACGACTGAGTGTGTTTGGGCATTGATTTCGGAATTGAGCCCGCCCATGATACCCGCCAAAGCCACCGGTTTGCGACCGTCACAAATCATCAACGCGTTATTCGGAAGCTTGCGTTCCACATCATCCAGGGTCACGAAAGTCTGCCCGGGATCTGCGCGGCGGACCACAATTTTTCGGTCGTCAAGAAGCTCGTAATCAAACGCGTGCAGCGGCTGACCACACTCCAAAAGGAGCAAATTGGTGGCATCCACCACGTTGGAGATCGGCCTCATTCCGGATCGAGTCAAACGCAATCGCACGTCAAAGGGAGAAGGCCCAATCTGGACCCCTTCCACCATTGTCGCCACATAACGCGGGCATAGGTCCGCGTCCGGAACTTCCACAGAAAGCTTTTTGTTGATATCGCCGAAAGTCTTTTGCAGACCCACTTCGGGTAAGGCCCATTTCTTATCGGCAAGAGCGGCAACTTCCCGTGCGGTTCCCAGGATCGACAGGCAGTCTCCCCGATTGGGTGTTACACCCGTCATTAGAATGAAATCCTCAATAAACGGAAGAGCTTGTGGCAACGGCAGGCCGATCGGCGTATGCGAGTCCAGCTCGAGAATTCCCGACGCGTCCTCGCCCAGGCCCAGCTCCTTTTCTGAGCAGAGCATTCCTGGCGAGGACACTCCCTTGATCTGTTTCTCCTCGATCCTGTCGCCGGAAGGAAGGGTTGCTCCGGGCCCGGCATATGGCACTATTTGATCGACACTTATATTGGGCGCGCCGCAAACAACCTGAAATTTCTTTGTTCCCGTGCTGATATGGGCCAGACTGAGTTTATCGGATGAGGGATGAGGGCTTATCTCCTCAATTTTCGCTGTGAAGATCCCTTCTAGGTCCGCGCCGACGTGAGTGACGGATTCGACTTCTATTCCGCCCATAGTAAGGAGCTCCGCGATCTCCTCAGCCGATAAATCTATTTTCACGAACTCTTTCAGCCAGTTTAAGCTGACGAGCATTGGACATCACCTCTTCTTGAATTCCCGGTGTGTAATAATGCCCCATGGCCAGGCAGGAGCGCCGGCCCTACCGGGACTGGTTAAGACCGGCTTCCGTGCTGGTCCCCTATATTATCAAATGAACTGTTCTCTACCCCACCGCTCCCGTCGAGAGCGGGAAACCTCAAACCCTCTACCCTGGTGGGAGAGAGATGAGAGAAGGGAAACAAAAATCTTGAGCGGCGAAACACTTTGTAACACGTGGACGCCACAAATCCTGCAAAACCCCGTGACTAAAACTGACTCAGGAACCTCATGTCATTCTCATAAAAGAGACGGATGTCGGGAATCCCGTATTTCAGCATAGCCACCCGTTCGATCCCTAGGCCAAAGGCAAACCCGCTATAGATTTCCGGATCATAATTGACGAAACGATACAGTTCCGGGTCCAGCATTCCGGAACCTAAGATTTCGAGCCAGCCGGTCCCCGAACAGGTTCGACAGCCGCTTCCTCTGCAAATCACGCACTGGATATCCACTTCTGCCGAAGGTTCCGTAAAAGGAAAAAAACTCGGTCGAAATCGAAGAGCAAGCCCTTCCCCGAAATATTCATGCACAAAGGCTGTCAGCACTCCCTTGAGATCAGCCAAAGATATCCCTTCATCCACCCAAAGTCCTTCAATCTGCATGAACATCGGGGAATGGGTGATATCCGCGTCGCGACGATAGACCTTTCCCGGGCAGATAACCCTCACGGGCGGCTTTTGTCTCTCCATGGTTCTTATCTGCACAGGCGAAGTATGGGTCCGCAGCACCACATTATCAGAGAAGTAGAAGGTGTCCTGCATGTCTCGCGCGGGATGATCCTTGGGAATATTCAGTGCTTCGAAATTATAATAATCGAGCTCTACTTCCGGCCCTTCGGCCAATTGAAAGCCCAAACCCGCGAAAACATCTATCAGCTCATCGGTCACCCGATTCAAAATATGCGAGCGCCCAAGGATCGTTCGCCTCCCCGGAAGCGTGACATCTACATATTCTGAAAGAAGTTTCCGGCTTTCCTCTTCCGCCTGAAGCGCGGCCTCTTTGTTGTCGAATTCTTGTTCCAGTTCGGCCTTGATCTGATTGGCAAGCTGCCCCATTCGGGAGCGTTCTTCCGTCGGCAGGTCTTTTAGACCTCTCAGAAAGGTCGTCAGATCCCCTTTTCTGCCGAGCACGCGAGTCCTGATCTCAGTCAGGGCTTTTGCATCATTCAGCTCGGCAATTCGGGCGAGAGTGGTTTCTTTGAGCAGATAGAGCTTTTCTTTCATGTGGCCTCAATAAACCAAAACAGCGGTCCCGCAAGACCGCTGTGGCGCCTGAGAAATAATATTTAGAAATATCCCGGAGTGGATTCATCCAAGGATTTCATCCAACTCCGGTTTCGTGTGGATCCTCAAGCCTCCAGGGCTGCCTTGGACTGACCGCATATCGTGCTAAAACCGGGGGCATCGCTTATCGCTAAATCTGACAGAATTTTCCTGTCCAAAGCGATCCCGGTCTTTTTCAAACCCTCAATGAAACGATTGTACGACATTCCGTTCAGTCTCGCACCCGCGCTTATCCTTGTAATCCACAGGCGACGGAAATCACGTTTGCGTGCCTTCCGGTCTCTGTATGCATAAACGAGGGCTCTCTCCACGGTTTCTTTTGCTTGCTTTAAGGTCCTGCTGCGGCCGCCGACATAACCTTTTGCAGCTTTCAAAATCTTTTTTCGTCGTGCCCTGCTTGCGGGCGAACATCTTACTCGAGGCATTGACTGGCTCCTAATTTTTATGCGTAAGGCAATAGGCGTCTTATCTGTTTTGCGTCACTCGGGTCGATAAAGCCCCCTTGCCTCTGATTTCTCTTCTGCTTTACGGATTTATGGCTCAGTAGATGGCTATGATACGCCTTTTTTCTTTTTATTTTTCCACTCTTGAGCACTGTGAATCTTTTGGCGGCTCCACGGCACGTTTTTAGTTTCTGACGCATCTTGGATTCTCCCTATCTTACGGCAGGCAAGGGCCCTGGACCGCGATGAAACTATATTAAACTTCTTTTTATACCCGATTTTCGAAATTCAGACAAATAGTTTATGATCACGGGAAAACATTTTAGTGGAGCAGCCTCTCCAGCTTATCATTTATCAGTACCTTGGAACAGGCAGGCTGCAAATGGTGACCACAGGAGTCCAAAAGAATGCCTCCTTGCAAGGGGTATAAAGACATCTCTGAGGCGCAGGCTTCGTGCCCGCCCGTTTTGGGCGACCACAACTTGCATCCCTACGCGAGAAAACGGTCAGGAGGTGGTGATGACTGCCAGTGGAATGGAAATCTCACACTAAGCCGGCACCTCGCCGGTCCTTTTGCACGTAATAAGCAATATTATTGCGACCCCTCTGGTCCCAGTCAAAACGTAAACCCTGAGAAGAGCCCATTCCATGGCCACGACAACAGGATTGCCTCCTTGCATGCCTCGCGATGACATTCTTGGCGCACTCTGGAATTTCTTCAGTGGTCCAAGCGGGCCTGCTTTCAGCCGACGTGCACTCGTGCATCATCGGAACAGGCTAAGCTGCCGGAGTTTCACCGGCTTGTTTGCAGCCTCTCCAATTGGAACATAACGAACGTACCGGGCGGCGGACTGCTCTGAAGCATAATATTCAAAACCGGGCCACTGATCGTAAGCATCAGTAATCGATTTAGTTACGGTAAGCCACGGGTTCCAATTGTTCCCGTCCTCAGATATTTCCATGTTCCATTGCTGCGGAACCGACTCTCTGTCACCCCACACGATTCGCAACCTTGATATCGGCTCTACCGACCCGAGATCCATTTCAACCGCCGGTAACTTGTTTCCTTTTCCCGGCTGGATTTCCAATAGCTCCTGTCCCGGATAGCCTTTCAAAATCTGTAAACCCCGATCCGCAGGATGGCCGTCGATCAGGATCTTTGCATTCTTAGCGTAATCCAGGAAGTAAGAGTCCAGCGGATTCTGGAGCGTGTCATCTTTGCTGAGGGATAATTGGAAGATCCGTTGCTTCACCTGATTCGCCAATTCTTTGGCCAGGATGTAATTGCCTCCATTAGTCACATGGCACCAATCGGTGAATACCCATTCGGACACATTGTCGAAAATGCCTGTAAGATCATCAACTTCAAAATTGATTTCACGGCACCGTTTTTTGACCTGATCCACCAGCGCGTCATAAGTCTGCGCTGCGTCATAAAAACCGATTTTCTGCATTCCGCAAACCGATTCGACACGCTCTTCGACAGGAGTGCGCTTCTTCTTGGAGTTACGGAACATCGGCTGAAGAGCAAAAACGTGTGGAACTCCGTCAGTCTTCAAGGTTTCATGGAAAATCGCCACTATATCGGCAACCTGTCGAATGTTGTGGTCCCGGTAAGAAATCATCTCCGGGGTAGCGTCCTGCGGGTGAGCCGCGAAGCCTCTATTTTCCATTAGTATTCCCGGCCCTTCTCCACCTTCGAGAGCCAGCCAAGTGAAGAAATAGGTATTTCTCTTGAGCCATAGGGTGATGTAGTTCACGAGTCCGCGTCGGCTCATGTCCATCACGTCTGTGATCACTTCATAATAAGGGCCTTCAGTAAAGTAATTCCAATCCTTTAACGGCCGTGCGACCGTGTGTACCTCGTTGGCTCCATCGAGTGACACCAGCAGATCCGGTTGAAAAAGGCGGAGTTTTGCCAGGTACCGCATAAAATTGTTTTGATATACATATCCGGCGACCCCGGCGTTAATCACACGCACTCTTTTGTTGTTTATTTTTGCTCGAATGGCCGGATCCGCGTTCAGAATCTTTTCCATCAAATGAGGTATATTCCACCGGAATGTGACCTCGTAGAAATCGCATACCGAATCTGCCGGAGGAACCGGGCCTCTTCCGAACACCACGGAACCGCCGCATACCAGCACTCTGAATTCGTCTGCCGGCTTTTCCATGGGAACGTCTTCAAAATCTTTGAAACTTTCATCGTTTATGTATTCGTACGAGTTTCCCAGCCGTGTGTTTCTTATAGTGGCAAACCCCGGTGTAGGTTCATAACCGTATTGCGGCGCAACTTTTTGAGAACTCTGCCGCGCAAGATCCATATCGCGATCTTTATAAGCCTGCCCCACAGGAGATGCCGCCACACGACGATACGCATAATATTCAAGCCCAACAAGGACTCCAATAACGACTGTGATGAGAAACGCCACGTAGAGACAAATGAATACAAAACGTTTGATGCTTTGTCCCCAACCGGAAGGGGTCCGTTCGTTGCCTGTAACAATTTCGGATGATTTAGATGAGTTATCAGTTTGGTCCATGAACTCCTCCTGCGGACCAGCTCAATGATTCTAATGTGATTTATTTATCAAATTTGTGAGATACACGGTAGGGGCGGACCCATCAGGTTGTCTAAAAATAACCTAACCCGCCAAAATCATAGGAGGATGCTGTGTAGGGGCAGGTTTGAAACCTGCCCTTGGTCGGATTTTTTAAAAACGGGCAGGTTTCAAACCTGCCCCTACACCAATGGTTTCTAAAAAATCGAATAAATGAACGGCGTCCAAACCGGCGCGCTAGCGGCCAGTCCTATCAATGTCGATAGTACCACCCCTACCAACAGTATCGGGGCCAACCAAAACTTCTTCCGCACTTTTAAGAAATCCCAGAGTTCCGTTATCAAGGGCATTTAGTTGGCCTCCTGATCTGTCAGACCTCAACGATTAAAAGAGCGTGTAAATGAACGGAGCAGCAACTGGTGAAGCGGCCGCCAGAATGATAAATGCCGATAATATCACCAGCACGATCAATATCGGAGCCAACCAAAACTTTTTCCGAACTTTCAAGAAATCCCAGAATTCGCCTAGCAAGGACATTTTAGTATTCCTCCTGGTTCACCATATTTGCTATTATATCAGAATTGCTTTTCATATCGTTCCAAATTCGAATTCGGGTCCTCTTCACGCTTTATCCAATATGATTTGGCCGCGGGGTCCCATTTCCTGTCCATAGGATCTTTGCCTACGATCCGCATGATGAGTCCGGTAGGAGTCAATACTAGAAAAAAGATGATTGTGAGAAGCGCCCTCGAGATAAAGTATCCCAATATCACCGAGAACCCCAGCCAAAGGCTATAAATAGTCTTGAACAGCGGCCTGATGAGCCTGGATACGGCCAAAGCGGCGCCTACGATCATCCATATATACCCGGCGCCGGAGCCTTTCCAAAAAACAAGATATAAACCGATCAGACCGGGAATAATAAGAAACAGCAGCGCAAGAATAGTCAAATCTCGGTTCGATGGCTCTCGCTGAGCGGCTCGGATTTCTTCTTTAATTTCATGAATTATGTTCATTGCAGTGTTTAATTCCCTCGACTAATCCAGTTCGTATTCCTTTCTCCAATCTTTGTCATCTTTCAAGGCCGGCTGGTTCTTCTTATCCAAAATGAACCGCCCGAGCACCAGGTAATCCATTTCTGTACGCATGAAGCACAAGTAAGCGTGTTCGGGGCTCATCACGATGGGCTCGCCTCGAACATTAAACGATGTATTCACTATTACCGGACAGCCTGTTTTCTCCTGAAATTTCTTTATAAGCTCGTGGTACAACGGATTTGTTTCTTTATGGACTGTTTGGACCCTTGCGGAATAATCAACGTGAGTAATGGCCGGGATCTCCGAACGGACAACGTTCAATTTATCGATTCCCCACAGGCGTTCCTCGTCCGTAGACATTTTCCGCCTTCTGTTCTCATCCACATATGCAACCAGCAGCATATACGGCGAAGGACGATCCAACTCAAAAAAACGATCGACCTCTTCCATCAAAACTGAGGGGGCAAATGGCCTGAAACTCTCCCGATACTTAATCTTCAGGTTCATTTGGGCCTGCATCTGCGGATTGCGGGCATCTCCGATGATGGATCGTGATCCCAGTGCTCGAGGACCGAATTCCATCCTGCCCTGAAACCACCCAACTACCTTGCCTTGTGCGATAAGATCAGCCACAGCGGCCGTCAAATCGCCGTCGGCCACATGATTGTATGGATATCCATGCGAATCAAGGAATTGCTGGATTTCATCATCACTATACGACGGACCCAGAAATGAGCCGGTCTGTGAATCATTAATATCGTCCGCGTTTCGCTCATTGTCGAGCAGTTGATGCCACGCGAACAACGCCGCGCCCAAGGCTCCGCCAGCATCACCAGCGGCCGGCTGAATCCAGATATCTTCAAAAGGGCTTTCTCGCAGAATGCGTCCGTTTCCCACGCAATTGAGCGCAACGCCGCCGGCTAGGCACAGGTATTTCTCACCCGTCAATTTGTGAATATGGCGCGCCGTGCGCATCATCACTTCTTCCGTAATCACCTGGACCGATCTGGCCAAATCCATTTCACGCTGAGTCAGCTTGCTTTCAGGTTTTCTTGCGGGGCCTCCGAACAGCTCCTCAAATTTACGGCCTGTCATGGTCAGACCATAGGGATAAGTGAAGTAATCCATATTCAACCTGAAGGAACCGTCCTCTTTGACATCTATCAGCTCCTTCATTATCGCATCCACGTACTTGGGCTCACCATATGGGGCAAGGCCCATGACCTTGTATTCTCCGGAATTTACTTTGAAACCCGTGAAATAGGTAAAGGCCGAATAAAGGAGTCCCAACGAATGCGGAAACTTGATTTCGTAATCCAGGCGTACCTTATTACCTTCGCCGACCCCAAAGCTCGTCGTAGTCCATTCGCCCACACCATCCATGGTCAAGAAAGCTGCGCGCTGAAAAGGTGAAGGGAAAAACGCCGCTGCGGCATGGGCTTCGTGATGCTCCGGGAAATAGATTTTGCCATCATATCCAAGACTTTTACGAATCAGGTCCGGGATATGCAATTTCTGTTTCAACCAGAGAGGCATAGCCATCAGGAACGATGCCAATCCCTTAGGGGCAAAAGACAAGTAGGTTTCCAAAAGCCTCTCAAATTTCAGAATGGGCTTGTCGTAAAATACTACGTAATCTAGGTCCTTTGCTGTGATTCCTGCTTCTTTTAAACACCACGCGGCCGATTCATGAGGAAAACGGTGGTCGTGCTTCACCCGCGAGAACCGTTCTTGCTGCATTGCCGCGACTATAACGCCATCTTTGACCAAGCAAGCGGCGCTGTCATGATAAAAGGCTGATATTCCAAGTATATACATTTGCTTCTTCCGACCCCGGCGCCTCGGAGAACACCCCTCAGATATCTTTCAGTTACATTTTAAACATTCTGTCTTTACAGGACCATTGCCTCAACCTGGGGTTCCCGGTCATCGAGTTGATCCATCTGTATGAGATATCAAATGAACTTCGGGGCTACGTTTTTGAAAACCCAATTTTATATCTCAGGTGCTCTCTTTATAGCAAACACTTTCTCGGAGCAAGACAAGAATACAATTTGACCGAGAGATCGCAGAGGGTCCGGAAATGCACGAAATAAGTCAATATGGTTAGCCGCTTACGTTTTGTTCTGAAGCAAGAGCACGGCACAGAAACTGTTCACTTATGGTCAATTTTGAAATTGTTTCCAACCGCGCCCTCGCTAACAATCAGTGTCGCCCGTTAGTGCGGTTTCGGATTGCTCAATCTATCTCAACCTTGAACGTATCAAGCAAAATGTTGTTGCCTACCATACGAGCGCCTTGAGCCGTGGCATCAAATATGTCCAGATCGGTCCAGCCTAGAGATCGAAGGCGATCCACATCCGCTTGCACCACTGAATGAGGGTTGTCCGTGGCCTTCAAGACAAACAGGAGAAGGTCCTTTTCTTTATCCGGCAATGGGGCCTTGCTGGGATCAGCCTGAGCCGCTTCTATTTGTTCCCGGGTGAACCCCGCCTGCATTAACAAGCCTGTGTTGAGATTTTGACAATAAGGCGATTTGCAAGCCTTGGAAACTAACATACGTATCATGGCAAGAAGCGGCGTCCTCAGTGCAGGGTGCTCCCTGTAATAGGCCACTAACTGCAACTGGCTCTCCAAGAGATCGGGGCTGACGCCTAACAGTTGTACGTTGTTAGGAACTCTTCCGAAGAGCTGTTCGACTTCTGCATAGAGTTCTGCCAGCTTGCCTTCAGCCTTTTCCGGTGGGATTGTTTGAATAAGCGCCATGATTAATTCCTCCTGTTTTTTGCCGCTTTGAGCGGCTTAGTGCTCGCAACTGTTTCGATGCGAGATTCGTATTCAGTTTAACTAGTAGACCGGTCGACTTCGCTCCAAACAAGTTGCATTGCGGCCCGCCATCTAATGAAACATAATCTTTATGTCTTTAAAACAAGGTCAAAAACCATTTTCTGGAAGAGAACAAGCGGTCCAGTGTGCCCTTCTGCCTTCATCCGCAACAGAGCGCCTTCCCAGCTGTTCAGAATGAAGTCGGCAGTAGCGTCCGGGTCCAGGGCCGGGCTGATATCTCGCTCAAGTTGCGCTTGCGCCAAGCAAGTCCTGATGGCATTCTTCATACCACTGAAGACCTTTTTGAGCTTGGCCTGGAACGCTTCATTAAGCATCCCCATTTCCTGGGTGAGGTTCCCTATCGGGCATCCGCTTTTCCATTCATCCTGCTCGTATCTGATGCGAGTTTCTTCGAAGAATCTTTCAAGTCGCTTGAGGTACCTGATTTCAGAGTCCCCCAGGATCGTCCGCCATCTCGATCCAAATCCCTCGGCATAGTAGTCGATCAACGCTAATCCCAGGTCTTCCTTGCTCTTGAAATAGAAATAGAACGATCCCTTTGGGACTCCGGCGCTTTCCAGAATTTCCTGGATGCCTGTATTGTTGAATCCTTTCTTGTGAATGATTTGTGCGGCGTGCTCGAGTATTCTGTTTTTTGTGCTAATTTTGGCCAAGTGTTGTCTCACTTTCCGAGCCTTAATAATAGACCAGTCGTCTAGTCGTGTCAAACTGTTTTTGAAATCTACGAATTTTTTCGCCAATCCTCGAGTGCTGGGGTCTTCTGAATAGAAGAATTGTTCTCAGGATGAGCGGTAAAGCAGAAATGCATAAGCTGGATTCCAGTTCCGTGTATTGATGAACAAACAACAGGATTAGCTCTTAGTTCGTGAGACCTGGAAGACTAAAGCGCAGGGGCATGATTGATCTCAGTTTCCCGCGACTCTAACGTATCCCAGACTAGAATCAGTTGTAGCGTTTGCCAAGAGTGATGGCGTGTTGCCACTCGTCACCCCGGCGAAAGCCGGGGTCCATAGATTGTCCTAAGTTAAAGCCTGGAACAGAGTCGTTCCTGGATTCCGGCTTCCGCCGGAGTGACGGAATCTGGCGACGTGCAATCGGACAAAATTTTTGGCAGCTGGTATAAGTCCGCTCAAAGGCGAATCGTGAAACTGATAGGCGCAAAAGGAGCACTAAGATTCACTCGTATCTTAAGGCCTCAATAGGGTGAAGTTTGGATGCTTTGAATGCGGGATAAAAACCGAAGAACACACCAACAGCAGCGGAAAACAGAAGCGCAACGAGTATCGCAACCATACTAATCAAGGCAGGCCATCCACTGGTTGCGGAAAATAGATATGAACCTGCAATTCCCAAAAAAATGCCCATAAGTCCGCCTAAGATTGAGAGCACCACGGCTTCGATCAAAAATTGCATTAGAACATCCCATGATTTTGCCCCCACCGCCATACGGATCCCGATCTCGCGGGTGCGCTCCGTCACCGAGACGAGCATAATATTCATAATGCCTATGCCGCCCACCAGCAGGGAGATTGCCGCTATGGCCCCGAGAAGCGAGGTCAAAATATTCAAAGTCTTCTCCGCTGTTTCGAGGATTTCGGTAAGATTACGGACGGTAAAATCTTTTTCTTGAAATCGTCCGATCTTATGTCGTCGAGTCAGCAGTTCATCGATTTGCCTCTCAGCTACGGGAATCAATGGGATTTCCTTGGCCTGTATGAGAATTGCGCCTATTTCATCCGGGAAGGGAGACCCAAAAAGTCGGTTCTGTGCGGTCTTTAAAGGTACAAAGATAACGTCATCTTGATCGTCTCCCCTGGGAGACTGCCCTTTTCTTTCGAGTACTCCAATAATCGTGAAAGGCACGCTTTTGATTCGCAAAAGCTTCCCTAATGCGAATGTGTCCGGCACTAGGTTCTCGAGTACGGTCTGGCCGATTACGCAGACTTTGGCCGCCCTGTGTTCTTCTTCAGGGCTAAAGAATCGACCTGACTGCATTGTCCACTCTCTCACTTCGAAATAATCATTTGTGGTACCGGTAACACGGGTTCGCCAGTTTCGATTTCCATAAACTGCCTGAGTGGCCTCACCCCAGACCGGCGCCGCCAATTTCACCGCAGGAAGTTCCTTTGCTATAGCTTCGGCATCCGAGGCTCTTAAGGTATGCACCGTTGCCGCGCCGAGCCGCACGCCGGTTTGCGTAGAGGCACCTGGAAGTACCAGAATGAGATTACTGCCAATGGATCGGATCTGCGCTCCAATCAATTCCCGGGCGCCCGCGCCCACTGCAACCATCACGATCACGGCGGCAACCCCTATGACTATTCCAAGCATCGTGAGGAGAGAACGCATCACGTTCACCCTCAGGGCGCCAACCGCGATTTTTACTGCGTCCAAGGCGCTGATCATCGTGTGGTGTCCAGAGAATTAGAGTCCTCGTTCCGGGGCTCTGGCTGGCAACAAGAGGTTGATCTACCGGGCTAACGGAGGGTTGCGCGTGCGCGTTTCAAATCCAAACATCGTATCATCTATGACTTTGATAAATTAGATGATTTTTCGTCCGATAAGTCTGGATATATTGCCGTTCGCTCCGGCCTCCGGTTCATTAACCAATATCTCAAAATCGATGAAATAACGAGTCAATGCTTGCGGTTCTACAAGGTAATCCGGATTGAAGCCCGGCTGCACACTAGTGTGCCTCTCATTGTAAGTGGCGTAAAATAACAGACCGTTTTGTCTGAGTGTTTGTTTTATGGAGGGTAAAAGACGCTCTGAAAAAAAATAGAATACTGCCACCAGGTCATACGATTCTTTTGCCAATTCGAAATAGTCCAGGTCGGCGTGGATGCAGTTTATATTAAGCCGTAGCTGCTCCGAATAAACCTGCAGTCTTGCCAAAGCAATGTCACTGATATCTACCGCATCTACAACGTACCCGGATTGGGCCAGGAATATCGCGTTTCCGCCGCGACCGCAAGCAACGTCCAGGGCTCGGCCGGATTTCAATAAATCGTTGTGCTGCACAAGAAAAGGATCGGGCGCGGGGATGTCCGGCTGTTTCATCAGCGTAGCGCTGATTCCATTTTTCACGGTCAGTAATCAATCAGGAAAATCCAGGCATTAGTGCCATCATACTAGGCAAAACACCCTTATTCCCGCTTACGCGGAAATTACTCCTAGCCTATTGTGCTACGGATGTAAGAGATGTATCTGTTCCTCAGGCTAATGTCGAAATTGAATTCTCACGCGCCGTCCACGTGTTGACGCTCCTTTTCATAATACCAAGATTCGGGATTGGTAAAAAATAGCTTTAGATCTTTCAGAGCAACAAAATGGCCGCGTTCCTCACGGAGGATGAGGTCCAGGAATTCCTTTTCCAGGGGATCCGTAGAGAGTTTTAATTGGTCTTCGTAAAAATTGATGGAGCCCTGTTCCATCCCCAGTCCGGTCTCAATAGCATCCAGATCGCCCGACTCGGGTTTAACTTGAGGGGCTAATTTATCGATCCTGTCGCGAATCAGCTGTCGAAGGTCCGGATTTTCCGTTTTGCACGCCATCCAGTCCTGTGACCAGACCTTCCGGTTGTACAGGGTATCGTAAATCTCCTTAACACGCTGCATATGTATGCCTTCATCCGCCATAAGCTTCCGGAACAGCTCTTTGCCCATCGCTGTGGTACACTTCTCCGCGGCATTCTTGTAAAAATCCCAGCCTGACTGTTCCTTTTCCATAGCGGTCGCCAACCACTGCATCGATCGATCACATACGTCTACCATTTTCATCCTCCTTGAAGGCCGAATCCGTATAAATTATAGAAATAGAATCTTCTATTGCCCCTGTGCCACCGGCATCGTGAAAACCCGTGCGGCCAACTCTTGATCGATCATGAACATTCCGCCCCCTTGATCGCCTGCCAGCTTGAGTTTTTGGACAACGCCGTCCGCTGAAGATTCTTCCTCAACCTGTTCAGTGACAAACCACTGCAAAAAGGCATTGGATGCATGGTCCTTTTCTTCTATCGCAATGTTTACCAGATCGTTTATCAGGCCCGTCACCTTCTGTTCGTGCCGATATGCTTCCTCAAACGCGTTCAGCGGGGATGCCCATTTTGTGGGAGGGCCTTCTATCGGCATAAGCGTTACCCTGCCGCCGCGCTCAACGATAAAGTCATTGAATTTTATTGCATGAACGATCTCCTCCTGGACCTGGCACCGCATCCAGTTGGCAAAGCCTCGAAGATTAATGGATTCAAAATACGCTGCCATGGACAAGTAAAGATACGCTGAATAGAGTTCCGCGTTGAGTTGTTTGTTAAATGCTTCTTGGATTCTAGAACTGATCATTTTGGCGCCCTTTCGATTTGTAATTAAGCCTGAAAAACCTTTGTTTTCAGGAAATTTTCGGAACTGCTCTTGCCAAACTCAAAGTATTCATGAGTAGGATGCATCGACATTAAAGTCTAATTTATTAGCTAAACACATGACAAGCTTTCCGCAAGCCTTTAGGGGGTGAATCGTGTACTAAAGATTCCTTGAAATCACGAGTGAATTGCGCAAGACTCAAATCTGCCGGATTTGCGCACCCAAACAAACGGGGGGAAAACATGAATTGGTATCTCGAAGTACTCAGGAAATATGCGGTATTCAGCGGACGGGCACGCCGGACGGAATACTGGATGTTTCTTCTGATTAATCTGATCATTGCGCTTGTGCTCGGCGGCCATCGACGGCCTAATTGGCAGCCAAGGTGTGCTCGAGGTTTTGTACAGTCTAGCCGTGCTGATTCCGAGCCTTGCCGTGGCGGTCCGCAGGCTTCACGACACCAATCGCAGCGGCTGGTGGATATTTATTAATCTGATTCCGGTCATCGGCTTCATCATTTTCATTGTCTTCGCGGTGCAAGACAGCACGCCCGGCCCGAACCGATACGGCCCAAACCCCAAGGAAGCAGTAGCCTAGTGATCCCCTTCGAGGGAAAGCTTACGAGCCATGATCTATTGCGACAGGGTCGCCCATCCCCTGCCCCTTCCCCCTTGCAAGGTCGTCCCTTGTGGACGCCCGATACCTGCCAAGCGCACGGACCTACCCCTGGAGAAACATGATCGTGGATCCCCCCTATTGTCCATTTTGTCACGTAAATCAGGTAACAAATGATCAGGACTACCAAAAATGCAAACAGCGTGGACGGCAATATTCCAAAAATGAAGGATCAGGCCAGGCCCGAAAATACAGAGTCAAAAATAATCGCCCAGCAACCCAGCCGACTGCCAACCTTCTTCTCGGCTGTTCGTCACCCACTGGTTGTGATAAGGTGTACTAGTTTTTTCAGTTCCTCTGCGTCACTTCTCGATATCTTCTCTATGGCAAATCCGGCGAGGCAAGCTCCATCCACTGAATCGGTGAAGGCCCACCGGCAATAGCCCTTGAATTCAAAGGAAGAGAATTGACCCAGTTGGTCTGCAAGGACGACCAGGGTTTTGATATTCCCCCGGCTAGCCTCGATACCCTTTACGCTTATGCCTTCTTCTGAGACGTCCCTTACCGATCCGACGATGTCGGGTCTCTGTGCGTCGTACACAGGCAGGTCGAAATCGACTTCATGTCGCACGAGTTCACGAGTTGCAAGGAATTCAGCAGGCTCATCTATGACCGTTTCCGGGCCATCATACGCAGACCTTTTCCCTTCGGCTGCGAGGAGCTTCTGGACGACTTGCCGAAGCATCTCCTCCGTCAGAGTGTACTTTTTCAGGAGGTCTGATCGACTCATCCCACTACGGATGTCCGCGAGAATAGCGAGTAGGTTGAGCGTACGGGGACGCGTCTTGAGGTCTTGCCCCAAGAGACCGGCTTCGATTAATCTGTCGTAAAGAGTCTGCAGACCTTTCTGGGAGAGGTTGTATTTTTTGCAAATCGCCGCCTCATCCATCCCGGATCGCAAATCCTGAATAATATCTTTTTGAGACACTTTACGTGAAACCATAGCTTTCAATTCCTTTGTTATCTGGGGTTACGCCCTCTTCTTCGAGAGTCCAAATGCCTGCCTCTCTCCCCGTAGATAAGATAATAAATGATCGGGACGACCAATAATGTAAATACCGTAGATGCGAATATTCCGAATATAAAGGACCAGGCCAAGCCGGAAAATACAGGATCAAGGGTTATCACCCAGGAACCGAATATGGCGGCTCCTGCTGTCAACAGAATGGGAGTGAATCGGACAGCACCGGATTCGACAATAGCATCTTCAAGACCCGCGCCGGCCGCGGTTCTCACATGGATGAAATCGATCAATATGATCGAATTTCGCACCACAATTCCCGCAAGAGCTATCATCCCTATCATACCGGTGGCCGTAAAGAATATTGAGTCCGGATACGAGCCGATATTCTGAGCAAAGAGCAGGTTCAAAATCGCGAAACCTGGGAGAATACCGATCATCGTAAGCGGAATGGCCGCCATTATTACCAGCGGAATGACAAAGGAAGCGGTCTGCTGGACGAGCAAGATATATATCAGTAGGAGCGCTCCACCAAAGGCCAGGCCGAGGTCGCGGAAAACTTCGAGGGTGATCTTCCACTCTCCTTCTCCCGCCAGCTCGACCTTGAATCCTTCCGGTAGCTTGTTCTCGGCCAGGGACGATTTTATATCCAGTATAGCATTTACCGGGCTGCGCCCTGCCATTTCGCCAGTAACAAAAACCAATCGCTGCATATTCTTCCGAAAAATCGTTTTATCCAGCGTAGTTTCCTTGAGCTCACCTAACTCATTAAACGGGATCATGGAGCCATCCGCAGCCTTGACACGAATAGGCCCCATATCTTCCGGTCTGGACCTCAGATTCCTGGGAAGGCGCAGGTTAACCTCAAGAGGTGTTCGTTCGAAATCGCTGTGAAGAATGGTCGGCGACTTGCCTCCCAGGAGGATTTCCGCTGATCGAGCAATGGAGTCTTCGTCAATCCCATGCAATCCGGCCTTGGTGCGGTCGACAATAAAATCGTACTTTTTCTGAGGGGCCGTAACCGAATCATCCACGTCAACAACTTGTTTTGTGGATTCCATTATCTTTCGAACTTTTCCGGACTGGGTTATCAGGTCATCATAAGAAGCGCCAGGCGGGCCGTAAACCTCTGCGACCACAGTCGAAAAAACGGGTGGCCCAGGCGGGACTTCGACGATCTTAATGTTAGCCGCATGCTTGTCTGCAATTTTTTGTATATCCGGCCTGATCCTGAGCACCAGCGGATGACTCTGAAAAGAACGCTCGTGCTTATCCAGGAGATTCACACGTATATCCGCCACATTGCTGCCTTTTCTCAGATAATATTGCCGGACCATGCCGTTGAAATCTATAGGCGAAGCGACCCCGACATAAGATTCCAACATTTCGGATTTCGTTGACTGTGGAAAGATAGGATTCGATGTCCCGCGTAACCCTGTCAGTCGTCTCAAGCGTGGTACCTTCGGGCATATCCAGCACAATGAGGAATTCGCCCTTATTGTCGAATGGGAGCATTTTTACAGGCACGAGCTTGAGAACTATCAAGAGAATTGACGCTATCAGAGCCACTAATACCGCGGCCAGAAACTTGTAGCTTCGGGATCGGCTCTCGAGGAACGGGGTCACTATCCGCCGATAAAGTCGATAAATTGCGCCTGTTTTGAAGTCATAAGGTTTCGTATCTTTTTCGTACTCCTTCTTCAGCGTGTGGTAAGTAATCCATGGGGTAACCGTAAATGCGATCACGAGCGACATAATCATGGCGATCGGGACGTTTAGCGCCATGGGCCGCATGTACGGCCCCATCATACCTGTAATGAAAAATAGAGGAATAAAGGAGGCGATAACCGCCAGCGTTGCCAATATCGTAGGAGGACGCACCTCATCCACGGCAAGCAGAGTCGCATCAAGAGGCGGGTGTTTCTTAAGCTTAAAATGACGATGGATATTTTCCACATCCACTATGGGATCATCTACCAGCAGCCCTAGTGAGAGTATAAGGGCAAACAATGTGACCCGATTTATCGTGTACCCCACCAGAAGATTCGCCAGCAGAGTCACAGATAAAGTCATGGGAACAGCTAAAGCTACTATGAGCGCTTCGCGCCAGCCCAACATTACCGTGAGCAGCGCTATAATGCTGATGACCGCAATTCCGAGGTGTTTTACCAGCTCGTTGACCTTGTCGTCCGCAGTTTTTCCGTAATTCCGCGTAACGAGAATATTTACGTCTGAAGGGATAACTTCCTTTTTCAGTTCATCGACTCTGCTGATCAGGCCCTCCGACACTTTTACGGCATTTGTTCCCTTTTTTTTGGCTACAGCGATGGTGACTTGATTAAACACAGAACCTTGATCGGCGTTTTTGAGGTTTTTTGTATCCGGATCACGCGACAGCACCAGGACCGAAAACGAGACGAGTATATGCTTCCACTTCTTCCGGGCCATCTTGAACTTCGGCGACATCAGCGAGATAGACAGGTCTGCCCTGATCTACTCCGACCACCACATCTTCAAGTTCCGCTGCCGACTTTATGAACGGGCCTGCATCGACTATTATTTCCTGATTCTTGACGTCCATTGTGCCTGCGCGGAGGTTAACATTGGCTCCTTTCAGGGCTTTTTCGATTTCCAGCACTGACACATTACGCGAGGCCATCTTCTCGGGCTGAAGCAGGACTTTTATTTGGCGTTTTCGACCACCTACAACGTAAGCTCGACCAGTATCAGAAATGCTTTGGATCCGGTGGAGGATCTCATCAGCCACCCGCCTGAGTTCATAATCGGAATACGCCGAGCTGTAGAGGGAAAAGGTGACGATGGGGACGTCATCAATTTCGATAGGCCTAACTACCCAACCCGTAACACCCGGCGGAACCTGGTCCACATAGGACATAATCTTGCTATGCGTTTTCAGCAGACTCGCTACACGGTCTTCTCCCACGTAAAATCGGACAGTCACAACCGCCCCGCCGGGCCTCGAAGCCGAATATATGTATTCCACGCCGTCGATTTCCCACAGTTTGCGCTCCAGATTGATGGTGACGAGGTTTTCTACTTCCGAGGCCGATGCTCCCGGAAAATTAATCATAACGTCTATCATGGGCACTACAATCTGAGGTTCCTCTTCCCGCGGGGTCAGAACGAGAGCCGCCAAGCCGGATAACAGGCAGGCGATGATGAAAATAACCGGCAATTTGGAGGTCAAGAATGCCTCAACAATTTTGCCCGTGGCCCCCAGATTATATTTTTCAGATAAGCTCATGAGTTTGAAATGCGGCTATGACTCCTTCAGATTTATCCAAGGAGTTCTCCGATTTTCTACGGAACTCCCGTTGTACTTTGCATTCAAATCGTACCGCCATTTTGAAGATGCCGCGCTGCAACTTAGCATTGGTAATGGAATTCCGTCAACTTGCAACTTAATGGGCGGGCATTTTAGGGATCCGGGCAAATAGCGGCAGGCCTCGTACCTGCCCGGTTTCAGGCGCCCAAGGTGTAGCCTCATGAATCAGGGCGTAGAGAGGAATCGCGGTGGGGACTATATATTTTGCGCTCTAATATCCTGCACTTCGCGGGGTTGACAGCCCTCAAAAAGGCAACGGCCGGTTGCCTCTACTGATATGCCGGAAGCTACCTTCTAATGCATTAATTGGCTATGCGCCTTCTGCGCTCTTCGCGGTGAAATAATAGCCACAACTGCCGGATTCTGCTTCAATTGACTTGACAGAACAGGCGTTTTTCTGGTAACCGAGTTATTTCTGTGAAGAAGATTTTATCCAACTGGCAAGTGGCCGGTGACGCGCTCCAGCTTGGGGCTTCGATTGTTCTGGCCATATTTATAGGGGCTGGTATAGGCTACTGGCTGGATGGCAAGCTAGGCACATTTCCCTACCTAAGCATCATTTTTTTCTTTTTAGGGATAGCCGCTGCAGGTCGAAATGTTTGGATTGCCGTGAGGAAACAACTCCGGGAAGACGAGGAAAAACGACATAAATGAACTTAGAGAAGATTCCTCGAATTTGGTTAGTCATCTCAGCAGCGGTTTACCTGGTGGGACTGGTCGCATTCTTATCGCTTACTTCTCTTGGATTCGCGGCTGGTTTTGGAGTGGGCGGAGCTTTGGTATTGCTGAATTCATGTATTTCGGCTCACAGCGTTCGTAAAGCGCAATTCCATAATAAAGCCCGAGCTTTGATGTCGTTAGTCGGGGGCTTCTACTTCCGGCTGGTATTTTTGGCAGTAGGTCTTTACTGTCTCATACAATTCACGCAAGTGGATCCGATAGGTCTTGTTGTCGGATTATCCGTAATTCCTGCCGGGCTCTTTGTTATGCTCGCTCTGATCTATATAGCAAATAGAAGACCTGAGGAGGCCTGATCAATGGCTGCTGATATTCATCCACCGGTATTGACGGATGTCATCGCCAATCCTCTTTTGCATTCAATGCAATCTTTTTGGGATAAATGGGGCGTTGGGCACTCGGATCTGAATAATGTTCTCAACACCTGGATAGTCATGATAGTGCTCATTGTGCTGGCGGTTCTCGTGAAAAACAAGCTCGAGATGGTCCCAAAAGGATCTCAAAACTTTTGGGAGGTGGTCATCTCCACGCTGGAGGACATCGTAGTTCAGACCATGGGAGAGAAAGGAAGGCCGTACTTTCCATTGATCGCGTCACTGGCGCTGTTCATTCTTTCCTGCAATCTTATCGGGATCTTGCCGTGGTTTCAGTCTTCCACCAATAATCTCAACACAACATTGGCTCTGGCGCTTGTTTCGTTCGTGACGACGCACTATGTCGGAATAACGCATCATGGCGCTAAATATGTGAAACATTTTATGGGGCCGGTGCCCTGGCTGATTCCTCTCATGCTTCCCATTGAAATTATCGGCCATCTCAGCCGCGTCCTGTCTTTGAGCTTTCGACTTTTCGGCAACATTTTTGGCGAGGATCTAGCAATTATCATTCTGACCATGCTTGTTCCTTTTTTGGTTCCGTTGCCGATGATGTTCTTGCAAGTGTTCACTTCTTTCATTCAGACCCTCGTGTTTATCATGCTGACCATGATGTACATCGCTGGATCGTTGGAAGAGGCTCACTGATACCAGATAACAAGGAGGTCTTTATTTAATGAGAAGAGTAGTTATTGCCGGATTGGTAATGTTGGCTATCACCCTGTTCGCAACTATTGCATTAGCTGATGCTGGTGATTCTAAAGCCGCAATTATTCAGTACACGGTTCTCGCTGCGGGACTTGCCATTGGACTGGGTGCGATCGGAAGCGGTATAGGAATGGGGACAGCCATCGGAGGCGCATGCGAGGGAACTTCGAGGAACCCAGAAGCCGGCGGCAGGATCATGACCACCATGATCATCGGTTTGGCCATGATCGAATCGCTGACCATTTATGCGCTGGTCATAGCACTGTTGCTGCTCTTTGTTAGACCGGGCGCTGCATAATCCAGGCCCGCTGTTTCATAGATTATGTCCGCCCGGCCCCGGAGTCGGGCGGAATAACCAACCACAAAAAACCTGCGCTCTGCATTGACTTTGCCTCTGATTCTGTTATGATTCCCACGTGATGTGGGACAAGCCTCCCGTGGAAATTGAATTTCGGCGTTAGAGTAGGCTCCACTCCAACAGATACTGAGCACAGCCTCAGAATGTTGATGCCTGCCCGGACTGAGAGAGGATATTCAAAGTGAAGTTTAGTGATCCTTTTCAACCTTCGTCCCCAAAACCGACTGGACAACCTCGCTCGGACAGTCCTCGTTTTGAGAGGCTCGCCCCGATTACCCTGCCCGCGGAACCGGCGCGGCACCCCGATGCCGCGATACCAAACAGTCATGATAATGGTAAACTGTTTGCCGTAAAAGAAGCCGCTCCTTCGGGTCGGGTTCGGCGCCGCGTCGACCCGACAGGTAGTGACCTCAATACATTTCAGGACAGGCTCCGAATGGGCAAAGTAAAATTGTGCAACGGTTGTGGCGGAGTAATGGCCAAATCCTCACGTATGATCCTTTCAGCGCCAGCGGGCCTAGGTTTAATCGCGCTAGGGGCGCTTCTTATGGCCGTGTATGGCTTTGCGATAAATTTTTACCAGCCTCCGTGGTTTCTACGTTATTTGCTCCCCGCGGCATATTATGTCGGGTCCATAACCTTGGGGGTGGGAGTAATCTTCTTTTTTATCCGAGAAAAGATCTGGTATTGCCACCGGTGCAGTGAAATCCACAAGAGATAGGGCAACATACCCTCGCATCCGGTTTCTGCTGGGGAGTCATTTCCGGGCAGGAAACATTTTGCATAACCGATCCGCCACGCGAAATTTGAGGTCAGATATTTCGGTTCTTGGTGTCTGGTTAGCGCCATTCGTAGGCGGACTTACGATAGTCTCTTAATAATGCTTCTAGCGAACCCATCAGGCGATGCCACTGAAAGCTTATTGTAGTGAAAGCCCGTGGGGTACGCGCAATCTCCCATCCTTCGCCGAAGTGGATTGCCAGTAGGACCGGCATCTTGCCGGTCCTACCATTTGTTGCAGCCGCAAGACTGCTCGCCCCCACCACGACTGCCTGATTGCTTCGCACGATTTCGAGGTTGACGATTCCTCCCATTGTTACTAAACTGGAAAGTCCAACTCCACAGATAACCAGAGAAACACATGGCAGAATCATATGAAATTATATGGCATGGACGAGGAGGTCAGGGCGCGGTTACGGCGGCCAAAATCTTTACTGAGGCCGCATATTATGCGGGTTTTAAAGGCGTAAGCGCGAAACCGGCATATTTCTCCGAAAGACGAGGCGCGCCTGTCAGCGTGCATGCCAGGATCGCAGCGGATCCGGTTCGTACATTTTCCAATGTCCTCTCACCGGATGTGGCAGTAGTCCTGGATGATAATCTTTTACAGATGGTGAATGTTACCGCGAACCTTAAGCGGGGCGGCCTGCTGGTGGTCAATTCCGCGTTGCCACCGGAAGCTCTTGGATTAAACGGCTGTTTCACTCTGGCGGTCGCGGACGCATACCATTCTTCGGAAGCCGCGGGGCTCATAATCGAAGGGAACGTGCTCGTATCCACTTCGATACTCGGCCCAATAGCTGCGGCTTCGAATCTGGTGAGCCTGGAAAATATCCGCAAAGCGGTCCAAAAGAATTTTAAAGGGCCGGCCCTCGAACGGAACCTCAAAGCGCTCGAACTGGCCTACAAAAACACACAAATAGTTCGGCCTAATAATGGATGCGTCAGGGAGTGAGAGGCGTTGAAGAATGGACGCGGAGGCCCTTTTTGCAAAAATGACCTCCTCAGACCCCTCCCCAAAAACTCTTAAATGTTTCGTGCCGCCTCCGGCGTCACGGACGATCATACGAACAGACATAGTTCAAAAATTTCAGGCTGAGATAATGACATCTGAAAAAATCAAGAAAACAATCATTGCACAATCGGTCCCTGCAAAAGGAGAGGCTGGTAAAACCGGCGACTGGAGATCCCAAACGCCCCAAATCGATCATGATAAGTGTTCACAGAAGGATACATGCCTCCTCTGCTGGGTTTATTGCCCTGACGGCCTGATCACACGGGATTTCCCGCTCGAAATAGATATCGAATACTGCAAGGGCTGTGGCATCTGCGCAGAAGAATGCCCTCGCAAAGCAATAACCATGAAGGATGGGAAAGAGTAGAAGGCAGGCTGGGGAGAGCACAAGAGAATCTGGGGAGGCCCTTTTTGCAAAAAGGGCCTCCCCAGACCCCTCCCCAAAAACTCCTAAATGCTTGTACCTGCGGTCAGCCCTGGGGCGCGCAAAAGTGAGCTCGATTAAAACGTAGCAGGACGGTGAGGGTGATCACCGGACGCTAAGAGATAATGCCTTTGGCGCTATAAATTTAGAGTTTTTTGGGAAGGGTCCGGGGAACCCTTTTTTGCAGAAAAAAGGGTTCCCCGGAAAGCCTTTTTCCCTCCCTCCCCACCGAAACGAGGCGATGAATGAAAGATGTGAGAATAATAACAGCCAATACGGCAGCGGCTTTGGCGGCTGCTTTGTGCAAAGTGCAAGTTGTAGCCGCGTATCCGATTACGCCACAGACGCCGGTAACCGAGGAACTGGCAACCATGGTGGAAAAAGGTGAGCTAAAAGCAGAATATCTTACCGTCGAGAGCGAGCATTCGGCTATGGCATCGGTTGTGGCTGCTTCTCAGGTCGGAGCTAGGGTATTTACTGCGACCAGCGCAAATGGCCTCTTGTACATGCACGAAATGCTTCATTGGGCCGCGGGCAGCCGAGTGCCTGTTGTTATGGCCTGCGTAAACCGAGGCGTCGGCGCTCCGTGGACAATCCTCAACGACCAACAAGATTCCGTATCCCAGCGGGATACCGGTTGGATTCAGATCTATTGCCGAAACAGCCAGGAAGTGCTGGACAGCATCATTCAGGCGTACAAAATTGCGGAGACCGTCCAAATTCCGGTCATGGTTTGCTACGACGGTTTTGTCCTCTCACACGCCAGCACTCCGGTGGAAGTCCCTTCTCAGGAGGATGTCACTACCTTCCTACCGGCGAATCAGAGGAGTTCCATTATAAACGAAGGCGACTTCATGAATGTCAATCCTCTGATCCTCAGTGACGCCCGATTGGACCCTGATGGGAATCTCAAGCCTGGATACATGGATCTGCGTCACCGTCTGCAAGAGGATCTCATGAGCTCTGCCCAGGTCATAAACGATATCGACACGGAATTTGAGAAGATTTTCGGTCGTCGGTGGGACGGACTGTGCTGGCAATATCGAATGGACGGCGCAGAGCACGCTATCGTTAGCATGGGATCGCTTGCGTCTGAAAGCACCTTGGCCGCGGATGCCTTACGAGACCAGGGTTTTCGTGTTGGAGTTGTCGGCGTGAGGACCTACCGACCTTTTCCTGCAGTCGCTCTCGCAAAGCTCTTGAACGGGATAGAAAACGTTGCCGTCTTCGAAAAGGATATAAGTTACGGCTACGCAGGCGCTCTAGCGATGGATTTGAAGGCTGCCCTGTTCGATTGCGAGAAACGACCGAAATTTTCGTCTTTCGTCGCAGGCCTCGGTGGCCGAGATGTGCGACCCGAGCAGATAGCCGAAGCCACTCGTGAAGCGATCACCGCCGGCGAAATCGAGAGATGGATAGATGTGCAGATTTGAAGAATAGGATGCAGATTGGGCTGTTTTCCGGCAAGAAATAGCCCGGACTCCTTGTGAGACTAAAGAAAATAGGATGGCAAGAAAATGGCCACTAAGGCAGTCAGAGAATTACCCAGAGAAGAATTTATATTGCCGGGCACTCGATCGTGTGCGGCCTGCGGGCTGATGCTCACTTACCGGCACGCGCTCAAGGCTCTGGATACGAACAAAACAATTGTCGCTGTACCAGCGAGCTGCATGACAGTGCTGCATGGGGTGTACCCGGTAACACCGGCAAAGGTGGTATGCATCAATAATCCATTTGCTGCGACAGGCGCATCAGTTTCCGGCATTGTTGCCGGTCTGAAAGCTATAGGAAAAAAAGGATATACTGTTGTGGCATTTGCGGGCGATGGCGGAACATATGACATCGGAATTCAGTCACTTTCAGGCGCTCTCGAACGCGGCACGGATTTCATTTACGTTTGCTACGACAATGAAGGGTACATGAATACCGGCACTCAAAGGTCCAGCGCCAGCCCTGCAGGGGCGATAACCAGTACTACGCCCATATTGTCCAAGCTGGAGCAGAAGAAAGACATGCTCCGAATCGTGGAAGCTCACTGTATTCCGTACGTGGCCACCGCATCGCCGGCATATCCCCTCGATCTCTATGACAAATTCCGCGCGGCGAAGGACATAAAAGGATCACGTTATGTTGAAGTTCATGCGCCGTGCCCTCCGGGTTGGGGTTTTCCCGAACAAAGATCTGATCAAAATGGGCAAACTCGCTGTTGATACAGGCATACAGGTTCTGTACGAAATCCGAGACGGTAAATTCCAGCTCACCTCCCGATCGTTAACACTGGCGGAAAAGGGTCGAAAGAAGACAGTAGCTGATTATGTAAAGGGCCAAACTCGTTTCAGGAAAATCACCGAGGATCAGATCCGAAGACTCCAGGAATTTACCGACAAACGCTGGGAAGAATTTCTGGAGCGACATGGGAAAATGTGAAGCAGAGTTGTGAGCCGTCGATGATCTAAATATTTAGTGGAGACCATCTTTGTGCAGCAGGCTATCCGAGACTGTCTTAGAATTCTTCGTGAACCCTAAGTCGTGCCACGACACCAATACTGAGACGGAGCCCACCAGATGTCGTATGCTGTTGCAATTGGCGGTTGGTAGCAAACAGCCACTGTACGGCGCGGGTTTGTAACCCGCCCTTGGTCAGATTTCTAAAAACCGGGCTGCATCGTGCTACGATTTTGGCAGATGAGATAATTCTGAGACAGTTTCATCCGGCCTGCCGGTTCTTTGTACAGCTATAATGGCGGGCTGGAAAACCTGCACCACAATATCCCATTTTGCCATCATCAGATTTTTTGGGATGCGCCCTAATACCTCCATAGTAAGGCGGGCCATCATAAGCTCTTCGAAGGTTTCGATGGCCAGGATTTTCACGCTGGACGCATCAGCTGAAATGTCCAGTATCTCCTCTTTTGAATTAGGCTTCACCTGTCGGATTATTTTTCGTTTCGTCAATTATGAAACCCAGTCCTGCCGTTCCTTGAAGAGCTCTTCGATCTGACTGTAGGACTGTTGCGGCCAATGCCTCCGGTAAAGATTAGGGCATCGCATCCCCCCAGAACCATAAGCATCGAACCGATGTATCGCTTCACTTTATAGCAAAATGCATCGAGAGCCAGCGCGGCCCTGGGATTCCCCTGGTTCGCTGCCGCCTCAATCTCGCGCATATCGCGACTCACTCCGCTAATAGCTTCAAGACCGGATTCCTTGTACAGCATATTGATCATCTCATCCGGTGAGATAGACTCTTCCTTCATAATAACGGCCATCAGTCCCGGGTCCACGTCACCGGACCGAGTCCCCATGATGAGACCCTCGACAGCGGTAATGCCGAGAGTGGTATCGATGGACTTACCGCCTGTCTATCGCGCAGAGGCTCGCACCATTACCCAAATGGCACGTGATCATTTTGAGCTGCTCCAGGGGGCGCTTAAGATATTCCGCTGCTTTCTTGGCAACATAGGAATGAGAGTTGCCGTGGTACCCTATTCGGCGGTAACCCTTTTCTTCGAAATATCGGTACGGGAGGCCATAGATTGCTGCTTTATCGGGAATGGTCGCGTGAAACCACGAATCAAAAACAGCAATATGCTGAGCTTCGGGCATTCGTGCCATACATTGCTCAATCTCAATTATCATTGCGGGATGGTGGAGCGGAAACATGGGAGTGACGCGCCGAACTTCCGCCATTACTGCATCGTCGATCCGGACCGCGTTCAGGTATTTGCCCCCGTATGCCAGCCTGTGGCCAACCGCTGCAAGCTCATCCAGAAATTTCAGGGGGCCGGCTACAAGAGTGTTAAGCATTTCATCCAGCGCTTTTCCATGATCATTTATTGAGAGTTCTTTTGTTGTCTCCGGCTCATTAGCAGCGTTGAACACGTGAGTCGAACCTTCCAGGCCGATGCGATCTATTGCTCCGGAAAAAAGCACTTGCTCATGCCGCATTTGAAAAAGCGTGTATTTCAATGAGGAACTGCCACTGTTGATAATCAGGATCTTCAAGTTTCTCTCCGGAATGCTTATCTGTGATAACGAACCTGGTACTTATATCATGATTGCACATGTGAGAATCATCTCTATTGAGGAACTATTAGTAAAGAAACAAGAAATTAATTGACTAGGATTGGTGCGAGGCAAAATCGTAAATTATTAGGAGCCGCTAAAACATGGCTGAAAAAAGAATAAATGAACTTATCGCGGAAATTAAGAAAGAACTCGTAGATGCGGGCTATGTTCGCCGTGACTTACTGGAAGAAAGTTTCGGAGGTCGAATGGGGTCTTTCCGCGGGGCCAAAATCGAAGGCGCTCTCGAACGATCAAACCGTTCTGGCAATGACATCAAGGAATTAGGCAATTTTATCTCAGACCGAGTGGTGTTCCCCATCCGGCAGCGCGAGCGTGGCCTCAGGTACGCTGAGGAATTCTCCGAAGCCCTCGATTTTCTTGGATTGCTTCTCGAAATTCTGGAACCCTTCAGGAAAGTTTCCGCATTTGTTGAAGTCTATGGGGACCTCTTGTCCCTTTATATCTCGCTCCTGTATTTCAGTGGCCGGCCCGGGCTGGATAGCCCTGTCATTCGAATGATCGTGGAAGCGACGGCTCGTCAGAAAGCGATTGAATCCGACCACAACCGGCTGTTTGAGGCCATGATGAATCTCGGCGCCACAGTTACCGTGGCAATTATCGCTAAAAGATATGGGGTTTATGTTTTGGTCGCTCAGGGATTTAAAATTCTATTCCGTAGCGAAATAGAGTTTCGGGTGTTCGGGAAATCACCGGAGGCGCTGGCGCTCCAGATAATTAACATGTTGATGAAGAGCGGCATCAAACTGTCCGATGTAACTGACTTGGTTTGTGGCGGCGGAGATTTGGGGACATTGCCGGACGGCATTTACGTCCTTACGGAACAACTGCGTGATGAATCCTGGAGGAGACTTAATAACAGCTCACTGAATCGTGGGGCTTTGATTACCTGGGAACTGAAACAACTCCTTCAACGACAAGGAGGCCCACAAACGATTCATGCATCCCTATGCAGTCCCCTCTCATTCTCAACATTGAATTTATCGGACCTAAGTCCTTTTTATCGCCAGGAATCCAGAGAATTGCGGCAAAGCCTGAAAGGATATGTAAAAGTAACTCCTTTGAAAGCTTTATCGGCTCTACTCTCGGCAATTCTACCGATCAATCAACAGAATTTGAATCTATTGGTTATGGCGCTTGACGAACTCCATGCCTCTGTGGCGAGGAAAATCGGGCCTCGGATAGTCCGGGAAATGGCTGCTCAAGAAGCGAATAGGACACTTATCGATTTTGATTTCCGGAAAATCTTGGAAGCAATCAAAGCCGAAAATTTTCAAATGCCGGGAAATTTTCGCATTGGATCTCTGGCAGACGGCACGGGTGCCAAAGAAGTTTGCGAGCTGATCATGATTGTCGATTCGGGGCGAATATCCGCGCCATTGGTTCGAAGCGTGAATCAGGTTGTGGACACCTTCGCTCGTCAGGTTGCTATGGTGTTGAAAATGTCTTCTACCGGGGCGCCTGCTGAACGTCCTGATTTTATCATTATCACGAGTATGATGGCTTTTGACCCTTGTTTCCGAAAACTCTTTGTCAAGATTCGTGGCATGATCGATACCCCCCTCATACCAATAATGTGCCTGGACTCTCTTGAGCATGAGTACCTCATTGCTCGTCATCTTTTCGAAATCTACATCAATCCGGCGAAATTTGACCAGAGGCTGCAATTCTTAACCGAAGCCGACAGCATGAAACACGCTCTTCAAGTGTTGGGTTCGTCCGTCATACAAGAAGAAGTATTTTCATTTGCGTCACTACTGGATGAGGTTTCCACTGCCATTTCGAATGAGACATTTCAGCCTGCCGATCTGGTGTTGGTGGGCGCAGATAACGAGGATGCGCTGGTAGCAGTCTCCAATGCTCGGGAATATGGCCTCATCAATCGAGTGGTGCTGATCGGCAATACCGATGACATTATGACGGCAGCTGAACGCACGAAGATTACATTGGGGCCTAAAGTTGATCCCAAAGTGGAGATAATTCCCATTGATCCCATGGTGGTTGATTTCGAACAAAAAAAGCGGGCAATGGCCGATGCCTTGGGCGCATTCTTGGCCCAAAATTCGAAGTACATCATCATGAAGGGGAGCCTGGATACAGCCGCGCTATTGCGGCGAGCGTTTTCTGTATACAAAACGCAACCGGCATCAGGTCCCACCCAGGCAAAAAGAAAGCTCGCGTCTCATACCGCTCTGTTTGTACTACCTGACGGCCGCTTCATGGCTTTATCGGATGGGGCCGTAAATCCGGCTTACAATAATTCGGATCAATTGCTTCAAGTAATGGAAAATCAACTAGATATAGTGAGAACAATAGTGGATTCCACTTACCCTCTGAAATTGGCCATCATCACAGCTGTGGAAAAAGAAACCGAAGCCATTCCCGCAACTGTTTTGGCAGCGGAAACAGAGCGCAAAGCAAAGTCACTGGAAGACAAATACGGACCGCTCATTGTTGAGGGGCCTCTGTCATTTGATCTAGCCACGGCTCCAGAGGTAGCAGAAGAGAAGCATTATACAGGCCGCATAAGAGGAGATGCCAACTGTCTTGTCACCACTGAGATCAATACGGCAAACGTACTCTACAAGATACTGTCGAAAACTATGGGGAGCCTGGGATTATTGGTTGATATCGGAGCGATAATCACTGCCGGGCCTGGGACGGTTCCGATTGTCCTTACCTCCCGCGGTGACACCGCGCAGACGAAATTTAACTCCATTCTTTTGGCACTCGCCTATTCCTCCCGAAGCAGCGGCCGTTGACCATCACTATGGAATTTCAGCATATCCTACCCCACCTTTATTGATGAATTGACCAGCAAAACACCGCAGGGGACCGCGTGCACTTCTCACGATGCCAACTGTTTCGGGTACTGACCGGCCTACGCTATAGTTTTGCCCTTTTTGCAAAAATTGAGAGGCGCGGTGGGCGCGTCAGTGACATTTTTACGAAGTCAGTAGTTTCCCAGGCTTTCGCTGAAAATCTAAGCACGAAATGGCTTTTTCCTGGTTCCCAGGCTCTGCCTGGGAACCCATATCTTCCGGGCTCTGCCCGGTAACTATCTGGCATTCCGGCCTATAATGGAGGCGGAGCCTCCAGGTCATGCATTCCCAGGCGGAGCCCGGGAACGAGGAGTATCTTGCTTCCGTAGCACGATTTTTACGGATTCTCGAGTTTTGAGACAACCTCTCCGTGCCGGCCAATTATGTTTCGCGCCGGCAGGGACGCCGTCGCCTACCAGAACCGCGGGGGCAGTGCCAGTCGCCCGTGCACACCCCCCTACGATCTGCATCATTCCGGCTGCCACCGTTGGCTTGTGCGATTACATTTCGACAGAACTTTTGAGAAGCTCTATAGTAAAGACGATACCTGACGCATTTCTCACAAATTCCTTTACAGATTCTAATGCGGATGATATATTAATGAGATTGTTTTGCCTGGGGTGACAGTCTATCACCACCAAAATTACCCGGGAGGGAATCCAAATGCTGTGCGTAACTATAAAGAAAGGCGTGCCTTGCGCGTTTATGACTGCGAAAGGGTGCAATTTTAACGGTGGCCAGTGCCACCCTGTCATCGATCCTTGCCAGGGTTGCTCCAAAACCCTTGCTGGTGATTCCGACACCTTTTGCTCCGTAGCCCCCAACCCTGCCCAGAAATGGGCCAAAGGTTCCTGCAATTTCGCAACTCATCTGACTCGCCAGGTGGCTGAAAAAGCTCTGAAGATCAATCCTCTGAAGGCTTCAAAAAGAGCTGCCGGCGGAAAATAAGAAAATAAACGGCCTTCGGACGCTTTTGCCGTCTTGCCGTCATAGATACAATTGTGCGCGGAATTCCCCATTGGGACCCGGGACGAAAAACAATCGCCTATCGTTAGGCCGGTAGCGCCCAAGCGGTCAACGTGCCAATTTCTAAGAGTTTTTGAAGAGGGGTGTCGGGGAGTGACTTTTTGCAAAAGTTTCTCCCCGGCGAAGATCGCTGTTCAAAAGCGGCTTGGCATTACAGAATATATCGGCTAAGGTCCTGATTTTTTACTATGTCACTCAGACGCTCGCGGACCATCTGCGGAGTGACAGTCACAGTAATCCCTCGCATATCAGGAGCTTCGAACGAAACTTCTTCCAGCAGCTTTTCCATTATAGTGTGAAGCCGCCGCGCGCCTATGTTCTCTGCCCGCTCATTTACTTCTTCGGCTAAAGCAGCGATCTCGTGGATCGCCCCTTCTTCAAACGCCAGTGTTACTCCTTCGGTCTTCAAAAGCTCTTGATATTGCGTGACCAAGGCGTTTTTCGGCTCGGTCAGTATCCTGACGAAGTCATCCTTGGACAGAGCGGATAATTCAGCCCGCAATGGAAAACGTCCCTGAAGCTCGGGTATGAGATCAGACGGCTTAGAAACGTGGAAAGCCCCTGCAGCAACGAATAAAATATGATCGGTTTTGATCACCCCGTGTTTTGTATTTACGGAACTTCCCTCGATTATCGGCAACAGGTCCCTTTGCACTCCTTCACGTGAAACATCCGGCCCATGGTGAGATGAACCGTGCCCGGAAATCTTGTCCAGCTCGTCTATGAATACAATCCCCATCTGCTCGACACGTTCCTTGGCCATCTTGCTCACTTTCTCGGTGTCAATCAGCCTGCTGAGTTCCTCTTGAACCAATATTTGTAAGGCTTCCGGGACCTTAACCTTCCGACGTTTGCTCTTGCTCGGGAATATATTTGAGAACATGTCCTTAATATTGATGTCCATTTCTTCCATACCTGCGGGTGAAAAAACTTCGACCACAGGAATGGCGCTCATCTGGGTTTCTATCTCGACCTCACGATCATGGAGTTTGCCGTTGCGCAGCATTTTCCTGAATTTTTCACGAGTCCGCTGAGCGACTTCCATGTCTTCGGTGGATTCCGGCTGAGCCCCTGCGATTTGCGGCCGGCGCATTCTCCGCTGCGGACGAACAGGCAACAAAATGTCAAGCAAACGCTCTTCCGCCTGCTCCTCAGCTTTGGGCCGGAGCATTTCGTATTCTTCCTGTTTGACCATATTTATGCCGATTTCCATCAAATCCCTGATCATCGATTCGACATCTCGGCCTACATAACCGACCTCGGTGAATTTCGACGCTTCCACCTTCAAGAAAGGTGATTGGGCGAGCTTTGCCAGTCGGCGGGCGATTTCAGTCTTGCCGACCCCTGTGGGACCGATCATGATGATATTCTTGGGCGCAATCTCGTCCTGCAGTTCCGCGGGCACTTGTCGCCTTCGCCATCGATTTCGTAATGCAATGGCGACCATTCGTTTTGCAGTGTGTTGCCCGATGATGTACTTGTCGAGTTCCTGAACTATCATCCGTGGTGAAAAAGCTTCCATGATTCCTCGTTTGATTATCCGGTATTTTGGAGAATATTGTTATTTTTATTAGGTGGGACCGGGATCCGTGTCGGTCATTACCTGATGGCCGGCACCGATCATGCCCGGCTTCACGGAGGATTCAGTTCCGGACCCCGTTTTCAACGAGGTAACTGGAGAACCGGTTTTCCTCCTGATCTTCTGATTTCCTGAATCTTACGTCGCTTTCGCGGCTAATTCCTCCATGGCCAGTTTATCGTTAGTATAAACGCAGATATCCGCGGCGATGGCCATGCTAACGCGTGCTATTTCGGCCGGTTCCATATCAGTGTGCATCATCAGCGCCCTGGCAGCGGCTCGGGCAAAATCACCACCGGAACCGATCGCGATGACTCCGTCGTCCGGTTCTACCACATCGCCGTTACCTGATAGTAAAAGTGTTTTTTCAGAGTCAGCCACTACAAGCAAGGCTTCAAGGCGCCGAAGCATCCTGTCCGTTCGCCATTCCTTGGCCAGTTCCACTGCGGCCCTGGTCAGATTGTTGGAATATTTTTCCAGCATCTGTTCGAATTTTTCCAAAAGCGTCAAAGAGTCTGCCGTGGAACCGGCGAACCCAGCAAGGATATCGGATTTTTTACCCAGTCTGCGAATTTTGCGAGCCGAATGCTTCACAACCGTTTCGCCCAGCGATACTTGACCGTCACCGGCCATAACGACTTTCCCGCCGCGACGTACGCAGATTACTGTTGTGGATCTAGTTTTTTTGTGAGCCATCGTTTTATCTCGTTGCCGAAATGGATTGCAGTGCCGGTGGGGCGACTGCCAGTACCCTATGTCCCATGCATAGGCTGCGCAGCATTCGCCCACGAGCCCCGCTGCAGCCATATAGAATTTTCTGAAAGGGGGTTCCAAGGAGGAAAACTCTTTTGGAAAAGAGTTTTCCCCATTGGAAAATCCTCTCCACTATGATTCGCGTTTTTTCCGAACAGCGCCGCTTCTCGGGTGCGAGCGATCGTAAACCTCCATGAGTCGGCCAAGGTCCATTTTGGTGTAACGCTGAGTCGTGGATAAGCTCGCATGTCCCAGAAGCTCCTGAATCGACCTCAGATCTGCGCCACCGTAAAGCAGATGCGTAGCAAACGAATGCCGAAACGCATGAGGCGAAACATCCCGCTCCACTCCCGATGAGCTAAGAAACGATTTGAGTATACGTCTTATACTCCGGGAAGACAATCGCCCGCCGCGTGAATTCAAAAACAACGCTGAGCCGATGTTTAATGACCCAATCTGCCGGTCTACCAGAGCCCGGACCGGCAGGTACTCGTTCAGTGCCGCAGCGGCCCGAGATCCGACCGGAACATACCTTTCTTTATTGCCCTTCCCGATGACACGTACCCACCCATTGTTAAGATCGAGGTCCTGCGTATTTAGCGATGTGAGTTCGCCTATGCGCAGCCCGGATGAATATAGCAGTTCGAATATTGCCAGATCCCGCTTTTGCCGGTCGGCGTTTC
>CAWJJL010000037.1:0-41336 GCA_963843165.1 uncultured delta proteobacterium | reverse complement strand
GCTCGTGGTCGTGTTCTGCGAGACGGTGAGCGATTGGGTCGTGTCCCCGAAGTTCTGGTTCAGGTCCCACACCGTCAGGTTGACCGTGTAGGGGTTGGTCGAAGCGGGCATCCAGAACGAGGGATACGGCTTCGCCGACGTGACGTTCACGCCCTGGTGGACAAGCGCGTTCTGCGAGTTCGTGACGAGCCAGGTCGTATTTCACGATGGTATGTTGATTCAGATAAAAACTATCGGGAGCATCCGGGCCTACCAGGACGACCGGACCCTTAAATTTGGCTGCAAAATCTTCTATCTTTGTTGTGCCGCCAAAATCCGCACGTTTCGCATTGTCCCCTCTCACCAGCACTTCATACTCACCCTTCCGGAAGCATTTCCGTAGTTCCCATTCATCATTTCCTTCACAAAGCCTGAAGCCGACGTCCACGTAATCGCCCAGGCAGGCAGTAAACATCTCCCGCATTTCTCTGTCTTTTTGAGTGATAAGCTCCGGGGAAACCTCAGCGGTCTTGGTTTTTTCAGCATCCACGAAGACCACATCTCTCCGGAGCACGTACGGAGACTCAAGAAAATGAAAAATGTTCAGTTTTGTTTTGTAGTGCCGGGCTAATGACAGTGCATAATCAAAAGCCCAATCGCCCTGACGAGAAAAAATTGCCATAATGGACCATTTGTGTGCCTTTATGCCCATGTTACCTATAGAATCCTTACATTTCCAGCCACTTCCAGAAGTAAGATACCCAACTCCATACGGGTTATAGGCTTGTATACTAGAAAAAGAGTATACCGGCACCCCATGGTAGTACATACCTACAACCACCGACCAACGTTCCGGAATAGTAGATTCATGGCTTGACATAGCATTAAATGTGCCGTAACCCAAGGCACGTGCCAGACTATTATATTTAATGATCAGTGGATTGACAAATCAGCGAGGAGGGCAGCACATGAATAAGGCTATAGGGCTTATAAGGGTATCAACCATAGGACAGGTGCAAGATGGATGCTCTCTCACCCTGCAAGACGAGAAGATAACAGCTTATGCTTTGCTCAACGACTTGAAACTTGTCGATGTGATATGTGAAGCGGGCATTTCTGGCAGGGCGAAGAAAAGGGAAGGACTTGATCAGGTTCAAAAGATGGTTGAGTCTGGCCGAATTCAGCACTTCATAGTGTACAAGCTGGACAGGATGAGCAGGTCACTAAGACAGGCCATAGAGTTCAGTGATTTCCTACAAAAAAGAGGCGTTACCCTTCACTCCGTGTGTGAGAAGATCGACACCAGCTCTCCACAGGGCAAGCTCTTTTTCAACCTAATGAATGCCCTATCATCTTTTGAGGCCGACGTGATTTCATGGCGGACTAAAGAAGCCTTGCAAGGAAAGAAGAATAGGTCTGAGAGAGTAGGTAAAGTACTTATGGTATGAGGCTCTGTGACGACGGCGTTCACCTTCATAAAGAACCTATAGAGCAACAAGTGATATGTCGAGTCAAGCGCTATGCAAAGAAGGGCATGTCATGCAGATCCATAGCAAGAAAACTCAACCAGATTGGACAACCAACCAAGGAACGCAGGGCATGGACGCATGTTCAGATAGGCAATATTTTAGGACATAGTGGAAACAGCCGTTCGGTAGTTTCCACTTCATCATCAGATAGGCTCCTTCGGGAGCCCTTCTTATTTCACTACAGGAGGGTAGAAAGATGTTTGTTTACTCACAGGCTCACTGGGTCATGCTGGCCGCTGTATGTGCAGCGGTAGGTTATCTCTTAGGCAAGGAGGGACCAAAGAATGCAGGCGCAAATCATTAAAAAATTGATCAGGCTTGCTGGGCCGATTGCCGGTCAGTTGATCGTTATTCTTCTTGGTTCCTTGTGGGAATCGAGGGCAAAGTTGCTTAATCGGTGACAGCATGGGGCGGGATCGGGAAGCATAAGACTCATCCTGCCCCCTTTTTCCACATTGATACTCAGCAAAGGATAATCAAAAGCTCGTATATTTCATGGAAGCTTTTTCCCCGCACGCTCCATAAATTAGCCTGCTTAAGGATACCATGAATTAACTTACCTTTTTTCATGGTTAGGGCCGAACCCTAATCAACTACGGAGGAGTGAAAATGGAATTTCTGACTATTGGAGGCTTGGCACATGAATTGCGGATGACAGTGCCAGCAGTGAGACTTCTTCTTAAGAAGAGCGGTATCATTACAGACCGAAGGCTGAATGTGGGCGGGCTGAACTACAGGATATTCTTCGACGAAGACGTAGCAAAACTCAGGAAATACCTGAAGGAAGTACAGTTATAAGGAAATGCTCCCCGTCCAGTCAGCAGAGCTGGGCGGGGGCCTTTCAGTAATGTGGAGTATCTACAATGGGAAAAAGGGCAGATAAATATCAACTCGATTGTCGTATACCAAGAATAGAGATTCATGAATCTACCCACTTGATCAATGCTGTCAAACTGCACGAGACAACGAGGTATGTTCAAGCACTCAGAGAAGGTCTCATAGGACACCTTGACAAAGTAGTCTGGAACATAAGGACGTTCCCAGACAATCAGAGAAACAAACTCATTGAAATGTACAGAGAACTTTATAGCCATGCACAGGTCAAAGACTATACTCATCAGACCTATAGATGGAAGCATGGAAGATTCTTGAGGCAAACTCAAATTACGTCATATCCTTTAAGATTACTGATCAATTGGAGAAGGGACCATCACAGACAATACTTCAGTCCATATGACGGAGTATTGAGGCAACATGGGAAAGTAAAGAAGACTACACAGGGTATCATGAATATCTCGCCCAAGTCGAGGAGGTACTGAGGCTCTGTCATCTACAATACAGTCTCAGTTATGTTGAACTGGCTCAAGATACAGTATCATCCGAAGTAGGAGCCTATATCTTCAAGCATGTAATCTTGGCCCGTGGGAACCACCATCAGATCATGTGGTTTGACCACAATAGTAATACTATGAAGGCAGGCACCAGTCGAGAAGCGGACAACCATTACCAGAAACAACGAAGACTCGGTAAAGCAATTGTGCTGCCATCAAAAGACCCGCCCCGATGATTATTTTGACGATATTCTACAAAGCCATATGTGGCGGTGTGAACTGCGCATTAAGCGGGCCGTGATTGAGAAATATGGAACCTCGGTTAGAGAGCTGATAAAGAATCAGAAGGAGATATGCGATGACCATATCCAATGGAGACAGGTCAATCGGAAAAGATTGCGTGGACTGCGTATGAGTTATAAGCAGAGGAAGGAATTAGAGGACGGTTTTGTGATTCATGCTATTAATCGGCTTGTACAGCGTGGAATAGACAATACCGATGTACGTAGCAAATGGGTTTTGCCTATAGACAATATGATATGTAACTATATGAGATAATATATAAAGCCAGAAATAATTGAGGTTAGATCGCTAGTGCTTCTTACTCTTCTTATCAGCTATACCTACAAGAACTATCCCTATAAGATAACAGAGCATTAGTATGCACTTGTGTTGGGCTCAAAAGTGTATCAAGATAGGATATACCGCCAGGACGGTGTCATCAGTGAAAAAATTCTCGGATGAGAAAAGGGGAAAATCAGTGGTTTTGATATTGTTCCACTCGTAAACCGAACCTATGACGTCCCCAGCTATAGCGCCTATCATTATTTTGCCATATTGAAAAAAGGGTAACCGAGTCTTTTTTGGAAACTGTACCACAGCTAACTATACGGGTCCATTATGTCAACTTGTACGCGGTATCGTTTACTTCGACTGTCTCCGGTCTGTTCACCACATAAAGGCCTGCTGCTACAAGGCCCAAACCCAAATAAAGCCTCAATGGAATAGTCTCTCGCAATAAAAGAGCGCTTAATGCCACTCCGAAAAGAGGCGACAGAAAGGTAAATGCCGCTAACCTGGTGACGGGGAAATGGTGAATCATCCAAAACCATAAGAGATAGCTGATAACTGCCACCACTATGACCTGATATGCAAAAGCGCTGCAAACCAAAATCCCCGGGTTTAGAGACATGTGAGTCTCCAAAAGCAAGGAACCTATTGCGAGGACAGGGATGGAAAAAAGCAGTTGCGTAGAAAGAGTTTCAAAATGCGTGATAGGCCGATTCCATATGAATCTCTTAAGATAAACCATATTTGCCGCCCAGAACATGGCTGAGATGAGCACCATTAAATCACCGAGCCAGTACAGAGGCCCCAATGTGGAAGATCTTGCGCCAAAGGCAAATATTAAACCACCGAATGCCAATAATAACCCCGCAATTTTCATCCATGTCAGTCGCTCGTTCGGCAATACAAAATGTGCTGCAATCGCGACCCAAAAAGGGTGGGTGTAAATGAATATTACGGACCTGGAGACATCGGTGAAAACAAGCCCCCAATAAAGGAACAGAAACGACATTCCAAAAAGAGAACCGATGATCACGCCGTGTTTAAGGTAAACCCGTCCAAAAAGAAACCGCCTGCGCACTAGTCGGGCATAAATCCATAGAAGGCCGCACGCAGCAATGGACCTCATTGTCGCGCCGAAGATCGGAGGAATTCCCTGATTGCTCACCTTGATGCTGACAAGATTTCCTCCCCAGAGCAAGCAGAGAAGCGCCATAAGAGATACCGCTGTTAAGGGGAGGTGTTGCACTGATTTGTTATTGCTATCCATAGATCGGGGATACCTGACGATGTATTAAAAGAGTGGTGGTGTCATGCAGATTAATCTGAATTCTAAGTACTTATCGGTTGCGGACGATTCACCAGATAAATTCCTACCGCCACTAAGGCCAGTCCAATCCCCAGAAGAAACGTTATGGCTTCTCCCAGAATCAGTCCGCTCAACAGCACGCCAAAAAGAGGAGTCGGGAAAGTAAAAGCCGCCAGTCGGCTCACGGGATATCGATGAATTAGCCAGAACCAAAGAAGGTAGCTCATAAACGCGACTATGACGGACTGATAAAAAAGCGCCGTCAGAACGATTGGTTTCAAGTCCACCGGCCGTCCCCATTCGAATATCAAGGTGCCTGCGGCTAGAATCGGAATTGAGAAAAACAGCTGAGCGAACAGTGTTTGGAAATGACTTATAGGTCGATTCCAGATAAATTTTTTGATGTAAATGGTGGTTGCGGCCCAAAGCAGGCCGGCGGTAAGTTCCAACAGGTCTCCCACCCAGAAGTAAGGCCCCAGCGTGGGGGATCGAGATCCGAAAACCAGGACTAATCCTGCAAACGCGAGACATAATCCCGCTGTCTTGCTCCACGTCAAACGATCATCTCTTAATAGAAAGTGTGCCCCAAGCGCGACCCAAAAAGGATGGGAGTACAGAAAAATAACAGCCCTGGAAACATCTGTGAAACTGGGACCCCAGTATAAAAGGAGGAATTCCACTCCGAATAAAACGCCGATCACCACTCCGTGTTTCAGATCCCCGCCTTGAAGAAAGACCTTTTCCGAGGAATACCTCGCATAAATCCAAAGTAGAAACGATGCCACCACGGATCGTATTGTAGCGGCAAGGATGGGGGAAATACCCTGATTACTAAATCTGATGCTCACCATGTTTGCACCCCACAGGAAGCTGAGCATCACCAGAAATAGTACCCCGGCAACAGGAATATGATTCGATCTGTCCGAATTCGAACTCATTTGCTTGCTCACAGAAGTTTTAGGTATTCTGTTCTTGTGAAGAAGAGCAAAAAAGATGTTTACCACATTCATTCATATCAAAAAACGCTTATTTTAGCTTTCCCTGTGACCGAAGGCCGTGACACTATGCCCATGGAAATGGTAGAACTGACAAACACATTCGTTGAAGTGCGGGGCTGCTGACCTCGCTCCCGCACTAATCGCAGGGCATAAATGCGCAGAATAGTGCTGATTTTTGGTCTTATTTCGATTGTCTCGTTTGGATCCTGTTTCGCCGGCGAACCCGGATTGGCCAAGGTCTCTCTTGTCCCTCAATGGATACCGCAAGCGCAGTTTGCCGGATACATGATGGCGCTGGAAAAAGGATTCTATCGGGAAGCAGGCCTGGACCTTACGTTATTGCGAGGCGGTCCCGACAATCCGCCCTTTGAGGCGATTCGTACAGGCAAAGCCACATTTTGCACTGACTGGGTGTCTGCGGGGATACGTAACAGAGCATCGGGGCTGTCGGTCGTAAATATCGGGCAGATGACTCAGCGATCAGGCCTGATGTTGATTGCCAAGAAGCGGAGCGGGATCAAATCAGTGCGCGATCTTGAGGGAAAAAAGATAGGTCTCTGGGGCGGTAATTTCCAGGTTCAACCTATGGCTTTTTTTCGTAAGTACGATCTAAGCGTCACCACCGTGCCGCTTTACAGTACCGTAAACCTATTTCTTAAGGGAGCGGTCGAGGCCGTATCGGCAATGTGGTACAACGAGTATCACATTATTTTGAACAGTGGTTATGATCCTGACGAACTGACATTATTCTTTTTCAGTGATTTAGGGCTGAATTTTCCGGAGGACGGCCTGTACTGCCTCGAGGCGACATACAGGGCGGATCCGGATCTATGTAAGCGATTTGTTAAGGCATCTCTGCGTGGATGGCTTTACGCTTTTGAAAACCAGGCAGAGACCGTCGATTTGGTCATGAAGTACGCGGATGCCGCACATACCGGCACGAACACTGCCCATCAGAGATGGATGCTGGCCCGAATGAAGGACTTGATGCTTCCGGATGGGGACAAAAACAATCTTGGCAAGCTTAATCAAAAGGACTACACAACAGTCGTTGATACGTTGAAATTGTTGCACCTTATTGAAGAAACCCCGGCATTTCATGATTTTTATCGGGGCGAACAATGATGGTTAAATTGCACAATAGCATCGCATTGAAAATGACTCTCCTGGTTCTGGGAGGGACCTCCATTGTCTGTTCGCTTATACTGGCTTACAGCTATTACTCTTCCCGAAAGATCATTCTTAACGAGGTTGACAAAAATGCACGAAACCTTACGTTATCGACCGCCAGGCGCATAGAACAGGAATTCAGAGCAGTAGAAAAAGTTCCTCAGGGGATCGCGTGTTTTCTGGAAACAACCAAATGGAATAAAGAATCGCTGCTACGTGTGCTCGAGCGCTCGGTGCTCGACAGCCCCGAATTGTACGGTTCTATAGTTGCTTTTGAGCCTTATTGTTTCACCGAATCCGTCGAGGCCTATGCGCCCTATTATTGCAAAAGTAAAGATGGTCTAGAATTTATTGAGCTAGCGCCACCTTCGTACAATTATTTTCAACTCGACTGGTACCACATCCCCCGAGTGCTGAAAGCCCCAGTCTGGACCGAGCCGTATTTTGATGAGGGCGCGGGAAATATATTAATGGCGACATACGCTGTCCCATTTTTCAAACGGGACGGCCAACACTCGCCGGGTCGGCTAATGGGAATCGTCACGGCAGATGTTTCTCTGAAATGGCTGACCGCACTTCTGGGTACAATAAGCGCCGGCCGAACAGGATATTGTTTTCTCGTTTCAGGCAATGGAGTTTTCATAAGTCATCCTGACCAAAATGTCATAATGCGAGAATCCTTGTTCAGTGTAGCTGAGGAATCAGGCAAACCTAATTTACGACCTGTTTTTAGGGAAATGCTCTGGGAAAAATCAGGTTTTGTAGACATGGGTGTCAGTCTAAGGGGCGAGGATGCTTTTTTGGCATACGCCCGTATTCCCTCCACCGGCTGGTCGCTGGGAGCAGTTTTTCTGAAGAGCGAAATTTTTGAAGACGTTGAAAAGCTATTCCGAACAATCATGTTATTGGCAGCCGTGGGAGTCGCATTGCTACTGGCAGTAAGCATCCTGACGGCTCGCTCCATCGCGCGTCCCTTACGCCGAATGGCAGGGGCAGCAGGCAAGGTGGCCGCAGGTGATCTGGATATCGATCTTTCGGATATTAAGAGCAGGGATGAGGTAGGGCTTTTGGCCCAGGCCTTTACCCGTATGACTCAAGGGCTGAAGGAACGGGATTTCATCAGGAATACTTTCGGACGGTATCTTACTCGGGAAGTCGTTAACCGGTTGCTTGAATCAAAAGATGGTCTTCGGTTAGGGGGTGAGGCCAGGAATATCACATTAATGATGTCAGATCTTAGAGGTTTCACCGCATTGACATCGGAGATGAACCCGGAACAGGTGATTTCCTTTTTGAATCGATACCTTGGGAAAATGGTAGATATCTTGAGCGAATACAGAGGAACCATAGATGAAATAATAGGAGACGGCATTTTAGCTTTCTTCGGGGCCCCCGAATCGATGGAAGACCATCCTACAAGAGCCGTTGCCTGCGCGCTCAAAATGCAGACAGCGATGGATGAAATCAATGCCCTCAACGAAGCTGATGGATTCCCTCGGCTGGAGATGGGAATTGCAGTCAATACCGGTGATGTGGTGGTAGGAAATATCGGATCCGAAAGACGGGCGAAATATGGCGCAGTGGGTTCCCAAGTCAATTTCACGGGCAGAATGGAATCCTACACGGTGGGAGGTCAGGTGCTCATAAGTCAAACGACTTATGACAGGACAAGCGATCTTCTGGATATCAGGAAAATCCTGACTGTCGAAATGAAAGGCCTGCAGGGGAGCGTGAACCTGTACGATGTTCAGGCCGTAAAAGGCGATCACAATATCAGACTGCCTGACCGAGACGAAACACCGCTGGCTCTAAAAAACAAAATTGGTGTTAAAATTCACAAATTGGACAAAAAAACAGTAAGCAAAACGGATGCAGCCGCGTGGTTTACCCATGTTGCGTTAAGTTCCGCGGTGCTGGTCTCCAGCCAACCTGTCAACCAATGGGAAGATTTGAAAATAACAATGCTGAATGATGACTTTAATCCGGTTGGCGGGGAAATCTATGCCAAAGTGGTGTCCGTTTCGACGATTCAGGAGAAATGGGAAGCGGTTGTGCACTTCACGTCTGTACCGGCTGAGGCTTACAAAATTATTCGTCAACGATTTACTGAGTAGGACGCTCTGTCAATTCGATGTCGAATTCTCACACGACATCGTTGATAACATCGTGCGAGCCAAGCGAAGCAATTACTTGCGATTCGGGATTACTGGGGAAGAGTCTTACACCGACGATTCCACGGATGCAGTCTCTGGGACGGTCCGCAAACGGTCGTAGATCGCGGCCCTTCTCGATCCGCCCACTAATAACGTGGGAGGTACGGTGGTTGATGAGATTAATCATGCAAAAAAAAGCAGTCAGGGGAGACTGCTAAAAGGGTATGGATTCATTTCGTGACTTTTAATGTAGCAATGCTTGTGCCAAAACTGATAGAGGCGACATTACAGGAAGTTAACCCGTGGGCCTCTGTGGCTGGGTGACAAAAGCGAGTAATTAATATCCAAATTTTTTGTGCCAATGCGACGGCCTGCGAATTTATTACGCAGCAGATTCAGATTGCCGGATTTTTTCCGGTTTTGTGGGATTCGCAACACCGTCCCGAACCGATGCGCAATGCTGGAAAAGGCTGACAAAGCAGTTAATTGGAGTTTTTTATCGGATCATACTAATTCGTTGGAGCGCGATGTTCTTAAATCTGTTAAAATATTCACGGCTGATTCAATCTAAATTAAAAATAAATCAGGACGTAAGATCCCGTCGCCGCGTATGACGACGATCTGTACACAGAGGAAGGAGTTTCTGTAGCTGTTTCTTCAGTTTTCGCTCAGGATTTCTCGTTTTATCCGTGCCTTATTTATCAAGATATGCTAAAGACCGCGGCGAGATTTCTCGCTTTTAATATTTCATTGGGGGGCATAATAGGGACTCATGCAGCGTAAGCGCAAAATCAGGGCCGGTGATATTATAAGAGATGTTCGATCGGGGATGACTGTATCCCAATTAATGGATAAGTACAGATTTTCGTTGAAAGTTCTACGTTTCGTCTTTCGAAGGTTATTAAATGCCGGTGTGATCACAAAGGATGAATTGGCGGCGCAAACAGCTCTTTATAAAGATACAGTGGAATTGAAAGGTGTTCGGAAATGGATTCGGAAGACCACGGTGTTTCCAGTGCGAATTTATGACTCGGGGAACCCGTTTGCGACCGGATATGTTCGGGATATTTCGGAAAAAGGGGTTTGTGTAGAGGGAATTGAAGCCGCTGTAGGTGAAATCAAAAACTTCATTGTACGGTCCGGAGCCTTTGGTGAGGGCCATACGCTCGTGTTCGAGGGTAAATGCCGCTGGGTAACCCCGGAACAGTCACCAGGAAAGAAATGGTTGGCTGGCTTTGAAATTACAAGCATCTCAAACCTAGATTCCGGGGAACTCCGAAAACTCGTACGTTTTTGAATATGAACCGAGGAATATAACCCGCCGAGACAATGAAAATCCACCATTCACGCGCAATTTAGGGGGATTTTTCGTATGGGACGGATGGGCGCGCCCAGTAGGTATCCGTGTTTCAGGGGGGGTAAGGTCGAGAGCTTCAGAATCAATAGCTGACAGTTGCATGTAACTTTTCAAAGAGGTTGGTGGCTTGGCTTACAAACGAAAAATAATAGCGGAACATATAGTGCAAGATATACGTTCAGGTATGAATAATACGCTTCTGATGGAAAAATATATGCTGTCGGAACGAGGTCTGAATAAGATTTTTAGAAAGCTTCTGGATCATAAAGCAATGACTCCGGATGAATTGTCACCTCGTATGGCATCGTATGCGGATCTGGATTCTTTGGACTATTTGCGTGAATCAAGCCTCAAGGAATTAGTTTGCCTGGTGCCTATATATGAAGAAGATTTCAAACATCTCCGCGGCAGCGTCTGTGAATTAACTGAAACAAGTATCGGTGTGACTGGTCTGGATGCAGCTGTAGGCGACATTAGAAAATTTGTCATCCCGGCTGACGAGTTTTTCAGCATTCCTGCGTTTTCTTTTGATGCCATTTGTCGATGGGCTGAAGAACGGAATGAAAGCACAGGATCGGTGTCTGCTTACGAAATCACTGATATTTCGAACAAAAATTATCAACGACTCAAGCGACTAATTCGATTAATTAAGCTCCCGGCCTGATCGCTGAACCAGAATTGTGAAAGAACCTGTGTCGTGAGGTTCCCCTGCAACACACAACACTTCATCTGCCGAGCAGGATAAAAGCCCCGGCAAAAAATGCAAGTATACCCATCAAAACATGAATGGTAGGGTTGCCAATAGTCAATGCTTGCATTATCCCGGTTATAATGAGCCAAATACCGAGTAAAAGGAAGCCCGTGCTACTTGCAAATCTCACTCTCATTTGTTTAACCCCTCTTCTGGTACTGAGCATTTTTCTCACTATTAAGTTGTGAACATTGAGAATCAAATTCAAGGGCACAGGTTGCTGCTGAAGGTACATAAATGAAACTTAGACTGATCATTTTTGTCCTCATCGCATCGGCGATAGCGATCTGGATTTTGCCGGCGTTGGCTGAAACAGATGATCTGCCCGTTCTCATTCCTAAGCTCCAGGAGCGCAGAGCGAATGTACGGAATGAAGTGACTTTCGAACAGGTACACAGGATCGTCGGGCCTGATCCGGATAATAAAGGGCTTCTTATCGATCTCATGGACGAAGACCTTCATGGAACGATTCTTACAGGACCATATCCGTTCGAAGCTGGAGAAGCTGATTACGATTATGCTCGTTATCGCCTGACCGGCCCATTGCTTCGCGGAAAAGGGGTGCTTTCTATCGCTGATATGCTTAAAGAGAAAATCAAACCCAAAGAGTGGTCTAGCGGGCAATCTCTTATGACCCCTGTTTTGGGGTATCGGCTGGATCTCTGGCGTACAAATTGGAAAATTCCGCAACATCTCGGTTTCTATGATGGGGTTGTTGCCTTTCGGAACGAAGACAAAGGATTTGTCAAAAATTTGACCATTCTGGAAGGCCCGTTTGTTGCGCTCGTTTGCAGCGACACGCCCGGTTCTCCCGTCATTGCCTGGCAAACGGATGAGCCATGTAAAGGAACGGTTTCGGTATATCCCGCGAAAACCGGGGAGAACCGCGATAACACCAAGGCTGGAGAGTTGGGCAATGTAAAACCAAAAATATGCATCGAGCCCCAGGATTCAACAAATCATCGGGTCAACGTCACAGGTCTAGACGCATTCACCGAATTTAACTACTGTGTCGAATGCGAAAAATCAGATGGGGAGCGGGTGAAATCTAGAGTTTACCGATTTCGGACCGCTCCACTCCCCGGGAAAGGGTCAGTTAGCTTTGCTTTTGTAGGCGATAGCGTGAGGGGGCTCGGATCTGGTGAGCGCAGCTACATGGGTCTGAATCTTCATTCATTGAGCCGTATCGCCGCGGACGCATATCGCCAAGAAGCAAATTTCTTCTTATTCGGGGGAGATCTTGTAGAGGGTTACACATCCGAGCCTGATGATTTCGGATTTCAATTTAGAGGTTGGAAACAAGCGATGTCCGGCTTTTGGCGGACTAGACCCGTTTACACGGGCATGGGCAATCATGATTCGGTCCTCAATATTTTTGGGGAGGGTAAGAGCACAATATTGATGGACAAATGGCCGTACAGCTTGGAAAGCTCGGAAGCGATTTTTCACAATCATTTTTTCAATCCGAACAACGGTCCGGAACCCTCCGACGCGCGACGTCCCACCTATAAAGGAAATGTTTATAAGTTCCAGTACGGCCCAATATTGATTATTGTCCTTAACAATACGTATTGGTGGACAAGAGATTGGGCGATTTCGAAATATGGTGGATCCCCACACGGATACATATTAGAGGATCAGCTCGAATGGGTTGAGAGATCTCTGATTAATGCGGAAACAGACGGTACAGTTCGGTACGTAATTCTATGCGCTCACGAACCGGCCTTCCCGTGCGGGGGGCACGTTAAGGACTCAATGTGGTGGGGTGGCAATAACAATATTCGGGCGTTTTCGAGGAAAGACGACTTCGTGCTACCAGAGAAGCTGGGAATCATCGAAGTGCGTAACCGACTCTGGAGAGCGGTGTCCGGATGTTCCAAAGTGGCGGCAATGTTAACAGGTCACGAACATGCATATCATAGAACGCTAATAAGTAATCGCACGCCGGTAGGTTTGTATCCGGAAGACGATACAAACAATGACGGTATCCTGGCAAGATACTCGCCGAATCCCCAATTCCTGCATCCCACTTGGCAGATCACCGTGGGCACTGCCGGAGCGCCTTATTACACGCAGGAAAAAGCTCCTTGGACTCCGGAGATCTTCTCTTCACAGGAAGGTTATGTGCTGGTCCGGGCTGATAATAAGAGGATTTCTCTCAAATTTATTTCCTTGACTGGACAAGTTGTAGACTGTGTAGACGATTTAATGGAGATAAAAAAGCAGAAGAGATGATTGAGTTGTCCTAGGTTCCATTCTGCTCCGTGTCAATTTTGATTCCGTATTGTTTCAATTTAGCATGCATTGTAGTGTAATCTATTTGCAGCAAACGGGCTGCCTTGGCCTTGTTTCCGCCGGTTCTTTTCAATGCTTCAGTTAATGCCTGGCGCTCAACCTCCACAGTTTTACGACGAACTAATTCCTTCAGCGAGGTTCCGTCTAAAGTGGAATCAGTAGTTTCCGAGGGGCCGGTCCGCTCTGCGGTGGGCGAGTCCACAAGAAGCAAATGATCCGGTCTGATCCAATCGTCGGCTCGGAGAACCGCGCTTCGGACCGCGGATCTGAGCTGACGAACATTTCCCGGCCAATTATTGTTCAGGAGGACCTGGAGAGCGGGCCCAGTGAATCCCAGCACCTGTTTATTCAGTTCCGAATTAGTAGCGTGCAAAAATCGGTTAGCCAAATGTTCGATATCTTGCTTACGGTCACGGAGTGGCGGGATCAAGATAGTAAATTCGCTTAAACGATAAAATAAATCACGACTAAATGTCCCGCTCCGGACAGTTGCGTTGAGCTCTTGATTTGTTGCAACAAGCAACCGCACGTCTACATTTACGGGCTTTCTGCCTCCAATACGGAAAAAATTCTTTTCCTGAATCGCTCTAAGTATCTTTACTTGAGATCCCGGAGGCATGTTTCTGATTTCATCCAGAAATAAGGTTCCACCTTGAGCCAGCTCAAATTTTCCAGGTTTTTCGCCTACTGCTCCGGTAAAGGCGCCTTTCTCATATCCGAACAATTCACTCTCAAATAATGTTTCGGGAATCGCCCCACAATCCACCGGAATCAGGGGAGCGTTGGCTCTAAGGCTTGCCTGATGAAGGGCTCCAGCCACAAGTTCCTTACCGGTTCCTGTTTCTCCTTGGATAACGACTGAAAAATTGGACGGTGCTACCAATGCTATTTCGGCAATGACCTGACTGATGGCGTCACTTGGGCCCATCATTTCGTGGAGCTTGGCGATTGTCGCATGTCCGGCTCGGTCAGGTGCCTCAGTTTGACGCTTAACAGGGAGCCTGTTGCTCAACGCTCGTTTGAGTTTTTCGACCAATTCGCTGTGATCGACCGGTTTTGAAAGATAATCGTCAGCTCCCTCTTTTATCGCCTGTACCGCCCCATCAATCCCGCCGTATGCTGTGAACATCATGACAGGAAGCCTAGGGTTCATCTTTTTGGCACGCCTTAGAACCTCCATACCGTCCATTCCGGGCATCATCACGTCCAACAGCACGATCTCAGGCATTCCCAGTTGGATCATTTCAAGCGCTTTTTGACCGTCATTGGCCACAATGGGTCTGAAGCCATTTCTTTTCAGCATCCGGAAAAGAATGTCGCATAAATCTTTTTCATCATCGACAATTAAGATGCGAGCTTCTTGTTTTTGCATAGCTAAATTTATTCGGTCACTTTTTCTCGAATTCGTCTTAATTCGGGAAGACAGCGAAAGAAACAATCTAACAATCGCGGGTCAAAATGCTTGCTCTTCTCCATACGCATTATTTCAAGAGCTTCTTCTTCAAAAAGCGCAGGTCTGTATGCGCGGTCATGTGTCATGCTATCGTATACGTCGGCAATTGCGACAATGCGGGCGGACTCAGGGATATCATCTCCGGTCAAGCCCTGCGGGTACCGGATCCGTCATATTTTTCATGATGATACAGCGCAATTTCCCCTGCCATTTTAAGCATGCCTTGCTTTGAGTCAGCCAGAATTTTAGCCCCGAATTCCGTATGTTTCTTCATCAGCTCAAATTCTTCCGCACTCAACTTTGTGGTTTTGCGCATAATAGTTTCTTCAACACAAATTTTCCCCAGGTCATGCATAGCTGCCGCGAGTCCTATATCAGCCACTTCTTCAACTTCCCACCCAACAGCTTCTTTCAATAGCACGGAAGCGTACATACCCACTCGGCGCATGTGCGTGACAGTTTCATCGGTCCGGTAACTAGTGGCAGACAATAGCCGAAAAACACATTCTTCCTCTCTTTCACGGGCTTGTCGCACTAGTTTTTCAAGCTGTCCCGCCAGATTGCCGGCATATTCTTGGCTAAGGAGCTTCTCGCTCCTGCGTTCCAATGCATCGGCGACGTGGATCAAAATCTCGTTTCTTTCAAAGGGCTTTATCACATAACCATACGCTCCCAATTCAACGGCTAATATTCCTGTCTTCCTGTCATCGACAGCTGTGACCATCAATACTGCCGTTTTGTTGAACTTGGCGCGGATGGTGTTGAGCAACCCCATGCCGTCGACTCCGGGCATCATAATGTCGCACAGAGCCAGCTCAAATTCACTAGTTTGGAGCAACTCCAATGCTTTGTCCGCGTTGAAGGCGGTAGTGCAACGATAGCCCTCCGCCATCAGCCAGCGCGCCAAAAGCTCGCATATGTGCGGCTCGTCGTCTACGATAAGGATTCTTGCCGGTTGATCCTGCATGTTGGCCCCTGACTTGATCAACGTAGTGATTCAGCTAGTTTTAGGAACCACTTCATTTTCATTAAACGATCAGGTGGATTCCTTGTCGAATGACAGTGTGACTCATCCCGGAGTCATCATACAGGTAGGTGCATGACCAAGTCAATGATATTAGAGGTTTTATCAAAAGGGAATATAAAAGGACGGTGAGCAACTGATAAGATCAGCAGTCTGCCTGATTGATGCCGATCACATCAGTCAAATCATCTGCGAAGACATGGGTTGATCTAGAACATCGCGGACCTTGCTAGTCAATCCAAAAACAGTAAAAGGCTTTTGAAGAAAATTCACGTCACGATCCAGCACTCCGTGGTGCACGATAGCGTCTTCTGTGTATCCAGAGACATACAAGACTTTCATCTCAGGTCTTTCGGGGGACAATTGGCGATATAGGGATCTACCATCCATCTGCGGCATGACGACGTCAGGCAGCAGCAGATCGATTGGACCGCTATGTTCTCGACAAATGTCTATGGCTTGGACAGCGATCCACCAACAATGCTGGAATGGGCAAGGCATGAAGTAATTTGTTTAACGACGATCCGCGAAGCCGCCTTAGATCATAGCTTCCGGTAGCGGTAAGATTCTCGATCAGCAACCCCGTGAGATCGATTGTTTCAGTAAATTCATCGGGGTCACTTTGAACCATGAAAGTCGGTAGCTCTTTCTCCGACATTATACCCTCCTTGTGCATTACAGCGATCATTCCGACCCTGCAATGCATCAAGATATCCCGCCCCCGGGCGCCGGCTACCTATTGAAAAGATGTTAGTAACATTCCGAGATTGTAATTATCGGCTAAGGAGAGTCATTCTCATGATCTATTCTATACTCATAGTCTAAAGGAACTATTTATAAAGCAACAATTCTTTCAAAAAACACTTAAATAAAAATTATTCATAATATGGTTTCAAGAAGCTCACATGAGCATCTGAGCCGGGTTATGACAATAATGTTCCGGTCAGATCATCCTATGGACAATTTTTTTGCTCGATTCCCGTACTGGAAATAATTTTGGACCTGATTTCAATTGCATGTCAAGGTAAACTCTCGTTATGGAGCTAAAGAGAAAAGAAGGACTCTACTCAAACGGCAGGCGCGCTGAATATTCCGATCAGGATGGAAGCCGGTCCGGACTGTACCAAACCATGAATTTGCAGACGGGCCTACACCAGGAACTAGACCGCAATAGCTTGTATACCCCCCGGAGTTCAAAACCAATGTCATTTTGTGAGCTGTCTGCGAGCTTCCAGGGGGTTACGTTAAAAGGATTAGACACATCCGGTAGGCTTGGGTAATCCCGCAACCTTACATGCGCCTTTGGCAGGGCCCGACGGAAAAAGCTCATAAATCTTTTTCAGCTTGAAGCCGGTATCCTTGCAGACCTTACGAATCATTGGGGCAATATTGAACTCGAGGTAGTAATTTCTGAGGTAATGGACCACCTTCCAGTGCTCATCTGTCATCGCAGCAATTCCCTCAGTAGTGGCAAACAGCCTCGCAACCTCCTCGTCCCAAATGGTAGGGTCCTGAAGGAACCCGTCCTCATCAACTTCAAAGGACCGACCTTGGATTTCGAACGTGGGCATATCTAAGACCTCCGCTTAATGTTGAACTTGGCTGAGAGATCCAGGGCAAGCTCTAATCTTTTATTATTAACACCAGTATAAACGAAAAACAACCCTCCAAATTTATCTCGCTAAAAATATTCAGTTCCACTAGCTCGGATGAGAAATTTCTTCGCAGATCAGACACACAACAATGCCCGAATGTCCTTGAGAATGCATGATGGACTTTCCTTTCACCCGACTGAGATGTGGCTGAATTCCGGTTCTAGGTGGGATTGCTCTATTGACAGTCTTCCACGTCCGCCGATCCTTTTATGGTTGCAGACCAATGCGTCTGCCTTGGGTGGACAACCCAGTCCGGCTTTGTACATACCGATTGAGGATGTACAGGATTTTGGAATGCTCCCCCCACTACGGTGCTTGATTATGAGCGGATCGTGATGACGCCTGTACCGTATATGATTAAGGGATCCCTCTTTAGTACAGTCGTCACCGGGTGATCGAGGAGTCTATGTCACGTTTTATTTCCTGAGCCGATTTAATAAAGTTGGTCTTGCTTTCCGGTGTTAATTCGTCGAGTTTCGGTCGTATCAACGAAACAATTCTTTTGAAAGCTTCTACCGCGGTCGCTGGAGATTCACTTCGGAGTTGCTGGATCAGATTTTCTCCCTCCTCGCGAATTGATTCTGGTAAAGCTCCAACGGATGCTTCATCCAGTTTTTGCCTGGCGCGGTCTGCGAAACGTCTGAAATCGTCTGAATTCCACTGCTTGACAGCTCGATCAAAGCTTTGGGTCATGCCTTGTCCTAGAGCGTCCAGCATTACTCCCCCTTCAACGGGTGATTGAGTAGCGCCCTTTTCTGCGGTTGGCACAGCCGCTTCATCTTCTGCAGTAATCGATTCGCTTGGCGGTATTGCGACAGCGCTCTGTGAGGTAGGGCCTTCGGGTTCATCAACAATCTCGGAAGTGGGCTCCGTTTTGGAACTTGTCGGCGATCCAGCCGGGGCTTCCGGGCTGACTTCCTCTGTAGAATCAGGTGGCTCCAAGTCGGTGTCCGCTACCGGTTCCGATTCGGATTGACTCTTGGTTGTAATCGACTTTGGTTCAGTTGAGCTCGATCGTGATGACAGTGGCCAAGGACGAAAAAATATGAATAGAACCGCAATAACGACCGCCACGCCAATCAGTCCCCCAACCCAGACCACGGAAGACCTTTCGCCGACTTTGACTGCTTCGCCTTTCAAAAGATCCGGCAGTCGAACCTTCTTCGCATCCTCGTTGAGCGGCTCTTCGAGAACATTGTATTTCGCAAATATTATTCCACATTTAGGACATTCAGGGAGTGTGCCTGATATTGGAGCGGAGCAGGCTGGACACCTGGAAGCGCTTTGCGCTTTTATTTCAGCGTCTGTCCCTCCCGAAAATTGACGACCCGAGAGTGACGTCGGTTCGTTAATTTTTCGCATAGCGCTTTCAAATTGTACGTCTGAGAGTTCGTACTTCTTCATCAATGCGGCCCTATCCAGTCCCGCATTCATGTCAGCCAAGAGCATTTTACGGCTAATTTTTTTCGCCACGGATAACCCCTATCTTTTCCTTTAGGGATTTTCGGCAAAGCGGACAGTCCATCTCAATAAAGCAATTTTCTCATGAACGCGAAACAAAAACCAGCTATATTTTTCCGATCTTGCGATCGATTCTTGCATTTTGTTGTGGTTTGAAAAGGTTTTCCGGCAAGAGTTGCAAATGATGCATATTCCACGTGCCTCTCACCTTAAAATGGGTTAAACTGAGAGAGTGGCATAATATGAATACACTTTTCAGAGATTTGGCACTGGACCGGGTTGGGTTCTCCAGACGGCGATTTCTGTTGCTTGCCGCAACCATGATGGTGGGCAGCTCAAATTGGGATTCCCTGGAAGATGAATTGGTCGCGGCCTTAGAAGGAAATGCTGCAGCCTCCGGTCGAGAAAGAAATGACGATGCGTCTCATGAATCGCTTGAGCCTAAACCGAACCGGAACGAAGCAATAATTGACTCTCCGCGGCGCAGACTTTTCCTGACTTTCGATGACGGACCATTATTCTGCACAGGTCGCATTTTGGACATGCTGGCCGAATGTCAGCAGAAGGCAACTTTTTTTGTCATCGGCCGTAATCTGCTCAATCCCACATTGCGGGATTTTGCAATCCGCGCCTTGGACGAAGGGCACGACCTAGGGAATCACTCGTACAGTCATCCTAATTTCTCGTCCATTTCGGCTCAACGAGCTGAGGTAGAAATATACAAAACACACTCAATGATTGATGATTTGGTGCGGGAGGCCGGGGTTGATTCTTCTCGGCAAAATCTCTTTTTCAGATTTCCTTATGGTAATGGTGGATCGATTTATCATTACGCGAAGTACCGAAAGATTCTTACGAACCTCAACTACAGGGTTGCGTGGTGGGATTTGGATACGTGGGACTGGCGCATGGAAGTCGGTTGGCTCAAGACAAATTCGTCAAAAGTTGTTGCTTCTTTAAAAAAGGCTAAACCGGGAGACGTGATCTTGTTGCACGACAGAGTTAAGACCTGCGATCATCTTCCCGAGATGATGGGTGTGCTCGGTTCCCAAAAACTGATGTCTGTTCCTCTTTCCGATTATGGCGCAAAAATGGAGCCCTTGACTGATGATGATGTTTTGATTGATCGGATAGAGCTTGTGAGCCCTCATAAAATCAGCTATAAATCAGTTCCGAGGCAAGTCCGGCGCTCTTCTCGAAATAATTTTTTCGTCGGTTCGGTGGGCAAAGTCCCTCGACATTCTCACCGTGTCAGGGATTCTGTTAGAAATTCAATGTGAGAATTAATGCGCTTTCAGAAGTTCGAGTATTTCGGGCATGCCTCTCTCGGTTGCAAGTGCCAGCAGCATTCTTGCCTTCCCAATCTGCCGCAGCGAGATCAGCTCCTTTTCCTAAAAGGAGTTTGACCACCGACTTGTGGCCGTTCTTCACTGCTGAGATCAAAGCTGTACAACCTTTGTTGTTCTTGACATTTATTTGAGCTTGTCTATTCAACAATAATCGAACTACCTCTTCATGACCCTTTGATGCACCTAGTATGAGTGCGGTATTGCCATCCTGGTCTACCGCATTGGCATCGGCTGCTGAACCCGACAACAATTTGATTACGGCTGAGTGGCCGTTTTCCGCAGCCAGCATTAGGGCAGTGCGCCCCATCAGATTTCGATTATCGACTGATATCAATGGAGTGGCCAACAACACTTTCACTGTTTCAGTATGGCCGTTTCGAGCAGCCAGATGGAGAGGCGTATCACCATCCTTATTCTTGTCTCCAGGGTAAGCACCGCTCGACAATAGGAGTTGAGCAACCGAATGTTGACCTGCATTTGAGGCCAAAAGTAACGGCGTGAGATGACCTCCCATCCTAAAATTTACGTTCGCCCCGCAGGACATAAAGAGTTTAATCGATTTGATGTCTCCCGAGCCCTATTGCCAGCGTCAGGGCGGTATCGCCGGAATCCGTTTGAGCGTTCACCGATGCCCCGACGGCTAAAAGCTCTTTGATACGCTCTCGGTCGCCTTGCAGAGTCGCCAAGAACAGTTGTTTATCCAGAAAACGTGCTGATTGGGCCGAAAGTCCGGCTTTCATACCCAGGAGAAATTGAACCACTTCTCCGTGCCCATGCCGCGCAGCCTCGGTCAGGGCCGTTCCGCCGTCCAAATCTGCGGCACCGATGTCAGCCTGATTTTCCAAAAGAAGCTTAACAAGATCGAGTTGACCACGGCTTGAGGCCAGGTTCAGAGCAGTCTTTCCGTTATCCGTTCTCGCCTTAATATCTGCCCCTTTTTCCAATAGCAACTCTGACTATTTCCGTATTTCCCTGCCGGCTAGCTACTGCTAGAGGAGTGAATCCCTCCAATGACTTGAAATTCGGATTTGCCCCGATTTCGAGTAGAAGTTTGACAATCTCTGCGTGACCCTGTTCACAGGCTGAAAAAAGAGCCGTGCTACGCGAATGGTTTGACGCATCAAGATCAATACCTTTTCTTGCTATTAATAGCTTGACTATCGCAGATTGCCCGTGCCGCGCCAGCGATTATCAACGGCGTGTCGTTATTTTCATCTCTTGAGTTTACATCCGCACCTGCGCCGAGGAACTGCTCCATTTTTGCCGCATCTCCGGATTTGGCTGCTAGGAACATGCGTTTTTTTAGTTCAGATCCCGATATCGGTGAACCGACATAGGACAGGGGGAAAGCGCCTGTGATTTTTCCCTTCGAGCTGCGGATGCTGGTGGCCGGCAGTTTCATCCTTGGTTTTCGCATATGCGTATTCGTAAGCTTCGCTGAGTGTAACTATTCCATCATTGTCACGATCGGCCTTGCCTTTAAGGCCCAGAAGCAGATTATGCGTAAAAACGCTGTTCTTAAGTTTCGGGATTTCCCAAGAGAGCTGCTTTTCATTACCGGAAGTGATTATGGCTCTTCCCGAAGAGCCGCGAATTTCTTTCAGAAACGATTCGAAGGATGGGGTAGGCGATTTGGACTTGCTGCGAGAAAATCCTCCCGCATAACATGCGTCGGCTATGATGGAGAACACGTTCGGCTTCAACGCTCTTGAGGAACTCAAGGCCGCTCATCTTCACCGCGGTTGTTCCCGGGTAATCGGTTTCCGTGTCATATGGGAGAAACAAGAACTCTTCCGGACGCAGTGGATCATAAGCGCCATGGCCGCTGAAGAATAGAATTATCGTGTCGTTCTTGCCTGCCTTGGGCAGCGTGTAATACAGGTATTTTTCAATTTCGGATTTTGTCGCTTTTTCATTCAGCAGGTACGTGACTCGAGTGTCTTTGAAGACCTCTTTTTGCGTTTCAAGAAATTCTCCGAACGCTTTGGCATCCTTATCAGAAAGATCTAATTTTGGCACTTTCCCGTCACGATATTTCGATACACCTACCACGAGCGCGTACAGATCGCCTGTCCGGAGCTGAGTCGCTGCTATTCCGGATTCATCTTTAGCTGTTGAAGGCGAAGAGACACGTGGAAAAGCCAAACAGCAGATGAGCATCAGACCGAAAATGATTGCAGTTAATCCGGGCCTTGTCTCCCTACCGCACCGCCACGAAGAGAACCTGAAAAGATCCATGATGCCTCTGCTCCAAGCTACACGAACTCACTTGCTTCACATTGATGTATACCGTAGGAGTCGTGCTATTGAATGCACATGCAAAGATTGGAAACGTACTTTCCGTCGCGTTTCACATGAGAGGTTCGACAATCTCTGAAGCTCATCGTTCCTTTCTCAATGGTTTAAATTGGATTTCTAGATTGTGCCGCACGTAATATTAGGAAAAACTCATCAATGCTCAAGAAGGAGCTGTAACGCTGCCCGTCGGATCTCCGGGCCCAAGTCGTTCCGAGTGAGCTTTGATTCTGTCTTCTTGCCCAGGATTGTTCCGGTGGAAACATCTATAAGCTCAGCTTCAAAAGCTATACCTTCAGTTCTGGAGACAGCAGTTATGTTTACGATACTTGTAAGATCCAGGTGATCTTTGAGTTGTCGTAGCATTTTCGTTCGATTCGACGGATCGACTAGTCCTTTCCGAACTAGATCACGTATTAGGATCGGGCGGGACCACATAATAGCGCTCGTAAATGTCCATGCTCGGAGCCACGGCTTCATATAATGCATCGATTGCCGGCTGATCGACGGCGGGATGAAAATCTTTCAAAAGAATGATTATAGCGGTTCGTTTCGGAACGGCCTGGAAGGTTTTCGGTTTCGGGACGTTCTCCCAACTGACGGAACTAAGGGCTATCACGGATTGCGGGACTTCGCGTGGGTACAATATTATCGCTAACAAAACGACTACCGTTGCAGCTCCGATTGCCCAGGTCGGGACGTCGAACATGGCTCTAAGCCGTTCTATGAAACCCGCGGGCTTGGTTTGCAACCGAATCTGTTTGTTACGATCTTGAGACAGAGCTTGCTTCAGCCTGCCCCACAATTCTTTAGGCAACTGTTCGTTTGAAGCTTCGGATTTCCACGTTTGGACCAACTCATTACAGACCGGGCAGTCCTGTATATGCTCGGTTATGATTCCAGCAGAATCGCTGCCGTAAAAAGCAAATTCGTGTAGTTCCCATGGATCAGGGCAGACCGCGTCCTTATTAGTGCGAAGGTCCTCTATAGTCTCATTCAGCGCTTGTATTGAAGCCGAGCATTCAGCGCACTCAGCAATATGTTTTTCCAACGAAGCTCGTTCTTCCGGATTCAATAAACCTTCAACATAAGGCAACAGAAGATCGTCCGGATGACGGGTTTCTTTTGGTGGATCTGATTTTCCCAACGATTGAATCCTCTTCGTTCGGCATCGCGATATTTGATCCGAAGCTTTTCGAGACAACGCCTGGCCTGGACGGTGAGTGTGTTTTCGCTCACACCAAATCTCTCAGCTATCTCCTTATAAGAGAGGTCTTTCAAATACCGTAGTGTCAATAGTTCCCGGCACGACGAATCCAGTTCTTTCATAGCGGCGCCGAGGCAAGATGCCCTCTCTGCGCGTTCCATTTTTCGATCCGGCAGATCAATATCGGAATTCGTTTCCGGAGAAACAGCCACGTCGAACTCCGGCTGCCAGGTCTGCGATTCTGCATTTCTCCTGGCCGCCTTCCATTTCCGGGTACTCGTCGATAGCAACTCTCTCGGTGATTACGCAAACAAACCGCGGCAACGACTGCTCATAATCGAAATTGTTCAGTGCAGTCGCAAGTGAAACAAACGCAGACTGAGTTATATCTTCAACGTCTTCTTTGCATACGATAAAACGTTTTTTGATTACGGTTCTCATCAAACCGATGAACCGTGAGTAAAATTCCTGCCAAGCGACTTCCGATCCGGCAATACATGCCCTAACCAGCGCCTCATCCTGGCTTCTACTGAATTTCTCCATTCGTTACGAAAACTCCCGACGTTCTCCGGGCTGATTCTGAGCGAAAAATCATGATAGCATCCAACGGGCGATTCTGCACTAGAAGGTAGGGTGTTTCATATTGCCTCCCCAGGCACAAACGGTAGATAGTGGAGGGGAGTCCCGTGCTGCCGCGGGACCCCTGATATCGGGAGCCGAATCCGTTCACCCGGCAGTAGAATGCAGGAGAGGGGAGGGCATCACGATTTCCCTCCCCCTCAAAAATCAGCTTACTTGCATTCTTTACAGTCTTTCACGACCTTGCCGCCCGCCTTGGTGCAGTCCGCGTCAGTGGGGACCGATTTGCAGTCACCCTTGATGCAGCAGTTGACGCTTTTTGCGGGTTTGTCAGTTTCAGCTTTGGCGCCAGGCTGTGCCGGACCTTGAGCCACCGCCATCGTTACCGAAAATACGAAAGCCGCCAGCGTCAAGAGATAAATCAACTTTTTCATGAGAAGCCTCCTTGGTGCTTCGTGTGTAAGTTAACAGCCCCAGGGCTGTTCAGCCGACCGTCCAACCGATCTGCTTAACCAACTATTCGAAGCAGGAAGGAAAACCTGACAGGAATTTTTGTGGTCCAGAAAAATAGGCAGGGTGAGAGAGGCGAAGGAACGTAAGAGAGCCCGTCAATGACAAGGGGGAATCGTAATTAAGATTGAACGTAAAGTTAACACTTGTGCGTAAGAGGACTCCATCCTGAGTTCCGGCATAAGAGCCAAGGCGAGCCGCCCCGGAGTTGTTGCGCACGATTCAAGAATTCACTAATTCATGAAATGTCTAACGTCTTGGCTCCAGTCTTCGATGCTCCTTGCAATGAGCAATCGTGCGATATCCGTATGGCCTTCTCGGACGGTAGTCACAAGGACCGACAAACCATGTTCGTCAGTGATTCGGAAATTGGCCCCTCTTTGAATCAGCATTTTAACAATCACCGGATAACCGCCTTTGGCGGCAAACATTAAAGCAGTCCAGCCGTTTTTGTCCTTCGCATTGATTTCAGCCTTTTGTTCAGTTAGAAGTTTGACGATTTCAGGCTGGCCTCCATGGGCAGCGGCCATTAGAGCCGTCTTTCCGTCTTGGTTTTTTGAATTTAAATCGAGCCGCTTTTCCATGAACAGCTCAAGGATTTGTCGCTTCCCCCCGTATGCGGCAATCAACAGAGCATTCCAGCCATCTTTATCCTGAGAGCCGACATTCGCTCCCGCTTCAAGCAGCACATTTGCAGTATCCCGTTGCCCCGCACAAGCAGCCTGAATGAGGGCAGTCCAACCCGTTTTATCTCTGGCCTCGATATCGGAGCCTTTCTCTATAAGCAGTTTGACCACCTCAGGATGACCTGCTTGTGCAGCGATCATCAGGGGGGTGCGGCCACTTGTGTCCTGTGCGTGAATATCGCTTCCTTTGTTGATTAGTAGTTTGGTGGTTTCCAGATCACCGTTTCGTGCCAGCCAGAGCGAGAGATGTCCAACCTTCCTGGTCCTGAGCTTGAATATCCGCGCCTTTTTCAATAAGAAACGCAGCAACTTCCGATTGGCCGCCGTATGAAGCAGCCATTAGAGGAGTTCTGCCGTCTCTATTTCTTGAATTTACATCGACCCCTTTTTCTATGAGCAATTGAACGATGTTCAGTTTGCCTCCTTTAGCCGCGGCCAATAGAGGGCTCCAACCCTCTTTGTCTTGAGCATTGAGATCTGCCCCTTTTTCTAGAAGTAATGCAACAATTTCCTGTTGCCCGCCTCTAGCTGCGGCCAACAAAGCTGTCCGGCCTTCGGATGTGGTAGCATTGACATCAATGCCATGCTCTAACAAGAAAGAGACGACTTCCTTTTTGCCTTCATAAGCAGCAAGCGTTAACGCGGTCCAACCCTTCTTGTTCTGCGCATTTGTATTGGCGCCTTTTTCAACCAGGAATCTCGCCATCTCACGATGGCCATTCTCGGCAGCAATCATCAATGCGGTTTGTCCGTCTATGGTCTTTGCGTTTACGTCAGTGTCCTTTTCTATGAGGAAGCGTGCGATTTCCTGATGCCCTCGAAACGCGGCTATCATCAGAGCGGTACGTCCATCCTTATTCCTGGCAGCAACATCCGCTCCTTTTTCAAGAAGCAGCTTTGCCGCCTCGGAGTGGCCCCTCCAAACCGCAAACATCAGAGCGGTCCAATCGTTTTTTCCTTTAGCGTTGACATTGGCGCCTTGTTTTAGAAGATCATTGATCTGTGCAGCATCGCCTTTCTTTGATGCCGCAATCAGCTGTTCCTCAAAAGCGGATGCTGCTGCTATTATCCCGCTGTGTGAGAGCAAGGCCAGAACTACAGCCAAAATAAATGCAGTTTTTGTAATTCGGACAAAACACGTAGTTTTCATCAAAATCTCCATGCTCCTGATGCTCGGAGTTGCTTCTTAAAAGATGCGGCAGACTGGCGCTTATGTCCACAGGCGAGCATTAGATGGAGAAGGGGAAGGGATCGGAAACACAAATAGGTGCTGAATTGTTGACAATCAGAGTCCTCTTGGACCGCTTGCTAGCCGGCCATTTCTGGCGTTTCACGATTGAGCCGACCGATGCTTAATATGCTGAAGTCCCCCCTATCAGCTAAGACTGTGAATAAAGATATTATCACCAAAATTGAGTCCCGGATAATGTCAAAAAATGTGATCCTTCCTTGAGAAGAAACTGCGGAGCTGAAACAACCGCAATCAATATCCAGTCCGATAGAATACGCGTAGATAATCACGCCGAGAAACACGACTAACATACCCGTTGTCAATAATGCCGCGGGTCTCGTGAATATTCCCACAATCAACAAAGCCCCTGCACCGAGTTCGATCCACGGCAGTGTAACAGCCACGACATTGCTCCAAGAAATCGGAAGTATCATGTAATTACGGATAGCCACGGCAAATGCGGCCGGGTCCAAGACCTTGTATATACTGGCATAAACGAATATCGCGCCGATGAGTAATCTCGCAGTAATAGTTAAATATTTCATTGCAATCTGCTTTCCAGACCCTCTCTCCTCTAGTGATGGTTTTTCCCGCCTTGTCCCTCGACCGGGTAGCCAGCTTTTTCCCAGGCGCGGAATCCCGCGGTCATGATCATCATGTTCTTGTACCCGTTTTTGGCCAGGAACCCAGCCACCTTCTCCGCCATATCGCACTCGGGTCCATAACAATACAAAATGTAGCGGCTATCCTCTGGCATCAGTCCCTGCGCCGTGACAAAACGTTCCTCGACATTTTCTTCCGGCAGAAACACGGCGGATTTCACGTGCCGCTCGCGATAATCCTCTTCGTGCCGGGTATCTACGAAAATGGTTTCCGGATCATTCAGAAAGCGTTCAGCTTCCTTTTCGTCCACAAGTTTTACCTTCAGTCCTTGTATCGATAATTCTTCGGGTGGAACGTAAATCCAGGGCAGCCCTGTGGTTCTTACGGCATTCACCCCCAAGCCGATCGCAGCCCAAAAAATTACTAGGAGAAACGCCTTCGAAATTATTACGCCCAATTTTTTCATATCGCAGTGGATCCCGCCGAATCACCCTTGTATATCATAATGGAACCTCCCATGACCCGCGAATGTTTGCGCTCAAAAGCACTCCGATCTCATTAATCTTTTGTTTCGAAATTCGTCAAGCGGTTCCGAAAAATTTACCTCGGAATTTGAACGCATCGTTCGCACGTCTCATCAGCACCGGCCGTTCAAGTAGGGCCAATACCGGTTCGTAACACAATATCGGAGCATCGGCGCGGTTTTCAGGCATTTTGTGGAACAAAAGCAGAGCAAAGCACACTAAGAGTTTAATTGATTATTGCGTCTTGATTTTAAGGAAACCGACGGCGCGTATTAATATGACAAATCAAGCACTTGACTAATTCGGCGTAAAAATCCTTTTTCGGGGGGGAGCCCATCCAGAATGACTCTTCTACTATGTGAAAACCGGCGCGCCGGCCTACGATCACACGGTCCCCTTGGGACCTTTAAAGCCAAATCATCTATTTTCAGGAAGGAGCAGAACTATGGTCAAAGTGGGTGAGCTGTACCAGTCAGCGGACTGGAAAGCGGAAAAGCACGTTCCGGTAATTGAATGTCCGGATCAGGTCCGAGCCGACGAAATCTTCGATGTAGTGGTTTCCCTTGGAAAGGAGATCGCTCATCCGAACACGACCGAGCACCACATCAGGTGGATACAGCTCTTTTTTAAACCGGATGGAGACAAATTTTCCCATCAGGTCGGGAATTTCGAATTTACAGCTCATGGCGAATCGGTGGAAGGCCCCAACACGGGCCCGGTATTCACTCACCATGCTGCTGCAGCCAAAATGAAGGTGAAAAAACCCGGCGAACTAATAGCAACGTCATTCTGCAACATCCACGGGCTATGGGAGAATTCGAAACGGGTCGAATTAATTTAATGGTTTAGGCATTTATCAAAATTACCGGATATCAATTGAGTTTTTGACAACGTGACCTCCATTGTGGTAGTATGTCTGCCAGCAGTCTTGTCTCAAGGCTCAAGCAAAAAGGATAACTCGAGAAAGCGCATTGTCTACCGAGATAGTTAAACATTCTATCTCGGTAGTGATGCAGCAGTGCGAGGGCCGTAATGAAATTCGCGGTGCAGACAGTTGTGATTCTTTTTTCTTTGGCAGTTCTTTCGCTGGAATATGCGCCGGCTCAAGTAGAGCACGGAGAAACTAATATCATCGGTGTCCAGCCGTCTCACGACCTTAAGCAGATAAAAATTAAATTTAGCGGTAAAGCCGCCCGTCCTATTGCGTATGTAGTTGAACGGCCATACAGGCTGGTCGTGGATTTTGAGTCGACCGGCGTGGGGCATGTCCCCTCCAAAATGGCCATTAATCGTGGTCTCTTGCGGGAGATACGCACAGGGTCCAATTCAACGCGAGCCAGGGTAGTCCTGGATTTTGGGGAAAATCCTGTTCCCCCGTTTGACGTATTAAGGCAAAGTGAGCTTGTCGTACTACATATCGGAAAAAATGGTCAATCAGCGGAAAAAACTAAACCTTCCCCGGAAAAAAACACAGCCGCACCGCGACCTCCGTTGGGAAGATCCTCCGAGGCTGTTCCATCGGAGGACCGAAGATCGGAAAATATGGATTCACATTTTTTGGTCAAAGGCGCAGGGGTGAGTCAGGATTTAATTTTTGTGGAGATTGCCGACCGGAAGGACCCAAAGCACAATTATCGACTTGTCTTGGATTTTAATTATGACGATCTTCAACTTCGCACCGCAACATTCAGCGACGCTCTTGGAAATGTCAAGCGATTCGATATGGCGTTAAATACAGCGGCCGGGCAAGATCCAATGGTGAATTCACAGTCTCCCTCGACATCGCGAAAAAATTGGGCCGCGGCTTCCGGCTCTCATGCAAAACAAATGTTCAAGAAGAACAACCAGGGGAGCAGATTCACCAAAAAACCGAGAAACCCAACCGTGACTCAAAAAGTATCGGCCGGTGTGTTCGGTAAAGTAAAAGGGGACCACTTAGGGTCTTAACGGCCAAGTAAAAGGGGACCACCGTAAAGAGCCTTTTGGTATTGGGAGTGCCGGTATAGGCACTTCTGATCCGGGGGGCAGAGAGGATGATTACGGTGGAACACAAAGAGATTATCCGGCGTGAGTACTTCATCAAGCGCAAGTCGGTCCGGCAGATTGCACGGGAGTTCGAATACAGCCGGAAGACTGTTCGAAAGGCAATAATGGACCCTGGGATTCCGGTCTATACGCGGAAGAAGCCCTCGGCTAAGCCAGTGATGGGTCCGTATCTGTTGATCATCAAACAATGGTTGGAAGAGGACCGCAGCCGTCCTCTAAAACAGCGCCACACAGCCAAGCGGATTTATGATCGGCTAAGGGAAGAATACGAATTCAAGGGTGCAGAGAGGACGGTACGCCGGGAGGTGAGCGCTCTGAGAGAAAAGATCCCGGACAGTCACGTTCCCCAAACCTATAAGCCTGCGGATGGCGCTACCTTCGACTTCGGCGAAGCACAGGTGGTGATGAACGGCTCGGAGAAGAGAGTTCATTTGGCATGTATGAGACTGGACTATTCGAGCAAATTCTTCGTGTGCGCACTGCCCACCGAGCGACGAGAAGGACTCTTTGAAAGCCACATAAATGCGTTCGAGTATCTGGAAGGCATCTCTCATCGGATACGCTACGATAACATGAAGCTGGCTGTTCATAAGGTTCTGCAAGGGAGGAATCGTCAAGAGCAGTCTTTGTGGGTGGCATTCAGGTCCCACTTCTTGTTCGAGGCGGATTATTGCAATCTAGGTAAAGGTCAGGAGAAGGGTGGCATTGAGAATCTTGTGGGCTATGTCCGGCGCAATTTTCTGGTTCCCATGCCTAATGTGAAAGATTTTACCGAGCTCAATACGTTTCTCATGGAATGCTGCGAAAGGGACGCCAGACAGCGAAAACGATTCGGCAGGACGGTCCATGATTTATGGCTTGAAGAGAAACAGAGCCTCCGTCCGTTGCCTGAGAAGATCCCTGAGGCATGTGTGCCGGTAACGGCAAAGGTCAATCGCAGACAGGTGATCCGTTTTTGCAATAACTGGTACTCCGTGCCCCGTGAATATGTAGGCAAAACCGTAACGATCAAGGCATTTGTCTTTAAGCTCGAAGTCACTTCCAGCGACAGGCTGATTGCCATACACCAACGCAGTTATGAGCGCAATGAGGAGGTGCTTGATCCGTTTCATTATCTTCCGGTGCTACTTCGAAAGCCGGGCGCTTTTGAGAGGGCTACGCCGATTGTCAAATGGCCGCTCCCTCCAGCCTTTGACATATACCGCCGTCGTTTGAAAGAAAGGTATGAGGGCTCCAGAGGCATCAAAGAATACATACGTGTGCTCATGCTTCTCAGAGACCATCCTGTGGATGATGTCACCGCTGCCGTAGAGAAGGCTCTATCCTACGGCATCTTGAGCTATGACGGCGTGTTCAATCTCCTCTATCAGATCCATCAACCTGCAACACAGACTATGTGTTTGCGGGTGAATTCGCCTCCTGTGCACCCCAACAAGGTTGATCACTTCGATCTCTTATTCAGGGCATAAGGAGGCAGACATGGAACACCAGATGCTTCTGGAATCGTATTTGAAGCGCCTAAAGCTCCCGGCCATGCTCACCCACTACCAGGAAATGGCTAGGCAGGCCGAGCAGGGTAACCGGACGTACGAAGGCTATCTGTTGGCTCTTTCTGAGCTTGAAACCAACCAGCGAGAAGAGAATGCTTTCAAGCGAAGAATAAGCCAAGCCAGATTCCCTTTACTGAAAACCCTTGACCAATTCGACTTTACAGCGATTCCTTCTCTGAACAAGGCTAAAGTGCTTCATTTGGCTCAGGGCGAGTACATCGGCAAGAAGGAAAATTTGCTTCTTATGGGCAATAGCGGGACAGGCAAGACCCACCTCGCAACTGCTTTGGGGCTTACAGCCTGTCAGCAGGCGAAAAACGTACGGTTCTTCACCGCTGCCGGGCTTATCAATCAACTGAGTGAAGCACAGGCCGGGCTCCGACTATCCCAAGTCCAAAGGGCACTGACCAGACTCGATCTGTTGATCATAGACGAAATCGGCTATGTCCCATTCTCGGAGAAGGGAGCCGAACTTTTCTTCCAAGTGGTCGCGGACAGCTATGAGCGGCAATCCATCATCATGACCACGAACCTGGATTTCTCAAAATGGCCAGAGGTGTTCCGAAGTGAACAACTCACCGGAGCCCTACTAGACCGCCTCACCCATCATGCTCACATCCTGACCATGAACGGGGAAAGCTATCGGTTCAAACAGTCTATGTCGAGAAAGAAGAAACAGTGACTTTTTCTTTCAACCAAGTGGTCCCCTTTTACATGGCCGGACCTGGTCCCTTTTTGCTTGACCGTTTACAGCCGGTAAGAATATTCCGAAACCGGGACAAACCAGCTTGGCAAAATGACTTAGTATGACCTGCATCTTGCCGGTCACGATACCTTTCACAAATTGTCAAATTTTCAGACCGAATCGTGTTAGATCACGCCCATTTTGTGCTACAGTACATGCCGCTATATCAGGATCGGCAAGATGCCGGTCCTACCATAAAACTATCGGCCTTTGTGACTACTTTGCTGTATCTATAAAAGTAACTGTTCAGATACAGGCGCCAAAGAATGTCATTGCGAGCAATCTCGCGGCTTTGGGGATTGATGGTGAGACCGTCCCGCGCAGAACGCGGGATTGCCGGTCATTCTAATGGACAGGCGAGACGCCTCGCAACATAGACTCCTCGCAATGACAAATCCACGCTGCTCCTGACTGAGGGATTACCTACAAAACCTCTATTGTCTTGACCCCTCACAGCTCAGTACGTTAGTGCTATTCTTGTCGTTCTCGATAGTGAATCAACGTTGTCGTCTTCTCGTTCCGGCTCAAGGAGGCAGCTCATGAAGTATCCGGAGATCCAGTTTGAACCGTTCTTTAGTTGGGTGAACAGGCCCAGAATCATGTACTCGCCGGGTGTCAGGCGTGAGCTGGGATACGAAATGAGCCAATTGGGCGGCTCCAAAGTGGCGATATTCACAGATGAAGGCCTGATAAAAGCTGGCGTGGCCGAAATGGTCGCGAAAGAAGTAAGGGATTCCGATCTTCAGTTGGTGGGCATATTCGATAAGATTCTTCAGGATGCCCGGATTAATAACATAAACGAAGGCCGCGGAGTTCTACAGAAAAACAGGCGCAGACGCTATGGTTGCGGTGGGTGGCGGAAGCGTTATGGATACCGCCAAGGCAGTTAACACTTTGATTGGCTCCGGAGAAGAAGATTTCCAACCCTTGGCCGAGCAGGCCGGGTTATGGGAAGGCGCTCAACCGTTGCCCCCCCATATTGCCTTCCCAACAACCGCCGGGACCGGTTGTGAAGTGACCAATGCCATGGTTGTTCTGGACACCATTGCCCAAGCAAAGCTTCAGGTGACACATCCATATTGTAATTCGGATCTTGCCATGCTTGATCCTGAGCTCACAATCAAACTGCCTCCGAAGATAACGGCATCGACCGGTATGGATGCCCTCACTCATGCAATTGAAGGTGTCACGTCAACAGCGGCGGAGCCAATATCAGACGCTCTGGGGCTCCATGCCATCAGACTGATTTTCAAGTATCTTCCGATCGCAGTCAACGATCCGGAAAACATTGACGCTCGAGGCAATATGCTTATTGCAAGCACACTGGCCGGCATGTGCTTCGTGAACACTATGACGGGCGCGGTTCACGCCATGGCCCACGCACTGGGAGCCTTGTACAGGTATACCTCATGGGTCTGCCAATGCGATCATGCTGCCCGTGGTAATGGATTACAATTCAGAACAGTCCCCTGAGAGATACATGATGATTGCGGATGCTATGGGTCTGGATGTGGAAGGAAAGGAACCTTTGCAGGCGGCCAAAGAAGCCGTGGATGCAGTCATAAGATTGAAATCGGAAATAGGGTTGACAGAAACACTGAAGGATTTCAATGTGCCCGAAGAGGCGGAGAAGCTCAAGCCAATGGTGGAATTGGCAGGGGCTGACGGCCAAATCAGTTATAATCCCCGTTATTTGGAAGAAGAAGATATTCTTGGTCTCTACATAAAAGCAATCAAATAACCAAGGAGCAACAGATGGAATACTGGAAAGATGAAACAGAGCCGATCAAGGCATTTCTCAAACTTTTTGAAGACGCTGCCGCCGACGAGGAACTGAACGGCGGCCTAAAGAAAGTCAATCAGCTAATTTGGTTCGACTACACCGAGGACGGACCGAATTGCTCTTTTCATGTGGACTGCCGCGGGGGCGAGATCAAAGCTGCGGCCGGCAAACCTGATGGAAAACCCGACCTCATCATGAGCCTCTCAGCAGATGACGCTCACAGATCGTGGTCGAATAAACTCAACCCCGTGATGGCAATTACACGCAGAAAGATACGGGTCAAAGGCTCCGCGACGGGATTACTCAAGCTCGCTCCCAAGCTTAAGAAAGTTGCCGCAATCTATGAGAAAGCTCTCACGGAACTGGGCTGGGCCGATAAGATTATCAAATGATCTCTCACCACGGAGATCGCAGAGAACGCTGAGGGTGCTTTTGGTTTGGTAGGGGCGGGTTTGAAACCCGCCCTTGGTAGCATTTCTCGAGAACGGGCAGGTTTGAAACCTACCCCTACACTGCGTTGTGCTGCCATTTTGGCAGGTCGAGCAATCTGGGAAAGTCTTATCTGTGTTTCTGCGTGCTTACGCGATTGGAACATTTTGGCGCTAGTCTGCATCGGAGGGAATAATGCACGGCAATACCGGCAAAATCTTAAGAGTTGACCTGAGCACAGGAGAAACACGCATATCCACTCTACCCGAAGAATATTATCGGAAATACATAGGCGGGAGCGGATTGGCAGCGAAGGTCTTTTGGGAGGAGGGTGACTTTAATGCTGACCCGTTGTCGGCGGAAGCTATGCTGATTTTCATGAATGGACCATTCGCAGGATTGAAGCTATCCGGAGCGAGCCGAAACAGCGTCGCCGGTCGTTCTCCGCTGACAGGCTGCTGGGGTGATTCTTCTTGTGGAGGCTACTTCGCTCCTGAACTTCGGTATGCAGGATACGACGGTATTGTCATCACCGGCAAGGCACCAGTTCCCTCGATGCTCTTGTTAGAGGGCGATCAGGCACACGTCCTTGATGCGGCCGAATATTGGGGCAAAGGAATTGAAGAAGTGACCCGGCTTATTAAGGCCCGATACGGTAGAAGTTACAGAACCTTAGTCATTGGCCCAGCCGGAGAAAACCTAGTGAAATACGCCATGATCCTGAACGAGGGCCACCACGCGTTTGGCCGTGCCGGTTTTGGGGCTATTATGGGCTCCAAGAATCTTAAGGCAGTCGTCGTGAGGGCGAAGAATCGGACCATGAGCATAGCGGACCCGGAAAGATACGAGGCGCTTCGAAAGGAACTCAACGTCAAGATCAAGGAGGCCCTGGCTTCTGACGTCATGCACGAGAACGGCACCGCTGCGAACCTTGAAGGTGGCGTGGTTACCGGTGATGTCCCAATCAGAAATTTCACCTCCAATTTTTGGGAAGAGATGGGAGAGGCTCTGACAGGCGGCGCTCTCACGGAAAGATTCTTGACGAAACGGGCGGCTTGCGCCTTCTGCGCCATCGCGTGCAAAAGGGTGGTCGAAGTTAAAGAAGGGCCGTTTGCTGTGCCGGAGGGCCCGGGACCGGAATACGAGACAATTGTGGCGCTGGGTTCTTTGGTCGGTTCTATGGATCTTGCCGCCACTTGTAAAGCAGGTCGTGTTTGCAATGATCTAGGCCTGGATACAATTTCTTCCGGCGGAACGATTGCGTGGGCGATGGAAGCATTCGAGCGAGGCGACATCACCACTGCCGACACCGGCGGGATCGAGTTGCGGTGGGGCGACATGGAAACGGTTATTGACATAGCGCTTCCAGCAATTGCCGGGAAACAGGGTAAATTGGGCACACTCCTGGCTGACGGGAGTGTGGCCGCTGCAAATCGAATCGGAAAGGGATCGATTCAATACACCGCTCAAAGCAAAGCGATGGAGGCACCCATGCATGATCCACGGGGCGGCGGCCATGGCCTGGCGTTAACTTATGCCGTAAGCCCGCGAGGAGCCTGTCATGTGGCTACGCCTATGCTTTTTATGGAGATGGGGGCCTGCTATTACCCGGAGATCGGATTTGAATATGAGCTTGAGCCCATGACTGATAAAGACAAAGCTGAGGCCGCTGTCACAGCAGTCGAACTTGGAAGCATTGAAAACAGCGCATGTTTTTGTCAGTTCGCCGACAGGGAGGTCTCGATACCCGAATGGATAGAGCTTTTCAATGTGGTCGAAGGCCGTGAATTGGACTCAGACGAGATGATGCGTTCAGGCAGACGGGTGTTCTATTTAAAAAAGCTCATTAATTACAGGTACGGCCTTACAGCAGCGGATGATGACTTGACTCCCAGGATGTTGGAGCCCGCAAGAGACGGCGAGCCCGAGGGAATCGAGATGGACCTCGCGGGAATGAAAGATAAATTCTACAGCCTCGTGCAGATGGACCCGGAAAAAGGGATACCAGGCAAAGTAATACTTGAAGAATACGGTATGGCAGAAGAAGCAAAACGGATTTGGTGAATGGAGGCGGTATCTCGACGGTCCTCTGGAGCGGGTGACCGCCGGTCAGCCATATGCGCAAGTTACTGTCGCACGATTGACACGTCCATGAGAATCAAAATAAGACCAATAGGGCTTGTGAAGCGATTCGCGCAAGAGAGCGAAATCGAGACCGACGCGGGTCTCACACCTCGCAAGCTGATATCAGATTTGGGCATCCCTGCGGAATTAAAGATGGTCTCTTTTGTAAATGGAAAAAGGGTAGATCAGGATTACGAGCTTCATGACCGGGACGAAGTCAAGCTGGTAACTCTTGTTACTGGGGGTTAGTCCCCCATGTACCTCCGTCACCGATGGCAATAACATTCTTTGCATTGAGTCCTCTTGAACGATGCGTTTCACTGTGTTCACCGGATATTACGGAATTACTTGATATGACCGAATATGATATTCAGCTCAAACCGCGAGCGTCGAAAGATATCGAGGCTCTGCGCAGCCCGGTATCCAGGCCCGTGTGCTTGCACGGATCGAGGAGATGAGTGATAATCTCAAGGGAGATGTGAAGCGGCTAACTAATTTTTCTCCCGAGTATCGGCTTGCGTGTTGGCGACTACAGAATTCTGTTTGAAATTGAAAGAAAGACGATAGTGATCTATCGAATTCTTCACCGCCGGCAAGCGTACCGATGACGGAGGCCAACATCATGCTTACTTTGCACGCCCAGATTATAAAAAGAGACGGAAAGAAAGAGTTCGTTGTCTTACCATATGAGGAATTCCTGAAGGTTCAGGAGCAGCTCCAGGATTTCGAAGATCTTCGCAGTCTCAGAGAAGCCAAGGAAGCTGAAAAAGATGCGCCGACTATTGGAATAGATGAATTAAAGAAGAAGATTGGAGCGCGGCGAAGTCCCTCCGGCCAACGCAATAGAAAGCCCATTCCGTGAAGCCGAATGCTTCACGCACCATATAGGACTTCTTGAAGGGGTGCAGGGGGAAATCCCGCACGGAACGCGGGACAAGAAGTTTCCCCCAGCATATCTCTTGCTCTTCCCCTTCACCATTCCGGGCGGAATTTTTCCAGCCAGCAGACAAGCGCCAGAATGGTCCAGATCTGGCGGTTGTTGTCCTTTTTCCCTGCGAGATGCTCATCTAGCAATTGTTGGCAATAATTCTCGTTCAGAATGCCTGTAGAGCTGATCCTCTCCGGCCTGAAGTAATCCAGCAACATCGGTTTGAGCTCGTTACGAATCCAAAAGGGAAGGGGAGGCGTAAAGCCTTTCTTCTTGCCTTTGCGTATGGCGGGCGGAAGCAGGCCATGCACGGCCCGGCGTAAAAGTCGCTTTGTTTGTAGGCCGCTGGATTTGATCTGCGGTGGAATTACCGCGACTCGCTCCAGCAGTTGATGATCCAGCAGCGGAACTCGAGCTTCCAACGAGTTTGCCATTGTCATGCGGTCAACCTTGGCGAGGTTATCGTCCAGAAGGAATGTCTTTGTGTCTACGTAAAGCAGTCGGTTCAACGGATGTGCGTGTTTTGATAGATCGAAATATTGCTCAAAAACATGATAACTGTCGTTGAAACCGTTCCTCAGGAATTCAGGCTTCAGGAGCTGTTCTTTCTCTTCTTCGTTGAAGATCACCTTCCACCAATAATGTGCCCGCTCCATCGGCAGGTCCGCGCCTGTTACGAATCTCTTAGCCTTATAATCAAAACTCAATCTCTCCATGGAAGCGGGCAGATTCATAACCACAGGCTTGATCAGCTTTTCTCGAATCCACGTCGGGATCAGCCCATACATCCGGCTGACCTTGTAAGCAACGTGTGTAGGATAACCCGCGAAGACTTCATCGCCGCCATCGCCTGTCAGCACCACTTTCACGTGCTGCGCAGCCAATTTCGAAACCAAAAAAGTCGGGATGGCTGAGTAGTCGGCGAACGGCTCGTCAAAGAAATTCAGCAGCTCGGGAATCGAGTCGATCATTCCCGGATAGACTCTCTGTTCCAAGTGTTGAGTCCCGAGAGTATCCGCGACCAGTCGGGCTTCCGGGGATTCGTCATATGAACGTCTATCAAACCCTATAGTGAATGTAAGCAGCGGCATTTGGAGCTTGCGAGCCATCACCGCGGCCACTGTGGTTGAATCGAGTCCTCCGCTCAGGAGCGCACCCACCGTAACATCCGCAATCATGTGGCTGCGGATTGATGTTTCGATGGCATCTAAGATCTCTCGTTCATAATGCCTGCCGAGAGGCTCTTCCTCTCCCATGCGAGGGAGTGGCACGTCCCAGTACTGTTTGATTTGAAGTCCTTCCCGGGAACAAGTCATCACACAACCGGGAGGGAGTTTCTTGATTGCTGCGTATGCGGTGGATGGCGTGGGCACGTACATCAGTGACAGATAATCATACAGCGCCTGGGGATCCGCTTTTCTGCTGACACCGACCTCGAGTATCGTTTTGATCTCGCTACCAAAGACCAGTGCAACCCCGGGTTCAAACGAGTAGAAGAGAGGTTTTATTCCGAGTCTGTCACGAGCAAGTAACAGCCGACGCTCTACGGAATCCCAGATCGCGAACGTGAACATCCCGTTCAGACGCTGAACGCAATTTTCACCCAACTCTTCATAGAGATGCAGGATAACCTCGGTATCGCTCCTGGTGCGGAACACATGGCCTTTTGCCAGCAGCTCCCATCGCAAATCCGAGTAGTTGTAAATCTCGCCGTTAAATACTATCCACAGCGACTCATCTTCGTTCGTGATCGGCTGTTTTCCGCCGGCCAAATCTATTATGCTCAGCCGTCGCATGGCTAGGCCGATCGGACCTGAGACGAAGTATCCATCATCATCCGGACCGCGATGGACCATAGTGCTGTTCATACGCTCCAGAACCGAGCGATTTACACTGGCCTCGTTGTCCAGCAGATATATTCCACATATCCCGCACATGGCTGATGATTATACCTGAACTGTGGCAGATTTGCAGGTTGGTTTGCTTCTTGAAATCGAAACGGTCGAAGCCGCGACAGTCTCGCTGTGGAATGTATTCCGGTTAATCCCTTTCCTTGAGACGCAATGTGGCGAATTGATCCAGTATCAATCCGAAAAAGATGATATTGATGCCGCCTGCCAAAAATAAAACCGTGCCACCGGAGAACTGCGCGAAAAGTATCAGATTACGAATGGTCAAAGCAATCCCCGCCAAAACGAGGATCAAACCGGTCGGGAAAAAAATCTTGTTAGGGTTGGACAAAGTGATAATACGCAAAATAAACATGATGAAATTGAAACCATCTCGGAAAGGGCGCAATTTGCTGACAGTTTCGGGTGGGCGGTGTTGTACCTGAATGGGAACGAATGCCACGTTGTATCCCGCGGAGATGAAGCTCAACGTGCTGGTGGAGGGGAAAGAATAGCCATTCGGATATAAATGTAAGAAACGGGCTGCTACGCTATGGCGGAAGGCGCGGAATCCCGAAGTAAGGTCCGGAATCTTCTGTTCGGACAAGAAGGACGCGAGTCTTCGTAAAATGAGATTTCCCACGTTTCTAAGAGCGGAGGCTTCACTATTCGTGAACGAACGTGAGCCCACAACCAGATCGAACCGATCCAACTTGCTCAGAAGTTGCGGAAGATACTGCGGATCATGCTGCCCGTCACCATCCAAGATGGCGACAAGACCCCCGGAGATCGCACGTAGAGCAGTTTTAACCGCTGCTCCGTTACCCTTGTTCAATGGATGTGAAATTACTTCAGCTCCCGCGCTGCCGGCTTCTTGCGCCGTTGCGTCAGAGGAGCCGTCGTCAATTACCAAAATCCTGGCTTCGGGCACCGACCGCCGCACTCGATGGATCACGTCGGCAATGGTTTTTTCCTCATTGAACGCAGGAATGACTATAGTGACGTTGTCATCCGGTTCGCCACGGCAGTCCCGGAAATCTATTGCTTTCTCGCTTGTTGTCGCTCGCTGCTCTATCAATTAAAAAGGCCTTTTTGCTTGTCTATGTTTATGTCGTGATAGATCAGGGTATGTCCGTCGGGAAACGTCAGCGTGCTCCCCTTTTTTGTCTCGACATACCGAGCCGGCTTGAGCATATTTTTTGCTGCAGCTTTTGTATCTTTGCGAATATTCTCATCATCTATTCTCTTCAGGCCGGTTTTTCCGTCAGGATAATTGAGTCGAATTACTCCATTGGGGTGCACTTCCGAAACCGCCGCCCATCCGGTATTGGCTAATTTCCCGCCGCATCCTGCGATGAGCGATAAGAGCGAAATCAGTATTGTCGCAAAAATTAAGTAAACCGGTTTGGCAGCCATACGAGTCCTGACAACGGAACTTATTGAAATATTTAGCATAGCCGACTGGCGAAAGTCAATGTATTTGGGCTCCGGCAGATAACTCCTCAGTCACAGGCGGCCGAAAAATGTCATCGCGATTCCGTTGAAGAACGGGGGAAGCAATCTCGCGGCTTTAGGGATTGGCAGTAGGACCGTCCCGCGCAGAACGCGGGATTGCCGGTCATTTTAATGGAGGGCGAGACCCCTGTCGCAACATAGACTCCTCTCAATGACAAATCCACGCGGCTCCTAACTGGAGTGTCAGCCGGGCAGCACATTTTGCCAGGAGGGTAGTAAATACTTTCGAGAAAACTTCGATTGACTTTCGTATTGTTTTCGTGATTACGTATGTACAGGTCAATAAGTGTGTAGGATGGCTATTGTGGTCA
>CAWJJL010000036.1:0-79611 GCA_963843165.1 uncultured delta proteobacterium | reverse complement strand
GATCCGCGCCTTTGATATCGACTCGGCCAAATGCCGGACCGTAGTCAAAGAATTCGGCATGGAGGCCGCTCCCGCGCTCAGCGATATAGTTAATCCTGATACCGACACGGTCATACTCGCGGTCAAACCACAGATAATCGGACAAGTCTTGGAATCCATTGCTCATCAAGTGCACGAACGACTGGTAATTATCTCCATAGCAGCGGGAATAACTACTGACTTCATCCTGTCGAAACTCAAAGGCCCTGCCCGTGTGATCCGGGCCATGCCGAACGCGGCCGCGATGGTATCAGCCGGCGCCACGGCCCTGTGCAAAGCGGGCACTGCAGATGATAAGGACCTCGCGTTAGCGGTGGACCTGTTTAGCGCAGTGGGCACGGCGGTCGATAGTTGATGAAAAGATGATGAATGCGGTTACCGCGCTGTCCGGCAGTGGTCCCGGTTATCTTTTCATTATTATGGAAGCACTAACTGATGGCGGGGTCCTGATGGGATTAGATCGACCCACGGCCCGAGCGCTTGCGGTCCAGACTGTTCTGGGCGCAGCAACAATGGCGGCTTCGGGAAATATTCCATTTAGTGAACTCAAGGATCGAATTACCTCTCCTGGCGGCACAACCATCGCGGGATTGCAAGTCCTCGAATCAGGCGGGCTCCGAGGCTTGATCATGGATGCGATCGAGGCGGCCACACTCCGGGCTGAAGAACTACAGACGAGCAAATAACAGAAATCATGGAACGACAATTTCAGTGCCCTTCTTGCGGAGCATCAAACACGGTGACAAATCCGGGCGTGTTGATGCGTATTTGTGACTACTGCAAGACCGCTATCTACTGGGACAAAGAATCAGCCCTTCGAGCAGGCGAAAAATCCGTGGACTTGCCCGACTCGCCTCGATTTAAAGTCGGCGCGACGGGCAAGATCAAGGGACGCTCGTTCAGAGTCCTGGGTCGAATTCACTACGCGCACGAGAAAGGGACCTGGAACGAGTGGTTCGTCGAAATGGAAAACGGCGAGATCATGTGGCTGACCGAAGATGAGAGGGAACTCTTCCTTGAATCGCCAATGAAACTGACTTCGCCTGTTCCGCCGCATTCCGAGCTCACGCCCGGCATGCGAATAAAGCTCAATGGAAAAGAAGGGGTGATTGAAGAAATCGGAGAAGCCAAATGCCTAGGGGGTGAAGGTCGAAATACCGTTCCAGGTGGAAATCGGCAAAGTATACCCATATGCGGACGGCTCCACGCCCGATGGAAGCTCTTCTTTCGGATTGGAATACGATCCGGCATCCGGAAATGCCACGGCCTTTTTCGGCCGGATCATTGATTTCAAAGAAGGCAAGCCCGCTCCGGAAGCACACGAAGACCGGAGTATCCCGAGTGGGCGAAGTCATCCGCTGTCGGTCCTGCGGAAAGCCTTACGAAGGACCTCGAGTCGAGACCACCGGGATGGTCGTCTGCCCGGCTTGCGGAGCGGGCCTTCAACTCGATGAAGCTGAAATTCGAGTTGTAGGCAAGAACAAAGGCAAGCAACCCAAATTTACACTTAATATTGGCGCGCCTGTCACCCTGGAAAATACCCGCTACGAAGTCATGGGAAGACTCTATTACGTGGAGACGGAAGAAAATGTCCAGTACGGCTCGATGGAATATGTCCTGTACAATCCTGATTCCGGTTACTTATGGCTCTCTGAGGAAAATGGACATTTTACCTTAAGTCGCACAATTCACACTCGGATTCCCATCCCTCCAATACCAGTAGCAAAAATGCAGGTGCGAGTCGGCAATGAGTCATTCAAGATTTATGAAAGCGGAGAGTTAACTCTCCAGTGGGTCGACGGCGCTCTACCTTGGGTGGCGGCAGTTGGTGAAAAGACCCAGTATACCCACCTGATCAAACCGCCCGATTATGTGGACCAGGAGATCACCGGGAAGGAAGTCGAGCAATTCCGCGGGCGATATATAGGCCGGGATGAAATGCAAGCTGCTGTCGGCGAAAGCGTGGAGCTGCCACCAGCCAAGGGCGTGTATTCTTGCCAACCTTATGTTCCCTCGGCCTGGCTGGCAGGCACGTGGAAAATTGGGGCCGCGTTTGTCGCTTTGAACATCCTGCTGCTCTTTTATGCTTTCTCATCGGACAAAAATACGCCTCTTATGCAGGAAAATATCACCGCTGAGCAGTATTCTCAGGAATACATGACAAAGCCTTTTACCGTGAGCCGCAATGGGACCATCTTGTGCCTGCAAGGGCAGGCCCCGGTTAAGAATTCTTGGCTGGCAGCGGATTTTGCTCTTGTGGATGCAGAAGATCGGGTGATTTCGGAATTTGGCGGAGAAGCCTCATTTATCACGGCCAGGATTCGGAAGGCGCTTGGACCGAAGGGTCTTCATCTTTCAATTCCTGTTTCAGGGTGGATAAAGCCGGCTCAATATCGCCTCCTGGTATACGGACAAGGAGGAAGTGATTATTCAGGGCCGTCCAGAAAAGAGCCTCTGAAAATCAGATTGACCGCTGATAAAACAATATCCTGGTATTTCATTATCCCGCTTCTGCTATCCGCATTGGCGATGATTATCGAGCCTTTCAGCAGGATGGCCTTCGAAGCTCGACGATGGCGTCCGGTTACGGGGGATGGTGATGATGACGGAAACGGCGGAGATGATGATTGAGGGACGTGAGCTGATTCAATGAAAGGACTCGCGGCTAAACTCATTATAATTGCAATTCTTGCGGCGGTCACCGTGACCGCCTACGGCGGGGCTTTTTATGGTTGGTTCTTGCCTAAACCGCTTGAGAAGCCGGTGAGCCTTCGGGACGAGTCTGTTCGGGCCAGGACCACAGGTCATGGTTTTTATTTCCTGGGTAGATCTCATGCAGGCGGTGGGTACCGAGGCGGCAAATAGTTATAACGGAATAATACTTTTGATAAAGAATCAGGCTGTAAGACAAGTGTCATTGCGAGGAGTGAAATCCCGAGTTCCGTGGGAAAGCAATCCCCCAAGCTGGAGATTGCTTCGCTCCGCTCGCAATGACAGTATTTGGCCGCTCGTAACTGAAGGAATACCAGAAGCATTCTTCAAGCAGGCACCAGGCTCCATGCCGGTGGATCATCCAAAAAAAGCTGTCATCTCGACCGGCTCATGACCGGCAGAGACGCCGTCTACCAATGACAAAGCCGGTAATCTCAATATGACGCAACGCATTCCGGGAATCTTTCTGCTAGCCGCGGTCTTCCTGATAGCCGTTTGCGGCCTCATTTATGAACTTATTGCGGCCGCGCTCTCCAGCTATCTGCTGGGCGGCACAGTCACACAGTTTTCTATTGTTATCGGAATTTTCCTTACTGCTATGGGTCTTGGCTCTTATTTGACCCGTTTTTTCCGGAAAAACCTGACCGACGTGTTTGTCGGAATTCAAATAGGAATCGGAGTTTCAGGCGGGTTTTCCGCGGCTGTGCTCTTGTTCACATTTGCCGCTTTGCCTTCTTATTTGCCGGTTCTCGTGATCGTCCTGACCGTAACCGGAACTCTCGTCGGGATGGAGATCCCATTACTCATCAGGATTCTCAAAACCCAGGAAGCGCTGCGGCTCACGGTTTCCAACGTGCTGGCTTTGGATTATATCGGGGCGCTTATTGCTTCCTGCGCTTTTCCCTTGCTGCTGGTGCCGCATCTCGGGCTTCTCAGGACTTCCTTCCTCTTCGGCCTTATTAATATCGCGGTAGGAGCCGTAGCGCTTCGGGTGCTGGCCCCATTTCTTCGCAGAAAGAGGAGATTGGGGATAATGGCGAGCATTTCCGCCGCCATCTTGATTGCCGGGCTTGCAGGTTCCGGCGCTTTTACTTCGATGACCGAAAACCTGCTTTATCAGGACGACATCATTCTGACGCGACAGACCCCATATCAAAGATTGGTAGTTACCCGGTGGCGCGATGACGTCAGATTGTTCATTGATGGAAAGCTCCAATTCTCATCCGTGGACGAGCACCGCTATCATGAGGCCCTCATTCACCCGGCTATGGCCGCATTGCCCGGCGCGATGAAAGCATTAGTCCTTGGTGGCGGGGATGGAATGGCAGTGCGGGAGTTGCTCAAGTATCCGAGCCTGCAAACGATAGACCTGGTGGACCTTGATGAGGAGATGATCCGTCTGTTTCGAGACCGGCCGCTGCTGGCAAGCCTTTCAAATGACGCGCTCTCAAACCCGAAGGTGCGTGTTCATATTGACGATGCGGGAAAATTCCTCGAGCAATCAACCGAATCATGGGACCTGATCGTATTGGATTTACCGGACCCCAATAATCTCTCACTGGCTAGACTTTATACGAGAAGCTTCTACAAGCTGCTTTCTCGGCATCTCGCAATTCACGGAATAGTGGTTACTCAGGCTACGAGCCCATATTACGCGGCAGAGGCTTTTTGGTGCGTAGTGAGCACTTTCGAGCAGACCGCCATCGGTCCCGAGGGTGAAGGCCGCTTTAACGTGTACCCGTACCATGCTTATGTCCCCTCGTTCGGAGACTGGGGATTTGTCATGGCATCGAGGCGAATGCTTGAGCCTGCGAATCTGAAACTGCCTGAGGGCATTCCCTTGAAATTCCTCAACAACGATCTGCTACCTACCTTATTCGTATTCCCCAAGGACAGCGTGGCCCCGCCGGGCATTCAGCCAAATCGACTGGATGACCAGGTGCTTGCGAAATACTACCGCCGCGCCTGGAGAAAATTCGGCCCATAGGCCGAGGGCTCTCATTGCGAGCGCAGCGAAGCAATCTCCATACGTCCGGTAGCGGCCGGCCTCCGTGCCGGTCGAATCGCTTTGAAGGTCAATGGCGAGGAAAGAGAATGCAAACCAGCGACGGAACACGACCAGGCCGCGGTAGGGCGCAGGGCTTGCCCTGCCCTACCGCGGCCTGGTCGGTCATCATTGGACCAAGACAGGGCGACCGCCGGTCGCCCCTGCACCATCCCCGATCAAATTATTCCGTGCAGATGATTCGGCATGATCACGAATTCATTGGTATGTCGCATTCGTGCGTGGCGCCCAATCCGGGGCAGACGCACGGGCCGGCCCCTACGATGATGCCTCGAAATCGTTGGGCAAGAAGGTTGGTAGACCCTTCAGGGTCTTATCGGGTTCACGGTATTTGCACGATTCTATGATCTACCGCCAATCGTATGAAAGTTCTTGCCGGAAGGGGTGCGGGGGAATCCGGCTTCTTTCAGGACGGGTTCCCCCGCAGTCTTCTCTTTCCAGCGGGTGACCGTTCATCAGTGATATCCTACTTTTCTTCCTTCTCATCCGGGGCTGTATAAGAGAAATGTGACAGAATAATGAGCCACTTCCCTCCGCGTTTTTCAAGAACACCGGTCCACCGGCCCGGGACCACGAATTTCTCCTTGCCTAGATCCACTTTGGCCGTTAATTCTGCTGCAAACCAGGCCAGGTCGCCCTTGGCGCTGGCAGTAAGCCAGGTAGGTTCCATAACCACCGATTGGATCTGTGGGAATTCAGCCTGATAAGCTTTCTTGATCGCATCAGCTCCTATGTATCTGCCTTGAGGGCTGCTGTCGATAAAAACTGCCTCGGCCGCGATCATGCTCATTAGGGCATTGAGATCCTTCTTCTCGTAAGCCTTGGCATAGGCAGTGAGCCAGTCTTTGACCTCTTTTTCAATTTGAGTCGGTTCGGCTGCCCATGCAGAGACCGAGGCAAAGGCTATTAATAATAAGGCAACCGCGAATCGCATCAATTTCATTTCTATTTTCCTTTCTCTTGAGTGGATAGTGGCTTCCAGTCTGCATCAAAGGCCTACTTGAATTCCACCGGCAAGTCAAGGCGGAATAATGAATAACATGCAAACCCCAGCCGCGAATCATAATCTTTTCCGCGCCTATACAGTTGAAGCCTGATCCTGCTCTCAACTTGACTTCAGAAGCAGTATTTATTAATTTGGGATTACGTGTAACACCGCAAAATCTCAAACAGGAGAGAGTCATGACTGAAAAATCCCAAGCTGCAGCTCGGCGGCCCATAGCCGCGACCTCCCTCATGAAGAACCTGATGGCAGACCATTTTCTCTCCCTGGACAAGGCTAAAAAGGAGGGAACTCAAAAGGTGGCGTGGTGCACCTCGGTTGGACCTGCGGAACTGCTCCATGCTATGGGGTTCCAGGTCTATTATCCGGAAAATCATGGGGCTCTGTTGGGAGCCACCAGAATGGCCACGGATTTTATTCCTGTCGCAAACGCCATCGGGTACTCCCCGGACATATGCTCCTACCTCACTTCGGATGTGGGCGCATACCTTAAAAAGACAACTCCTTTGACAAAGGCATATGGGATCGAGTCGATCCCCAAAGCTGATGTGCTCGTTTACAACACCAATCAATGTCGTGACGTCCAGGACTGGTTCTCTTTTTACGCGAGGGAATGGAATGTCCCTCTTATTGGCGTACACACCCATCGGAATGTCGGGTCTGTTGAGAAATATCATATCGCGGACCTTGTCGAGCAGATGAAGGCCATGATCCCCACGCTGGAGCAGGTCTCCGGAAACAAGTTCGATATAGATCGGCTGCGGGAAGTGGTTGGGCTCTCATTGGAGTGCACAAAACTCTGGCGCCAGGTATTGGAGTATGGAGCAATTAAACCCGCGCCTATAACCTTCTTTGATGCGACCATACACATGGCGCCCGCGGTGGTCCTGAGAGGCTTGCCCGAAGCGGTGAATTATTACAAGATCCTTATCAAAGAACTCGATGAGCGTGTGAAGGACAAGATCGAAGCTGTTCCAGGCGAGCGTCACAGGGTTTATTGGGATGGGATGCCGATCTGGGGAAAATTAAGAGACTTGAGCGAGCTATTCTTATCTCTGAAGACCAATATCATAGCATCGACCTATTGCAACAGTTGGATTTTTGACGCGTTCGATCCGGCCGAACCGTTCGAATCTATGGCTAGGGCATATACGGAACTGTTCATTGTCCGAGATGAATCGTACAAAGAAGCGTACATGGATAACTGGATTAAGAATTTCCAGATTGACGGCGTGATTTATCATGACGCAAGGACCTGCCCTAATAATTCCAATAGCCGTTACAGTATGCCCCAGCGGATGAGTGAGCGCCTGACGCTGCCGACGCTGGTAATTAACGGCGACCTGAACGATCTGCGCTGTTACTCCGAAGAACAGGCCAAAACCAACATAGAGGCTTTCATAGAGCAGCTCGACGAAAAACAATAACCATATTTTCACCGCAGAGTCCGCTGAGAACGCAGAGAGTGTCATTGCGAGGAGTGAAATCCCGCGTTCCGCGGGAAAGCAATCCCCCCAACCAAGGAGATTGCTTCGCTGCGCTCGCAATGACAGTCTGAGATCTCTGCGGTGAATTCCTGCTTTGAGGCAATGAGATGACAATCGAATTGGCTGGCGGAGTCGACGTGGGCTCCTGCACCACGAAGGCCGTAATTGTAAATAATCAGAGGCAAATATTAGGCAGCTCTGTGCTCTACTCCGGGACGGATTTCCAGGCCGCCTCCGGAGAAGCCTGGAACCAATGCCTTCAGCAAGCCGGCTTGAATGGAGAAGATATAAGGAACGTCGTATCCACCGGATACGGGCGAAAAAGTGTTTCCTTCGCGAGTTCTAACCTCACGGAAATCTCGTGTCACGGTCGAGGTTGTTTGCACTTTTTTCCCGGTCCAATCACTGTGGTGGATATAGGCGGCCAAGACAATAAAGTGATCAAGCTGGACGTCCGCGGCCAGCGTGTGAGTTTTAAAATGAATCGAAAATGCGCCGCGGGCACCGGGGCTTTTCTGGAAGAAATGGCTGTCCGACTTCGTTTGCCGATCGAAAAATTGGACACATTAGCTCGCGAAGCTGACGGCGAGGTTTCTCTCGGCAGTTATTGCACTGTGTTTTCCGCAACCGAGGTCCTGGAGAAAATAAAGGCGGGCCATCCCGGTGAATCGTATCGTGCGAGGGGTCTTCACCTCAGTGATGAAACGAGTAATGGAGATGGATACTCTCACCGATACGGTTGTGCTGACCGGCGGTGTGATCGAACACAACCCATTCTTGGCTGAACTCATTCAGCAGCAGACTCCGAATCCTGTTCGTATCCCGCCGCATCCGCAGATAACGGGCGCTTTGGGCGCGGCCCTTTACGCGTTGGACGGCGCGCACTGACGCTTGATCTCAGATGCCAAATTCATTGGGGGCGTTGCGTGCGCCCCCGCAAATCGTAGGCGGCCCGCTGTTGATTGATTTCTCGCTAGTCGATTTGTTCGACCAGATAATTGTAAGTGCACTTACCACGTAAAAAAACTAAATTGCTTGTGTGTGTTCTCTGCGTTTCTTTTGTTCTCTGCGGTGCTTATTTTACATGGTCCTGGAGATTCCCCATGAGCTTGACAGCAAACGCCATAAGCAGTTTCATTGAAAAGCAGATCTTTTTTCCAGACCCGCATCTGGATTGTACTCCTGCGGAAGCCGCACTTGATTTTGAGGACATTTGGTTGCAAACAAGTGATGGCGTGCGTCTCCACGGTTGGCTCGTCCCGGCTCCATCGAGTCCCGCGCTCCTCCTCTTTTGCCACGGCAATGCCGGCAATATTTCTCATCGGGTCGATAACATTCGGAGACTATATGATGTGGGGATTAGCGTCCTGATTTTTGATTATCGGGGATACGGCCGCAGTGGGGGCGCCATCACCGAAGCCGGATTCTATTTGGATGCGGACGCCGCGTACGAGTTTGCTCGGGACCGTGCTGACGCAGCGGGTCAGAAATTGGTAATATTCGGCCGCTCTTTAGGCGGAATAGCTGCTGTGCATTTGGCGTCAAGCCGTTCTTGCGATGGAGTGATATTGGAGTCAACCTTCACCCACATGGCAGCTATGGCGAAGGAGCATTTCCCTCTACCTGTCCCGGAAAATCTATTGCGAAACAGACTTAACTCTTTGGATAAGATCGGAGGTGTCACAGCGCCGGTCCTGTTTTTTCATGGTGACTCCGATGATATAGTTCCGTTACGTCTGGGTCAGGAGTTATATGCCGCAACCAAGGCTCCGAAAGAGTTCGTAACTCTAGTCGGCGCGGGTCACAATGACACCTATTTTATCGGGGGCCCGGAATATTTTCGGAAGTTCCGAAGCTTCATTGACAAATTGTAAGCCACTAAAAAAAGAGAAATCGATCCGCAGATTTCTCAGACGTAGGATTTGATCGGAGCAACAGATGCTCAAGAGACCAGCAAATCCAATGTTTTCGTCATTCTGCGCCCATCTGTGTAATCTGCGGATTGGATCGTGTGTTGCTTCCACCGGAGGAATGACAAAATCGATCCACAGATTTCTCAGATGATCGCAGATTCAAGAGACTCTCAAACTCACGCCCATTATTGGCGCTGCGCTGGAAGTTCACCGACAGCTCGGCTCAGGCTTCTCGGAGCTCGTATGTCATCAAACGTTTTGTGTTTTCTCATCTGCGCCCATCTGCGTAATCTGCGGATTAGATCAGGTGAAATTGTTACCAGGACTTAATTTGTTCATGCCACTCATTGAAGAATGTGAGCAGCCAGATTTTGTGCGCGTGATCGGCCCTTCCTCTCAAATGTTCCGCCCAGAGCCGTTCCACCTCGGTTTTATCAAAGAAACTATGCTGAGAATCCATAAGCCTCTGCTCGGTCCAATTCCTCAAGTCGCCTTTGAACCATCGGCCCAGCGGTACCTGGAATCCGTACTTGGACCTCTTGAGAATCGGTTCCGGCACGTACTCGCGGGCCACATCTCGGAGAATCCTTTTAGTAGTCAAGCCGTTCAGCTTAAAATCGAGCGGCATTCGACACGCTAGTTCGACGATTCGGTAGTCGAGCAAAGGGCTGCGGACTTCCAGGGAATGGGCCATGCTCATGCGATCCGACTTGGTGAGTATGTCCTCGGCCAGATACGTATACATATCTGTGAACATCATATGACTTACGGGGTCGAGACCTACAAATTCTCTCGCGGCGGAAATCACCGGGTCCGCATTGACGTCATAGTTTATCCCGGTGAGGCAGCGGGCTTCATTCAATGAAAAAGTCCTGGGGATCACCGCAAGTGGTTCTTCGCGTATCCGGCGGGACGCGGACGAGAATAGTTTAAGTTTTTTTGTGAAACTCGTTCCGTAATAATCGGTGGTTGCCGGGAGCCGATCGATGATTGGCTCGATAAGTCTCTCCCTAAGCAGAGCGGGCAAGTGATCATAAATTAGGTCTAAGCGCCGCGCCAAATAGCGCTCATACCCGGCATAAAGCTCGTCTCCGCCGTCCCCGCATAAAGCAACAGTGACATGTCTCCGGGTTTCTTTGGATAAATGCCAGGTTGGTATGGCTGACGAATCGCCAAACGGCTCGCCGAAGTGCCGTATCAATTGCGAAAAGACATTTTCGACTTCATACTCCACGGGGTAGGACCTGTGTTCCGTTCCAATAAAGGACGAAGCTAGATCCGACCAGGCGGATTCGTCATGGGTAGTCCCGGGAAAGGATATGCTGAATGTTTTGACTTTCTCTGAACTGTTCCTCTGCATTAAAGACGTGATCAGGGTCGAATCCAGGCCGCCGCTTAGAAAGGACCCGAGAGGAACATCCGCAATGAGACGCAACTTGACAGCATCAGCAAGCAATTCTTCGAGCAACTTTGATTGGGCCTGATAATCCGATCTCTCCAACGGCATGGGCGGGGACCAATATCGGCTGACAAGCAGCCCGTTCGCGTCAAAAATCGCCATATGCGCAGCGGGCAGTTTGTTTATGTGTTGAAAAATAGTATGAGGCGCGGGAATGAAATCGTACAGCAGATATTCCATGAGCGACTGATCCCAAATCTGTCTCGGTATCACCGCGTCCCGAAGCAAAGAAAAAAGCTCCGACGAAAAACTGAGCCTGCCTTTTTGAAAACAGTAGTACAGTGGCTTTTTACCCATCCTATCGCGTGCAAGAAAAAGGCGTTTTTGGCGTTCATCCCAAATGGCAATGCTGAACATACCGTTCAACTCGTCAAGCATGGATTCTTGCTTTTCGAGATAAAGTTCGAGAACCACTTCGGTATCCGATTCGGTCCGAAATCTGTGACCGAGGCCCTCCAAGCGAGAGCGGATTTCCTGAAAATTGTATATTTCCCCATTGAAAACCAGAGCTGTCATTCCGTCCTGCGAGATCATGGGCTGTTTGGCCGATTCAGACAGATCCAGTATTGAAAGACGCCTGTGCCCGAAAATGCAGTCCCTGTATTCGTGAATTCCCCCCGTATCAGGTCCGCGATGAAGCAGAGCCTGAGTCATTGCTTCGACCGAATGCACATTGGAATCGCCGGTCAGATCAACTATTCCGCATATACCGCACATTATTGAGCCGCCTCCTAGGTTAATTGCGCCAATTCACTATTAGGGCGAAACAATTCCCACCAGAGTCTATTGACAGCTCCGGGCGTTTTTATCGATCCGGCACAAGACCGGTATTGAAACGGCCGAACCGATACCGAATTGTTAGTAATTAGCATAGTAATCCTTGACATTTGTTCCAATTTATGAAAGTAACTCATTTAACACCGGCTGTAACATTCCGCAGCCATGGAGCTTTGCATAACAGTTGAGGGAGTGTTAATGCTGCACGTCAGATGCCCGGAATGCGGGTACCTCCAAACTCTGTCCGAAGAAAGATTTTTATCTATATCTGATAATTTTCTCAACTGTCCCCACTGCAATGCCAAGGTTCCAAAAGAATGGACACCTCAGCAAGAGGAATCGGTGCCGGAAGAAGCTCGCCATAAGATGCTCGCCTTTTCCAAACGGATTCTCAACGGTCGAGATATCCGTCTCGAAGTGGTATATGCTCTGGAATCTCTCGTTCGGCATTACGGACCTGCAGAGGAAACTAACAAAGCGCTCGGGATCGGATATGCATCGGTGGGAGAGCACCGCAAAGCCGAGGAATTTCTGGTCCGGAGTCTAGAGGATACCCCTGGAGATCCTGAAGTACTTAATAAGCTATTCCGCGCGTTATTCGCGCAGAAAAAATTTAGAGACGCTGTGGATGTAGGCGCGACCCTTCTACAAGCTGTGGGCCCGGCTATTGACGACGAAGATGTGGCCGGAATCGCCTTGGCCCTTATCGAAATAGGCGAAAAGGATGAGGCTCAGGAGCTGTTCAATTCGCATCCCAAACTGGACGCACGAAATCCTTTGGTAAAACAGGTGCGCCGTAAGCTGACGCATGGTCCTGGAGCCGGAATTCGAGGGCTGTTCAAAACCGGGTCGGCGGTCCGGTGGCTTAGAGAAATAGTGCACGGGCACGGCTATGATAGACCTCCGCATGAACCAAAACCTACTATAAAAACTGATCATCCCAAAACCGATGCTGATTTACCGCCGGCGCATCTCGGAAGCTCGTCAGGCGCTCGACAACCGGTTACCACAAAAGATTCACCCAATAATGCACTTGTGGAATACTGGATTTATACCCCGGAAACAGAAGTTCCGGAATGGGAAATTATTACGGATCGCCTTACTGATAAGAAATTCCGCCAAGAAGAGAGCGAGCGTTGTTTGGTCTTCCTGGACATGTTTATCCAGAATAACGCTTTGGCGGTCGAGTATATCAGTAGGGCGGATGCGAAAGAATTTTTTGAATATCCTGAAGAGATCATTCCGCATAATTCCAGGGAAGTATCTGATGGGGACCGCCGAATTCTTCGGGAAGCAGTTACGATAGTTCGACTCAAGTTGTCATTAGCCAATTTTTCAGGCACGAGTCACCTGGGTTTTATGATTCGGTTGACAGAAGCAGTCCGGTCCCTGACTTCCGGAGTAGTCCAAGATGCCGTAGCCCATATTTTGTGGGGTACAGAAGCCTGGACAAAGATGGCCGAGAATCCGGATGCATTTCCTATAGAATCACACGTCCAGTTCGAAACCTTGGATGAAGGCGAGAGGCTGCTTTGGATTCATACTCACGGTATGCAGAAATTCGGGTTGCCTGACATGGAAATGGAGGAAGTGCCTTCTCAATTGGCCACGCCTGCACGCGCTATAATGACTTTGGCCGCGCAATCTATGTTGTCCATGCGGAATCGGGGAAAAGACCTTCAACAGCCATTGGTACTTCCGGGAACACCTTTGCTTTTGGGGTTTCAGACGCGACCGAGTGACGAAGAAGGGCATTTTCCGGCAGGGAGCCTAAAGTTAATGCCTTATGGCCCCAGCCAAGATCCGTTAGATCCAGTTAAGATAGGCAAAGTACTCGAAGAATTTGTAATGCATCTACCCGCAGATTTATCCAGCCCCGCCAAGAAGAAGAGCGAACCGGTCCGGAAGGATGACGAATCGACTAGACTGAAACAAAATCTGCTTAACGGTCATAAAAGAGCCAGACAGGAGTTGCCTATTTTCAAAAAAAGCTTCCAACAGGGGGGGCACGACCGGCGCGTCTATGCGGTTAAGATCGGTTTTCCGGCGCAGGGCGGCCAATTCGAGTGGATGTGGGTATCATTGAATAACTGGCAAGGAGAATTTTTGGCCGGACACGTCGAGAACGTGCCGGTATTGCGAAAAGACCTCGAGAAAGGAAGTTTAATAAAAATAAGTGAACGGGAAATTTTTGACTGGGTGATAACTCGGGAGGGAAAAGTCCTTCAGGGCGGTTACACCGAGCGTATTGCCGGATGACAATCCCCAACGTGTCATTGCGAGGAGCGAAGTCCCGCGTTCCGCGGGGTGGCAATCTCAGTATCTATTATTCCGCAGATTCCACAGATGTGCACAGATGAGAAAACATATTTTTGCTGGCTTCTTGAATCTGCGATCGTCTGCGAAATCTGCGGATCGATTTCCCTGGTTTTAGTGGCTTATAGTTTGTCAATGAAGCTTCGGAACTTCCGAAAATATTCCCGGTGACAGGTCGCGGGGTTATGCGCTCGCAATGACATTCTTTGTCCGACTGTAACTGAAGGATTACCGTCTTTGGCTCATATCTCACCGAGCCCATCGTCGGGTATGGTAAAATAGAATTTAGATCCAACACCAACCTCAGACTCTACCCAAACACGTCCTCGATGACGCTCAACAATTTTCTTAACAATTGCCAATCCTATGCCGGTTCCGTGAAAAAACCCTTTCTTATCAAGTTGCTGAAAAATAACAAAAATACGATCGAAATATTTCGAATCGATTCCAATCCCATTATCTTGCACTGAGAAAACCCATTCACCCCCTTGCTTTTCTACCGACACGTGGATTTTGGACGATTCGGAAGGACCAAATTTCACAGCGTTTCCTATTAAATTTTGAAAGATTTGTAAAAGCTGCGTGGAATCGCACTTAATGATGGGCATCTGATCGTGAGTAATTTTCGTTCCATTCCGGTTTATAAGCTCTGTCAAGTTCAAGATCGACTGATTCAGTACCTCCTGAACAATAACCGGCTCGAATAATTGACCGCGCGTCGTCACTCGAGAATAGGTGAGCAGGTCTGAAATTAGAGCCTTCATTCTTTTGGCCGCATCGACAGCATAATAAATCAATTGATCGGACTGTGCCCCCAATTTGCCTTTATTTGTTTTTTCGAGCATTTGCAAAGCAGTTGCTACATTCCGCAACGGTTCTTGCAGATCATGCGAAGCAACGTGAGCGAAGTGTTCAAGATCTGCATTGGATCGTTTCAAATCGGCCAATGTCCGGTTGAGAGCGTCTTCCGCTTGCTTGCGTTCGGTGATGTCTATCCCCATCTCCAGAATCAGCAACGAGCCATCCGTATCGGTAAAGGGGAAGTCGAATACATCGTAATTGCGGCCATCCGGGCCGGTCCACTCCCAATGATGGGGGGCGATTGTTTCCAGAACCCTATACGTTTCGCAAATCTCGCATGGTTCGGTTCTGTTAAAGAGGAACTCAAAACATCGTTTACCCTCTGATTCCCCGAAGCGCTCTCGGAAAACGCGATTAGCAAAGAAAACATGATAATCGGTTGTCAAGAGCGCGACATACGCAGGCAGTGTCTCCAGAACACCATAAAACCGCTGTCGTTCAGCCCCGAGAGCGTCGACCGCTTCGTTCAGCTCAGCGGTCCTCTCTTCCACGCGGAGTTCAAGTTCATTCTTGGACCCCTGCAAGGCCTCCTCCGCGAGTTTGCGCTCAGTTATGTCGGTTACGCTGACAACTGCAAGGAGAGGATTGCCTACATTATCCAGAGCGAGACTGCCGCCATATAACCAGACGCGCTTCCAGTCATTGCCTGGGCGCTGAATGTGAATCTCCCAATTTCTCAACGTCTCGCCTCGCAGAATACAAGCCAGCGGCCATTGCGTCACAGGCAGAATTTTTCCATCAGAAGTGGAAAGTTCGAAGATTCCCTCAAACTCGGGGAGACTACGCCGACACTCATCGAGGCTCTTGAAACCGTGCATTTCAATGGCCGCTTGATTCCAGTGATAGAGGTTCCCGTCCAGGTCGGAAATGACCAGACCTTCAGTGAGATGCTCCAATACCGTCCGTAGTTCCTCCAGATACCGCTCGTTTTCTTCTTCCGCCTCCTTGCGCTTGACGATACTAGCCTCCAGGTCCCGGCTCTTTTCCTGCTCTTTCTGGTAAAGACGTACATATGCCCAGAGCAGGCCGAATAGAACAACTATGCCACCGGCAACGGCCAGCAGCCGAGACGTATACCACATGGGAGCATAGCGTTTCGTCGTCATCATTATTCCCACCGAATTATAGAACAGGAGCAGCAGGTCTAGAGCAATATAAGCCGATAGTATGTCACGGGATCGAAGGTAGTACCGAGTAAAGGTCACGGTACCCGTTGCATATAGAATACCCACTACTCCCACAACAACCAGCTGTAAAAGGGTGAATGTCCCATGCGGGCCAACCATTGACGGAAGGTACTCTTCAAACGATATCAGCAGCACATTAGCCAATGTGGCCAGAACCAGCCAACTCGCGACCGACCAGGCCCAGCTTCGCCCCTTTAGCGAATGTGCCCCGGGCCAACGAACTGAAACCCCTATAATAAGTAGTACACTGAAGACAATTTGCGCGATGAGAATAATCCATGCAGCGGTTCCCGGTAGAAACCCTATTACCTGGCGGCCGTCAGCATGAAGGCCGGGCCAAGACAGGATGTAAAACACGTTGAAAATGGCAATGGACGCAAATGCGATACCGATCCAATATGTAACCGGGTTCCGCAGGGCGCGATGACTCCCCAGAGCTAGGAACGCAATAGTAATAGACTCAAGCACCGCAAATCCATGGATCATGGGGACGAACATGGGGATCTCGGCCAGGGTCGGCTCCCATTCCCGCAGAAAATACAGGCCTATGTACAGGACTCCAAAAGCCGCGGCTGTGCCCACGATGATACGGAACAGCGCATCAGTCCTCCCGGCCGAAGAATCGGATTTAATGGTGGGCATATATAGAATTCCTACTACTTGAGAGCGATTGAAGCCTAACACTTCTTGATCAATTCATTTATACCACTTCGCTTCGTCCTTGTGAAAGCTTACTAACTGTGGCATTTTCTACTGGAAGGTTGGTGTAATGATACTTAATAAGATCCTGAATTTTATCCAAGGTAAGACGTCGCTTATATATTTGATATCCGAAGAAGAGGAGCGGGTCGAAAGACTTGTAGCATCTGCTGCTAAAAAGGCTGCCGCCGGACCGCTCCAACTATACATTTGGTCTTGCTTATATGGGCTAACGCGTGGAAAAGAGATCCTGGAAAAAACTACAGATATTACGCAGGCTCTCGGGATTTTCATGAGAATCAAAGAGCCCTCTTTACTTGTCTGTAAGGACCTTCACCTTTTCCTCAATGGAAATCCTCAACTTTTGAGACAATTAAAAGATTGCGCCCGCGTGTTACGCTCCAGCCGTAATAAGATCTTTTTCGTCTGTCCTTTTTTGAACCTGCCTCAGGAGCTTTATTCAATTTTTAAGATAGACGATGTGCCGCTCCCTGGTTATGAGGAACTCCAGAGAATTTTGGAATCGTGCATTCGGGAAAGTCCAGCGACAGAATCGCTAATCCAATCACTCAATGGTGATCTCAGAGATAAAATGATAAGGGCAGCCATGGGATTTGCTGCCAATGAAGCCCAGGACGCGTTTCACGCCGCAGTTACGAACAGAACTACTATTACGGTTGACTCTGTCGACATTGTCCTCGATCAGAAACAGGCGCTAGTCAGGAAAAGTGGTGTGCTGGAATTTGTCAGCGCGCAGGCGGGATCATGGGAAATCGGGGGTCTCGTTAATCTCAAAAAGTGGCTCGAAGAGCGTGGCGACGCGTTCAATCCCGGGGCTGCCAAGCATGGGCTGACCGCTCCAAAGGGGATTCTCGTAATGGGGGTTAGTGGATGCGGCAAAAGCCTGTGCATAAAGGCTATCGCGTCCTATTGGAAGCTACCCCTTTTAAGGCTCGATATGGGCAAAATTTACGACGGCCTTGCCGGACCTCCGGAAGAAGCCATGCGCAAGGCCATCAAAACAGCCGAGGCAGTGGCTCCGTGCGTTTTCTGGATTGACGAGATAGAGGCAGGAATCGCGAACCAGCAGCAAAAAAAAGAAGGCGGGAAAGAGGCGAGGGTGCTGGCGCTTTTTCTGACCTGGATGCAGGAGAAGACTGCTCCAGTGTTTGTCGGAGCTACGGCCAATGAAGTGGAAGTGCTTCCACCGGAAATCCTGCGCAAGGGCAGATTCGACGAGCTTTTTTATATGGGACTGCCATCGACGGATGAGAGACTTCAGATAATTGCTATCCACATGCGCAAAAGAAATGTCGATCCGTCCCGTTTTGATATGAAGTACCTAGCTGTTTCCACCGAGGGGTTAAATGGGGCGGAAATCGAACAAGGGGTGATTTCCGCTCTGTTCGAAGCGAAATCAAGAAATGAAGAACTTACGGAACATATACTGGCCAATGCGTTCAGGAATATTGTGCCGCTCTCCAGAACCATGCGGGAAAGGATACAGAAGATCGAGTCTTGGGCTCGCGATAGGGCAATGAAAGCTTCCCTTGAGGTATTTGATCGATCCGCCTAGAGAAGGAGCAAACGCTTATGAGGCAAAGCTATTCTATGGGGGTTCTAAAGATAATAGCGAAAAAGAAAATGATTTGGTGGCGACGTCCCGCGCAGAACGCGGGATTGTCCGTCATGTCTTGGTAGGACAGGCATCTTGCCTGTCATGTTTTGGTAGGATGGGGCTCTTGTCCGTCCCATTTAATAGACGGGCTGGAAGCCCATCCTGCCGGGATTACGGGCAAGAGAAACTGTCTCAGAATTCTTCGTGAACCCTAAGCCGTGCCACGACATCAATGCAGAGACGGAACCCACCCCGGATATCGTATGCTGTTGCAATTGGCGGTAGATGGCAAACAGCCACTGTAGGGGCGGGTTTGAAACCCGCCCGTGGTAAGATTTCTAAAGAACGGGCAGGTTTGAAACCTGCCCCTAGACTGCATCGTGCTACGATTTTGGCAGGCTAGGCAATTCTAAGACAGCCCCTCCATGCCCGGTGGTTAGTTGGCGGGCAGGGAGGCCGCCCTTACTTTAGTTTTTTTCGATCGCGTGGGATTGAATCGGGTTCATAAGAAAGAGTTGGGGAGGTTGTCCCGATGAGCGATTCATCATCCGAGTGTGTTTTTTGTAACATTGCCCAAGGTAAATCTCACGCTGACATTGTGTACGAAGATGAAAGCGTCGTTGCTTTTTGGGATGCCAGGCCGCAATACCCAATACATGTTCTTATTGTTCCTCGACGACACATTCCAACTTTTAATGACATTGATCCTGAAGACAGAATCCTGTCACATATTGGTCAGGCCATCCAAAAAATAGCGCACCAAATGGGAGTCGCGGATAGCGGGTACAGAGTCTTGTTCAATGTTAATCGCGGGGGAGGACAAGTGATCTTTCACCTGCACTGCCATTTGCTCGCCAAAGAAGCCCCACATAGCGCGTAAGCGCCTGTAGTATAGATGAGGACCATTCCATGAACGGTTGTGTCTTTTGTAAGATCATACAAGGCGAAATTCCTGCGGAGAAGGTATACGAAGATAAGCTGGTAGTCGCCTTTCATGACGCTTATCCGGCTTCGCCAATTCACATTCTTATTGTCCCGCGGCGGCATGTGCCCACATTCAACGATATTCCCGAAGGGGATCCGATTCTTACCCACATGGGCGAGATCGCCAGGAAAATCGCTCAGGATCTTGGGGTGGCGGAATCGGGTTATCGGTTCTTTGTAAACGTGAACCGTGGTGGAGGCCAGGTGGTGTTCCATCTCCATGCGCATATCGTGGCTGGAAATGATTTCGGCACGCTCATAATAAAGTTAGCGATCGGCTGCGCAATAGTTTGGAGAAGGTTAGTCAATCTGGTTCGCAAAAAATGAAGCGCACTCGGGCTAGCGCAAGCCATATCGTATTCCTATCGCACCATTTCAGCTCCCTTCAGAATCGCAGGCGGAAATTGCAACCCGAGACTTCTCATCATCGACTCGTTAATACTTATCCTGGGGTCCGGATCGGTCCGGACAGGGACCTTTGAGATCGATTTCCCGTTTATCACCACATCCACCACTGATTCAGCAAGGAACTCGCCAAGTTTCACATCATCGGCTGCGACTCCGGCCACTGCGCCCGCTTTGACAGGCGCGTCGGCAAACGAAAAGGTGGGGGTCTTGGCCTGATTGAGAATCGGCAGCAAATTGTTTACGTTGTCCATCACGAGCCGGTTATTGCTTATGATGATCAAGTCCACCTTGCCGACGAGCTTCTTCGTTCCTTCAATCAAGCTGTTCAGATCGGTTGCCACTACCTCATTATAGGCAATACCAAGTCGCTTACACTGCTCCTCCGTCCCTTTCGCCTCTATGGGACCGCTGGGATGCCCCTTTTCCACCAGGATACCTATGCTCTTGATAGAAGGAAAAAGGCTCAAAATGATTTGAAAACGTTTTTCGTACGGGATGAAGTATGTCACACCGGTAACCTTGCCTTCAGGCGCATTTAAATCCTTTATAACGCCCAGTTCGGAGGGATTATTGGTGGATCCAATGAAGCAGGGGACCTTCGGATTAGCTGTTCCTAGAAATTTTGCACCTGAGGAGCGAAGCACCACAATGCCGTCCATTATGTTCTCACATTCCCGAAATACCCGCTCGACCTCTTTCATGTCCTTGAGGTGTCTATATTGTTTGACTTCCATATCGGGGGCCAAGGTTCTCAATCTTGCCAGGAATCCCATCACTACTCGATTAACCATATCCGACTTCGTGTCCCAAATGACCGCAACCTTTTTAGACGCAGCATCAGCGTTTCCAGAAATTAAAATAGCAACTGCCAAAACCACTACCACAGCCAAGAACAGGAAACCCTTTTTCATTTTCTTGCTCCTTGTTTTAGCTTTAAATCGTCAGATGGTGGATTGTTTGCAGAATTGGTTACTACAGACTAAGTATCTGAGGAACGGCTCCCCACGGGCCGCGATAATGCGAATGTGATTTGTGATTTTATGTGATATCTATACGACTCGTCCGTAATATTTGCAACATCAATCGTGTGTTCATACAATCATTTACTCACGTGGAACGCAGCCCGATCATTGATCGGTGAACGTTAAAGTACAGGCCTGATGGCCTCGCAATGACAGTTGGGGGCGGTCCTAGCGAGCACATAACCCGGGACCTGTCACCGGGAATATTTTCGGAAGTTCCGAAGCTTCATTGACAAACTATAAGCCACTAAAACCAGGGAAATCGATCCGCAGATTTCGCAGACGATCGCAGATTCAAGAAGTCAGCAAAAATATGTTTTCTCATCTGCGCACATCTGTGGAATCTGTGGATTAGATACTGAGAGCGCCTTCCCGCGCAACGCGGGACTACGCTCCTCGCAATGACACGGGGTTAGAAGCTGCTAAAGCCATGTTGTGGATGAGTTCTTTTCCGGCGCCTAATTGCATTCCCTTGGGCTGTTCATATTTCTTTTTTGCCGGTCTGCGATGATTTCTCCGAAAGGATCATTTCGCTTCCGAGGCATGCTTCCCAGAGCATGGTCTTGGTTTTTTTATCAAATGATGCCGCAATCCATGCGTTTCCGCGGAATCGATTCACCAACAAACCACACATGATAACAATCGAAAAGGTCATGCACCACCAGATCTCCACTGCTGCTGCACGAAAAACGTGTATGACGACGAGGATCAACGGGATCCTGATTAGCCACATGCCGGTAAATATGATTCTCATGGTCGCCAGAGTGTCTCCCGCTCCCTGGAGCGCCCCTCCGAAAGTTATACCAATGGCCATGAACGGCATACCCAGCATATTGATACGCAAGTAGCGCGTCATCTCAACCAGAACTTCCGGATCAGAAGCCAGGAGTGCTGAGATGGACGGCGCGAAAACAAAAATTAAGACTGCAGGGAAAATGATGATGGTCAGACACAGCAGCGCGGCAGCTTTAGCGCCTGAGCGCGCGGCGGCTGTATCGCCCGATCCCAACCTGTTGCCGGTAAGCACGGCGCTAGCCATGTTAAACGCGAAAATAGGTAGAAATATGAGGGCTTCTATTCTCATACCAGCCGCCATAGCAGCCAATGCCGTAATCTGCCCCTTGGTCAGGCTCCCCACGAGGAAATAAACTACCAGAGTCCCTGCATTCCATGCAGTCTGCTGGAGCGCTGTGGGTACGCCTATTTTTATCAGATTCTTTAGACATGGCGCCATCGGGCGGATCATGGAACTCCAGTAAATTCCGTTAGGGCCATAAGAGACACACAGGAGATTGAGGGTCATCCCCACTGTAGAGGCAAGAGCCGAAGACCAGGCAATGCCGCGGAACCCGAGCGCTGGGATCGGTCCCCATCCGAAGCCCAATATCAGATCACCGAGAACATTAAGACTGGCAGCTACTGCGCTGTTTATCATGGCCATGCGAATCCGACCGGAGGCGCGCAGGATCCCGGCAGATATGATCATGACGTAAGTAGGAACCAAGACCAATGAAAAAATGCGGATGAATGCAGCCGCAATATTTTGAATGCCTTCAGGCATGCCCGCCAGCCATACAAGTTCTGCGGTATAGCCCTGGGCGAGCGCTGTCAGCAAGCCTGAAATTGCAATTCCGAGAACTAGTGAATGAGATGCGATATTTCCCACGCCCACATTGGATTTTGCCCCAAATGCTTGGGAAACCATGGAAACAGTCCCGACCGATATTCCGTTTGCCAGAATAATGAGAGTGAAATAGAGTTGACCCACATATCCGACGGCCGCCAGCACCTCAGTCCCCATGTACCCGGCGACATATACGTCAGCGATGCCGATGGAGAATTGGAAAAACATCACCAGTATCATGGGCCATCCCAGCGCCCACGCTTCACTCAAAAAGTCTCGGACTTCTGCATATCTTGTTTTAATACTTGTCATTTATGAATTCTAAATTGCGTCGTTTTCGATTCCACCCTTATTCTAACAATATCATCATTGCCGATGACTTTTGCGACTTGGCCATTCAAAGTAGATCTTGAAAGCTTTTCCTGGTTCCCAGTGCTGCGCTCGCAGTAACAGCCTTTGGTTACGCGAGGCGGGGATTTGTCATTGCCAGGAGCGATAGTCCCGCGTTCCGCGGGAAAGCAATCTCAGTATCCGCAGATTCCACAGATGTGCGCAGATGAGAAACATATTTTTGCTGGCTTCTTGAATCTGCGATCGTCTGAGAAATCTGCGGATCGATTTCCCTGGTTTTAGTGGCTTATAGTTTGTCAATGAAGCTTCGGAACTTCCGAAAATATTCCCGGTGACAGGTATCGGGTTGTCAAGGGAGGGGGGCGGAGCCTGGGAACGAGAAAAATCAAGTCACTTCTTTGAAAGCGAATCCGTATTAGTTCGAAAAACAGTGCCGCTTGCAATTTTGAACCATGGACAATATAGTTTTCCGGATGCATGCGCTTGAAAATGCCTCATCAATAAATCCCCCGAGAGCTGGGAAACTCCGCGATGCCCAAGAGAAAAGACATAAATTCTATTTTGCTGATCGGATCCGGCCCTATAATAATCGGCCAGGCCTGCGAATTCGACTATTCCGGCACTCAAGCCTTAAAGGCCCTCAAAGAGGAGGGTTATCGGGTGGTCCTGGTTAACTCCAACCCGGCCACTATTATGACCGACCCGGAATTTGCCGATGCTACGTACATAGAGCCTCTGAAACTTGATTTTCTCACGACCATAATTGAAAAAGAACGTCCGGATGCGCTTCTTCCGACACTTGGCGGCCAGACGGCCTTGAATCGTGCAGTAGAGCTGTACGAGGCGGGTGTTCTCGAAAAGTACAGGAGTAGAACTGATCGGGGCTGGGATTGAAGCTATCAGGAAAGCTGAAGATCGGGATTTGTTCAAATCCGCTATGAGCAACATAGGTCTGGACCTGCCGAGAAGCGGGTACGCGGATTCAATCGAGCAGGCCTGGGAAATCGCCAGCGAAGTCGGATTCCCGAACGTTATTCGACCTTCCTTTACTTTGGGCGGCACTGGCGGGAGTGTAGCTTTTTCGGAAGATCAATTTCACCAGCTGGCTACATGGGGACTAGAAATTTCACCCGTTCACCGTGTGCTGGTAGAAGAATCAGTGCTCGGCTGGAAAGAATTCGAATTGGAGGTAATGCGCGACGGTGGAGATAATGTTGTCATAATCTGCTCAATCGAGAATTTTGATCCCATGGGGGTCCATACCGGCGATTCTATAACTGTGGCACCCGCCCAGACTCTGACCGATAAGGAATACCAGATTCTTCGGGATCAGGCCGTAGCTATAATCCGAGAAATCGGCGTAGATACCGGCGGGTCTAATATTCAATTTGCGGTAGATCCCGAGACCGGGCGAGTTGTGGTGATTGAAATGAACCCCCGTGTGAGCCGTTCCAGCGCGCTGGCTTCAAAGGCCACGGGGTTCCCCATAGCTAAAATAGCTGCCAAACTCGCCGTCGGGTATACTCTTGACGAGATAGCTAATGATATAACTCTGAAAACTCCGGCATCGTTCGAGCCCACGATCGATTACGTGGTCACCAAAATACCTCGGTTCACATTTGAAAAATTTCCCGCAGCTGATGATACATTGACTACCCAGATGAAATCGGTCGGAGAGGCGATGGCCATCGGCCGGACCTTTAAAGAGTCCCTCCAAAAAGCTATTCGTTCGTTGGAAATAGACTCCTATGGATTGGAACCTCGTCTGCCTCAGGCGCTTTCAAAATCCGAAATATTGCAGCATCTTCGTAGGCCCAGCCCCGGCAGGTTGTGGTACCTGGCAGATGCTATCAGGGCCGGTATCGGAATTGACGAGATGTACGAGGCCTCCCGTATCGATCCATGGTTCCTTCGGCAGGTGCAACAAATAGTCGAAATGGAAAAGGAGATCTCCGGACACAATTTTCTGGAAGGGGAGGACGGAGAATACAAATTTCGGCGGGCAAAATCTTACGGCTTTTCTGATATCCGTTTGGGCGCCCTAACCGGAAAATCCGAGCAGGAGATCCGTGACTTGCGACAAGATTTGGGCGTGTCGGCTGTCTTCAAACGGGTCGATACTTGCGCAGCGGAATTCGAGGCTCACACGCCTTACCTCTATTCCACATACGAGGAAGAGGACGAGTCCGACGTTACCAACAGATCGAAGATCATGATTTTGGGCGGCGGTCCCAATCGGATCGGTCAGGGCATCGAGTTTGATTATTGCTGCGTCCACGGCGCGTTCGCTCTGAAAGAAGACGGCTATGAAACAATCATGGTCAACTGCAATCCTGAAACGGTCAGTACCTGACTATGATACTTCCGACAGGCTTTACTTTGAACCGCTCACTCTCGAGGATGTTCTGGAGATCGTGAAACGCGAAAAGCCTGACGGAGTAATAGTCCAGTTCGGCGGCCAAACGCCATTGAAGCTGGCTGTGCCGCTCTGGAAAGCCGGCGTCCCGATCATCGGAACATCGCCCGATGCTATAGATAGAGCGGAAGATCGTAAACGTTTCAAAGAGATGATTATCACTTTGGGATTAAATCAGCCTCCTAATGACATCGCTCATTCATACGCCGAAGTTTTGGACGTGGCGCGACGGATTGGCTATCCCCTAGTTGTGAGGCCTTCATATGTTTTGGGCGGTCGCGCTATGGAAATAGTGCATACTGAACAGGACCTCAACGAGTATTTGACTTCCGTGGTTCAGGCGTCGCCGGAACATCCGATACTTGTGGACGGCTACCTCACCGGAGCTGTTGAAATCGATGTAGACGCGGTAGCGGACGGAGAACAAGTCGTTATTGGCGGGATTATGGAGCATATCGAAGAGGCGGGCATACACTCCGGGGATTCGTCTTGCTCTCTGCCTCCATATGGTTTAGGCCGATATCATTTAGACGAGATCCGCAGGATTACTCGACTTCTTGCCATGGAACTGAACGTCAAAGGTCTCATGAATTTACAGCTTGCATTGAAGGATGGCGAAATTTTTGTACTTGAGGTTAATCCCAGAGCATCCCGGACAATCCCGTTCGTCTCCAAGGCTATCGGAGCGCCTCTGGCCAAAATCGGGGCACGGGTAATGGCAGGCAAGAAGCTGAAGGAAATTGGATTTACAAGGGAAATAGTCCCCTTGCATGTAAGTGTGAAGGAGGCTGTCTTTCCGTTTATAAAATTTCCGGGAGTAGACGTGATATTGGGACCCGAAATGAGGTCTACCGGCGAGGTCATGGGGATCGACCTGGAATTCGGCCCGGCATTTCTGAAGTCGCAGTACAGCACGGATTTCCCCATTCCGACAAGTGGAAAAGTATTCCTGAGCGTGGCTGATCAAGACAAAACCCATGCAGTTATGGTGGCTCGGCGGCTAAGAGAGTGCGGTTTTTCATTTGTATGCACGGAAGGCACCGCTCTCGCGCTTCAAACCGCGGGTATTGAGTGCACCCAGGTTGGAAAGGTTCATGAAGAGGGCAAAGTTGATGTCACGGACTTGATAGGTCGCAGCGAAATAGTGCTGGTGATAAATACCGCGGCGGATAAGAAATCATTTCGTGATTCGTATCATATTCGACTTGCAGCGTTGCATCACAATGTGCCTTATTTCACCACGTTGGCCGGGGCTAATGCCTTGTCGTTAGGATTGCGATCTCTGAAGCGAGGCGACAAGTTTCGCGTAAGCTCATTGCAGGAATACCACCGAGGGCATTAGAAGGGCCTAGTCAAAATTATTTTGCTACCCACCCCAGGCCATAACCACTGCATAAGCGCATGTCGAGCCTACGAGGCCCGTCCCAACGATACCTATTTTCACAAGTAACCCCCCCCAACGTAAAATGAATTTTGAATTGTCCCGATCCGTGGTCCGGTTCCGGCTCGGGAATAGGGAAGTGCCGAAAGGGGAAAACTGTTTACAAGCCTCCCCCTATATCTTCATGCGGCCTTTTTATCGATTCGCCCAAGCATATTCAGGATGAAATTTTTTTCTTTCTTGAGATCTTCTCTAAATGACAGCTTTTCCGTGCTCGAGATCTCTGCTGTCAAATCATGTAAATAGGTCTCAAGAATGCCCCTCATCATTGAGATCTCTTCCTCATTGAAATCAAAGCGTGTCATGTTTCGAGTCCTTTCATTTCTGTCGCAATTGGCACTCTTCTGCCTATAAGGTAGTGCTCAAGACGTAGTTCGGCAAGTTCGACTCGTGGCAATCTCGGATTTGGTACGGTCACAGCGCTCAACGTGTCATTGCGAGGAGCGCAGTCCCGCGAAACGCGGGATGGCAATCTCAGTATCTAATCCACAGATTCCACAGATGTGCGCAGATGAGAAAACATATGTTTGCTGGCTTCTTGAATCTGCGATCGTCTGAGAAATCTGCGGATCCATTTCCCTGGTTTTAGTGGCTTATAGTTTGTCAAAGAAGCTTCGGAACTTCCGAAAACATTCCCGGTGACAGGTCTCGGGCTACGCGGGGCTGTGGGTTGTCATTGCGAGGCCGTTAGGCCGTGGCAATCTCGGATTTTCTCCGGCCCCTGCATAAAGTAGAGATTGCTTCGCTTCGCTCGCAATGACAGGTCGGGTCTTGCGCTGGCAATGACATGACCGTAACCATATGTTTTACAGTCTTTCCCGCACGTGACGGAACGATTACGGAGAACTTACAGATGGCTTGCCAGACATCATTATTTTGACTATATTTTTCGCCGGTTCATGTAAGAGGAGAACATGGTCATCAGGCAAGCTTATTTAGTCCTGTTGCTCCCGATAGTAATCGGTTTATTCGGTTGTTCAGATCGGGAAAAACCGGCAGGAGTCACAGCGGAAAAGCCAGCCGGCACAGCGGCTTCCCCGGAAATGAATAAACCCGCGTATGGTGACATGATGATTAGGGGCAGCATAGGAGATGCCTCTGTGCTGCTTCCAGTTCTAGCCTCCGATGCGGCAAGCGGGGATATCAATAATTATATTTATAATGGGTTAGTTAAATACGACAAAAATATTAACCTCATAGGTGATTTGGCCGAAAAATGGGATATATCCGACGATAACCTGAGAATACGTTTTTATTTACGAAAGAATGTGAAGTGGCAGGATGGCACACCGTTTACCGCAAAGGACGTTGAGTTTACTTACAGGCTTATAATAGATCCAAAGACACCCACAGCCTATGCGACAGATTTTCTCAGGGTAAAAGAATTCCGAGTGCTTGATCCTTATACCGTAGACATCACATATGAAAAACCGTATGCGCCGGCACTTGGTTCGTGGGGACAGGCAATGCACCCTGCGCATCTGCTTGAAGGCAAAGATGTAAACCAAAGCCCTCTTAGGCGGAATCCCATCGGCACTGGCCCCTATAAATTTGCTGAGTGGAAAACAGGTGAGAGAATAGTAGTGGATAGTTATCACGACTATTTCGAAGGGCGGCCTTATATTGACCGAGTCATGACCCGTGTAATCCCGGACCCTGCGACCATGTTCCTGGAATTAAAGGCCGGAAGACTGGATTGGATGGGCCTCTCGCCCCTTCAGTATAAACGTCAAACCGATACTCCATGGTTCAAAGAAAACTTTGTCCGGTACAAGTATCTTGCGTTCGGCTATACGTATCTCGGATACAATCTGAAAGATTGGAAATTCCAGGACAAGAAAGTACGTCAGGCGCTCACTACGGCTATTGACCGGGACAGCATCGTTCAGGGTGTGCTGCTCGGCCTTGGTCAGCCCGCATATACACCGTATAAACCGGATACGTTCTGGTACAACCCTAACGTGAGGAAATTTCCTTACGATCCGCAAAAAGCCAAAGAGATGCTTGCCGAGGCGGGTTGGAAAGACACTGATGGCGACGGAATCCTCCACAAGGATGGCAAACCTTTTGAGTTCACGATCATTACGAATCAGGGAAACGAGCTACGAAAAAACGCGGCAACAATAATACAAAGGGATCTAAAGAGGGTGGGAATCAGGGTCAAAATACGAGTACTCGAATGGGCTGCGTTTCTTAAGAATTTCATTAATAAAAGGAATTTCGAAGCATGCCTGCTTGGGTGGCAAACAGGACCGGAGCCGAATCAAATAGACATCTGGAACTCAGAAAAAACCGGAGAAACGCAACTTAACTTCATTACATATCAAAATCCAAAGGTTGATAAGCTACTGGATGAGGGAGCATCCACCTATAATCGAGATGAGCGAAAAAAATATTATGATGAATTTCAGGCGATTATAGCGGAAGACCAGCCATATACTTTCCTTTATGTGCAGGAATCATTACCCATAATTAGTTCGAGATTTCGCGGTATTGATCCCGCGCCGGTGGGCATAGGTTATAATTTTATAGAGTGGTATGTACCAAAGCCTCTTCAGAAATATCACATTCAACCATGAGGTGTAATTGGTTCTGTATATATTAAAACGCTTGCTGCTGATGATCCCGCTTCTCCTGGGAATCACCATCATTTCGTTCGCTGTCATGAAAATGGCTCCGGGTGATCCCACAAGTCTCGTAACCGATCTCAACCCGAATATGAATGAAGAAACTATCGCTAGAATACGGGCGCATTACGGGCTCGATCAGCCTTGGCACATTCAATATTTAAAGTGGCTTCGAAACATGCTTATGCTGGATTTCGGAACATCATTTTCCCCCGATGGTCGTCCAGTAATTGATAAAATACTCGAACGCATTCCCATAACTATTTTCATAAATATAGTTTCCTTACTCCTAATTCTAGGCATCGCCATACCCATCGGCGTGAGTTCTGCGGTAAAACAAGGATCTCTTTTTGATCGCGGAACCACGGTTTTTGTTTTCCTTGGATTTGCTATCCCCAGTTTTTGGCTGGCGCTTTTGCTCATGATTTTTTTCGGCGTTGAACTGGAATGGCTGCCGATTTCGGGAATCAGATCCCTGAATTACACGGACCTGTCGCAGGTCGGGAGATTTCTTGATTTCGCTAAGCATCTCATATTGCCGATATTTATCTCGGCATTCGGCGGCTTGGCCAGCATGAGTAGGTACATGCGGTCCAATATGCTGGAGGTCATTCGGCAGGATTATATAACCACTGCTCGAGCCAAAGGACTGGACGAACGCACGGTGATATTCCGCCACGCGTTACGGAATGCGCTATTGCCGGTAATTACCCTTCTCGGGCTTGCAATCCCAGGCCTTATCGGTGGAAGCGTCATCATCGAAACAATTTTTGCGATACCAGGTATGGGGTTCCTCTTTTATCAATCAGTTATGGCGAGGGACTACCCGACAGTCATGGGGATACTCGTTATCGGAGCAGTGCTCACTCTTCTCGGCAACCTGTTTGCAGATGTTTCGTATTCTTTGGCTGATCCTCGTATCCGTGTTGGTGATTGAGCAATTTCATCGAAAGATTTTGGTATTGGCAGCCGCTGCAGGAAGCATCGGAATCACATTAACTTTGCCGGAGGGGCTTTCCCCCGACCGCGACTTACTTAAGGGTTAATATTTTGGGCGATTTTACAAAGAGATTGTCAAAAAACAAGCTGGCCGTGGCCGGATTAATAGTCGTAGCCATACTTTTCGCAGTGGCCATTGCCGCTCCTATCCTGTCGCCGTATGCTCCCGATGATATAGATACTACCAATATTCTGGCCCCACCGACCAGAGCGCATCTTTTGGGTACGGATATTCTCGGCCGGGACATACTCGCACGCATGATTTATGGATCTCGGGTTTCGTTAAGTGTCGGATTCGTAGCAGTGGGCATATCAACTCTTATTGGAGCATTTCTAGGCTCGATCTCAGGTTATTACCGGGGGATACCAGATATACTTATTATGCGGTTCGTCGATATTATGCTTTGTTTTCCCTCATTTTTTCTCATTCTTGCAGTCATAGCCTTTGTAGGGCCAAGTATCTGGAATATCATGGTTGTCATAGGTGTGACATCGTGGATGGGGGTAACGCGGCTCGTGCGCGCGGAATTCCTAACCATTCGAGAACGCGATTTCGTTCAGGCAGCGATTAGCCAGGGTGCCGGGAATCTGCGTATCATCTTTCTACATATCCTCCCCAATGCTATGGCCCCGGTTCTAGTGGCAGCCACATTGGGAGTGGCCGCTGCGGTTCTGATTGAATCCGGCCTGTCCTTTTTGGGTCTTGGAGTTCAACCGCCCGACCCGTCCTGGGGAAATATATTGACTGAGGGAAAAGACAATATAGAGATCGCCTGGTGGTTGTCCTTGTTCCCCGGGCTGGCAATCCTTATAACGGTGTTGGGATACAATCTGCTGGGCGAAGGAATCCGCGATTCCCTCGACCCCAGGTTGAGACGGTAAGGAGACCAGTCGGATCCAGCGGATATCTTAAAGAAGTTTCCGATGCATACCCTTCAACAACTCCTGAACGGAGTCTTGTTTTACTTCTCGTTCCCAGGCTCCGCCTCATAGGCGCTAACTTAAAATGCGAAATTTCGCTTTCATACTCCCCCTCTCCCTCCCCTCTCCCGCCAGGGGAGAGGGTTTCCAAATCCCCTCCCTTGACGGGAGGGGGAAGGGGGAGGGTGATAACTTACTGAAATCACATGCGCGATAACACAAAGTTAGCGCCTATGAGGCGGAGCCTGGGAACCAGGAAAGCAAGACAAAGAGGTAGCCACTCTTGAGCCCTTGTTGAAAAGGGCCTCCCCAAAACAACTCTTCAAAAGAGGGTACGCCATATGGCGCTCAAAATTGGTTGGTTTAGCACGGGTCGAGACCCTGCCGCCCGGAATCTCTTGGAAACCGTCCATACCGATCTCGTGACCAACAATATCCCTGCTACAATCGAATGGATATTCTGCCATCGAGAAACTGGGGACGGACCGTTTGATGATGAATATCGTGAGCGGGAGCTTTTCTTTGAGCTCGCTGCGAGCAAGGGAATTCCCGTCGCAACGTTGTCCCACATGCGTTTTATGCCGGAACTGCGAAAACGTGGCTTGAAAGAGAGCAGTTCCGCTGCCGAGCCCTCTGCTGCCCTAGAAGAGTGGCGCAATTTATATGGCCGCGAGGTGGTCACGACTATAAATCTGCTCCCGCCTATCGACATTGTCGTAATGGCAGGATACATGCTCATTATCGGCAACCCCGAACTTGCAAAGCTTGTCCTGGTCAACATACATCCGGCTCTACCCTGGGGACCTCGTGGCACCTGGCAGGAAGTGATCCATCAATTGATAGCTGAAAATGCGCGCGAACAGGGAATAATGGTGCACATCGTCACTGAAGAACTCGATCGTGGTCCAGTGATTTCTTATTGCCGATTTCCGATTCAAGGTCCCGAATGGGATCCTCTCTGGGAAAAATGGAACCGGGACATAAAGCCGGAGACTGTCATCGAGATTAGAGAAAATCACGCTCTTTTCAAGAAGATCCGCGCAGAGGGAGAAATTCGGGAACTGCCGCTGCTCAGGGGAGCGATTCGGGAACTTGCATACGAAAATGTAGTGGTTCGCGATAAAAAAGTTCTGGCAGGTGGCAAGCTGCAGAAAGAAGGGGTGGATTTGACCTCAAAGATCGAGGGGACCGTATCGAGGGAGCGGGCTGACTAAAAAGCGGAGATATAACTGTGATCGCGAGCGCAGCGAAGTCCCGCGTTCCGAGGGACGGCAATCTCAGTATCTAATCCGCAGATTCCACAGATGTGCGCAGATGAGAAAACATATTTTTGCTGGCTTCTTGAATCTGCGATCGTCTGAGAAATCTGCGGATCGATTTCCCTGGTTTTAATGGCTTATGGTTTGTCAATGAAGCTTCGGAACTTCCGAAATATTCCCGGTGACAGGTCTCGGGTTACGCACTCGCAATGACAAGTGTGCGCATTTAGCCTATCTGTTCACAATCCTGTCCGTTATCACAAGCACCAATGTGAATATCATATCTAATTCAAACCAACGCGCGATCGAGCTATCAAAGAGCACGGATACTGAGGCAGGAAATTCTTCATCAGTCCTCCACAACACATACGTCACCGGAATAGTGGGAAAAGGCAAGAAGCGCATGGCCTTGTCCCCATGAGGTACGCGAACGGCTCCCAATTCCCGGCAGCGAACCTCGAATCCGTCGGGATCGTCGCCGTAACTCTCTGTAATTGGCGCAGTATGCAGTGTGTGTGGCCCTTGAAAGAATGTGACCCCTCCAGGAAAATCTTTTTCACTGACTTCCTTGCCATCCTGAGGAACCTGGATTGTTGGCCACCAAATAACGTATAAGCAGGATCTGAAACTCCTCGGTTAATTCACGCTGAGGATCAGGCTTCACTTCTGTGATTTGCTCCCGGACCGGATCTACGAGATAGACCGAATTCAAGAACTGAACCTCATAGGCTTTATCATCCACAGAGGCTTCAACTCCTGGCCGGTGCAAAACGTCTTCTCTCGGCCGACCTCTCAGGTCTTCCCAATGCATTGGATTCGGCGCAGCGCAACCCATGTTTGGCTCCAAGCAAAATTTGGTTTCTAAAGAAGTATCGCAAAATTTTTTAGCGAAGGCACCCCTTCAGGTGTGAGTCAAAAAAAATTTATAGATTGGCTTAATCACGGTAAATCGACCCCAACACATTTGTCCAGGGAATCTTTTTGAAAAAATTTTCGCGGGAACTTTCTCGGACGCCGGTAACTTACTTTAGAATGAAGTTCATGAGCCGGATGCTCGGAAGTCAAATTGTGCTCCTGGAGTCAATCATGGGAGCATTTCCGGCAGAGTTCCTTGACTTTAAAGAAAAAGTTAGTAGACTGTATTACTAAGGAACCGGGCTGTTCCCGTCAGGATCCAATTTGAAACGTTCAATCGCTCTTATCGTATGCTGTTGCTTGGTGGGTGTCACTGCCGTGCCAGCATTTGCTTTGCCCTGCTGCTGTAAGGGATTGAGTAAACATGCAGTCGTAGAGAAAGCACGCCCTTGCTGTAAGAGCGAAAGTTCTCTCGATCCTGGCCCCAATTCCAAAAAAATGCGGCCCTGTTGCGAAAGTGGTTCACGGCACGTAGGGTCGGCATCATTGTCAGATTCAGCTTCCCATCGAATTCATGCTGTTCCGGTAATACAATAAAAAAAGAGTGTCCAGTATGCCGCTGCCTGGAGCAGATGCAGATCGTGGCGCTCTCAGGAACCGTAACACCCGAATCAAATATACGAAATTCGATAAGCATTCCAGTCATATCAGCTGTTTTTTCTTCACCAGACGTAGTCTACGTCTCCGCGCCTGCAGCAGATTCAGATTGTCGCGGCGCCCCCATCGGTCTCCGGACCTGCACCCTCCGCTGTTAATCTTACCTTTTAAACAATCTTGAGCTTTCTTGTGTAGTTTAACCCGAGCGATTCGGGGAAACTCCGGATCGCGCGTCCATTTAATTTACTTCATTATCCAATTGTCCTGGATGAAAAGAAAATCAGGAGTGAAAGCATGTCTTCAGAAAGACAAATGAAAAAGATTGATCTCGAAACACTGGACCGGGAAGATCGTAAGGTTTCTCTAGGCAACTTGCGTAAGGGAATCATAGGCTTGGTCGTACTCCTTGTCATTGCCGGGGGAGTCTACGGAGGTTACCGGCTGGTGGCCGGCGAGGTGGTGGCGTCGCGTTTTGCTGTAAACAAGATGACTTGCCCCGCCTGTGTTATCACCGTCCAAGAAGTCACGGAAAAGCTGCCCGGAGTCGTTAAGACCGACGTGAGCCTGGCCGGTCAGGACGTGATGGTGAAATTCCGAAATAATCGGACCAATCCCGATGAGATCAAAGGGGCAATAGTCAAGGCAGGCTATCCCACAATTTTGGACGGGACTTTCAAACCTTCCGCGGGTGGAGTCGACGACCCGGTGGTCGCGAAAATCAATGGAAGACCTATTTTCGGCAGAGACATGAAAACACCCATGGCGGTTGACGATCCCAAAGTCAAAGTGATGGATCAAGCGTCTGCCTTTTTTTCAGTAGTGGGTAAGGAAATTCTCCTTCAGGCTGCTGACGCGAAAACAATTGTCGTTCAACCTCACGAAATAGATGAGGAGATCGGAATTATTGCCAAGAAGCAGGGAATTTCCCCCGACGAACTCCTGAAACAGAACACTTCCAGGTTTGGCTCGCGGGAAAAGTACTTGCAGATAGTGGCCCAGAGGCTCGCGCTGCGAAAGCTTTTGGACGAATACGTTGTTCAAGGTGTCCAGAACCCTGAAGAAAAGAAACGTAAAACTCTTCAATGGGCAGGCGAGCTTTTCAAGGATTCCGATGTGGAAATAATCGACCCTGCCGTCAAGCAGCAGGTGCGGTCTATAGCAGGTCAGGAGGATTGGAAGACATTCTGGCCGCGTATGGTTTCCGGCGAAACCGAATTAAAGAACCTTTTGTTCCAATAGCGCTAGAAAGCCATTTTCCCATTACTAATTAAGAGAAAGGAAAAAAAAATGAAATACGAAAATATCAGCAAAAATTTCGTTGTCGCTATGGCCGTTACGGCTTTAACAACTCTTATGATAATTTTCGCAGCGGTTTCCGGGGCACTGGCCTGGAATTTTTCTGTGCCTACCCAAGAAGTTAAGCCCTCGAATGGGATTTTTAGCTTTCCCGCAACTGCCTTTCAGGACGGGAAAGCCAAATATTTTCAATTCAGCCCGTCCGCTAACCAGAAAATTCGTTTTTTTGTCGTCAAGAGTACCGACGGCGTGATCCGCGCCGCGTTTGATGCGTGCGACGTTTGTTGGCGTGCAAAAAAGGGTTACGTCCAGCAGGGAAATGACATGATCTGCGTCAACTGCGGCCTCAAGTTCCGCACGGATAAGGTCAACGTTGTCACTGGCGGCTGCAATCCTTCTGCCCTTAAGAGGACTATCAAAGACGGAAACATAATGATCACTCAGGAAGATGTAATGTCCGGACTGCGATTCTTTCAGTAGGAGGTTTCCATGAGATTACGTGATATCGCCTTAAATAATCTGCGGCGTAGGAAAGCCAAAGTCTTCTTTCTTGTCGTGGGCTTGTTGGTCGGTGTGGCCGCTGTTGTAGCGCTCCTGACTACCACCAGTACCTTGGAAGAAGATATTGCTCATAAAATGGACGAATTCGGGGCAAACATAATTATTACTCCTCGGTCCGAAGGATTGTCTCTCACTTACGGCGGCTTGAATCTGGGAGGACTCTCATTCGACACGAAAGAAATCTCCCAGGAAGATGTGGCCAAAATTCGCCACTATTGCCAATGCTGCCAATATCAGAATTATAAGCCCCAAGGTTTTTGCGGTCTTTGAAAAACAAGATCAAAAAGCTTTAGTCGTGGGAGTAGATTTCGACCAAGAGTTGTCGCTGAAGAAGTGGTGGAAAATTAATGGCGAAACGCCGTCTTCCCCAAATGAGATCATAGTGGGCAAAGAAGCAGCGGATCGTTTCTCATTGAATAGTGGTTCGTCCTTGGACATCAACGGCAAGAAATTCTTCGTGGCGGGCGTCCTGGATCCCACAGGCTCACAGGATGACAACCTGTTGTTCATGGCGCTTCCGGTGGCCCAGCATGTTTTCGGTAAGCAGGGCAAAATAGGCATGGTCGAAGTAGCGGCTCTTTGCAAGAATTGCCCTATTTCGGACATAGTCACACAAATAGCGGAGAAAATGCCCACGGCGAAAGTTACCGCTGTCCAGCAAGTCGTTGCCGGGACGTATGGATACCTTGCACAGTTTCCGTAAATTCTCTCTTGGTATTTCAGGCTTGGTCCTGCTGGTGGGCTCTATGGTCGTTTTTGTAACGATGATGGCCAGCGTAAACGAGCGCACGAGAGAAATCGGCATATTCAGCGCAATTGGATTCCGAAGGACTCACATAATGAAGATTATTCTGTTGGAAGCCCTTGTCGTGTCATTGATGGCCGGGATCGCCGGCTATCTCGTCGGAATCGGAACCACTCAAGCGCTTCTCTCATTCCTGACCGAAGAAATGCCCCATTTTTCTATCGATCCTTTTGTGGCTGCGGGAGCGGTTTTTCTGGCAATACTAATAGGTCTGTTGGCCTCGATCTATCCCGCCATGACTGCTTCAAGGATGGATCCCAGCGAAGCTCTGCGCACTTTATAAGGAGGCTTTTCAATGAGTTACATCATAGCAAATCAAATTGTTAAAGAATTCGGCCAAGGCGCCGGCAAAGTGACGGCTGTCCGAGGGATCAATCTTTCTATCGAGCAAGGCGAATTTATTTCCATTATGGGAGAATCGGGCGCAGGCAAGAGCACGCTGCTTTCCATGTTGGGGGGCCTCCTGAGTCCTACGAACGGTGAAATCGTAATCGGAGGAATTGACATATACAACCTGAGTACGGACAAACGAGCGGATTTCCGGCGTGAGTTCATGGGCTTTATTTTCCAATCATTTCAGCTGATCCCTTATTTAAATGTCTTGGAAAACGTTCAGCTCCCGTTGGCCGTAACACATCATTCCGAAGCCGACAAACAGACGCTGGCAATGGCGGCATTGGAACGGGTAGGTCTTAAAGACAAGGCTCATCGACTGCCCAACCAGGTCTCCGGCGGCGAGCAGGAACGGGTTGCAATCGCAAGAGCTGTGGTCAATGAACCGCCCATACTTTTCGCGGATGAGCCCACCGGAAATCTTGATTCCCGGAACTCTTCGGAAGTGATGAATCTGCTCACACAGCTCAATTCAGAAGGTCAGACAATAGTTATGGTGACGCATAGCAGGAAAAATGCAGATTACAGTCATCGGCTCGTTGAGGTTGCGGACGGCACACTTTTGGAGCATCAGATGATGCGTGCGGTTGTATGAATTAAAAGGACTGCCATTAAGAGCGCAAGAATAGCGGCTCTATTAAAATAAGGAAAGATCATATGAAAACAACAGGTTTAGTCAGCTTGGTCATATTAACGGGTTTGCTTTTGGTTACAACAATCCATGCAGCGCCTAGCTGCTGCGATCCAACACAGGGCCAAGCGCAAACTGGCATTTTTTCCCCTGCGCCCCAGTCAGGTAGTACATTTCCGGTAGTGCCAAGGAATACCTACATCCAGCAGGTACCGCAAACTGCTCGCGAACTCGGTCCGGTTCCTAAAAATCCAAAGGTATCTCAGCCTTCGATGACGTACAACCCGGCCCCGGTTGCGCCTATACAAACTGTCGTTCCGCAGACTAATCCAGTAACCGCTTCCGGACCGTGTGGATTCGGTGCTTGTAATAAAACTGCCAATTATCAAGTTTCGAAGGGCAGCTGCTGTGGCGGCAATGCATCTTACAGCCCGAAACAGGCAGTGCAACCTGTCAGCTCGCTCCCGAGTTGCTGTTCAGGCAAGGTTCAAGCGACCGCTCCCGTCCCGGGTTGCTGCGCGGGCCAAATGAAAGCGGCGGCACCTGCCCCGAATTGCTGCGCAGTCGGGCCGAAGGCTGCAGCCGCGCTGCAAGTTCCCAAAGCCACAGTCAAAGTAGCATCTTCACGTTTACCCTTGCAGTCACAATCAGCGGCGGTTCGGGCAGATGTTCCATCAAACATGTTGTCCGCAATGAAAATTACATCTAATGGGACACCGGTGTTGAGATTTGGAAGCCTCTGGTAAAAAACATTGGTCGAATACGGTTCGCTTTTCCCCGGATTATGTCCGGGAAGAGCGGACCAATTTCCGAGAATGAACAGTGCGAGAAAATTACTGACATGCATCCAATGCGGACCATTGACTTTGAACAAATGAAACACAGCACGATCTTACTTAATTCTTTTCGGTTGCGCTTGTGGACAAGCCTTATTAAAATTTTTGTAATGGGGAGTCGCTGTCTTCGAAAGATTTCCTTCCTGCGCAAAGTAAATTGTTTCCAAGATTTCTCCCGGACCAATGTTGATGCTCTTTTGGCCGCGAGGTGCAGAGTATGAATCCAACCGATTTGAAAGATTTATTGTTCAGAGATCGCGGAAAGACGATTCTCGATTTTTTATACACAACTCGTGGAAAAAAGATCCTTGTTGTAGCGCTGATAGTTATAGCGTTCGCTATCGGTCATTATTGGCCGTCAAGCGACACACCCAATCCTGCTGCAACTCAAACGGGAGCTTCCGTAGCGGATCAACACGATCATGATACCGATAAACCGGCCAAAGATGCAAAAAAACCGGCCCTTTGGACGTGCGCCATGCATCCGCAGATTAAACTTCCCCACCCCGGGAAATGCCCCATTTGCTTTATGGATCTTATTCCCCTTGAAACCGGCGGCGAGCAATCAGACGTGGGCCTGGCCCAGTACCCGATGTCGGTAGCCGCCAAGAAACTGGCTGAAGTGGAAACTGCACACGCAAAACGCGAACGGGCCAACGTAATAGTCCGAATGGTGGGGATGGTCGTCGAAGCCGAGCCCAGGGTCGCGGCTCTTGTGTCTCGAGTCGATGGTCGGCTCGACGAGATCTACATTAATTTCACTGGGGAGCAGGTGGTTAAGGGCCAGCCGATGGTCAAGATCTGGAGCCCTACCCTCATCAAGTCGGAGGTCGAACTCTTTGAAACACTTAAAGGGGGTGAAGGAAACGATCCATCCATGATTAAGGGATCTGAGGAAAAGCTGATCCAATATGGCCTTACGCAGGACCAGGTCGACCAAATAAAGAAGAACCAAAAACCGGACTTGTACATAACCCTCCGTGCCCCCATTACTGGGGTAGTCACCCAAAAGTTGGCAAATCTCGGCCAATTCGTAAAAGAGGGGCAGGAAATGTACATGATCAACGATCTCTCTGCTGTATGGGTCAAAATGGACGCTTACGAGAGTGACTTGCCGTGGATCAGGTACGGTCAGGATGTCGTGTTTACAACTCCGGCGGCGCCAGGGAGGAAGTTCTCCGGCAAAGTATTGTTTGTGGACCCCATGCTGGATGTGAAGACTCGCACGGTGAAGGTCCGCGTGGAGGCGGATAATTCCGATCTGACATTGAGGCCGGGAATGTTCGTGACATGCGGAACTTGCAGCCGAAGTAGACGCCAAGGGACATGTGATCAAAAAAGAATGGGTCGGAAAATACATCTGTCCGCTTCATCCGTCAGATAATCCCAGCTCGGAACCCGGAATCTGTCCGGATAGCAAGATGCCGCTCAGACCGCCTTCCGCTTACGGTTATGCCGATATCAAAGATCCGGAATTGCCGCTGGTCATACCAGCCTCGGCGCCGTTGATAACCGGCAAACGAGCGATAGTTTATGTGGAGGTCCCAAACACTGACGACCTACTTATGAATTGAGGGAGGTAGTCCTCGGTCCGCGGGCGGTGACAAATACGTAGTGTACAAGGGCATCAAAGAAGGCGAGAAGGTCGTTTCCAGAGGAAATTTCAAAATTGACAGCGCGATGCAAATAGTCGGTAAGCCCAGCATGATGCATCCGCCCGAGAAAAAAGCAGCCCAAGAAACTCCATCGGCGCCGGAAGAGGAAATAGTCGAGAAGATAAGCGCCCCTGTCGAGTTTCTGCAACAGTTAACTCCCGCTATAAAGGAATACTTGAGTCTCAAGGACGCACTGGTGGAAGATAACAGCGAACTGGCCGGCAACAAAGCGAAGGATCTGGATGCGGCGCTACATGGGATGAAGACCGATCTTCTGGACCCCCAAGCCAAAGAATCCTGGAATAAGCTCTTTGAAGAAGATGCACAAAGAAATAAGCAAGATCGCGGAGAATAGAGACATACAAATCCAGCGAGAGGCTTTCGATCCCCTTTCCGAGTCATTCGCGCGGACAATTATGGGATTCCGCCATGTCATGTCTCAGCCCCTTTTTCTATACCATTGCCCTATGGCCTTTGACCAGAAGGGCGCTTATTGGATAGAGGACACTAAGGAAATCAGAAATCCGTACTTTGGCCGTAAACCTTTTAAGGGTCAGGACATGTTCAAGTGCGGAACACTGGAAGAAACCATACCTCCTGAAGGCCCGGCGAAAGCATCCGCAGAAAAGAGTCAAGAAAAAGTTCCTGGGAGTGAGAAATCTGAAAAGGTGTCTGAATCGAAACCGGATACCAAGGATTCGGCAAAGGTAGGACAGAGGCATAACGACGGCTCTCAGTCCCATCACGAGGGGGAAGCAAAATGACTCCCACTCAGCAACCACCACATGTTACTCACAATTCACCCGTCGGTGATTCATTTTTCGCCAGGTTCATGGGCTTTTGGATCCAACAGAAGCTTCTAGTGGTTATGATACTTGTTGGAACCGTTCTTTACGGGTTGATGGTTGCGCCCTTTGACTGGCAGATCCCTGGTCTACCGAGGAATCCCGTGCCGGTAGACGCTATCCCCGACATCGGAGAAAACCAACAAATAGTTTTCACTGAATGGGCCGGACGTTCGCCCAAGGACATTGAGGACCAGATCACATACCCTCTGACTGTTTCCCTACTAGGCGTACCGGGGGTCAAGACTATCCGGAGCAACTCGTTCTTCGGATTTTCCACCATTTACATAATCTTCAAGGAAGACGTCGAGTTTTACTGGTCTCGTTCCCGCATACTCGAGAAGCTTAATTCCCTCCCCGCCGGCACTCTACCCGAACAGGTGCAGCCTACGCTGGGACCGGACGCAACGGCTCTGGGTCAGGTCTTCTGGTACACAGTGGAAGGGGAAGGCTTCGGCCTGGACGAACTGAGAACTGTTCAGGACTTCACCGTTCGTTACGCTCTGCAGTCTGCCGGCGGTGTAAGCGAGGTTGCTTCCATCGGGGGCTACGTCAAGGAATATCAGATAGACATAAATCCGGATGCTATGAGGGCCCATAGCATAACGCTCCCGATGATCTTTGACGCCGTAAGACTTGCTAACCGAGATGTCGGCGCGGGGACGATTGAGGTGAACCGCGCGGAGTACACGATACGGGGGCTCGGTTTCATTCGTTCCGTCGAAGATGTGGAATACGCCGTCGTCAAAATGACTAATAATGTTCCACTTTATATCAAAGATGTGGCCACTGTATCTCTGGGGCCGGAGATGCGACGTGGGGCCCTGGATAAAGAGGGCGCCGAGGTAGTGGGCGGCGTAGTGCTGGTGAGATTCGGCGAAAATCCCCTTCAGGTCATAAAAAACGTCAAGGAACGAATTAAGCAGATCGCTCCCGGTTTACCCACCAAGACACTTGCGGACGGCAGGGTATCGCAAGTAAAAATCGTGCCCTTCTATGATCGCACACATCTTATTTATGAGACCTTGGATACTCTCAGAAGAGCCCTTGGTGAAGAAACCCTGGTAACGATAATCGTCGTTATTGTCATGGTTAGTCATATAGTGAGTTCCGCTCTGATTTCCATGATCTTACCTCTCGCTATTCTGGGCACGTTCATAGTGATGAAAACGGTCGGCATCGAAGCCAACATCATGGCGCTGACCGGAATCGCCATAGCGATCGGCGTCATGGTGGACATGGGGATCATCCTTTGTGAAAATATTTTGAGGCATATGGAAGAGGAAGGTCCGGGCAAGAGTAAGAATATGTTCCGAATTGTCCGGGATGCATCTGCGGAGGTTGGGGGCGCGGTAATAACCTCATCACTTACTACCATCATCTCATTTCTTCCCGTATTTACTTTGACCGGAGCTGAGGGGAAGCTGTTCAAGCCGGTCGCCTATACCAAGACGTTCGCAGTTGGCGCAGCCCTCGTTTTAGCGCTGGCTATAATACCACCGTTGGCTTACGTGCTGTTCTCGCCGCGGACATGGCGGCGCAACACACTCCTTATTGTCAACGCCGTGATAGCACTGCTTGGGATTTGGCTTGGCGCTACGCTTTCCTGGTGGGTGGGCGCAGCAGTGGTATTTATAGGAATTTTTAAACTGGCCCGTCAGTTTATGCCTGAGAGATATTCCGAAAAAGCGCCGACTGTGCTCAATTGGATCGCTCTGGCATTTGTTGTTGTTTTGCTATCGGACCACTGGTTGCCACTCGGACCGTCGGCCGGGCTGATCCGCAACGTAATTTTCTGCTCGGGAATAATTTTTGGGTTGTTAGGAATACGAAAGATCGTCACTCACTATTACACCTCGATTTTGCGGTGGACGCTTGCGCATAAAGCCACGTTCCTAGTCATACCGCTTTGTCTGGTGCTCTTCGGCGCGACCGTTTGGCTCGGATTCGATTACGTTTTCGGGTTTATTCCTTGGACGGTGAAGAAGGTGGCAGTGTGGGACAAGCCGGTCGCGACAGCCCAGCTTGTTCAGAAGCCAGAGGTTAAAACAGATGCTGCTCCCTCTCCTCCAATCACTGAGGGGCGGGATCCAGTTCGCCAGACCTGGCTATGGTCCAAGCTGATACACAAGTTTCCCGGTCTTGGCAAGGAGTTTATGCCTGATTTGGATGAAGGATCTTTCTTGTACATGCCAACCACGATGCCTCATGCGGGCATCGGTGAAGCCCTGGACGTTATTCAAAAACAAGACATGGCCATTAGAGCCATACCCGAGGTCGAGTCGGTCGTAGGTAAAATCGGAAGGGTGGAGAGCGCCCTCGACCCCGCCCCTCTCTCCATGATTGAAACGGTTATCAATTACTTGCCGGAATACAAAATTGATCCGGAAACCGGCGAGCGGGTAACGGATCCTAAAACGGGCAAGCCGATTAGAAACTGGAGACCGCAAATCAAGTCGTCCGGAGATATTTGGAAGGAGATCCTGAAAGCGGCGAGCTTGCCTGGAACCACTTCAGCCCCGAAACTCCAACCCATAGCCGCTCGGGTCGTGATGCTGCAGAGCGGAATGAGAGCGGCCATGGGAGTAAAAGTGCGCGGCAAGAGCCTTGCTGAAGTTGAACAGGTCGGGATGGAAATTGAGAAATTCCTCAAGGAAGTGCCCTCGGTTGAGCCCTCATCGGTTATTGCGGATCGGGTGATCGGTAATCCTTATCTTGAGATTAATATAGACCGCAAAGCCATTGCCCGGTACGGCATAAAAATTCAGGACGTGCAGGACGTCGTCGAGATCGCTATCGGCGGCAAACGACTTACGACCACTGTGGAGGGGAGAGAGCGCTATCCTGTGCGAGTTCGTTATGAACGAGAGCTGCGCGACTCTCTTGAAGCGCTGCAGAATATAATGATTCCTGGGATGGAGGGAGTACAAGTCCCGCTAAATCTCGTGGCTCACATTAAGTACACTCCCGGCCCCATGACGATTAAAAGTGAAGACACTTTCCTCGTAAGCTACGTCCTATTCGACAAAAAGCCGGGCAAAGCCGAGGTCGACGTTGTACAGGCGGCGAATAACTATTTACAGGATAAAATCAAAACAGGTGAGCTGAAGCTTCCGGCGGGGTCCTCGTACACATTTGCCGGCTCATACGAGAGCCAGGTTCGGTCCGAACAGACACTTCGACTTGTGATCCCATTAGCGCTTGCATTGATTTTTTTGGTTCTCTACTTCCAGTTCCACTCGGTCCCTACCTCGCTTAACGTATTTTCAGGAATTTTCGTAGCCTGGTCAGGCGGTTTCTTGATGCTCTGGCTTTATTCGCAGCCTTGGTTCCTAGATTTTCACGTCTTTGGGGTCAATATGAGAGACCTCTTTCAGGTGAGGCCATACAACCTCAGCGTGGCGGTTTGGGTCGGATTTCTAGCCCTTTTCGGGATAGCCACCAATGATGGTGTGATCATGCAAACCTATCAGGATCAGGTTTTCGCGTCCCGGACTTTTCATTCGGTGGACGAGATCAGAGAAGCAGTGGTTGAGGCGGGAATGAAAAGGGTGAGGCCCGCTCTCATGACTACTGCCACTGCTGTGCTTGCTTTGATTCCGGTTTTGACCTCCCAGGGCAAAGGAGCTGATGTTGCCGTCCCCATGGCGTTGCCCCTCTTCGGTGGAATGACCATTGATATAATAACGATCTATGTAGTTCCCAATATTTACTGCCTCATCAAGGAAATTGAATTCAAGAGGCAATCTCGAATCGTCAATTAACGGAAAGGAACTTTGAGATGTCACCAAATTTTAGGACGTTATCGCTTCCAGCGCTCGTTTTCACCAGCATGTTGTGGATGGCGGGCAATGCAACAGCCGCGGTGTTGGATCTTCCGAATGGCTCAAAACTGGACACTTCAACCGAATGCCCCATTTGCCATATGAATATCGAGCACGGTGTTCCCGGACCTGCGGCCGTGGTTTTCAATGACGGTAAAGTAGTCGGGTTCGACGGGGCCGGGGACATGTTCCGGTACATCCTCGAGCCGGCCAAATACGGATTTGATGCAGGAAATATTAAGAATGTTTACGTGACGGATGACACCACCAAGAAATTCTTGGACGCAAAGACTGGGCTTTATGTTTTGGAAAGTGATGTCCAAGCCACAATGGGCTCGGAAGTGGTGCCGTTCTCCAAGAAAGAAGACGCGGAGAAATTTAAAACCGAACATAAGGGTGAGAAGATTGTCGCATATTCGGAAATAACATTGGAAGCGTTAAAGCCGAAAAAGAAGATGCTGAAAATGAAGCCGGATTCGGGCCACGGCTCCATGCCCATGTCCATGCCCAAGCATTAGGCAGGAAATTTAACCATTTTTCGGCTATTGATTAAAATTATTCACTGTAGTAGTGACGATCCGAATGGCCGTACATCGTAAGGCCCGGGGTACAAAGAGGAGCACACATTGACTCAGCAAAATGTGATTAAGAATATCTCTTTTTCCGAGGCACACAAGTTAGTCGAACTTGTTGATTATTCGGAAGGAAAAGTGGTCAGCAGGACGTTGGCGCAGACCGAAAGCATGAGTCTGACCCTGTTCGCGTTTGACAAAGATGAGGGATTGAGCACCCACTCCGCTTCGGGAGATGCCTTTGTCCAGGTCCTTGATGGCGAAGTTCTGCTGAATATCGGCGGGAAAGATGTGGTCGCCAGAACAGGGGAAGTAGTGGTTATGCCGATCAATGTCCCGCACTCGGTACATGCGACTACACGATTTAAGATGCTGCTGACCGTAATCAAAAAATAATTCTGCGCTTGAGGATCGGAGATTTGATTCCGGATGTAACACTTTGGCGCTTTATTTGTCTTGTGTATAGTCCAAACGAAATGAGGATACAGTTTGCCGCCCCTATTTGTCTGTGACGCTATTGGGCCGCAAACAGGATAAGATATGATTTTTTCATTACAAAGACGTTTTGTTCTTTTGCTACTGCTGCCTGTGGCCCTGATATTGGTATTGGTGGGTGTGGCGGGATTCTTCTATGCCAGGGAGTATCTTCTCCAACAATGGAGGGATATTGCTCGTCTTGAACTCGAAAAAACGGCTCACGTTATAACCATGCGATTGGATGAGAAACTGGAACTCATTAATCTAATTGCAAAATCAGAAAACATTCCGGACCATTACATCACTCAGGCTTACCTCATCCAGCAACTGGCGCAAAAACCGGGTGTTCTTTTTGTAGATATCGAAACCGGGAAACCCCAGTCAAACGGCTCGCAGCAGAGTTCCTCCACTGAAGCCCAGGCCGAAAGCGATCTTGGTGAAGGGCTGTATGTAATGGAAGTCTGTGAAGAATTCGGCTTTTGCGCTCCAACAACCGATCCATTCGCACTAGATCGAACCTTAAGAATAATTAAACCCATTGAAGATGAAAATACGGGCGCTACCAAAAAGCTGCTCGTGCGCATCAGCTTTGATGCGTTTATGGAACCGATCAGGAGGATGGTTCACGCTGAAGGCAGCAGTGCTTGCCTTGTCACGAGCACCGGACAACTGCTGGCCCATACTGACAAGTCGATGTCATCCAAGAGAATGCTGGGGGAAACAGGCGATCCTTTGGAAAAACGGGTCCTCAAAGAAATCCGCCGCAAATCATTTGGCACTGTCTTTGGACAGGGGCACCCGCCCGACGTTGTCGCTGGTTTCTACAAAATTCCTTCAGTAAATTGGTACATAATCCTCTATTTGAAAGGTTCAGAGGTGTTGCGGCCCATAATCGAATTCCGGTTCTATTACGCTATTGCCGGTATGGTGGCCTTATTAGTTATTCTGATCCTTATTCGAGAAACGACCCGATCTGTGGGCACCTCCGTCAGTGACATCTCGGCAGCGGCAGCGAAAGTCAGTACCGGCGATTACAGTGGAAAGCTGTCTGAAGACAGATCCGACGAAATAGGAGAACTAAAGCGTAATTTTAATATAATGATGGACGGTCTTGAGCGACGAGACCTGATTGAGCAGACGTTCGGACGTTATGTTGATAAGAAAATTGCTGAAGAATTGATGAACAAACCTGAGGCGCTGCGTCTTGGAGGAGAAAAACGAAAAGTCACGATAATGATGTCCGACTTACGAGATTTTACGTCAAAAACGGAAAGGCTCCAGCCTGAGCAAGTCATCAAAATGCTCAACAGATATTTTTCCAGGATGATCGCCGTGATCGAACGATATCGGGGCATTATTGTAGATTTCTATGGAGATTCCGTTTTGGTCTTCTTCAACGGGACGGAAGCCGATACAGAAACCAGAGCTTTGGCCGCAGTGAATTGTGCGTTGGACATGCAGCAGGAAATGAAGGGTTTTCAAAATGAGAATGCTGCCCGCGGATTACCCGAGCTGTCAATGGGCATCGGGATTCATACCGGCGAAGTCATCGTCGGCAACATAGGGACAGAAAGCCGGGCAAAATACGGCATCGTTGGGTCGCCGGTGAATCTAACCGATCGAATTCAGCACGTGGCCGGATACGGCAAAGTCGTGATTTCCGAGGCCACCTATAATACAATCTCGGCTTGCGTAAATGTGTCGGATGAATTTGTGGTTTGTCTGAAGGGGGTGGAAGAAGACCAAAAGCTGTACGAGGTCGAATCCGTAGCGCCTGAATGCGCTCAGTGCGCTCAGCTGGCGTCAGCATAATGGCCCTTTTTAACCCCACTCCTGGAAGACTCTAATGCCGATTCGCTTTTAAAAAAGGCGATTTTGAATTGAAATTAGCTCCGCAGATCTTTCCGATCTTATCGAGGCGTGGCTCGTAGGCTTTGCTTCAGGATGTGGGCCAGTATTGTCATTGCGAGAAGTGAAATCCCGCGTTCCGTGGGAAAGCAATCTCATCTTCGGTAGGACCGGCATCTTGCCGGTCATTCTAATAGACAGGCTGGAAGCGTGTCCCACAATGGAGATTGCTTCGGGCTGGCTCCCTCGCAATGACATTTCGCTCCGTGTCGCATTTTCAAACGGAGCTAACGGCACAATCCATTTTCAAAAAATGATTCCAGCGTATCCCACAAAACTGGAGCCGGGCATGATGTCATAACTGGTGTAGTATTCGACGAGTCTTCCCGCCTTGGCCCCGTTCCTGACGGCGCTTTCAATCACCGAGGCGATTGGACCCGCAGAACATGTATTGCGCTTGGCTCGCGCATCTTCAAGCAGAGCCTGCGCATCCATGGCAATGGCTTTCCGGATCAGAGAGTGATCGTTTTCATCTTTCACCCATTTTACTGCCGAGGATCCTGTGCCGTGCGGTGTAAATCCATAATTCGGGCCATAATGAGTAAGATCCGCTGATCCCAAAAAAACAGCAGCTAAGCCTCGCGATTTGAGAAGCTCGTCCACCGCCGCCGCAAACCGGACAGCTTTTTCCGATGACGGTGAGTGGGTCGCAATCAAAGGCACTCCATCAAAAAAGCGCTTTATTATCGGAAGCTGAATCTCAACAGTGTTATCAGTGAATCCGGGTCCGGGCTCCACGGCATGACCCTTGGCAATCAGTTCTCGCGCTATTTCGGCATCCATAGCCTGGGTGCCCATGGGAGTTTCCCAAACATCTTCTGTATACACTATGGGGTTGCTGTTACCTCGCAGATGTCCGCCGTAAATGACCACACGATCAGGAGATGGTGCTCCGGAAAGAACGCTTATCACTCGAGCCGCAAGCTTCCCTGAAAAATACCAGCCGGCGTGAGGAACTACACCCCCTATCCAGCTTCCTTCCGGCGGTGTGAACCCTCGGAGGAAATCATCTATTTCGCGTTTGCACTCAACGGCTGAATCAGGGTACCAGCCCGTGGGTAGGGACCTACTTCGTACTTTCATGACGCCACCCCGAAGACCTACTCCGGAATACAATTAAACGATTATCTTTATCCCTCTGGCCTCTGCGCGTTTGCCGGCCCATTCCATCAGGTTTGCGGGCGGTTCATCTCGCTCTCCCTCGGATTTTGCAATCAGGCCGATTGCTCCAGTAGGGCACGTTTTAGTGCAGACTCCGCACCCGATGCATCGTTCAGGAAGAACTTTATATGAACCGTCTTCCTCTACAATAGCCTTCATTGGGCAACGCTCATCGGCGCATACGCCACAGGCAGCGCATTCGTCCCGGTCAATCAGAGCGACAAAATTGCTCTTAGCCATTAAATACGGAGCATTGAAGTATTTGATTCCGCGGAGAATTCCACAGCAGCACGAGCAACAGTTGCACACATACATGTGGCCTGATTTCACATTATAGGTGGTATGAACAAGGCCTTCTTCTTCAGCCTTGGCCATTACCTGCATAGCTTCCTCTCTCGAAACAATCCTGCCCTGACTGTACTTTTCAAACCCATCCTCCTGGAAGGACAGGCCGAGGCAGACTTCTACGGAATGCTTGCAAGGATGCCCTTGCAATGCTGCTTCTTTCCTACAAATGCAATCCTGCAGCTGAAACGATTTTGCCTTTTCCAGCATCAGCTTTACGTCTTCGTACCTATGGGTTTGGTGCTGCGCATCTATCGTGGCGTTCACGGGTACGACCCGGGTCAACGAAGGGGTAAATCCACCTAGACGGGACATCAATTCTGGAGCGTATTCTTCTACTAAGTCGGCAAGTTCTTTATCGATCCGATTCAACTGAAACTCGAAGATCCCTATTATAAACGGCATTTGCATATAGACTTGGTTATTCGCTACTTTAATGGACGCGATTTGGCCTTTGACCGCCATGTTGTCCAATTTGCTCTGAATCTCACCCAATGTAGCGCCCAATCGTTCAGCTATAGCTCCGGCGGTTTCGGGAATGAGTTTCAGCTTTAGCCAGAACTCAGCTTCTTCCGGAGTGAAAATTTTTTTCAGAATTTTCAGCTCAACGCCATTTTCCGTAGGGGGATACCCGTTTGGCATGTCGTCGAGCTTCTTAGCCAATTCCTGATACAAATCTTGCATGCGAGAAACCTCTTTTGATTGATATCCAATTTTCCGAGAACGTTCCGCAGTGTGGGTGCTCTGATGGGGTTACAATTAGTATACACGGCCCGGATTAATAACCAAAGAATAACTTTGATGTGGCATAGATCTTACAAATGGAAGGCAACTGGCCGAAAAAATGGAATTGGAAGGAAAGAGTGTTGAAGAAGGTTATCTCAACCTGTTTGCCGTCGGGGCCGAGCTTAAGGAGCGGTTTGGGAATGATTTCATGAAGCTGCCCGCCGGCGCCATGGTATTAATTCCTATGTTGAAAGGGTGCGCCAAGGATTGCAACAGTTAATGGCAGGCGCTCGCAAATTCGCATTTAAGTATATAGATCGAAATGATTTAGTGTCTTTGACTCGCGACGCGTCAGAGATTTCAGGAATACCTTATATCATGGACTCGGATCGCCAGGAAATCGACGCTATTTTAAGTGGAAACGGACAGGCGATGAAAAGAATATTACCCGCGAGATCGTCGGTTCGAATGTAGTTGGAAACTCGCTTGCGGCCATCCCCAGCGTAGGTGGAACTAATAGGGGCGGGTTCGAGTCCGTCCCTATTAGACATATCACCGGTGAGCGGGTTTGAAGCATTAGTCATCTATTATTTCATCTTAATCCATAATAATCTCGCCGGAGGATGGACCGGGGTTGTGCCACTCCGTAGGCATTTCGGAAGTGAGATAAACCAGGTCCCCGGTGCGGAGTTTGTAAACAGCATTATCCACTCTCATCTAGAGCTTTCCACTAAGCAGGTATCCTATTTCGTCACCTTTATGCGCAAAAAAATGAGCGGAAATTTTGGTTTCAGGAGGGATTTCGATTACGTAGGGCTCGGCCTCGGCATCAAAATCCAATGGAATTAATGACTTCGCCATGAACGAGCCGCCCGGTATCTCTGAAATCTTAACATCCGTAGCCTCACTAGCAGGAAAAACTAACCGCTTCGTCGATTCTGTTGCTGCCTGAAAGAAAGATCGGACATCAACAGCCAGAACCTCTGCCATTTTCAGCAGGGCTGGGAGAGAAGGATAAATGAGATTGCTCTCTACCTGGGAAATTGTGCTTGGTGTTACTCCCACAAGCCGAGCAAGCTCCGTTTGCGAGAACCCCCTTCTTGTACGCACTTCCTTTATGCGCTGGCCCAATTCGATCCTTCCGGAAATGTGTTTATCATCTTCAAATGCTACTGCCAGATCCTTGGTCCAGTATTGGCACGGCTTGTGCTGAGTATTAAGGCTTCTATTTTCCGCTTTCAGTATTGTTAACGATGTAGTGCCTCTCTTTATCGATAACTCAATAGCTACTTGCGCAATTTGGTTTATCTGCGCGCGAAGTCTCGATGAATGAGCATTTTTCTCAAGGACCCAGTAAGCCACCGTATTGAGCTCGTAAAGACGGGGGCAGGAATGGCTATAGAATTTAATGATAGAATCCTCTCCCCCCCAGAGTTCCTGCATACCCGTGATGCTCTCGAAGACAAGACGAACATCGTCCGCCAAAGTCGAGTGAAGCCCGTAAACAGCTTCCATTACAATTTTCACGTTACGCGGTTCTTCCACCCGCACTACTTTGCACGGCCATTCAGGATGATCTTCTCCATAAAATCTCAAGAAAATGTCAGAGCCCGCTCCTTTGCCCCATGTGAAACAATCCAGAATGGTGAGATTTGGATATTCAGCTAGAGGGCCCAATTTTTCTAACAAATTACGGAGTGAGCGGTCGAAGCTGACATATATTATTGGTTTCGTTAGCTTCTCTGACGCTTGCAAAAAATTAAGGCAGAATACTGACGCAAGACTGCCTGCGTCATCGTGCCAGACAACATTGTCCCCGACGAATAAACCGCCCAGTAGACGATCCAATTGCGGCACGCCTGAACTCACACGTTGTTTTCCGGGTGAGCCTGAAATTGTCTGGTCATCCATAGGAGGATACTGCCCTGGAGATTAGACAGAAATACACACCATCACCATGAAAATGATTATGGTGTTTATAAAACTATGCACAGGGAGGAACCATGAATTGGTTCCCGGAGATTTTTTCGCCCCCTCTTTTTAAAGTAATCTATATGGATAAGCCCTTTTCGTCCATTGAGCATCCGGATATTCCGCAGCCAATTTTTCATATGCTCCCTTGAGAGGCTTTGGGTCCTTAGTATTTTTGTAAAGAGATACTCCTCGAAGATAGATCGCCTCGGGCGCGCAGTCACTTTTCGGATATTCTTTCAAGAGTTCATCGAAATTTGAGATTGCTTCCTCAAAGCGGCCCGCTTCATAGTGAGATTTACCGATTCCAAGTAACAATGACGGTACCAATTCTTCGGGGGAAAGAAAACCTACCGTTCGATGGCTTTCTTTACCATCCCAATCCAAGGTGATGATAGTAGGGGTCCACTTCACGTTAAAATCATCGGACAGTGGTTTCTGATTATAAACTACCCTGACGGGAATTACTCTGTTCTTCAGAAAATTCCCTACTTTGTCGTCGGGATACGTAACCGCATCCATTTGCTGACAACCAATTCATCCGGGATTGAAGAAATCCAGGACGACATTTTTCTTCTCAGTCTTCCCACGGGACAACGCCTTCTCTAAATCAGTTTCCCATTCGAATTTAATTGCCATGTCCGTTCCTCCCCCAGGGGATGAAAACAATCCCCCTTTTTTATTTCATCAAAAATTAATATGTTCATTGATGAAAAGCCGTCAACCGGCATACATGCCGGAGCCTGGACCAAGTCTCGAAAAAGCATTAGTATTCCAGGTCGTAGCCGGCTCGCCGGGGGTGCCATTTTTTTGCTGGAGGTCGCACAGGTTGGAATTTTCTGAGAAACGTATACTGATTGTAACTAATTTCGGGCACATGATGTCTCATTACAATATGTTTGTCTTTCCGAATCTTGTTCTACCTCTGACTGCCAGCCTGAACCTGGACCTCGCACAAACTTTGGCTCTTCCGTTCTGGCAGTATCTTCTCTTTGGAGTTACCGCGCTCCCCTGGGGGATAGCTGGCGATCGCGTAGGCGGGCGCATATTGATGATCGTTATGTTCCTCGGGGCCGGTGTAAGTGGCATGGCAGCGGCCATCTGGGTCGATTCGGCCTGGGCGCTCTCTCTGGCGCTCGCCGGCATAGGATTCTTTTCGGGAATTTATCATCCCATTGGGATGGGTCTTATTTCGAAAGGGGTCAAACGACTTACGGTTGCGATGGGATACAACGCGGTTTTCGGAGGTTTAGGACTGGTAATTGCTCCGCTGGCAACAGGAATTTTCAACTGGATCTCTGGGCCGGGGACTGCATTCCTGGCACTGGGAACATTAAACTTGATTGGCTTCCTTCTGATGCTGATATTTCCTATGGCCAAAACACAAATCGAAATGGCGAAAAAACAATCTGATGGCGAAAATGGCCGGATAGGAGCATTCGTTGCCCTACTCATAGCAGCAGGACTGGCTGGGCTTGCATTTACGGGGGCGACGGTGATTATCCCCTCATATCTTGAGCTAAAAGGCACTCAAATCCTTCGAACCGCTTCTGCTTTTTGGTCAGAGGGGTTGTCCAGCAATCTTATGGCTACCTTGGTTACATCCCTAGTGTACGCTGTGGGTATGGTTGGACAGTATATTGGTGGCCATGCAGGCGAGCGTTACGACGCCAGGCTTATTTATCTTGTATGCCATGCTGCTTGCATCCCATTAGCATTTCTCATGGCAGCTACTCAAGATTTCACCCTGGCCGGTCTTTCCATGGCCTACTTCTTTTTTCTCCTGGGAAACCAACCCTGCGAAAATACCCTGGTAGCGCGATTTACGCCTGAAAGATGGCATCATTCCGCCTTCGGCCTGAAATTCGTTCTTACCTTCGGGGTGGGTTCGGTGGCAGTCAAAGTCGCCGCCTGGGTACAGTCCGTCTGGGGAATGGAAGCTATTTTCACTAGTTTGGGATTCAATTCCGTATGCATTACAGCGGCTATCCTGGTGCTCATTGCGATGACCAATAGACCGGCAACAGCCGAAATCAACGTCAATGAAATGCGGGCCGCGGTTTAGAAAGGAGTGAACGGCATTGGCAGATCAGGATTGTAGGTACAGGCGGGAAGACTTCGGTGAATTACCGGTAAAATTGAACCATCTCACTATTTACTTGAATTTCCTTGACGGTTTTGTGGAAGCGACCAATGTTCTAGATATAAGCGCAAAGATACCTTTGGATCGCATTGAACTCGATGCGAAGAATTTGGAAATTGCAAAGGTAGAGTGGCTGCTGGATGGCGACCATCTCGAAGACCCGGGAATGTTGTTGGAGTTTGATTACCGGCACCAGGATAACAAACTTATCATTCCATTGCCTCACCCCATACATCCCGGCGCTGGATTTCGCGTGAGAACCACAACCCGGTGTTTTCCTTCGGATAATATTTTGGAAGGAATTTATAAAGACGCCACCCCGGCGGGCGCGCCTCAACAATATGTGTCCCAATGTCAGCAATGGGGCTTTCAGCGAATTATGCCGATCTATGATGATTGCCGAGCGAAATGCACGATGACCACAACTATTGAGGCGGATGCACGTTACACTCATCTGATCAGCAATGGAAACATCAGTCGCGAGAGGAATCCGGAAGGCAAACCCGTACCCAAACCGGGAGATGCGTCTAGGCAGATCATAACTTATGAAAATAATATACCAATGGCGCCGTACTTGTTTCTTGTTTGTGTCGGCACCTGGGACATGCTGATAGATAGCGTCACTTATGAGAACGGTCGAACCGTGCAGCTGGAATATCTTGTACCGCCCGGAAGAGCTGCTCATGCCCGAATTCCAATGGATATTTTGAAACAGTCCGTGCTTTGGATAAAAAAGACACAAAATTACGAATACCTGCTGGACACTTATCGAACGATCTGTATGGCCAAATCCAATTTCGGCGGCATGGAAAATATGGGGAACACAACGATAGTTACTGACGCCGCACTCATCGATGAGCATACATTGGATCAGAATCTGCTATATTCTCATGCTGTTATCGTGCATGAATTCGAACATAACCAGTGCGGCAGTGAAACCACAATGGAGACACCCTTCGACGTCTGGCTCAATGAAGCTTATACTGTTGACGTCGAGCGCCAGTTCTCAGCCGATCTTTTTAATCCCACGTTTATCAGATTAACTCAGGTAGACAGCATTCGAAATCCACTTATGGGTCCGCTCGCCATAGAGGACAGCGGTCGAGCGGGGCGCATAGTGCGAGATCATTTCAACGATCCTGATGAATTGATTGACGGAGTGACCTACGTTAAAGCTGCGGAAGTAATAAGAATGTTGAGGCTTATTTTGGGCAAGGAGAATTTCCGCGCAGGGAAGGAGCTTTATTTTTCCCGTTACAAGCACTCCAATGCCAACACCGACCAATTTTTTGCTTGCTTCGAGGAGGTTTCCGGCCGATCTCTCGACCTGTTCAAGCAAGGCTGGCTCTTCAGGATCGGCTACCCGGAAGTGATTGCGCACACTCAATATGACGAATCCAAGAAGGAATTAAGTGTCCATTTCAGTCAGGACCCTGGTGATAAGGAACCGGGTTTCCACATTCCCATTGAGTTGGCGCTGATAAATGATCGTGGTGAAACAATTCCAGGAACGGAAGGCATATTCGAAATTAAGGAAAAAACAGAGGATTTGGTTTTCCAAAACATACAAGCATTTCCCGCGGTTGTATCGCTGAACCGGAACTATTCTTTTTACGGCACGTTTCGATATGAAAATGCTCCTCCTGAAGCGCTAAGGCTCCAGGCTCGCATTGATAATAATGAATTTAATCGAGTGGAAGCGATGCGCCGATTGACGGACACTCAGCGTATTGCGCTGCTGATGAATCCTGCTTACGAAATAGAGCAGGATTGGATCTCACTTTATGGAGAAATCCTGGCTGACAGCAATTTACCTCCAGGACTGAGAATATATCTCTTGCGTATTGAAGAACAGCCACTGGACAGAAAATACGCTGCCTGGTACCAAGAATTGGTGACGGCAAAAGAAAGACTGATGCTGGAGATCAACAGAAACTTCAGAGATGACCTATTGACATTATTCCATAAATTGGACACCTATAAGCCGCGAAAATCGCCCCGTGACGGGATAGAGGAATGCATTCTCAAAAATGTGCTTCTGGATTTAATTGCAATCGACGATTCAGCGGAAAGTCATCAATTGATACTCGAACATTATCGATCCGCAACTACGGCCACCGACCGAGTGGCTGCTCTTTTGGCCCTGAATAGAAGCTCTTCTATAGAGAGACTCGGGTTGCTTAAGCAGGCGTATAATGCCTGGCATCAACATGTGAGCGGCTATGCCAATTATCTGCGTATCGTAGGAAGCGGGACCAGAGACGATGTTTTCGACATGATCGAAGCCGAAAAAAAACGAAGTACATTCGACATCAATCAACCCACCTGGGTACGGGCGCTCTTCTTCTCGATGGCGACAAACAATAAAATGGTATGGACGGACCGAGGAATACAGTGGCTGACAAATGCGGTGATCGAATTGGCAAGCATTAACGGTTACAATGCCAGCCGATTGTTAAATACTTTTCAGCAGGTCCGCAAACTGAAACCGGATTTGCATAATAAAGTGAAATCAGCCTTGGCCGAGATTGTGGATAAAGTCCCTCGGAATGTCAGCGCTACAGTTCATGAGCAGGCCAAGTCATATCTGGCGTAGGCCGCCGAAGTCGCCCCGCGTGACCAAAGACTGCCGTTGTGAGCGTATCACCCAGGGCCTGTCATTGCGAGCGCAGCGAAGCAATCTCTGGGCGCTGAGAAGGCCATCGGGAACCCGCTTTTTGTGGTGCTCCGCGCACGGCGAGCATGCATAATGCAACATCGAGGTGTATCGACGGCTCTCAGCTTTACGATGCCTATTGGCGCCACGCCGAGTGGGCCCGACCCCTCCTGCAAAAACTCTAAATGGCTGTTGGTAGGGTAAACAGGGTTGCCAACGTGGGTCAGTCCTGCGTTCAGCGCAGGATTCCAGCCTGCCGGTTTCTTGCCTTTAGTAGGACCGGCATCTTGCCGGTCATTTCCAGTACCGCTGGCGGCGCACTACGAATGTTATTATTGACATGAACTGCGTGCTCAATTCCGGGTACACCATACTTAATTCGTGAGTGGAACTAGGGAGAGTGTCATTGTCTATTGATGGCTAGATTCGCGCGTGTTGTGGTTCCTGATCGTTATTATGGGATTAATCTTTGAAAAACCGGTTCCAGAATTGGCTGTTCCAGAAATCATCTTATCGGTGGTACTGTAGTGAATCAGATGACCCCCGATTGCTCTATTCCGGTAAACCGAGGCGCTGTCATTTCAGATCTGCACCGCCAAAATATTGGATACATTCTGCAGAGGACACCTCGGCGGAATTAAGTATGGTGTACCCGGAATTACAGCCCCGTTGCCTTGAGATAGTTCAATAGCTGGGCCTCTTCGACACCGGAGGCTTGTTGTTCTCCTGAATCTGCGATCATCTGAGAAATCTGCGGATCGGATTCTCTGGTTTTAAAGGGAGCCGTACTGACTTACCCTTCCCAGGCTAAAACCTGGCCCTTCAAAACGTTGTCTAATCCGCAGATTCCACAGATGTGCGCAGATGAGAAAACACGAGACGTTTGAACTCAGCGAAGCAATCTCTATTCTCATGCGTGGCTGGAACGAATCCGGGATTGCTTTCCCGCGGAACGCGGGCCTGGCGCTCCTCGCAATGACAGGTCCTTACCGCCTCTGTTGAGCAACTTCGCCGTTCCGATTGCCCACTCTCTTGCCAAGCTCGTCCGAACAAAGTATAGATACCGGTGACTTCTGCTGCCGGGGCCATTTATTCATCTGATTCCGGCTCTTGTAATGCCCAGGAGAAAGCATGTCCGTAGTTAAGTTGCTGTTATTGACGTTCTCGGCCTTTACGATAATTCTTACATCTCCTATCAATGTCTCCGCCGCGGACTTCGCGGATTTATTCCGTGCAGGACTCGATGCCGAAGACGCGGGAAATCTGGATGATGCACTTAACCGATTTTCGGATGCCCTCAAACTGCAGCCCAAATCAGCACATGGGTGGGCAAAGCGCGGGGAGATTTATTTGAGGCGGGGAAATCCACAATCCGCCATCGGTGATTTGGTTCAAGCTACCAGACTTGATCCCGCCTTTTCCGCCGCTTTTACCCGACTTGGATTTGCGTACAATGCAACGAACGATTATGACCGGGCATTGGAAGCCTTAGACATAGCCGTAAAATTGGACCCTACCTCTTCAGAGGCATACAATACCAAAGGGTTTGCATTGAATGCGAAGAATGACTTTGCAAATGCCATCAAAGAATTTGACATGGCAATCCGTCTCAATCCAAACGATGCACGTTACTACAATAATAGAGGATTCGCTTATAACGGACTGCATGAATACGGTCGCGGTCTGGAGGACTTCAATCGAGCTATCGAGCTTGACGGGTCCAAAGATATGTATTTCAACAATCGCGGGGTAGCTTATCTAAGAAGAAAGCAGTTTGATAAAGCGCTCGATGATTTTGATACGGCAATTAAATTAAACTCGAAATCGCTGTCTGCCTATCACAACCGCGGTATGGCATTGAGTGGAAAAGGCCGTCACGAGAAGGCGGTGGACGAATTCAGCAAAGTAATTGAAATGAATCAGTCTTCACCTATTCTCTATAAAGACAGAGGAACTGCTTACCGCAAGCTGGGTGAATACGAACTTGCGTTAAAGGACTTTGAAAAGGCTCTCGAGTTGGACAAGAAGTTTGCGTCCGCCTATGCGTCGCTCGCTCTTTTATATGCCTTGGCGCCTGATCCTCCAATTCACAATCCTCAGCTGGCCCTGCGTATGGGTGAAAAAGCCGTAGAGCTTACGGGGGGTAACAGCCCTGACATGCTGGAAAATCTTGCCGAGGTACAACAAGCTCTGAACAGGAATCAGGATGCGGTCCAAACATTGCAAAAAGCCCTGGCTATGGATCCGGCGAATCAAGAATACCAGGACCTTTTGACAAAATGGAAAGGCGCGGCCGGAACTCCGGAAGCGGAGCCTCGCCGGACCGGCGCCGGACCTTTCACGAGCTTATGGTAATTCCCCAAAGTCTGACGATTCCACGGAATTATAGAGATGACCCGGAAAACTGATGCTGTCGCGAACTACGTGCGGGAGCATGTGCAAATAGAACGCTCGCGGAATGAATCCGGAGACATCCCCTGTTTCGATGGAGCGGTTTGAAAAGATCTTTTCTATTTTGCCCGGGGAGGTCCTGGATCTTTTTTTGTCGGGAGCCAGATCATTGACCGTGAGGGTAGTGCCCGACCCTTCCTTACCATTAGGGATGCAAACCCGGACTGAAGGACCGGTCGGCCGCCGCATGTACACGATTATCGTGTACACAGAGCATTTTCAGTGGCCGGAGGATCTTTTCATCGGGGCTTTTCTCAGGGAATTGGGACATGTGGTTGCACAACGACCACCGGAATCCGAGTGGCCGATGTCCCGAGGTGACAGAGCACGATTTAGGGAAAACCTGGAATGCCGCGCTGACGCGACGGTCTGGCGTTGGGGCCTGCGCCATTATAATGTCAGGTACCTCACTGCAACTTACCAGGAACATTGGGTGGAAACAATTATCGAACAAATAGGCAAAATGCTGCTGGAAGAAGAAGGATAGGAAAGCATTCACCGCAGAGGACGCAGAGAAGAATTCCAAATCATCCTCCTAGATCTCAGCGCTCTCTGCAGTAATCTTTCTTTGATCACCGATATTTCTGCACCAACGCTTCTGAGCGAGCTACGACGTTATCAACATTGAAGCCATAATGACTGAGCACCTGGTCGCCCGGGGCTGAAGCTCCGAAACGATCGACAGCAATTATGTCGCCTCGGTCACCGACCCACTGTTTCCATCCCAGCGGAGCCGCTGCCTCAATCGCCAGCCGAACGGGAATATCCGGCGGCAAAACAGTATCGCGGTATTCCTGCGATTGTTCTTCAAAAAGCTCCCAGGACGGCATCGAAATCACACGCGCCTTGATTCCCTTATCAGATGCAAGTTTTTCCTGAGCTTGAAGAGCTAAACTCACTTCCGAGCCTGTAGCTACCAGCAGCATGTCCGGTTTTACGTCAGTGTCGGAAATAATGTAGGCTCCTTTGGCGAGTCCGCTCGCGGCCGAATAGCGCCCACGGTCAAAAATCGGGAGCTTCTGCCGCGTCAATATCAGCGCCACCGGCCCTCGACGTTGCATTGCAATTCGCCATGCTTCCGCCGTCTCATTTGCGTCAGCCGGTCTGATTACCGTGAAGTTCGGTATCGCCCTCAGAGAAGCCAAATGTTCCACCGGTTGATGCGTCGGGCCGTCTTCTCCAAGCCCTATGCTGTCGTGCGTGAAAATAAAAGTCGAGTGAACATCCATCAAAGCCGATAAGCGCAAAGACGGCCTCATATAATCCGAAAAGATCAGAAATGTAGCTCCATAAGGCACCACACCGCCGTGCAAAGCCATGCCGTTGACTACCGCAGCCATACCATGTTCCCGGACACCGAATCTGACATTGCGGCCAGCCGGTGTCTCGAAGGACTGGTCCGCGGAGCCGGAGATCAATGTATTTGTCGAGGGCGCGAGATCGGCGGAACCGCCGATCAGACCGGATACATGTTTCGCAATTGCGTTCAGCGATTTTCCTGAAGCAACACGAGTTGCCATTGACCCGTCTTTCGGGCTAAACACGGGGATATCCGTGTCCCAATTGACTGGGAGTTCCCCCTTTATCTGCTGTTCGAATCTTTCAGCCTCTGCCGGAAATTCTGCTCGGTACCTGGCAAACATCTCCTTCCATTGCGCTTCCCATTTTCGGCCTTGATCCACAGCCTGACGAAAATGCGACAGCGCCTTTTCCGGAACATAGAATCGCGGTTCCTGCGGCCAACCGAAGAACTCCTTTGTCGCTTTAAGGGCCTCTTCGCCGAGAGGTTCTCCATGCGCGGATGCCTTGTCCTGCTTCGGGCTGCCATAACCTATGTGGGTTCGAACCATGATAAGCGAAGGCCGTTCGGTCTCTTCCCGTGCATTGCGTATGGCCGCATCTATGCCCGCAATATCATTTCCGTCCGCTACTCGCTGCACGTGCCAACCATATGCGAGAAAACGCGCTGCAACGTCCTCGGTGAAAGCCAGGGCAGTATCCCCTTCGATGGAAATATGGTTGTCGTCATAAAGATAGACGAGTTTTCCCAGTCGGAGGTGTCCTGCGAGGGAAGCGGCTTCGGAAGAGACCCCTTCCATAAGGTCGCCGTCCGAGACAATGCCGTACGTGTGATGGTCTACAATAGGGAATCCCGGTCGATTGAAATCAGCGGCCAAATACCGTTCAGCCAGTGCCATGCCTACGCCCATACCGAAACCTTGACCCAGAGGCCCGGTGGTCGATTCGATACCTGTCCGAATGTCCCGCTCCGGGTGTCCCGGTGTTTTGCTTTGCCACTGCCGAAAATTCTTGATGTCCTCCAGTGACAAATCATGGCCGGTCACATACAGCAACGCGTAAAGGAGCGCGGAACCGTGTCCCGCGGAATGGACGTACCTGTCCCGATCAGGCCAAAGCGCATTCGAGGGGTTGTGCCGCAAATACCGCGTCCAGAGCACGTAAGCCATAGTCGCGGCGCCAAGCGGCAGACCGGGGTGCCCGGAATTGGCTTGCTGAACAGCGTCGATGGACAGCATTCGCAAGCTGTTGATACAGAGTTCATCCAATGATTGTTTATCTAAAAGACTCATAAGAGATCCTCCAGGTATTTGCCCGAAGCTGTTTTTTGGCTGATGCGTCCCCGGAATGGCAAGGTGACGCGTGTGTCCAAACAAATCACAACCGTTTTTTATATCAAGCGAAGAAGAAGTTGGCGAGGGGAAACTTTGGGGTCTGGCAGAAGCTTGGTGGTGCAATCCTGCGTGGCCACGGGACTGCACCAAAACCTCACAATTTGGCTATCTACTCAACAATTCCATCATCTTATTCGGGTCGCTGGTGGGCATTTCGCAACTGAAATTTGCGCACACATAGGCTGTGGCTTTGCCATCCAGGGTCTTCTGATCTCTTGTATACGGCGCAATATCAGCAATTTCCGAGGAGTCGCCATTGGAAGGTCGGAATAAAACAACCTTGTTTGGAAGAAAAGACTTTCTCAGCTCGTTTAATAAACGCTCGGTATCCATGGCTCCGGCTTGACCTGTTATCACTATCTCATGGGATGGTCCCGATGCCGAATTCCACCGCCACAAGAAGTTGAGTGTATGCTGATGAAAACTGACTGACACTCCCGGAAAAAGTTCGTCCTAACTGGTCGGCCATTTTCTCAAATTCGGGATCTCCCGTGATGCGGTGCAAACGTAGCAGATTCAGAGCGGCCACAGAATTTCCTGAAGGGATAGCACCGTCATAAATCTCCTTTTTTCGCACCGGCAGCTCTGACCCGTCAGCCGACGTGAAATAGAATCCTCCTCTTTCCGTATCCCAGAAATGCCGGAGTAAAACCCGATTCAGATCAAGTGCGGTCTTCAGATAATCGGACCTTAAAAGTGGCCTCGTATAGTTCCAAAAGTCCCCATATCATGAACGACATAATCATCAACGTTTGAAGGCATACCGGCTTCTCCGTCACGGTATCGATGTAAAAGCCGGCCATCAGGCGCACGCAACGTACTCAGGATGAAGTCCGCGGCTTTCATTGCTGCATTTGCGTAATCGGGCCGGTCAAAGACCTGCGCCGCTTTGGACAAGGCAGCTATCATGAGCCCGTTCCAATCAGTCAATATCTTGTCGTCCTTATGGGGATGTATTCGCTTTTCCCGCGCCTCAAAAAGCTTCAGACGCGCTTGTTCCAGTCTGGTTTTCAGCTCTGCAGGCGGAATTCCGAGTCTCAAAGCTGTTTCATGCGAGCGATTGTCTCATATGAAGTATATTGCTCCCCGTGAGACGGCCGGTGGCTTCCTCCTGGAAATTGCCCTCGTCAGCAACTCGGTACACTTCGATCACAAGCTCCGCTTCGGAACTATCGAGCAGGTTCCGGATCTCATCCATTGTCCAGACGTAGAATTTTCCTTCTACGCCCTCGCTGTCCGCATCTTCCGCGGAAAAAAAACCGCCCTCAACCGCAGTCATATCACGCAGCACGTAAGCGAAAATTTCATTTGCAGTCGTGGCATAATCTTCTTTGCCGGTGGCCTGATATGCCTCTGTATAGATCATGGCCAACATAGCTTGATCGTAGAGCATTTTTTCAAAATGAGGTACCAACCACCGTTCATCAGTGGAGTATCTGTGAAACCCGAAACCTATCTGGTCGTAAATTCCGCCCTGCCGCATAGCTTTAAGTGTATGTTCCACCATGCGGAGAGCCGAGTCGTCTCCGGTGCGTTTCCAATACCGAAGTAGAAAGAGCATGTTGTGCGCGGTGGGAAATTTAGGGGCATTACCGAAGCCGCCATGCTTAGGATCATAATTTTGAGAAAGCTGGCGAAAGGCCGTGTTTAGAACCTCTTTGCCCAACGATTGACCGGGCGAATCCTCCTGGATCCTGGTTCAGGGCAAGCATGACTTTTTCCGACGAATCCAGCACCTGATCGCGGCTCTCGGTCCAAAGTGTTTTAACCTGTCGCGAAAGGTCATCCAATCCCAGTCTTCCGTAAATACTTTGCTTGGGAAAATAGCTACTTGCAAAAAAAGGTTTCCTGTCAGGAGTCATAATTATGTTCAAGGGCCAGCCGCCGCTTCCGGTCATCATCTGGCAGACGGTCATGTACACATGATCGATGTCGGGCCGTTCCTCTCGATCGACCTTAATTGAAACGAATGTGTTGTTCATCAACTTTGCGGTCTCGTCATTCTCGAACGATTCCTTTTCCATGACATGGCACCAGTGGCAAGTCGAATATCCGATTGAAAGGAATATCGGTTTGTCTTCTTCTTTGGCTTTTTCAAATGCTTCGTCTCCCCATGCGTACCAGTCGACGGGATTATTTGCGTGCTGAAGCAAATAGGGGCTTTTTTCGCGAGCCAGACGATTGGCCCTGTGTTGATTTCGTTCATGGGAAGTCTCTTTGCTACTAATTGTTTCGGCCATAATTCTCGCTCCTTACAAATTTCGGCTTTTAAAATGCCACTCCCATTATGCTAATGAACAGTTTGCGCCACTTTTTTGCGGAGGCAATACTCTCGGCAATAAAAGGATGTAAGGACGAGCTTCGAATAATGCAAGTATTGACTTGACAGAGCATTCCCACACGTGGTTTGTACAAATTCCTCACGATTCGTTTACTAGAATCGTCAGTTGCTTTACGGCAGCGGACGCGGTCACAAAAACGTCTTCGCTTTTGCGAAGTCTGTTTTCGAAAGGAGATTAGGATGGTGTCACAACAAATCATATGGTCCTTGGGAAGGATGAAACATATCTCGGAATGCATTTGTATAACCGCAATGATTATGGTGTCCTTTTCATCAGGTGCTGTCTGGGCTGAGGATATCACACGTGGCACTGTGACCGGCCAAACCACAGCTAAGGGATACGATCATCCCGGGCAGTACCCTTCATGTTCCGCCAGCCAAAATAGCCGAAAATATGGAACCAGTCATAGCCCATGCCGAACAGGACAAAGAGTCCAGGCAGAAGTTGACTGCTTTAGAGAAGAGGTTCGGCAAAAAGCCCAACATACTGATATTCATTATGGATGATGTAGGGTGGCTGGATCCTGGATTCAATGGAGGAGGGGAAGCAGTCGGCAACCCGACCCCAAATATGGATCGGCTGGCCCAAAATGGTCTGATCTTAACTTCAGCCTATTCTACACCGAGTTGCACGCCTACGCGGGCCACGATCCACTTGGGGCAGAATCCACTTCATCACGGTTTGCTTCGTCCGCCGATGTACGGCGAAGCCGGCGGTCTGGACGGCGCGGTTACGGTCGCGTCGGTGCTCCAGAAGCTGGGCTACGTAACGCAGGGAGTAGGAAAGTGGCACATGGGAGAGAATGAGGGCTCGCTGCCCCAGAACGTCGGCTATGACGACTATTATGGCTTTCTCGGGGTCTCCGACATGTATACGGAGTGGCGTGACATCTACTTTAACCCGGAGATGGCGCTGAGTCCCTCGCGGTTCGCCATGATGAAGATGCTCCCCTTCAATCATAACAACGTACATTGCGTGAAAGGAAAACCGGGAGTCGAGAACCTTTACGAAATTAATCTCTCCACCATTGCAAATCTCGACCAGGACTGGGCCAATTACAGCGAAAAATTCATCCGGAATATGGCCAAGAGCAATCAGCCCTGGTTCTTGTATCACGCGACCCGGGCCGCCCATTTCGACAACTATCCGAATGGAACATTTGCGGGCAAATCTCCGGCGAGGACAGTTTATAGCGATGCGGTCGTAGAAGCTGACGATATTTTAGGTAGACTGGTACGAGTGTTGGAAGAAACCGGCCAGCTGGATAATACGCTGATTGTGCTCACCTCCGACAATGGGCCTGAAGGAGAGGTACCACCACACGGCCGTTCGCCTTTCCGCGGCCACAAAGGATCAAGTTGGGAAGGTGGCGTACGAGTGCCGACTTTCGTCTACTGGAAGGGAGTTATCTCACCGCGGAAATCGGATGGGCTGTTCGATTTGGCCGATTTATTCAATACCTGCATTTCTGTTGCCGGCGCTCCCGGTGCTGAGGCTGCCAAGTTCGTCCCGAAAGATCGGTACATAGATGGGATAGACCAGGCATCCTTTTTGATCGCAGATAAGGGCCTATCGAATAGACGGAGCCGGATTTATACGCTGAATGCCCATTTTTCGGCAGTCCGAATTGACGAATTCAAACTCATTGGAAGTGTCGAATTGGAAAAAGCAATTTTTCCCAGAGGCTACCAGGCCGGTTTCAGCGGCGCGATCGTGACCGAAACCGGAGGGGCAACAATGGTCAATCTCTATACCGATCCTCAGGAGGACGTGAATATCGGTATTCGCCACATCCCTGCCGCGGTGGTGCTGGGCGCGGAATACACACGTTATCTTGAAGTTCTCAAGAAATTTCCGGCTCAAATCAAAGTCGGTTTTACCGGCGGGAATTGATTCGTCTGTAAGAGGTGTAACTAGGTTTAAAGCGTTAATAAGAAATGGCTTAGCGAATTAACTCCGCTTCAGCCCCAAAGGGGCGGTCGAAAGTGGCCCGGTAATTCTATTGCCGGGTGAGGGTGCCAGGAAATTATTAATGAGTCCCATCGGGACGACTGAATCCGCGTCTTTGTCGACAAATGGATTTTCAGCCGTCCCTAACGGGACTTCCCAGGTTATTGACGCAATTGGTACCGGCAATGAATTTCCGGTCTATTATCAAACTGTCCATCCTGGACGCGAGGGACCTAAAGACTGTATTCAGTCATATAAGATTACGGAAAGAACCGCTTGTGCGGAGCTAGTGTAATAATCCAATGAGAAGAAATGTGACCATTTTATGTCGTGAGGGACTCCGCTCCGAAGTGCATTTCCGAGTTCCAATAGACGCTGATCCGCCAAATGGGCTGGCCCTCATGCATGAATTAGAGTGAATCGTAAGGGGAATCTAACGTGAGCCGAAATATTATCAAAAATGGATTGATTTCAGCGATGCTGCTGTTTGCATGGATCTCCGGTATGGGAGCTTATGCGCAGGAAATGCTTCCTGGACCGGAGAAACCGCTCCCTGCTCAAGTAGAAAGAACCTGGGAGGATTCAAAACCTGCCAAGATCAAGGAGATAAAAGCGCCGGCGAACGCTCCCAACGTAGTAATAGTTTTGCTCGATGATGTAGGGTTCGGAGCTGCGGGAGCGTTTGGAGGCCCAGCGCCCACACCAACGCTTGACCGGCTCGCGCAACAAGGTCTGCGCTATAATGCATTCCATACGACGGCCCTTTGTTCACCGACTCGTGCGGCATTGCTGACGGGCCGTAATCATCATTCGGTAGGAACCGGTCAAATCACGGAATTAGCGACCGGTTTCGACGGATATACCAGTATAATCCCTAAAAGCACGGCCACGATAGCCGAGTTGTTGCGGCAGCATGGTTACAACACATCAGCGTGGGGCAAATGGCATAACACTCCGGTCTGGGAGACCAGTATAGCCGGACCTTTTGATCGCTGGCCTACCGGAATGGGATTCGAGAAGTTTTATGGATTCATCGGTGGCGAATCGCATCAGTATGAACCGCCGCTCTATGACGGGACCATAGCCATTGAACGGCCTAAGAAACCAGGCTACACGCTGAATGAAGACCTTGCAGATCAGGCTATAGCGTGGATACGATTGCAAAAATCAATTGCACAAGAGAAGCCTTTCTTTGTCTACTTTGCCCCTGGGGCTACCCATGCGCCGCACCATGTGCCAAAGGAGTGGTCTGATAAGTTCAAGGGGCAGTTCGATCAGGGATGGGACAAACTCCGCGAGGAAATACTCGCTCGCCAGAAGAAACTCGGCGTGGTTCCGGCTAATGCCAAATTAACACCGCGGCCAAGCTCAAATTCCGGCTTGGGAATCACTTACACCTGAGCGCAAAAAAATAGCATCGCGATTAATGGAAATTTATGCCGGCTACCTGGCCCAAACGGATTACGAAGTGGGCCGTCTCGTGGACGCTATCAAGGAGTTGGGAGTATTCGATAACACCCTGTTTATCTACATTGTAGGAGATAACGGGGCCAGCGGAGAAGGCACCCCTTATGGCGTTCTCAATGAGATGAGTGTGCTCAACGGTGTCCCGAGGATCCTTCAATTGTTTTGAAACATCTTGATGAATTGGGTGGCCCCACGTCTTACAACCACTATCCTGTGGGGTTTGCCTGGGCATGCGACACACCTTTCCAATGGACTAAACAAGTGGCTTCTCATTTTGGCGGCACTCGCAATCCTATGGTGATCAGCTGGCCGAAACGCATCAAGGATGCAGGTGGCCTGCGGTCCCAATTTCATCACTGCATAGATATAGTCCCCACCATTCTGGAAGCCGTCGGCATTTCCGAACCATCATTGGTAAACGGGGCCCCTCAGAAGCCGATTGAGGGCGTAAGTATGCTCTATAGCTTTGACGATCCTAAAGCTCCCAGTCGTCGGCGCACCCAATATTTCGAGATAATGGCGAACCGAGCGCTTTATGACAACGGCTGGATAGCTTCTTGTTTCCATGGACGAGTGCCGTGGGAGTTTTCATTTGCCAAGGGATTTAGTTTCGATAAAGAAAAATGGGAACTTTACAATCTGGCCGACGATTTCAGCCAAGCGGACGATCTTGCAGACAAATATCCGGACAAATTAAGGGCATTGCAGGACCTATTCTGGGCCGAGGCAGCCAAGCACAATGTTTTGCCTCTGGACGATCGTGGTGGGGATCGTGTGAACCGGGCGAATTTGCCGCTGGCTGGCGGCAATCGTAACAAATTCATATTCTATGACGGCGCTACCCGTATTCCTGAAGCAAGTGCCCCCTACACTATGAACAGATCCTTCAATATTACAGCGGACGTGGACATCCCGCAGACCGGTGCGGAAGGTGTAATAACAGCTATAGGGGGCGTAGTAGGCGGGTGGTCTCTTTATTTCAAAGATGGAAAGCCTTCTTTCACATACAATTATCTTACAACCGACCGGCCTACTATCACTGCGGCCAAGAAGCTCGAAGCCGGTCCTGCAACTATTCAGTACGAATTTGCCTATGATGGTGGAGGAATGGGAAAGGGAGGCGTCAGCAAACTATTCGTAAACGGTCAATTGGCTGCTCAAGGCAGAATAGAGCGAACAGTGCCCTTATTGTTTCTCTGCTGATGAAACTTTCGATATCGGCACGGATACAGGATCTCCCGTGGGACTTTATCCGGCGAACTTCGCATTCACAGGGAAAATCAAGAAAGTAGAATTCGATCTCAAATGACCTTTTTGAATGAAATTTGAAAAGGGCACGGCCGGTTTTTTACCGCCTAACAATTTCCGTGGTATGCTGTCAGGCGCTACTGCCAATTTTGTGCGCAAGCGCGGCGCTAACTATTTGCTTATGTATTATGGCGTTAGCTCCGTTTGGTGGGATGAGAAATGACTTTCATAAAGAGGATTGCCAGGGGGAAAACCCTTTTGCAAAAGGTGCTCCGCGCACGGCGAGCAATGCCTTTGTGCAAGCATTAAGTTTGTCGCAGGCGAGGGACATTGAGCTGCATTGTTGGCCCCACGCCCAGTGGACCTGGACCCTCTTTCCGAAAACTCCCATTCTGTTGCGGCACAAGGAGGAGAAATGACTCATTGGGGCGCCCGCACACGACAAGTCGGTACGTTTCCAGTTAACCTTGAAAATATTAGTCCCGCGAGAACGCGGGATTGCCGGAGGGTTCGGGAACCGGCTTTCTACATAAAAAGCGGTTGGTTAGGTGGCCCAGAAACTAGATGAAAGCAAAAAGGAAAGACAAGAATGCGACTGAGCACATTTAAAACGTTGATTCTTGCCTTGTTCTTAGCGGGAGTCGCTATTTTCGTGTTTAGTCAATCGGGGGTTGGTGTTGAACCCGGTACTCTCAAATCCACAGCTGACCGATCAGCTTTCACAGGATCGGTAAGCTGCCGGAAATGTCATGAAAAATTCTATCAATTGTGGGCTCCCTCCTATCACGGGCTGGCCATGCAACCCTATACATCTGAATTGGCTCGCAACAAGCTCTCTCCTCAGACGGAAGAGATCGTTATTGGGGACTCTCGGTACCAAGCTGATATCACGGGCGACACTGGGTGGGTTATTGAACGAGGTCCCAAAGGCGAGAAGAAGTATCGGATCGATCACGCAATGGGCGGCAAGAACGTCTATTACTTTCTTACCGCAATGGACCGGGGCCGACTTCAGACTCTGCCTGTAGCGTATGACGTGAATAAGAAGGCTTGGTTCGACACAGCTGCCAGCGGAATCCGCCATTTCCCGGGCCAAACCGATGAACCGATACACTGGAAGGACTGGCAATACACCTTCAACACAGCCTGTTATGGGTGCCATGTGAGCCAGGTCTCCACGAATTATGACCTGAAGACCGACACCTACCACACGGCCTGGAAGGAGCCGGGAATCAATTGCGAAACCTGCCACGGCCCTGCTGATGAGCACATTCGTGTCTGCGAGGCGGCGCCAAAGGGCAGCGTTCCGAACGATTTGAAAATAACTCGCGGCGGTCGTGACTTCTCCAAGGAGCAGAACAACGCAACATGCTCCAGTTGTCATGCAAAGGCGGTTGTGCTCACGGATACGTTCCAACCAGGGGACAAATTCTTCGATCACTTTGGTCTGGTAACTCTCGAAAACCCTGATTTTTACCCCGATGGTCGTGACCTAGGCGAGAACTACACGTACACCTCCTGGCTCATGAGCCCCTGTGTTAAGTCAGGAAAACTCGATTGCCTGCACTGCCACACTTCCAGTGGTCGGTACAAGTTCAAGGCGGAAGAAAAGGCCAATCAGGCTTGCATGCCTTGCCATAAAGACAAAATCGACAATCCCACCGAACACTCGCACCACAAGGCAGACAGCGCTGGCAACAAGTGTATTTCATGCCACATGCCCACGACAGAGTTCGCTCGCATGCGCAGGAGCGACCATTCAATGCTTCCACCCGCTCCTGATGCTACTGTAGCTTTCAAGTCGCCTAATGCATGCAACATTTGCCACACGGACAAGAGCCCCGAATGGGCAGATGAGTGGGTCCGAAAGTGGCGGCCAAGGGATTTTCGAGCCCCCGTAATTTTCCGTGCAAGCCTGATCAGTGAGGCTCGAAAACGAGACTGGAACAAACTGACTGAGATGCTTGATTATGTGACCGGCAAAGATCGCGACGAGATCTTCGCTGCGTCGCTTATCCGTCTTGTCCGTCTCTCCGGCGACCAGCGGGTGGTGCCGGTGCTGCTCAAGGGCATCAAAGACCCTTCGCCGCTCGTGCGTGCCGCGGCCGCTGAAGCGCTCCAAGATGTGCCCACCAAGGAATCTGTAAAGGCACTCGTGAGCGCGACCGGGGATGATTATCGGCTTGTTCGTGTGCGGGCGGCAGCGTCGCTAGCCGGTTTCCACAACCTCCAGCTGGAGAACACCGAGAAAAAGACGGTAGAGGCAGCCAATCAGGAATACCTGACTTCAATCCTGTCACGCCCGGATCAGTGGGAATCCCATTACAATCTTGGAAACTATTACCTTGACCGAGGGGACTCCAAGCAGGCGGTTGCTTCATATGAGACTGCGCTCAAAATAGAACCTCGTGGAGTTCTCGTTATGGTGAACGAAGGGATGGCGTACGCTCGCATGGGGGACAACCAAAAAGCCAATGATGCTTTGCAGAAGGCATTGACCATCGGACCGGAGAACGCAGCGGCAAATTTTAATATGGGCTTGCTCAAGGCTGAGCAAAATGATCTCATAGCCGCAGAGAAGCATATCAGAGCTGCCCTGAAAGCCGACCCTCAGATGGCTCAGGCCGCATACAATCTTTGTGTGATTCTCTCGAAAGACCGACTAGATGAGGCAATCGGTCTTTGTAGGAAAGCAGCCGAATTGCGCCCGGACCAGTCCAGGTACGCCTACACGCTGGCATTCTACCAACAACAAAAAGGAGATCTTGTTGGCGCAGCGGGCACACTTAACAACCTTATTGCTGTACAACCGACCTACGCCGATGCCTACTTGCTCCTGGGCGGAATCTATGAGAAAGAGGGGCAAAAGGCGCAGGCCGAAAAAGTGTACAAAAAGGGCTTTCAGGTACGGAAGGACTACCGGATCAATATAAGCTCCGCATAAAGATGCGTCTGGATGCCCTGAACGTCACCGGGGCGAGCCCGTCGAAAAAGTAATCAGCAGGAGTCAAATCATAATGTCCTACACGGAACCGCCTTTCCCTTCAACCAAGGAGATTCTTATGAAACCGGGCTCTTTCTTTCTCGCGAATGAATTATGCCGTTATAGGGATATTATGCCGTGTATTACTAATAGCTGGTCAGGTACAGGCACAGACTGATCCCCTGTCTTCATGGAATGACGGCGCAGCCAAGCAGGCGATTATTCAATTTGTTCAGACCGTCACCGAAAAGTCTAACCCCAATTACGTTGCTCCGGAAGATCGGATTGCCACGTTCGACCAGGACGGCACCCTGTGGGTGGAGCATCCGCTCTACACGCAGGCCATATTTGAATTGGACCGGGTGAAGACTCTGGCGCACCGAGCATCCGGAATGGAAGACCACCGAGCCCTTCAGGTCCGTGCTCGCGGGCGACAGGGCAGCTATGGCCAAGTTCGATAAGCAGGATTGGGCACGCATCATCGCTGCCACCCAGACTGGAGTGACCACCGAGGTATTCCAGGAGACGGCCAAGCAATGGTTGGCGACAGCGAAGCACCCGCGTTTCCAGAGGTCGTACACCGAACTGGTATACCAGCCCATGCTTGAGGTCATGACTTACCTTCGAGCCAACGGCTTCAAGACATACATTGTGACCGGCGGCGGCCAGGATTTCGTGCGAATCTACAGTGACCGCGTCTACGGCGTCCCACCCGAACAAGTTGTGGGATCGAGCATGGCTACCAAGTACCAGTACCAGAATGGCAAACCGATGCTGATGATATTGCCGAAAGAGTTTTTTGTCAGCGACCGCGCCGGCAAACCCATCGGTATCAACCTGTTCATTGGCAAGAGGCCATTCGCTGCATTCGGGAATTCCGACGGTGATCGCGAAATGTTGGAATGGACTGGCGCTGGGCAAGGAACACGCCTCAAAATGCTTGTGCTTCATGACGATGCTGAGCGTGAGTATGCCTATGGTCCCGCAGGGGGACTGCCGGAGACGAAGGTCGGCAGGTTCTCCGAAGCCCTGTTTGCCGAGGCCCAGAACAAAGGATGGGTAGTCATAAGTATGAAGAAAGACTGGAAGGTGGTCTTCCCCTTTGAGCGATGACCCAATAAGGCTATATTCAAGTCTCGGCCACATGAACGGCAAGGATTTTGATCGTGCATGAGCTGCGGCGCTCGTAGTCGAATTCCACCCGCAAAAAACGAGACTGTTTTCTTTCCTGGTTCCCAGGCTCCGCCTGGGAACCAATATCTTCCGGGCTCTGCCCGGTAATTGTCTCGAATTCTGGACTATAATGGAGGCGGAGCCTCCAGGTCATGCATTCCCAGGCAGAGCCTCATAGGCGCTAACTTTGTGTTATCGCGCATGTGATTTCAGTAAGTTATCACCCTCCCCCTTCCTCCTCCCGTCAAGGGAGGGGGATTTGGAAACCCTCTCCCCTGGCGGGAGAGGGGAGGGAGAGGGGGAGTATGAAAGCGAAATTTCGCATTTAAAGTTGCCGCCTATGAGGCAGAGCCTGGGAACGAGAAAAACAATAGTTTGTTATTTGTAATTTTGTGCGAAGTCCGAGCCTCTTCGGCTCACCCTAATTTCCGCTGACATCTATCGGCTTGGCTGATTTGTCCTTATAATCTAGCAAGTTATATCCTCATCTAGTAATGGCATGCGAATTGCTTTAACCAGTCTAAGCCGATCTATAATAACGATTCCCCTGGTACCGGAGGCTAAATATGAGATTTTTGAGAAGCAGCATCACAATTAAGATCAGTCTTCTTGTGCTCAGCAGTACGTGTCTCGTGCTGGCGCTCGTTCTGGGAAAAAGTTACATAAATTCCCGCGATTTGATTCGTCAGGAAGCCGAAACTAGTGCAACAAATCTCACTTTGGCCCTGGGCAATAAAATAGAGCAGGAGTTTCTAGTCATTGCCAAAGCAGTTCAAGACTTGACTTCATCTCTTGAAACTGTGCCTTGGGATGAAGAAATCCTTTTGAACCAGGTTCGGCGAATGGTTCAGCAAACTCCCCGGGCACGCGGAATCTTGGTCGCGTTCCTGCCATTCGAGTTCAAGCCTGGGATCGAAAGGTACGCTCCTTATTTTAGATGGAAAGAAGGAGAAATCCACTTCGATCAAGTGGGAACGGGGTCATATGACTATTTTTCCAAAGAGTGGTTCCGGATTCCTCGGGATCAGAAAAAGCCAGTCTGGATGGAACCCTACGTCGACGAAGCCGGCGGGAGAGTAGTCATGACCACGTATTCCTGTCCGATGTTCAAAAGACAATCGGATGGTTCTGCTGAAAAAATCGTAGCCATAGTTACCGCAGAATTCTCTCTCGCTGCCCTGAACGATTTGGTCAATTCCCATAAGGTATACGATTCCGGGTTTTGCTTTGTTATTTCAGATAAAGGAGCGCTGATCACTGGCCGGAACCCTGAACATGTCGGCCGGATGACGATTTTTGACATTGTAGAGCTATACAAACAGCCTAACGGTAAGGAAATAGCCCAAACCATACTCTCCAAAGAACAAGGTTTCGAAGACATTGGGTCTGCATTGACCGGGGCCGATTCTTTTCTCGCGTTCACCCGCATCAATCCACCAGGCTGGATAATGGGAACGGTCTTGCCCAAAAGCGAGATGTTTGCAAAAGTTGAATCCCTGCATCATGAAACGTTGGTGCTGGCCGCTGCGGGAATCGCTCTCCTCGTCGTGCTATCCGTATTGGTTGCACGGTCCATCAGCCGCCCGCTGCGCCGGATGGCTGCTGAAACAGTGAAAGTAGGCCAGGGAGATCTTGATATTGATCTCAGCACCATACGTTCCACCGACGAAGTCGGTCAACTCGCGCGAGCCTTCACTTCAATGACGGCAGGTCTCAAAGACCGGGAACGAATCAAGGATACATTTGGACGTTACTTAACCCAGGAGGTGGTTAAGAGGCTTCTTGACTCGAAAGACGGGCTGAGGCTTGGAGGCGAAGCCAGAAAGATCTCCATTATGATGTCCGATCTGCGAGGATTCACATCCCTAACTTCCAGCATGAAGCCGGAAGACGTGATCAAGTTCCTGAACCGTTATCTGGGCAGGATGGTCGATATCATTCTGGATCACCATGGCATCATCGATGAGATTATCGGTGATGGCATACTCGCCTTTTTTGGTGCGCCCGAGACGCTGGAGAATCATCCTGAATTAGCGGTGGCCTGTGCGCTCAAGATGCAAATTGCAATGCAGGATATAAATGGTCAGAACGAGTCCGATGGACTACCGCACCTTGAAATGGGGGTTGCCGTCAATACAGGGGAAGTCATAGTTGGTAACATAGGATCTGAGAAAAGGACCAAGTATGGAGCCGTCGGATCTCAGGTCAACTTTACCGGCAGAGTGGAATCTTTTACCGTGGGTGGGCAGGTTCTTATAAGCCAGGCCACCTACGAATCCCTTTCTCAGAAACTTGACATCAGAGACGCTGTCGATGTGGAGATGAAGGGAGTACCCGGCACGGTGAAACTCTTTGATGTGAGAGGAATTTCAGGAGATTTCGAAGCTAAGTTGCCGGACAGGGATGAAACGCTGGTCCGATTAACTGAAGGGGTGCCTCTCCTGGTGTATGGGATGGATCAGAAAATCATCAGCGGGAGTGGGAAAACGGCCGTCATGACTCACGCATCATTGATGTCGGCCAAAGTTGTCTTCAACGATGCTATAACAAAGTGGGAAGACGTACGAATGGCCTGTAATGTCGGTTCGTCAGCTGAAACAAACCCAGAGATCTACGGGAAGATCATTTCCGTTAGCGTACTCGATGCAAGAAATGAGGCGCTAGTTCGTTTCACATCGGTTTCTGCTCCGGCATACGAGATGCTGAGAGAATTAATTTCAAATGAAGAGGATTGAGATCACCAGGCCAACCGGGCAATTCAGAGTCCTTTTCAAAGGTCCCTTGTGCGGTCAAAAGGACTGTAGTTCCTGGATTTATAAGGTTGATTATACCGGGAGAGGAGAATAGATGAAAACTTCGTTCGCTGTGGCACTACTTACGTTCATTATGATTTGTTCAACGTCGGCTCGTGCACAGGTTGTCGAAATGGCCGCCAAGTGCGATAAAGTCCAGAAGGATTTGGCTGAAGTTATAAAAAGACCTGACACAACTGACGCCAAGAAAATCAAAGAAGCGCTTGGATTGGACATCCTCAATTCGTGTGACAAGGGGGAAGGGCAGATCATCTGCTACCAATGCCTCGATAAGGATCAGAATCTCCGTACACTTCAACTACTGCAGGACCGAAACACAAAGAAATTCTCATTGTTGGGGTTCGGCTGTCGATGTAAGGATTAGGAATAACGAAGAAACGAATTGGAGTGTTGCCATTGCGTTGTGACAAAACTTAGCTTGTGTGAGGCGGTACCGGTCAGAGCCGAATTGACCCTCGCAAAATACACTTTAATCAGCTATTTTCAGGTTCTATATAAACTCAGAGCCTCTTTGGCTCACTTCGCTTTACACCGACACATATCGGCCCGACTTATTTTCGGCACAAATACAACAACTTGTGTTCCAACTGATTATGATGACGAAACGGCATGCGAATTGCTATTCTATCGTTCATGTTCACCTCAAGCCATCGTGCCAGTTTGATCATTGAGGTCCGTTCAAGCGCATTTTCCTGAGAATAAGTGACGAACTGTGAACTCAGGTACGCCGGCAAGCGTGTCTGACGATCGGGCAGATAAGGGGAATCGGCAGCGAGGTACTCTTTAAGAGTCGCCCACCGTCACTTAAGGAGGGTGCAAAGGTTTTGCCAACCGGCACTAGCTGATCGACTTGCAGACGTCTTTGCGAAAGCCTGAAAGGAGGAAATACATGAAAACAAAAGTGTGGCTTGCGGTCATCCTGGCCATCATGACTTTCGGCATGCTTTCGGCAGGTCTCGTTGCGGCCCAACAGACCACCGGTGTACCCGGTTCGCCGGACGCCACTACGACCATCGACGGCCGGTACATTCCGTCACCGCCCCAGCCGTTCAGGGGACAGATCGAGTTGAACGCCGCGCAGTCAAGGGCGGCTTGGCCCATGCGGGTGGTGCCGCCAAAGGGCGCGCCGAATATCCTGCTGATCATGACTGACGACGTCGGCTTCGCTGCACCTTCCACGTTCGGCGGCGTGATCCCGACACCGGCCTTGGACCGGATCGTAAAAGCTGGCCTCCGGTACACCAACTTCCATTCCACATCGCTATGCTCGCCTACGCGTGCTGCTCTCATCACCGGGCGGAACCACCACTCGGTGGGATTCGGCGTCGTCTCCGAGGGAGCAAGCGGCTTCCCCGGCTACAACAGCGTGATCGGCAAGGATAACGCAACGATTGGGCGCATTCTTTTGGAGAACGGCTATCGCACGTCCTGGTTCGGCAAGGACCACAACACCCCGGAGGGGACTGTGAGTCAGGCCGGGCCGTTCGACCAGTGGCCGACCGGCATGGGCTTCGAGTATTTCTACGGCTTCGTCGGGGGCGACGCCAGCCAGTGGCAACCGAACCTCTTCCGCAACACCACGGCGATCTATTCGTATATGGGGAATCCGAAATGGAACCTGACCACGGCAATGGCGGATGATGCCATTCGCTGGATGAATGAACTCAACGACATTGATCCGTCGATGGCGTTCTTTCTCCACTACGTCCCCGGCGGCACCCACGCGCCGCACCACGCAACGCCGGAGTGGATCAAGAAAATAAGCGATATGCACCTGTTCGACAACGGCTGGAATGCCCTGCGCGAACAGATCTTTGAGAACCAGAAAAAGCTCGGCGTGATCCCCCAGGATGCCAAGCTCACGCCCTGGCCGGATGACCTGCTGAAGAAATGGGACCCGCTCACCGCCGAAGAGAAGAAGCTCTTCATCCGCCAGGCGGACGTCTACGCCGCGTATCTCGCTTATACCGATCACGAGATCGGCCGCGTGATCCAGGCGATTGAAGACATGGGCAAGCTAGACAACACGTTGATCATTTATATCAGCGGTGACAACGGCGCGAGCGCGAAGGCTCGCCCAACGGCACCCCCAGCGAGGTTCTGCAATTCAACGGAGTCGAACTGCCGGTCGCCGAGCAGATGAAATTCTATGACGTCTGGGGTACGGACCGGACCTACAACCACATGGCAGTCCCCTGGGCCTGGGCTTTTGACACCCCATTCAGGTGGACAAAGCAAATTCCGTCTTTCTTCGGCGGCACCCGCCAGGGCATGGCGATCTCTTGGCCGAAGACAATTAAAGACACCGGCGGCATCCGCCACCAGTTCCACCACGTCATCGACATCGTGCCGACCATTCTGGAAGTCACCGGATCCCCGCGCCGGTGATGGTCGATGGGGTCGGGCAGAAGCCTATCGAAGGCGTGAGCATGGCTTATACTTTCGACAAGTCCAACGCTAACGCGCCGTCCACGCACCGCACCCAGTATTTTGAGATGATGGGAGTGCAGGGCCTGTACAACGACGGTTGGATGTTGAGCGCAGTCCCGATCCGTCCGCCGTGGCAACTGCTCGGCGCCGCCATCCAGGATCCGGCCGGCGGCTTCAAGTTCGAGCTTTATGACGTCCGCAAAGACTGGACTCAGTCCACCGACGTCGCCGCCGGCAATCCGGGTAAGATGCGGGAAATGCGGGACCTGATGTTCGCTGAATTCGCGAAATACCAGGTGCTGCCGCTCGATGCCTCCGTGGCAACTCGCATGGTTACCCCGTGGCCGTCGCTGTCCGCGGGACGGTCAGTGTTCAATTATTCGGGCACGCCGATCACCGGCATACCCCGGGGCACGGCGCCGAGCCTTCTGAATACGTCCTACACCATCACCGCTGACATTGACGTACCGCAAGAGGGCGCCGAGGGCATGATCGTGACCGACGGCGGCCGGTTCGGCGGCTATGGGCTGTATCTCTTGAAGGGCAAGCCGGTGTTCCTGTGGAACCTGCTCGATCTCAAGCGGGTTCGGTGGGAGGGTAAGGAAGCTCTCGCCCGGCAAGCACACCCTCGAGTTCGATTTCAAGTACGACGGGCTTGGCTTTGCGACACTGGCCTTAAACAACGTCAGCGGACTCGGTCGCCCCGGTACGGGAACCTTAAAGGTTGATGGGAAGGCAGTCGCTACCCAAAAACTGGACCACACAGTCCCCCTGACCTTGCAGTGGGACGAAACCTTCGATATCGGATCGGATACGGGCACTCCGGTTGACGATCGCGACTACCAGGTGCCTTTCAAATTCACGGGCAAAATCGACAAGCTAACGATTGCAATCGACCAGCCGCAACTTACGCCTGAAGACGTGAAGAAGCTGAAGGAAGCTGAAGCGAAGGCAGCCGACGGAGCACCGAAACATCTGCAGCGCGGGCCCAATTAGTCTGCAACCATATCGGCGGGCCTCGGCGGGGACGGCGGATCGGGTTTGCGCTGAAGATCAACAACGCGAAACTCATGCCGAAAAACGAGAATCGGGTCATGGAAGCGCAGGGCAACAACAGGGCGAGCGAGTAGGGCTATGGACACGTGAGGGCAGTTCCAGAGGGGGCTACCGGTGCGTTTGCCGTGGACGAATAGCCGGATTATAATGAGGATTCGAAGCGGCTGCGCTTTGGCTGCTCGGTCGGAAAGAAAGGAGCAAACAAACATGAAGAACAAAGCACTAATCTGGACGGCCTTGGCACTCGTCTTGACTGTAATGCCAGTGACGTGGCCTGTCATGGCGCAGCAGGTCACCGGCGCACCAGGCTCACCGGATGCGACCACAACCATTGACGGGAAGCAGCTTCCGCCACCAGACCCAAAATTTGGCGGGGTGATCAAGGAGAAAGCATCGGATTCGAAGGCCTGGTGGGCCCCTGCATCGTGCCGCCGAAGGGCGCGCCCAACGTGCTGCTCATCATGACCGACGATGTTGGCTACGGTGCGCCGGGCACCTTT
>CAWJJL010000035.1:0-57586 GCA_963843165.1 uncultured delta proteobacterium | reverse complement strand
TACCTTTCGCTGTTCGGCGACGTTTTGACTGACGCCGATGTCGCCGGAATGCTGGACACGGTGATAACACGCGATCGACCTTTTGAAGCCGGGATTCACGCCTTGGGCGACTTCACCGAAATGAACTTGCTGGGTTTGCCGGACGTAGTCCAACAACTCCAAATGACTCTCTTAAGGGCAGGCCTGCGGAAATTGGCATCACTTTGGAGCCGGGAGAGTTTTGCAAAAATTGTCGTGGATTCATTTGCTCAAAAAGTGAAGAGTGGCGAGTATAGTGAGAAGAGAAAAGTGTTCACCAATAGGGTCGAAGCCGAAGTCTGGCTAAGCGAGTGACGTGAAGGTCCGTTGACAACAATTCATCCGGTGTGGGCCAATCTCCGGCAATTTCGCCTAACTACCGGCCGAATAGGATAATAGCCAGACACACCAAGGCTATAATGATAACGCTGCTAAGCGCTCCGTTTTTAAGGTCATCATTTAGGGTTTCCAAAAAGGGGTCTTTCTGATGTCGGGGATGAGGTTGCTTCGGATCATGGCGCTACCTGCCGGAATCTCGAGTTATTAGATACTGCATTTTGATTTTTGTGCTGGTTGTCCGGCGGGTACTTGTAAGTTTTGGAGAAATGGCATCATCATCTGCAACAAGAATTCTCATGGCTGCTCTCCCCGCTCCGGAAGCTCCAGCTTGCTACCCTGGTAGCAAAAGACGTGCCAGGAACGACCACCACCTAACGTTATTGCTAACTTGTCACAATAATTTTGCAGGTTATGGTGACAATACCAGCGGCAGGGTAGGTCGGTCCGTTGCGGGAACTATGGTGTCCGTCCCATGGTTCTGTTGAGGCCCAGCAATATCAAGGGAAGTTCGTCCACACTATATTTAAACGATAGGGCCCTTCTTTGGTGAGCTACTTTTATTTTGACCCCTCTAACTGAGGTCCGTGCATCCTTCCGGAAGCCCCTAACGGGCGACTTGGATCATGAGCTTTCAAGGGAAACAAATCAGGGCTTCGTGAAATCCATCCTAGGCAATTTTCTACCGCCGCGCGGTCCTTCCTTTTTACTCACAATGAGAAAACCCGATAGCGTCCTTTTGGAAGTCAATTATTTTGCTTGATGAGTCTTCGTGACTCCTATGGTGCTGCGCTGTGAGCCTTTAATACCGATTCGCTTTTCGTAGAAGTGATTTGAATTCAAGATTGCCTTCCCACACTGACCTAGGAACAGTCAGAGTGGGAAGGGCAATGTATACTATCAGTTACGGACGGGAAGAAGAGTTCAGGCCCCGAAGGGGCCGACCAACAGTCCGCACGGGTGAAACCCGTGGAATAAGGAAGTCCCAGCGCATCACCACCGACCCTGGCGGGGTCGACCATCAGGCTACGATCCCCAAAAGATTGGGGGACCCCGCCAGGGTCCTCGATGAGGTTTTATCAAATCCCTTTCCGTGGGTTGGCACCCACGGCTTCTTTTGGATAGCCCCTTCGGGGCTGGCTATCCTTGCGCCGTGTAACTTAATACTAAAAAAGATTATTCCAAAGTAGATTGACTTGGTTGAAAGCGAATCCGTATAAGGCCCAATTTGGAATTTTATGGGCCGTCGAGCCGCATTCCACAAAATTGAGGCACATCGATCTTAGACGCCATTGCTACGGCTGCGAATCATGAACCCTTGTGCTGCAACTTGACCGTATTGGGTGTGCTCCAGAAAGGTCAGGTGAATTTTGGCAGGGTCAATTATTTCGCCAAAAATGAAGCCTTTCTGATCCACCATGTGCACTGTCCTGTTGTTAGCGTCAATTACTCCAATCACCGTCTGATTGAAGGTCGGGCCATACTTGGTTCCGGAAAAAATGTTCCCATCCTGCATATCAATTACATACTTGATCGAGAGCTTGCAGGGGCCAGGCTGACAATATGCTAATTGATATGCACCGGATTCTTTTGGAGTTGCAGTCCTGATAGCAGACATGTCGGCAACCCAGGTTCCTTTGACGTCAGGAATGTCATCGTCCGCATGTACGACCGTTGGAGCAGCAATCATTATCATAACTAGCATACACACACCTCTGGACATGGTGTTTCCTCCAAGAATCATTAGGTTGATAAAATTTTATCTCTCGAGATGCACAAAGCAAGAGCGCCGACTCGGTCTTCTTCGTTTTCGACTTGACTTCTCAACTATATCCAAATAATATCCCGAGAAAAAGAGTAGGGAATTATCCGGAGGCTTATCCGGGATGAGGAGGAGGAACGAAACATGAAGGCCTGGGCCGAAAAGAGAAGACGGGAACTGGAAGCTTCGGGTGCAACGGAACTAGCTCGCATGTTTGAAACAGTGGTAAAGATGTGTGAAGCTGATGAGAGTTTCGTCCCTTGCTCAAAGGATGTAACAATTTCACCGGATAGTCTCGATCGAACCGATCTAAGAAGGCGCTTGCAACACGCCCTCTTTCTTTCACAGAGCCGGAACCCTGCAAAGTAGCCTTTTAACAGACCAGCCCAAGAATTCTCTCCATTCTAACAATCTCCCGTGATATCATGCCGTCCTGATCAGGTCGGTAAGCCACTTTGAGACGATCCGAAATAGCGATTGACCTCGCGAATCCGGCAAGACAGACTCACGAAACCGAATTCTGGAGTATGGAGCCGCGGCTAGATGCAAACGTTACGAAATCTGTGGACTTGATGCTCTTGATGGGGAAGATTGGTGTATTCTGCACTCCCGCAGTCCAAAGGACGAGAATGCTTTCGATGCAGCCTTGGCTGAGCATCGCAAACAAAACGGGGACAATTTCAGGTACTTTGTTTTCCCAGGGCCTGCCGACTTCTCCGGTGCCACGTTCACCAAGCGTGTCGCCTTGAACCGTGCCGCGTTCACCAAGAGTGCCCACTTCAGCAGTACCCTCGTTCACTGAATGGAACCTTAGAGGAAAATCTCTCAAAATCGCCACAAAGACAGCGATGAGACAAGAAGGGGGGGATTTTTCTTTCTCCGTTGACACAAATCCTCTATGATGCAGCTCAGTCTTAATCCTTTTCTCGACTACAATTAGTACCCGAGGGTTTGTAACACGAAATCTGCGCGATGTTTCGGACAGGGCAGCGCTGAGAATCATTCATTATGGAGGTCACAAAGTTGGCGCTAATCAAGTGTTATGAATGCAGTGGCAAAGTCTCCGATCTAGCCGAAACCTGTCCGCATTGTGGAGCGCCTCACCCGAGATTTGATCCCAAACTAAGCGAGCAACTGTTGAACGCCTGTCTTAACATGAATGAAGGGTCTGTAAAGCATTTGCTCAACAAAGGCGCTGATATTAATGCAAAGACTGAAAACGGAGAGACACCATTGACGCAGGCTTCTTTCCAAGGCCACGTCGATGTTGTAAATCTCCTCCTGGCGAAAGGCGCTGATATCAACGCAAGAACTGAAGGCGGCCAGACAGCATTGATGCTAGCCTCCCTCAAAGGCCAGGTGGATGTCGTAGATCTGCTCCTGGCCAAAGGCGCTGATATCAATGCAAAAACTGAAGGCGGTGAGACAGCATTGATGTTCGCTTACGTCGGAGACCACGTGAATGTCGTAGATCTGCTCCTGGCCAAAGGCGCTGATATCAATGGAAAGCATAAAGACGGAGTGACAGAATTGGTGGCGGCTTCCCGCGGAGGCCACATAGATGTCGTAAGGCTACTCCTGGCCAAAGGCACTGATATTAATGCAAAGAATGAAAACGGCGACACAGCATTGGCGGCGGCTTCTTTCGGAGGACAAGTAGATGTCGTAGATCTGCTCCTGGCCAAAGGCGCTGATATCGATGCAAAGCATAAAGACGGAGCGACAGCGTTGATGGTGGCTTCTTTCGAAGACCAGGTGGATGTCGTAGATCTCCTCCTGGCGAAAGGCGCTGATATCAATGCAAAGAATAAAGACGGCGTGACAGCATTGATGATGGCTTCTTTCGAAGACCGGGTGGATGTCGTAGATCTCCTCCTGGCGAAAGGCGCTGATATCAACGCAAAAGCTGAAGGCGGCCAGACAGCATTGATGCTGGCTTCTTTCGGAGGACGGGTGGATGTCGTAGATCTCCTCCTGGCGAAAGGCGCTGATATTAATGCAAAGAATGAAAACGGCGACACAGCATTGGCGGCGGCTTCTTGCGGAGGACAGGTAGATGTCGTAGATCTGCTCCTGGCCAAAGGCGCTGATATCAATGCAAAGCATAAAGACGGCGGGACAGCATTGATGTGGGCTTCCTTGCGAGGCAAGGTCGATGTCGTAAAGTTGCTCCTGGCGAAAGGCGCTGATATCAATGCAAAGACTGAAGGCGGCCAGACAGCATTGACGGCGGCCTCCACCCGAGGGGATCAGGAAGTGGTGGACTTACTCAAAGCACATGGAGCCAAATGAATAGCCGGAATGCCAATAGAAGATTCGGCGAGGGGCTCGTTGGGGATCGATACCGCGCTAGTAACAACTCCCCCAGGGAGGAAAGTTGCACAGTGTTTTTTTGCCCCATTTTGGAACAGTTTTGCTGGATTATCTAATGATATCAAGGTAGGATGTGGGGAGAGTGGTGGGACTCGAACCCACGGCCACAGAGGCCACAACCCTGTGCTCTGCCAACTGAGCTACACCCTCCGTTAGTCAATAATCTACACGGTACTATATCTCTTAGTCAATCAATCTGTTGTACCGAAAGAAATCCCTCAGTTACCCGGCGTAAATTTGTCGTTGCGAGGCCGTGTATGATGGGACAGGCGTCTCGCCTGTATATCAGAATGACCGGCAATCCCGCGTTCTGCGCGGGACGGTCCCACCATCACTCGCCGAAGCTTTGGGAGATTGCTTCGCTCCGCTCGCAATGACAATCCCTACCATCTACAGCAATGACACTCTTGGACCGCTTGTAACTGGCCGAAATGATTATAAGCATCCTTGACGATACGGTTGCCGAATTTCGGGGACCGAACATCGTCGGAAAATAGGATTACCTCACGTGTGGATCATGCATCCACAAGGTACTGTCCAACGTACTTGACTCCGTGCCAGAGGCGCTTGAGATCATCGAAATCACCCAGCGCGGAAGTCACCTGGCGTACTAATGTTGATGGGCGTAGGTAAAATGCCTTCCAAGCCTCATGAGTAAAAACGTTGATCTCATCGCCTGTCAGGTCGGGGTAATCAAACTTGGCGCTCAAGTGCCCGGATTCAGTAACCCCTACGTCCTCTCTTAAGAAACCTCCTTCTCTGAGGTACTGGTTGAAAGCAGTTCCTTCATACGTGGATGCTATAGTGAACTGAACTGTGTCGGGCCGTAAATTCAAGGCATAATCGAGGGTCTCATTCATGGTTTCACGCGTCTCACCAGGCAGACCAAAAACAAAGCACCCATGCACGCGCAAGCCGACCTTGCGGCAATCCTTCATGAAAGGAATGGCCTGCGAAGTGTTCACCCCTTTCTTGATGCGCTTGAGTATATCGTTATTTCCGGATTCAAACCCAACCACAAGATTCCGAGCCCCAGCCTTTTTCATTCGGTACAGCACATCGCCCGAAAGATCGTGCCTAGCGCAACAAGACCAGGTGATTCCCCTACCCTCTAGGGCGTCACACAATTTGAGAGCACGTTCTCGGTCACAGGTAAAAGTATCGTCCTCAATCTGAATCTCTCGGATGATGGGAAGTGTCTTGTGTATCCAAATCATTTCTTCGGCAACATCTGATATGTTTCTGGTCCGATAACGGTGGCCGGTCATGGTTTGAGGCCACAGACAATATGTGCAGTGATTGGGACAGCCCCGTCCTGACAGAAGCGAGATGTAAGGATAATTTAAATAAGGAATACGATAATTGAGTAGAGGCAAGTCGCGGCGGATGATCCGGGACACCCAGGCAAGTGAGTCCAAATCCTCCAACTTTGGGCAATCCGGATTTGTTGCTGACTACTTCGCCATCCTTCCAAGTCAAACCTTGAATTGATGAGAGCGGCTTATTGTCGCACAATTCTCGTAAAGGGATTTCCAACTCGCCTCGAATTACCGCATCGACGGCAGGAGAAGTTAGAATTTTTTCAGGAACCACGGTAGCATAAGGACCGGCAAAGAGAATCAGTGACTTCTTGTGCTTCTCGCGGAGTTGCGCAGCAGTTTCCTGATCGTAGACGATTGTTTCCTGATTCGCATAAAAAATGTAGATATGATAATCGGGAACAGTACTTACAAACTCTTCCCGAGAGATTCCCAGCACATTACAATCCATGGCTCTGGCCGTAGGAACAGCTCCCGCTGCATAACAGATCCAAAGTGGAAGCCAGTGACTGGCTTCGCTGCCACCGGCATTGTACGTGGCTTGAAATCGTGCCCCCCGCAACAGAATCCATGCTCGGAATATTGGGTGGGACTAGGACGAGCGCGCTTTTCATTATTTTTTCATTTCAATGTGATACGGCTTGGCTCATCGCCTCAGTCTGGAAGTGAAGAGTAAGCGGTTCAATAAGCTCGTCGAGTTTCCCCTCCATGACGCTTTCGAGCTTATATAGTGTTAAGTTAATGCGATGATCGGTTACTCGGTTCTGAGGAAAATTGTAGGTTCTGACTCGTTCGGAACGATCTCCGGACCCTACCTGGCTTTTGCGATCCTGACTGATTTTTGCCTGATGTTCTTCTTCCATACGCGCCAGTAGCCGCGCCTTAAGGATCTTCATCGCTTTGGCTTTATTTTTGTGCTGCGATTTCTCATCTTGACAAGTGACGACAATATTGGTCGGCACGTGAGTTATTCTGACAGCGGAATCCGTTGTGTTGACGCTCTGTCCTCCAGGACCGGACGACCGATAGACATCTACTTTCAAGTCCTTCGGATCGACCTCCACGTCTACGTCTTTCGCTTCGGGCAGCACCGCAACTGTTACTGCAGAGGTATGAATTCTGCCCTGGGATTCAGTGGTAGGGACTCTCTGGACTCTGTGGACCCCTTTTTCAAATTTTAGGCGGGAATAGGCACCGTTTCCATGAATTAATGCGATTACTTCCTTTATGCCTCCTGCCGATGCACTGGACGAAGACATAAGCTCGACCCGCCATGCCTTGGTTTCGGCATATCGGCAGTACGCCCTGAAGAGGTCTGCCGCGAACAAAGCAGCTTCTTCTCCTCCGGTACCAGCCCTTATCTCCAAAAAAGTATTTTTGGAGTCATTGGGGTCTCGGGGCAATAGGAGTAGTGCCAATTCATTTTCGAGGGCTGTTTTCTTAGTTTCGAGTGCTGGAAGATCTTCCCGTGCCATTTCCACTAATTCAGCATCACTATTATCCGCTATGATGTTTTCCATTTCCGAAATCTCATTCATCACAGCGGTTAATACGCGGTAAACTTTTATTATATCAGTAAGATCAGCCTGTTCTTTAGCAACTTTCTTGAGCTTATTCGGGTCGGAAATTATCTCAGGTTTGGATAACTCGTCATCCAGCTCCTCGTATCGCCGGCTCAATTCTTCCAATTTCGATAATACTTGCATGATATGTCATGGGACCGAGACTTGGATTCGGCTCCAGGCTTCCTCTTTTTCAAGCGTTCTTTTCAGCGCAACAAGCGCCACTTCAAGCTGATCGTCGCTCGGTTCCCTTGTGGTCATCTTCTGCAGCCACAAACCAGGCAGCAGCAGAGTATTGAGGAAACGATTATTCAGCTTGTCTGCTAAGCGTATCACTTCATATGAAAAACCCGCTATTGGGAACAAAAGCACAATTTTGAATAAAACATAGAAAATATTCGTGACTACCCTGCTATCAAAAACCTCTTTTGGTAACAGAGGAAAAACAACAGCGAACAGGAAGATGCTTGAAACCAGGACTAACAGTAAAAAGGCTGTTCCGCACCTTGCGTGAAGTGTTGGATATTTTCGCGCATTCTCAACAGTTAGCTCCTCCCCTTTTTCATAAGCATGGATCGATTTGTGCTCAGCACCGTGATATTGGAAAACACGCCGGATTTCGCTCATTAAGGAGATCAGCGCTATATATCCCACAAACATCCCGACCTTGATAACTCCGTCCACCACATGAAACGAGAGGCTTCTTACGGTAATATCGCTACCGATGAGCACACCGATTCCCAGTGTAGCCAAATGAGGAACTACAACAAATAGGAGTATAGCGCCTCCTAAAGCCAATGCTATCGTGCCGGCGAGCGCCCAGGGGCCGATCGGTTCCTCTTCTTCGCCCAAAGCTTCTTGTGCAGAATAGGTGAGTGCTTGAATACCGTTAAAAAGGGCCTCGTAAAGAACTATGCAACCCCTCAACAAAGGCTTTTTCAGCAACGGCCATTTTTCCATCGGTGAGTACCAACGATCTTCACGCACTGCAAGCTCACCATCGGGTTTCCGCACAACCACGGTGAAGGTTCGGGGGGCACGCATCATAACTCCCTCTATAACAGCCTGGCCGCCCACTTTGAGTTGTGTGCCTTCCTCGGTCAAATGATTGACAATGATCATTATTACTCCAAAAAGATTATTCGAGCTGAATACAGAATTGGAAAATCCAACCCCCAGCTCGAACTCCTAAATATCAGGATTCCTTTTTCTCGGAAGTCTTTTTTTCTGCTGTTTTGGTCTTCTTCACTTTTGGACGCGGGGCCGGCGCTTCGATTTTCTTCTTGGTTGTCTTTGCCGGTTTTTTCCCGGTGGCCACTTTTGTTTCGCCATATTTTTTCAGGAAGCGCTCCACACGTCCCGCGCTGTCGACCAATTTCTGTTTACCCGTAAAGAAAGGATGGCAGTTGGAGCATATTTCGAGCTTGTACTCCGGTTTTGAGGACCGGGTTTCAATCACCGCTCCACAAGCGCACTTGAAGACGGTATCTTGATATTCAGGATGTATTCCCTTTTTCATCTGGATTCCTCCGCCAGTAATTTAAACATTATATTGTATCAGAAAAAGAGCGCAATCAAAGCAAAAAAGCTTTGGGACCGCGTTGCGCCGCAACGGTCACCTGATCGTTACCCCTCACGTAAAATCGACTATTCTTAGCTGGAGACATCAGACAAACTGATGTCCTATCGCTAATTTGCCGAGATTCACGTTCTATTTATTCATGATATCCAGGAATTCTCTGTTGGATTCCGTCTGCATGATTTTGTCGAGCAGGAATTCCATTGCGTCAACCGAATTCATATCAGCCAACAATTTTCGCAGCAACCATATGCGCTGAAGATCCTGCGCGGTCACTAACAATTCTTCCTTGCGGGTTCCTGACCGGTTAATGTCGATACACGGGAAGATCCGTCGTTCCAGCAATCTTCGATCAAGATGGATTTCCATATTACCAGTGCCCTTGAACTCCTCATAAATAACTTCATCCATCTTGCTGCCGGTATCTACGAGGGCCGTGGCTATAATCGTGAGGCTCCCTCCCTCTTCAATGTTCCGCGCGGCTCCGAAAAAGCGTTTTGGCCTATGAAGCGCATTGGAATCCACTCCGCCAGAGAGTATCTTTCCACTTGGAGGCACCACCGTGTTATGAGCACGAGCAAGTCTCGTAATGCTGTCAAGCAGAATCACCACATCCCGCTTGTGTTCAACCAGTCTCTTAGCTTTTTCAATGACCATGTCGGCCACCTGAACATGCCTCTGGGCAGGTTCGTCAAAGGTGGAGGAAATGACCTCTCCCTTTACCGACCTCTGCATGTCGGTAACCTCCTCCGGCCGTTCATCGATAAGCAGAACTATCAAATAAACATTAGGATGATTTCTGGTGAGGCTATTCGCGATCTGCTGAAGGAGCACTGTTTTTCCCGCCTTTGGCGGTGATACGATCAGACCCCGTTGCCCCTTACCGATTGGTGTCAGCAGATCCATAATCCGCATGGAATAATTGGTTGCGCTGACCTCGAGTTTCAACTTCTCATCAGGATAAAGCGGCGTAAGGTTGTCAAAGAGGATCTTATCGCGGACTGACTCCGGGTCTTCGCGATTGATCATCTCAACCTTGAGCAAGGCAAAATAACGTTCCGTATCCTTTGGGGGCCGAATATATCCGGAGACAGTGTCACCAGTCCTCAAATTAAAGCGCCTTATCTGGCTTGGCGAAACATATATGTCATCGGGTCCGGGTAGATAATTGTAATCGGGCGCCCTGAGGAACCCAAACCCGTCGGGGAGACATTCCAAAACCCCCTCTCCCCTTATGGGCATTTCCTTTTCAGCTTGTTGTTGGGCTTGCAGGATGGCGAAAATCAACTCCTGCTTTCGCATGCTGCTCGCCCCCTCCACTGCTAGCGAATTTGCAATCGACAAAAGTTCACTAACCTTTTTTTCTTTCAATTCTGCGACATCCATGAAATCTCCTGGGTCTCTTCACCAACGCGATGGGGTGATAATATGAGGTTCTTAGAAGTTTTTATGAGGACCGACTAACTATGCCGTTTAACCATTCTCCCGTTGAATGGTTCAATCGTCTGGATAATTTTTTCCTCGGATGGAAGCGTTCTCCTGGAGGGTACTCTATATTCGCGGCTACTTCTTTTTTAAGCAACCGGGAGCTATCTGTCAAGTATTTTGTCTTGCACTACTTTCTGTTCTGCGGATTGAAGAATACCCCAAACCGTCATACAATCCTGAATTATGAACCAGCTTGCACTGCCATTTAACACCCCGTCCCGGATGACCTTCGATACCATGGTGCTTCATGAAGGAATCCAAGCAGCTGTCGCCACGGTCCGGAACATTTATGGAAATCGCGAAAGGCCCTTTCCCTCCCTTTTCCTGTATGGCCCCGAAGGAACGGGCAAAACTCATATAATCACTGCCGTAGCTGCACTTTTGAAGAATAGATCGTTCTCGATCCATACCGTCGTGGAAATGGCGGTACCTGGAGCTTTTCCTCATAATCGACGGACACTTAAAGATCTGGTGCTCGAGATCGATGAAGAACCAAGTAAAATGTGCTGCATTGTTTTCGACGATATTCATCTGATCCAAGATCAGGATCAGACGGACTTATGGAATCTTTTTAATAAGATGGACAGAATCGGCGCGCCAATATTACTTGCCGCGCATGCATCGGCCGAGGAAATTTTACCCCACAATGCGCATCTGCGGTCTCGCATCAACTCAGGATTAGTTTTTCATCTGGATCCTCCCCAAGATCAGGATCGAATATTAATATTGGACAAAATGGCAAAAGACAGAAGCATTCGTATACCGCAGGAAATCAGCAATTATTTAGTCACTCGCAAAACGCGAAATATTAAAGAATTGGCCGCAGTCCTGGAGATCCTTGATCAGACTTCTCTTGAGCTTAAGAGACGCGTCACTCTGCCTTTGATAAAGATGCTGGAGGCTGATGGAAAGATCTGAACCTGAAGGTAAGTTGAGATGGGGCCGGGCCCGACACGGTTTCATAGGCTCAAGGGAGAGGGGAAGAGAAGAATGCCGGGGACCCCGCCTGTGGCATTTGTGTGTGCCCGATCAACCGGCTTTAGATCCGCGCTTTCGCTGGGAACAATTCCGGATTCCGTTTACATAGTAATGGCTTGGATAACTATCATTCACGTCTTTGGTGATCAGAGTCATAACAAATTGTCTGATCCTGCATTCTTTTCCAATAAGGCTCTTGAACTCCCTTACCAAAAATTATAATGAGATTGCGCTCGCAAGTTCCGCCTGTCCTCAGAACGGATGGCGATCCGGGACGGCGTCCCTGAGTGAAACAGTTTTTTGGTCACATTCGGCAAGAGTTAAATCAAAAAAACTAACGGAGTGCCCTTTTAGAGAAATGTCATTTTTAGCTTTGAAAAGATTTCAATGGAATCATCAAATCTGCTGCTGTGTAGCTATCGGTCTGGTTGGGCTCTTCCCGTTTTTCGCTACTCCCGAGGAACCCCAGCAAGCTCTCAGCAGCTTTGTCAACATGTTCTTGGCACAAGATGCCGGAGCGGTTCTAAATATTCTTCATACCGATATCGTAGCCGATAAAGACGTTCGGGTTAATGATGTGGACGCTTTTTTGAAACGATTTCCCGCCAGGTCACTACAATTCAAAGAGGCCGTGATCGAGGAACGTTTCAAATCGGAAGACGGCAAAACGGATCGCATTAGGTCGACCCTAAGATTCACGGGACCGGTGCTCGCTCCACAATATCCGGACCGCTCGGTTTTAAATTTGACGCTGTTATGGGTAATGGAAGACAATAAATGGTGGCTGGAACGGCCGCTCAAAATCGACTATACAGTCAATACCACCGTCGGTTTACCCAACACCGCTGCAAGAAGAATCAGCGCAGCGTTTTTTGGCGACTCTTGCGATTCTGGATAAGCTTGGATTACCCGGCAACGAGGATCTGCAACTCCTAGATCCGCCCCACCAGGGAACGGCCATAGAGCAGTACAAGGAATTGGAGAATTTGTACAGATCTGAGAAAGGACGTGAAGGAGTTGACCCGAAAGGTCGAGGCGTTCAGGTACTGCTGGAAGCCGCAACAAAGAATCGAGGCGGATTACTACAGCTTTATCACGAAGATTTCAAAAATCGGTCGGAAGATACACGCAAGCCTGTTCCGTGGGAAATGTTTAAAGATTATGTCGAAGCAGCTATCAAACATGCTAAATTCTTAGAGAAACGTGAGAAAATCAAACAGGCGAAACGATTTACAGACGCGTTACTGCCCTGGGCAGGCAGTTTCTTGACGAGCCCGGCGGATTCCAGTTCATGAATTGTGGTCTCTTGTTCCAAAAGCAAGGGGCTCAGGAATTGGCTCGAATTTTGCCGTCAAACGGCAATCCATCAAAACAGACAGCGAAGAACGTGGTCAATTTGGCATCTCGACGCCTCGATCTTCTTCAAACCGCGTTCGGTTGCATAGATGACATGGCGGATTACAAATCGCTCAAGGCCGCTATGATTGCAGCCGAACGACAGAACGATACGATATTTAAGGCATGGAGTATAAATACATTGGCGATACTTGCATTGAAAGGAGCTCCAGCGAATCCTGAAACTGTGAAAACGGCCGGCTCAATGGTCCTCGTGATTGATCCCGGAATGCAGAAAATCGCTTCAGCCGGGCTAGGAAGATTAGAATCCGAACCGACCGGGCAACTGAGACGTTTCATAGAAAACCAGAAAGAATGGGTCAAGAACCATCAAGTCTATGGAACGCTAAACACGCTTCAATAAACCTGGACGTGATCTGCTGAGGTTTAAAATTGCCTGTTGTCAGGTCTATGATACTGAAGAAACAGGACCGGGGAGAGGCTGATGAATTAGTCATTTTCTTGAGCCGGGAACTGGGATGGCTTAGAGGTGTGGCTAAAAATGCAAAAAAGAGCCGTGTACGTTTTGGGGGACACCTTGAGCCTTTTTCGTTGGTGGACCTCACCATAAGGTCTCGACAAAAGGATACAATGGTGTGGATTGATGAGGCTCAGGCTCTGCATGGATTTTTGGGAATTCGGTCCGACATACAAAAAGTCGCCCAAGCTGCCTATTTTTTTGAACTAACCTACGGGCTCTTGCCTGAGAATCAACCGGATAAGGACCTTTTTGAATTTCTCGCTATTTTTCTTTATGAGCTTGAAACTACGCACTTCAAGCCGGTCCGTTACTTACTCGAAGAAATAAGACTACTCGGCAAATTGGGTTACGCTCCCAGATTTGATACATGCCCGAACTGCGGCGAGAAAATATCAGTCGGCCAGAGCGCCTTTTTTTCTTTAAGTCTGGGCGGGGCCTGCCACCGAGAATGTTTGGCCGCAACCGACCCGACGCACCTGGTCCTTTCTCCATCTACTATAGCTCTTGTGCGTCGCGGACTGGAAATGTCTAGTCAAGCTGCGAACCGTTTGTCCCTGAATCGCACGGGTCGAAATGAGCTGAGAAGAACAATTTCAGCATTCGTGAAGCACCTTTTGGGCAAGCAACTGAATTCTCTTGCATTTTTGGAAAAACTGGAAAATTGAAAATTAGCGGAGCGCGGAAGGGACCCCAGGTAGAACCTCCGCTACAGGTTCTTCCAAAATCCTGTCGATGACGGAAGTTTGGTCTTTCTGTGTCGGTTGCGCTGTTTGCACACGAGACGTCAGGTCCGACATTTCGGCTCGCAATTTGTTTACCTCTTGTTCCAGGCGATCCGACGCGAGCTTGCATTCATCAGCAGCCCGACTATACCTAACGACGTGTTCGCGAGCTTCTTCCTCTTGGGCCTGTAAATTGCTGATTGCTCGTCTGTCTTGGTCTGCCGCGGTTTTGGCCGACTCCAACTTCTTGGCGGTTTCAGCCAAATCCGAGCGGAGTCGATTCCCTTCCGACTCCGCCTGAGCTTTCAGTTTTGTCGCGTCGTTCACGGCATTCTTCAAAGTGGCCAGCAACTGATCTTTTTCATCGAGGCTGCGTTTGAGCTCACCACTTTCGGAAGAGCTCTGATCTAGTTCTTTGCCGATCTTGTCGAGTCTCGATGTGAGATCGGTTGTCCTTTTCCTTTCTTCAGCTTTTAATTGCTCGATGTTGCCTCGTTAACTCCTCTATTTGACTTTCCCTCTGTTCAGCGGTTTGCCTGATAGATGCGAATTCATTATCTTTAGCGCCCAAATCTGCCTGCAATTTGTCCAACCGGCGATTCAACTGATCTACTTGAAATTCAGCAATCGCCTTTGCCCCCAACAGCTCAATTTTTTTATCGTCCCTGCTGGCTTCTTCTTTGCTGCGCTCTTCAGTAAGAGCTTTCAGCTTCGCTTCGAGTTGCTTATTTTCGCGGCGTAATGAGATAAGTTTCTTGTTCGGATCGTGCCAGTTGTGATTGAAGATCTGTGACGGCCTTCTGGGACTGGGCAGTTTCGCGCGGCTGTACCTCAACTGGAGTTTCGCTGCATCCTTGAAAGATCAAGATGGCTGCGGCAATCAGTATACTCCGATGGAAAACAGACTTCATGACCCGCTACTCCTTTCGCAAGCGAGACGGACCAAAGCATAAATCATGTTCCATCAAACGAGCGACCGCACGGCTATTCCTGAAGCCTTAAAATAGGCGGATGCGTGATTATAAGTGCTGCTTACAATCTTTGTCAAGAAAAACCAAATAAATACATCATGAACGTGCATAGAATTGTGGTGTTTTTGATTCAGCCATTGATGAACAATTGGGATTGCGAGCACGTGGAATGTGTATCGGACGGGAAGACTTAAGTTGATATTCAAAAACGATTCAGCATTAAGGTACTATTCCTTCGCACCGAGGGTCTGAAGAGATCCTTGATCTCCTTTGATCAATCGTCTGAGCGAGTTCCAACGCGCTTTCGCCCCAGCAGTTCTTGCGTCGGCATTAGACCTTTCTCCCAAAAGCAGACTGACCACGTCCTGTTGCCTCTCCAGACAAAATCCTCCAACGTGCTCCAGCATTCATCTTCCACTGCATTGACGTCAGCCCAGTTATCCAGAAGGAGTTCCATTACTTCCAAGTTACCGCGAATGGCTGACCATACGAAAACCGGAGCCCCCGTTCCGGGTCCAAAAATTGTGAGACGTAATTATGGCTGAAAGGAATATATAGACGTCCGGGACCTAAATAAATTCGATATTTAGAGGCGACAATTGCTTTGCAGACCAAATTATGCACCACTATTTATCGCTGAGGCAGACCTCATCACTGACACTCAACAGCGTCTACGCGGTAAAATGAGAAATGCTGGAATCGGGAAAATATCACTTAATGATGACTGCATCCTCCATCGTGAGCTTCTTTTCGAAATCACCCCAAAAATCTTCTTCGGATTTTCTCCAACTTGAGCCAAACTTCTTATCAAAAATGACTGCGACCTGGTCGAAAGCCTTTTTCCAAACTGATTGATAATTGAGTTTCAATACGTCTTCGAGAAAAGGCGCCAATGAACCAAGTTTGTCTTTGGGCAAATAAGCCCGCGCTCCCTTTTCGATAGATTCCTTCAAGGCTTCAGGACTTAAAGCGTGAGCAGTAAGCATCACAACAGGCATTTTTTGATTGGAAGCTATCCGGAGTAGATCAAACCCGCGCACCCCCATTATGTCCAGAATCACCAGATCGTAGGTGAAGGATACAAGGTATTCGCGTGCTTTTTCAAATGTAGTTGCAGTATGCAGCCTGACTTCAGGATACTCTGAGAGCTCCTCCTGAATGGTCTCTAACACGTCCTCCTCGTCATCGACTGCAAGGATCAACTTTTCTTTGAGAATTTCCGATTCAGGCATATGTTCCTCTTTTTCGGATAAATTACGGTTCGATCAGACGAACCATTTATTCACACAGACTAAACCCAATACCCGAAATGTACTAAAAACTTATTGTGCTGTGGGCAGCAAGTCAAGAATAAAAAGCATCATTGGCACTCGAGGCCCTAAATCTGTGATTTCGACGAATGAAATCCCGCTTTCCGCAGGAAATCAATCTCCGAAACATAGGAGCACATCACTTCGCTCCCAATGACATGTCATGAACGAACTTATTTCGGCCGTAAGTGAGGAATACTATACCAGTTCTCAAGTTTTGTGCCCATAATCAATAAGGATCGGAGCGTGTGCAAGGTGGTAGGAGAGGCTTCCAGCCCGTCTATTAAATGGGGCGGGCATCTGAAACTGTCTCAGAATTATCTTATCTGCCAAAATCGCAGCACGATGCAGTGTAGGAGCAGGTTTCAAACCTGCCCGTTTTTCAGAAATCTGCCCGAGGGCGGGTTACAAACCCGCGCCGTACAGCGGCTGTTTGCTACCAACCGCCAATTGCAACAGCATACGACATCTGGTGGGTTCCGTCTCAGTATTGATGTCGTGGCACGACTTAGGGTTCACGAAGAATTCTAGGACAGTTTCAGGATGCCCATCCTACCAAGACACGACGGGCAATCCCGCGTTCTGCGCGGGACGTCGCCACCAAATCGTTTTTTTTTCGCGATTATTCTCGGGAACCCCTATATGTGTCCCCAAAAGACACGGATTGAGCAAGCTTGTCGCTCAGCTGACACCTGAAAGAAAAAGGTTACTGCTCAAAAGTGCTGAGCCCATTTCTCGCGTAGCGCATAGTCATCGCGAATGCCCCTAACCCGCTTGACAACAAAGCCCCCGGTCTGTTAGATAAATGCGATTGCTCGAAATCTAAAATGCCGGCAGGCATTAGCCACGTCTGAAATCAATTTTTGCGACGGCCATCTATTTCCGGTCCGCGTGCCTCTGAGAAGTTACTATTTTATCTGACCCGACCATTCTAACGCACCGCGGAGCGGAATCACCTGGAACTTTTATGAGCTTTAACTCGACAAGCATAGCAACGTCGATTTCGGCCTAAGGGGGTTGAGAATGTCACTGAATTTTGATCTTCCAAAAGACGCGGAGCTGACCAGGAAGGTCGTAAGGGAATTCGCTGAAAAAGAAATTGCTCCCATAGCCCAAGAGCTTGACGATAAAGAGGAATTTTCTTTGGACCTGGTACGCAAAATGGGCGAGTTGGATTTCTTTGGCTGTTGCGTCTCAGAGGAGTACGGTGGCAGCGATGTAGGATACCTGAATTATATTATAATCACTGAGGAAATAGCGCGTATTGACGGGTCTCAAGCCGCGACGATTGCTGCGGGCAATTCTCTGGGGATAGCTCCGATTTATTACTTTGGGACAGAAGAACAAAAACGAAAATGGTTACCCGATCTTTGTAAAGGAAAAACCCTCGCTTCCTTCGGCTTGACCGAGCCGGAAGCAGGTTCCGACGCAGGGGCATCTCAAACAACCGCGGTGCTCGACGGCAATGAATGGGTTATCAACGGCAGTAAGATTTTCATCACTAACTCATCTTCTGATATCAGCGCCGTCTGCGTTGTCCAATGCATTACCGATTTCTCGAATCCAGCAAAGCCAGAGGTAAGCTGTATCCTGGTTGAGAATGGGACACCCGGATTCACCGCGGAAACCATGCACCATAAGCTGTGTTGGCGAGCATCCAATACAGGACAACTGACCTTCCAGGATTGCCGTGTACCAAAGGAAAACCTCCTTGGTAAAAGGGGTGAAGGTTTCCATCAGATGCTCCAGACCCTTGATGGAGGCAGACTCTCGATCGCTGCTATGGGCCTAGGAGGCGCTCAAGGGGCTTTCGACATTGCCATGGATTACTCAAAAAAACGGAAACAATTCGGCCGCCCGATCGGTTCTTTCCAGGTCAATGCTTTTAAGCTGGCTGACATGTTTACTGAGATTGAAATGGCTAGGATGCTCCTTTACAGAGCGTGTTGGCTCATGGATAATAAGAGAATGAATCCACGAGACGGTGCCATGGCGAAACTGGTCTGCTCCGAAACCTACTATAGATGTGCAAATCACGCGGTACAACTCCACGGCGGGTACGGTCTGATGAAAGACTACCCGGCCGAAAGGCATTATAGGAACCAGAAGCTCCTCGATATAGGCGAAGGTACATCGGAAGTCCAACGGATTGTCATTGCAAGAAATATCGGAGTACCTGGAAGATCCATGTAATAGACTCGCCCCTCTCTAACAGACCCTGAAAGGATGAAGTATGCCCGAAGATAAGAACGCAACAGTTTATGAAGTTTTTCGGGAAGCTGTCGATGAATACTCGGATCATAAGGGAGACGATCTGCTGACGGACCCCGCGGCAGTAGCAGCAGCCCGCGAAAAAGTCCTGGAACAGGATGCCATTACCCCCGCCCAAAACCTAAGAGCAGCACGAGAAAAACGGGGCTTTTCCATTCAAGAGCTTTCTCAGAGAACGGGGATCGCTCAGAGTGAACTCGAACAGGTCGAAGCCGGTCAGGTTATGCTGCCTCTGGGTCAGGTAATCAAACTCAGCAAGGTCCTGTCGCTTAAAATGGCGGATATGATCTCCATCGGTGACAAAGCCTTCACCATAGTGAGAGCGGGTGAGCGCTCCGAAGTTCAGCGCTTCGGCAGGGCAAAGCAGGCCAGCCATGGATATGAGTATGTTTCTCTGGCGCCCGGGAAAAAAGATCGCCTGATGGAGCCCTTTCTTGTAACGCTTCATCCTGCTTCCTCGGACGAGCCTTCTTCTCATGACGGGCAGGAATTCATTTATGTACTGGACGGAGAAATGGAAGTAATTGTCGGCAATATCCATGACATTTTGAAACCCGGCGATTCAATCTATTATGATTCTTCGACTACTCACCTGGTCAGGGCACATGGAAATAAACCGGCGCAGATTCTTGCCGTCTTAATCAGTTAACCGGAATCAATTTTATTGATACCGTAAGCAGAATGAAACTTCGCCTCAGAGTCATCTTCTACCCCCCCGTTCCGTCGAGGGAGGGCTTTATATCCCTTTCCCTGGCAGGAGAGAGAAGAGGAATTTTTCCGGAGTCCCCAAACGCTATTCAAAGCAGGTACGTGTAGTCTGAAATAGATCTAATCAGAGACCCGATCCCTCGCCTGAATCGTCTAAGAGGTTGTTACCTATGAACATTCGTGAACCGGCCGACGTAGCACTAGCCGGTATCCCCACGCCCATTATAGCTCTAGTCCTACTCGTTGCGGCTCTGGCGCTATTCAGCTTTATCATGTTCCGCCGGATACAACTCTTGAGACAGGGAATGCCCGATTTTCGATTTTCGGATTTCGGCAAACGCATCTGGTTGAGTCTTATCTATGGATTCGGTCAGTTCAGGCAACCCCGTTATCCTGTCGGTGGAATAATACATATTCTCTTATTCGCGGGATTCATGATCTTGTCCTTGCGTTCGCTGACGCTGCTGGGCAGAGGATTTTCGTCTCGATTTTGACCTTCCCTTCTTAACCGGTGCTGCGGGTTTTTCATACGAGGTCACCAAAGACTATACAGTTCTTGTGGTCCTTCTTGTCTGCATTGTCGCCATTATTCGTCGAGCGGTATTTAAACCGGCCCGGTATGCGCATGCCCATGGTCAAGGGCATGAAGGTGAGGCATACATCATTCTCGGTCTGGTTTCCGCGTTGATGATCACGGACATGATTTTCGACGGAAGCGCATTGAAGCTTGGCGGAGATTTTCATGTCGGATTTTTCCCCGCCGCTAATTTTGCGGCCCTATTCATGCCTACCGATCCAGGCCTGTTGAATCAACTGCATATAGGCGGATATTGGGTTCATATAGTTATCTTTTTGGCTTTTCTGAATTACCTTCCCACATCAAAGCATTTCCATGTAATAACAGCCATTCCCAACGTATTTTTCGCCAAATTGAATAAAGGTTCAATTAAACCCGTGCAATGTGGCGTTCAGGACTGGATGGACCTGCCCGAGTGCGGCGTCACGCGATTCAAAGCATTCACTTGGAAACATATGCTGGATTTCTATTCCTGCGCCGACTGCGGCAGATGCACCGACAATTGCCCTGCCAATGCAGTAGGGCGGGAGCTTTCTCCCAGAATGATAAGCATAAAGGCTCGGGATTATGCGTACAAATACTTCCCTGTATTCGGACACGCCGAAGAGCCGAAAGATATCCAATTCGTGGGTGACATAATCACGGAAAATGAAATTTGGGCCTGCACCACTTGCGGCGCTTGTGAGCAGGAATGTCCTATTCTAATAGAATACATAGATAAAATAGTTGATATGAGACGAGGGCTCCTCGACCAAGGCTTGCTGCCTCAGTCACTCCAAAAACCTATGCAGCAGATCAAGAAAAAGGGAAATGCGTACGGAGGCAACAAAGCCAAGAGAGCCGCCTGGACCGCGGAACTCGAAGGCATCGAAGTCAAAGAATTAAAACCCGATGATAGCGTTGACCTGCTCTTTTTTGTGGATAGTTGCGGCTCATTTGATCCCAGAATTCAGGAGATATCACGAGCCTTTTCCCGAATCTTGAGCCAGACAGGATCTGATTTCGGCATCTTAGGCCAGGATGAAACCGATTCCGGTAATGAAATTCGCAGAATCGGGGAAGAAGGGTTATTTGAGCAGGTCTCGCAAAAGAACATACAAGCCTTCCAGGCCCGTCATTTTAAGGAAATCGTGACATTCGATCCGCACGCGTTTAATACCATTAAGAATGATTATCCTGTGCGGTTTCCGATCATCCACGCAACCCAATTGCTAAGTAGACTCATTGGAGACGGAAAAATCAGATTATCCAATGATTACGTTCGTGATCGACTTGTCACATACCACGACCCTTGTTATTTGGGCAGACATAACGGCATTTATCACGAACCAAGAAGAGTCCTGGAAAGCATCCCTGGAATTGATTTGAAGGAAATGAAACGCTCTTATAGCAGGAGTTTCTGTTGCAGCGGTGGTGGCTTGCTCCTGTGGTATGAAAACGATGAGGAAAAGGAACGTATGGGTGAACGTCGGGTACGGATGGCCCAGGAAATCGCGGCTCAGGTTATCGTTACAGCGTGCCCCTTCTGCCTTATAAACCTGGAAGATGCAATAAAAACAACTGGAAATGAGGGCAAAATAGAAGTCATAGACCTGGTGGAATTGGTAGATCGTTCCATGCTGACCAATAGCTAAACTGAGTCAATTGGTGCTGGGAGAAGTAAAATTTCATTCTGAGCGGAAACAACCGAACTCCAATTCCTAAACCCGAGACCCGTCTGCTGTAGGGGGTAGGCTTCGTGTCTGCCCAATCGAATTCAATGAGTGTCATGGGAGGGCCAATGGATATCATTGTGTGCATGAAGTGGACGCCGGACACTTCAGAGGCAGATCTGGTAATAGATAAGGATGGCAAGGATATCAAAAAGGATACCTTGGATTACGACATGAATGATTGGGACCGTTTCGCCATTGAGGAAGCCGTCCGAATCAAAGAAAAAGTCGGGGGCACAGTGACTGCTGTCGCTGTGGCACCTGATGATGCTGAAGAAATGCTCCGGGAATGTCTCGCCAGAGGAGCGGACGAGGCTTTTCTGCTCTGGGATGACTCCTGTGAGGGCTCAGATAGTTTTGCTACTGCTCACATTCTGGCGCAGTTCATAAAAGGACGGGGTCATGATCTTATTCTGACAGGCACATTGGCCGAGGATGATTGCGCCGGCGCACTGGGCGGTCTTCTCGCGGCGATGCTAGGCATTCCCGCTTCGACCCTGGTCTCCGGGATCGAGCCTGATGGCGCCAAAGTGAAATTCAAGAGAGAATTGGAGGGCGGTCTGTACGAAGCTGTCGAGATGGACCTCCCTGCCCTGCTCGCCGTTGCAACAGGCCTGAACGAGCCTCGCTTTGTGTCAATTCGTGCGGTCCGGAAAGTCGCAGGAATCGAAATTCCTGTTACATCACCCGCGGATTTTGGCTTAGATGCGTCCAAAATAGGCGCCAGCGGAGCCAGAATTCAGATCGAGAGCATGGTAATGCCGCCCGAAGGGGAAGGGGCCGAAATAATCTCGGGAACAGCGGAAGATGCTGCGGGAAAGCTTGCTGAGATACTCAAGGAGAAGGGGGGTATCCTCTGATGAAACAAATCTTTGTTCTGGCTGAGCATAGAAAAGGGCAACTGAGAGATACCACCTGGGAAGCAATCGCGGCAGGACGCAAGCTCGCTGCCGATCTGGGCGTCGAGCTGAGCTGTTTGCTGCTCGGAAGCAATACGGACGCTATGGCCGAAATATTGGCTAAAGAGTGCCCCAAGGTCATCGCAGTGGATGATCCGGCATTCGAAACATTTAATTCGGAACCGCTGACCAAGGCACTGCAAACGATACTGCAAGACCGTAAGCCTTTCATGCTGATCATGTGCAATTCCAATTCGGTGCTCGAGCTTGCCCCTGGACTGAGCGTTGTTCTGGACGCGGCCCTTGCTACAGACTGCTTCGGATTCGAAGTTCGGGACGGCAAACCATTGGCCTGGCGCCAGATGTACAGCTATAAGGTGAACACTCTTATATCCTTTAAGAATGCGGAAAATATTGTAGTGACTCTCCGAGGCGGTTTCTTCCAATTCACCCCACAGGCCGGGGTTGCCGGATCGGTTGAAAAGCTGTCTTCTCCTCTGACCGACGAGCCCCTGAAAAAGCGCTTTCTCAATTATCTGGAAGCTGAAAAGGGCGATGTGGATCTGGCGTCCGCGGACATAATAATTTCGGTAGGGCGCGGCATTGGGGATGAGCCCGACATGGATGTATTCCAATCCCTGGCGGATACTCTGGGCGGCGTGCTCGCATGTTCCCGGCCCATTGTGGACAAGAACCTGCTGCCCAAATACCATCAAGTCGGCACTTCCGGGATCGAAGTGAAACCCAAGGTGTATCTTGCACTCGGCATTAGCGGTGCGTTCCAACATGTGGGCGGGATCAAAGGCTCTCCACTGATAGTAGCTGTAAACAAAGATGCACGTGCTCCGATCTTCAGGGTCGCTCAATACGGTATCGTGGCCGACTTGAACCAGGTGGTCCCAGCTCTGGAAGCAAAGATCAAAGAACTGAAGGGATAGGCCGAGGCGGAAAGGAAGAGAAGAGAAGATGAGAATTCCTGGGGAAAACCCTTTTGCAAAAGGGTTTCCCCCAGCCCCTCTTCCTAAAACTCCTATATATGAAAACACGGGCACCTTGCCCTATTACACAAATGGCGCCTCGTGCACTCTCATTCCCAGGCTCTGCCTCATAGGCGCTAACTTTAAATGCGAAATTTCGCTTTCATACTCCCCCTCTCCCTCCCCTCTCCCGCCAGGGGAGAGGGTTTCCAAATCCCCCTCCCTTGACGGGAGGGGGAGGGGGAGGGTGATAACTTACTGAAATCACATGCGCGATAACACAAAGTTAGCGCCTATGAGGCAGAGCCTGGGAACGAAGAAAACAGGAATCCAGATCTTAACTCCCGCGTAAGCGGGAATCACGTTCGACAAAGTAGGTGGAAATATGATCGATAAAATGTGCAACGAAGCGGTGAACTCTTTGAATCCGGCATGTATTGAGCGGAGAGCGTGCTCCTCGCCGTGGCTGAAAGCGAGGGAATACAGTCCGATCTTATACCCAAAATAGCGACCGGTTTTTGTGGGGGTGTTTCCAGGACGTGCGGCATGTGCGGCGCCGTGAGTGGCGGCATTATGGCAATTGGAGTGTTCGCCGGCAGAAGTGCGCCCACGGAATCGGTGGCGGATTCATACGGTATGGTGAGGAAACTTGTGGAGGACTTTGGCTCACAATTTGGATCAACCAACTGCCAGGAATTGACCGGCTGCGATCTCGGCACGGATGAAGGCCAAAAATACTTTAAAGAGAACAATATAAGACAAAAGTGCAGGATCTTTACGGAGCAAGCCACCAGAATTTCTCTGGCTTTGATCAAGGATAAGATCCAGAGCAGTTAGGCATGGCAGCGTCATGGAATGCGGCCTCCGTGGGGTGTGGTGAGCGAAGCGGACCGCATCCTCCGAGAGCTTGCCTCACGAACGGTCCCATCATTGTTTGTATTCTTCCCCTACCACACTCTTATTGATATTACTGACGCTCGTCTTAGGAGATCTCATCAACCATTTGAAACATGCCGGGCGTGGCCAAAGCCGGATATTTGTGCGAATCCCAATCCAGCTGCCCTAAGAAGCTGAATTTTGACAAGTGGGATATATACCCGGGAATCGTTTTCTTGACTTGAACTGCGCCTATCCATAATACTCAGTCAAAAATTGAGGGAAGCGCATTCATGAACAATATCTTCCAGGCCGTTCAAGAGACTACGCACTATTTGCGGGCCAGGCTGGATTTCAAACCTGATGCGGCCATCATTCTGGGTACAGGTCTGGGAGGCCTTGCCGAGCGCATTGACGTCACTCAAGTAATACCATACGAAGAGGTTCCTCACTTTGCTGCGTCAACGGTCGAAAGCCACAGGGGCAGACTCGTTTGTGGCACTCTCAGCGGGATTAATGTCGTTGCTATGCAGGGGCGATTGCATTATTACGAAGGTTATTCGTTACAACAGATCACACTGCCGGTTCGTGTCATGCGGAAACTCGGGACTGCTGTTCTCGTGATTAACAGCGCTGCCGGCGGCTTGAACCCGGATTTCAAAGCAGGCGACGTGATGGCGATTATCGATCATATTAATTTTCCGGGGCACAGCCCACTGAGAGGAACCAACGAACCGGAATTCGGAGATAGGTTCCCTGACATGACCCGGCCATATGATGACGAATTGATAGAATTGGCCGACAGGGCAGCCGCTGAGCTGAGCATCCCCTTGAGGCATGGCGTTTACGCGTGGGTCGAAGGGCCAAACCTCGAAACGCCGGCGGAGACAAGAATGCTGAGAATGCTTGGCGCCGACGCAGTGGGGATGAGCACGGTCCCTGAAGTTATTGTCGCTACGCAGGTGAAATTTAGAACTATTGCCCTAGCAGCGATCACTAATATCAACTTGCCGGATGATATGGAACCGATCTCCGTCGAAAAGGTGATAGCCAATGCTGAGAAAGCTGAGCCCAGACTCGCTGCATTAGTGCAATTGATGCTTAAAAGTATCAAGGGAATTTGAGAATTGTCAGATATTATCCTGATGAACGGTCTTATTCTTGCCGAACCAACTAACGGCAATACCGTCCCACACGGCATGACGGTGATTTCGAAGGATCGGCTGGCGAAAGTCAATGTCCCGAATGAAGACATTCAAGGAGACAGTACGGTAATAGACTGCTCGGATTGTCTCATAATGCCAGGTCTGATCAACTGTCACACGCATGCTGCCATGAGCCTTTTTCGAGGTCTGGCCGACGATCTCCCGCTTGGAAGATGGCTGAACGATTATATTTTCCCTTCCGAAAGCAGGCACGCGGGGCCCGAATTCGTGTACCTGGGAACCAAACTTTCGGCAGTGGAGATGGCGCTGGGCGGAATCACCACATTTGCCGATGGGTACTTCCATATGGAGCAAGCCGCCAGAGCAACGATGAATGTGGGAGTACGAGCAGTGGTGGCGCAAGGCATCCTGGATATCACTACGCGTGATTGCCCTGTTCCGGGCGCTTGGCGGGCCCGCGTAGAGCAGTTCCTTTCCGCCTGTCCGAGGAATTCATTGATCAGCCCTGCCCTATTCTGTCATTCCGCGTATCTGTGCGGTCCCGATACATTTTTGGCCGCAGAGAAAATATGTTCGGAAAACGGTCTTCTGCTGTTCACGCATGTTGCTGAAACCGCGGGGGAGGTCGATGAGATCTCAAGAAAATACGGATCGCGGCCGGTAGAACACCTATCGAAGATTGGGATACTTAAGAAAGGCCTTGTGGCGGTCCACGCAATACATCTAACTGATGATGAGAAGCAGCTTTTGGTTCAATCCGGCGCTGCCATGGTCCACTGTCCTGAAGCCAATATGAAACTTGCATCCGGAGCGGCTCGAGTTCAGGAACTGCTGGACATGGGCGCTGTGGTTGGACTCGGAACCGACGGGCCCGCCAGCAATAACAATCTGGATCTCTTCGAAGAGATGCGGTCCGCGTCGCTGATGGGCAAGCTGATTTCAGGAAATCCTGAATCCATGTCCGCACGCACGGTTATCCATATGGCAACTCTCGGGGGCGCGAAAGCATTGGGTATGGAAGACACGAGTAGGTTCTCTCGAGCCCGGCAAAAACGCGGACGTCGCAATTATAGCTCTGAACAGAACTCACTTAACGCCTTTATACGATCCGATATCTCACCTCGTATATTCTGCTAAGGCATCGGACGTTCGCGATGTAATCGTCGACGGAAAAATCGTGGTGAGACAAGGTCGAATCATGACGGTGGATGAAGCAGAGCTGAGGGCCCAAATTCAGGCCATGGCCGCGGAAATTGCTAAAGATTTGACTCTTGGAAATAACGGAGCAGCTACCTGAAATGACTGAAAAGATCACCTATAAGGATGCAGGTGTCGATGTGGATCTCGCGGATCAAATTATCGGATCTTTGGCCGACCGAATGCGATCCACGTTTCGGACTGAGGTCTTGGGCCGAATGGGCGGATTTGCGGCAATATTTCAACCCAAATGGAAAGATCATGAGGACCCCGTGTTAGTTTCCGCCACTGACGGAGTCGGTACCAAGCTCAAAATTGCATTTCTCATGGGTGTGCATGATACGGTCGGTATTGATCTGGTGGCTATGAACGTGAACGACATCATAGTGACCGGAGCTGAGCCCCTGTTCTTTTTAGATTATTTTGCCACAGGAGGTCTTGAACCTGAAACGACGCGTTCGGTGATCTTAGGGATAGTCACCGGCTGCGAACAGGCCGGATGCTCCTTAATTGGGGGTGAGACGGCCGAGATGCCGGATTTTTACGCGGCCGGCGAATACGACCTGGCCGGATTTTGCGTTGGTATGGTAGACCGCTCAAAGATCATTGATGGATCCAAAATGAAACCGGGAGATGTTGTGCTAGGGCTGGCCTCGTCCGGCTTGCACAGCAACGGTTTCAGCCTTGTGCGAAAAGTCTTGATTGAACGTTGCGCTTACAAGATGGACACCTATCTGCCGGAACTGGGCAGGCCACTTGGTGAAGAGTTGCTTTCTCCCACCACTATTTACGTCAAGCAGATATTGGAAGCGCTAAAATCCGCTCAGATCTCCGGGATGGCTCATATCACGGGTGGTGGGTTTATTGGAAACATCCCGAGAGTGGTGCCGAACTCATGCAGTGTAATTATACGAAAAGGCTCGTGGGAGACACCGCCGATTTTCGATCTGATTCGCCGGGAAGCCAAACTCGATGACAATGACATGTTCCGAACCTTCAATATGGGGATCGGTTTCATTATCACGGTTCCCCAGGAAAATGCGAACACCGTCTCAGAAATCTTGGCAAAACACGGAACCCGAACCTGGATCATAGGAGAGGTGCAATCTCGTCCTGACACCGGTGAAGCAATAATTATTCGCTGATCCAATAGAAGTTGAAATTTGGTTAAGCCGCTTACAGATTATTCAGTCAGTGAATTGCCGTTTCAGGGCACATAAACAGGGATCATGAACCCCCGCATTATAATCAGCGCTTGTCTCGCCGGTTTACACACTCGATATGATGGCAAGGCCAAACCTCACCCCCAATTGAGAGAAATCGCGGAACGAGCAGTTCTCGTACCGATATGTCCGGAGATTCTGGGCGGACTCGGGATACCTCGCCCTCAATGCCATTTTGTTGGAGGGGACGGAGCAGCGCTATTACGGAGAGAGGCCCGAGTAATCGATAAGAATGGCATCGATAGAACTTCTTGTTTTCTGCGTGCTGCAGATGAATGCATGCGAATAGTGGAACTGGTATCACCAGGAATGATCATATTCAAGGAAGGCAGCCCATCATGCGGAATTCGCCGGGTGGACATTGAAGGATCTTGGCAGAGCGGCTGCGGAGTAGTCACCGCCACCATTCGAAATCTAGATATTGCTATAATCTCCGAAGAGGATTCTTTGCCGGATCTGCCCAAGCCTGATGTCCGGGAATACCACCCCTGGAGAAAACACGGACGACTCAAATGACTATGACCTCCGAACAGTTATCCCAATATATCAAGGCTCAATGCCCCAGGCTGCTGAGTTTTGTTTCCTCGTTGCCGGTAACCGATTCAGATGACCTCACAACAGAATTGTGTGACACATGCAATCCTCGAAGAACTGCCAATCGTCTTGATGATCTGCTTTCCGGAGATACTGCTCCGGTTGTTAACGAAATTCTAAAAGACCATACAATTTTGCCGATTTTTTTGGCTACGATCAGCGGCTCTAGATTTTTATTTTCGACTCTCATGCGGCGTCCGTCCATCATGGAAGCGCTCTTCCTACATAAGGGGTACATGGTGCGTAAGATTCGTTCAATGATGGAACGAGAGCTTCGTATCGGATCGATGGACTCAATGACGTCAGCGAAGTTGATCGTGCTCTGCGGCTTTACAAAGAAGAGGAATTTCTCCGAATCGGATGCCGCGATCTCGCCGGGTTGGCGGACGTTCAAGAAATTATGGCCGAACTATCGGATTTGGCGGCTGCATCTGTCCAGACAGCAATAAGTTTCCATTGGAATCGTCTTATTGCGATGCACGGCAGGCCGCTAGCTGAAAGAAACCGAATGGGGCTTGTTGTGATTGGAATGGGAAAAATCTCGGGTCGAGAGCTGAATTTTTCCTCCGATTTGGATTTGATTTTTTTTCGGGAGCCTGAGGAAGGGCTCACCGACGGACCCAAAAAGATCAATATCGTTCAATTTTATGAGTCGCTGACCACGGCCGTCACACGTTCCCTTTCTGACATCACTGAAGATGGATTTGTATTCAGAATCGACCTCAGGCTCAGGCCGGAGGGTGATAAGGGAGAGCTGGTGCCTTCCATAACCAACGCTCTAGACTATTACTTAGGTTGGGGAAGAACTTGGGAAAGAGCTGCTCTGATGAAGGCGATCCCCCTGGCTGGAGACTTTGAACTTGGGGAGGAATTTCTAAAGGAACTCGAACCATTTATCTATCGTAGGTATTTGGATTATTCCACACTCGAAGACATGCGTTTGATGAAGTCCAGGATTGAAGCTCAAATCAGAAGCAAACCCGGAATTAACATCAAGCTGGGACAAGGTGGCATTCGTGAAATCGAGTTTTTCGTCCAGACTCTTCAACTAATCAATGGTGGCCGCACCCCGCGTGTTAGGTCGCAAAGCACTCTGGAAGCGCTTGCTCTGCTACATGAGTCTGGATTGCTCGATAAGAAGACAATGATTGATTTACGAGACTCATATCGTTTTTTTCGCAAAACCGAACATCGGATCCAAATAAACCATCAGGTGAGAACGCATGAGCTTCCGCGCACTCCAGAAGAACAGGAAGAGTTGGCGCGCAACCTGGGTTATAGAGAAGACGGGCTGAAGTCGTTTCTCTCGGATCTCGAGAACCATCGGGGCGTGGTTGAGGAACTTTTTTCAAGCTTACTTTATCAATCCGGCGATGAAATAGTGGAACGGCTCTCACGGGAAGTGCGAACCCTTGCCACAATCATCCATAACGAAAAGGCAACATGCGCAATCTTGCAGGAACTTGGATTTGAGAACCCTCATATTTCTTATCCTATTGTAAGGAAACTGTTTCAGCCTACCGAGAGACGCCTGACCTCGGAAAAAGGCGGACGGCTCTTGCAGAATCTGGCTCCTGTCTTCATGGAAGAGCTCGCCAAGGTCGCAGAACCGGGCAAAGCCCTGGTGGCTCTTGACAGTTATATAGATGCGCTTCAATCGACCTCGGGCTATTTCTCTACTTTCTTGGAAAATCCACCTACAGTTCGTTTTCTGATCAAGATCCTTGGAGAAAGCCGCTTTTTCACGGAACTGTTGATCCGGCACCCTCAAGCGATTGATTCTCTCATCGCCAGGGGGGCGTACGAGTGTCCGAGAGAAAAGCAATCATTGGAGAACCACCTTGCAGAGCGCATGGCGTATGCAGAAGATCTGGAAACAGAACTGGATGCGCTGAGAATCCTTAAACACGAGGAGATGTTGAGCATCGGAGTCCACCAGTTATCCGGCGAAATTGATTCACAAATTGCTCGTAAGGCGTTAACGGAATTGGCCGAAGTCTGTCTTCAAGGAGCAATAGATATTGCAGTTAAGGAAATGAGCCGCAAAATGGGCGCTCTCGATTTTTTCGACCCGCTACCTTTGGCGATCGTCGGAATGGGCAAGCTCGGCGGCATGGAAATGACCTATTTATCCGACCTCGACGTAGTCTTTGTCTACGATCCGCCGCTGGAGAAAGTCGGCCGGCATTCGATCCACGAAATATTTACTCGGTTAGTGCACAGAATCATATCCATCCTTACCACTCCCACCTCTGAAGGCACGGTATACGCCATGGACACTCGTTTGCGGCCTTCGGGAAACCAGGGCCCGCTCGTTTCTTCCATTGCCTCGTTTAGAGAATATCACCGGACTGCATCGCAGCTTTGGGAGAAACAAGCATTGATCAAGGCGCGTCCGGTCGCCGGTTCAGAGGTTTTGGGGAACGAAATAGACAAGATAGTAAAAGACTGTGTTATGCAGCATGAGCTATCCGAGGAAGGCCTCCAGGAAATAGCGAGAGTAAGAAAACGCATGGAAACTGAGCTGGCTGTTGAGGATGAATTCCATGTAGACCTTAAGACCGGTCAGGGAGGACTTGTAGACGTGGAATTCTTTGTCCAAGCGAACATTCTCAAGCACTCATGGCGAAAACCTGCTATTCTGAGCCATAATACTCTAGAGGCTTTGCTGGCATTAAGGGAAAATGCTTTGATTTCTGAGGAAGCGTTTCTAACGATGGATTCCGGATACCGTTTCCTCACCAATCTTGAAGACCGCCTTCGACTTATGAAGCATCGCAGTATAGACCGTATGCCGCTTGCGGGTGAAAACCTAAGAGGCCTGGCTCGTCGACTGGGATATGGAGAACAAGGCGATGAATTGCTGATAAACGAATACCGTAGAGTTACGCGTTCCATTCGACAAATATACGACTTATTCTTCCAATCGGGTACTGCCCCAGATCTTGCGCAAGGATCATAGGAAAAAGCCTATGATAGGAATGTGATGAGAATCGCCCGCTTGTTCACAATCATTACGATCATTGTTTCGGTTCTCGTCCCAATTTTGGGGACCGCGGACGACCCGACAGGAGGGATTCTAGGACCGGGATCGCCGGTACCTGGATCATTAGAGAGGCTTTTGTCTGCCGGTTTTCCGGGCAGGATCGACGGACATATGTCGCCGTCAAGAATATTCAGCCGCTCTATGCGGAACCCAAAATGCCGAATGAGGGCGTCTGGATAAAGGAGGACTTGTCCGGCGGACATGATGCCGTGCCACTTGTATATCGAACATTCTACCGACCGAGCGACAATTTCCCCAACTCGATAGTTTATATGATGCTTCTCAATATGAAGCAGATTTCGCCAAAATTGTATCTCGGCGCGGCTGAACAGTATCGGAAAGATTCCCCCTCCTGCATCGAGCCAATCGATCATTGCAGACTGCTGGCTGTTACCAACGCGCTATGGCAAACCAGGCATGCAGGTAAAGGCGGAATAATCCTGGACGGACAAGTCTTGAAGAAAATGGAACCGGGCGTTGCAACAATAGTGGTCTACAAGAATGATTTGGTAGATGTTCTCGAATGGAGTGACGAGATTCCACTTGACCGATGTCCGAGACGCACGCCAGTTAATGCATTTAATCGCAAAAGAAGGCAATGTAGTAACGTCTATCGCCAAAAAGGGCGTTCTTGTTTCTGCGGAGATTGGACTTGGTTCTTTGCTGAATGAGGATCAGCCGGTTATAACCGTACCTGCCACCACTTGGGGAGAGCAGCCGACTCAACAGCTTAATACTACTTCCGGTGATTTATGGTTCTTGGCCACTCGCAGCGCCTTTGGAATACGCCCAGACGGCAACCTTGTCTTTGCCGTGGGGCATCATATCGGCACGGTTGACCTAGCCAAAGCACTGGTGCTCGCCGGCTGTATTCGTGCTATGCACGGGGACGCCAATCCGGGAAATTCAGTGGGCGTTCTCTATTACACTGATGCGACAGGAAAAATAGTCCATGAGCTCGGATTGTCGCCGCTTCAGGATAAGAGCACGTCGGATCGTTATTTGAGTGGACCTTATCAGAAAGATTTTTTCGCATTTTTCAGGCGGCAGTCAGACCAATAACAATTCTTAGTTTAATTCACTTCGGCATTATGTGTACTGCGGCGTTCTTGCTTCGGGCCGTCAACTATTCGGGCAATGTGCTTCATTGTCTGGCGGCATATCCCGAGATAAATCTCAGGAGTGAGGAAGTAATCAGGATTTGCAGTCCAACCATGTGGTTGCCACTTCTCGCGCCGCGACTTCGATGTCTCTCGTACGACGATAGACCTTCTCGTACATAGCGTACTCTTCTACTGCCGATTCGAGGGACCGTGCCATAAAATCACGTGCTTCATCGCCGTACACATACCCGAAGTGATCAGCGCACATGTATTCAACCTGTAGCTCCTTCAGCTTCTTAAGACTTTCCATATAAAGGGTATAATTTGAATTCGCGGCCGGGACTATCTTGTTTTTATACGGAATTCCTCCACCGTCGGATGGAAATAAGGCTCGGAGTTGCGGCACGTAAGCTGAAATGGAACAGGACGAGTGCCCGGGCGTTTCAATAATCTGCACTTCCAGTTCGCCCACTTTGATAATGTCATTTTCGCATACTGTTTCGCCTTCTAGTCCAACTTCCCAGTCCAGTTGATAATTGGCGCACACGTCATGCATTCCCATTTTGGCAGCCACGTCGCGGGAGAAATTATTAATAGTGTCAATGGAGCGAGGGTTCGCTAAAATCTCGAAAGCTCTTTGGGATCCGTAGACTTTGATTCCAGGACGGGTTCGATGGAAGTAAGGCACTATGCCGATATGGTCAAAGTGAGCGTGAAGTATCAGAACACTTTTGATGCGATCCTCTCTGAGACCGAATTCCTTCAGTTGCATTGTTACCGTGGGAAGTATGTAACTCATTCCTCCACTGATGATCATATATTCGTCGCGGCTCTCCAATAAATAGACTCCCGTTTCCAAAAACCCTAAATACCATAGCCCGTCACATATTTTTCCTGGCGTCTGAGATTGCATTGCTCTTTGCCTTACTTCTTTTTATTCAGTCTTACGCACCTTCAATCACTTCCGGTCGGACTCAAGCGAATTTCGGGGCATGTTCATTGCGCATGGCGTGTAGGTAGACGGCAGGTGTGCGCTTCCTCTAAAAGCCTCGGGCGGACACTGGTGCCCGCCCCGGCCTATCTTGCTATTAAAAAACTTCCGCTCGTGGCGACAATTCGATTCTCATCCGGCTTTAATAGCGTCATCAACCGAGTCTGTCACAAACAAAGATTTATCCATGGCTTTCCAGTATGCTTCTTCCCGTGTGATGCGTCCGGCATCCACCAACTGCTGAAGCGCCTGATCCATTGTCTGCATCCCCTCAGCGACGCTGGTCTGCATCACAGACGTGATTTGATTCAGTTTACTCTCCCTTATAAGATTCGTGATTCCCGGGGTACCGATCAGGATTTCTGCAGCAGCGCACCTGCCCTTCCCGTCAGCAGTCTTCAAAAGCTGCTGAGCAAGCACGGCCTTCAATGATTCGCTAAGCATGCTTCGTATCTGATTTTGCTGGCCGGCGGGAAAAACATTGATGATTCTGTCGATAGTCTTTAGTGCGGAATTTGTATGTAGTGTACCGTAAACCAGAATTCCCAACTCGGCGCAAGTGAGGGCGAGAGCAATCGTCTCCATGTCACGCAACTCTCCTACCAGGATCAGGTTAGGATCTTCCCTGGAAGCCACACGCAAAGCGTCGGCGAAACTGCGCGCATGTGTGCCGATTTCCCTTTGAGCGATTAGCGATTTCTTGTTTTCATGAACAAATTCCAAAGGATCTTCTATTGTAATGATATGGCGTTCACTAATTGCGATTAATCTGATCGATCATGGATGCCAGAGTAGACGATTTCCCACAGCCGGTCGGCCCGACCACAAGCACCAGCCCTCTTTGGATTTGCAATATATTTTGCACGCCAGGGGGCATCCCGAGTTCTTCAAGAGTCATAATCTTCGACGGGATCTGCCGGAAAACACCGGCCATGCCTCTCATCGTATAGAAAAAGTTGCAGCGAAATCGCGCCACGCCTTCCAGCCCGTAAGCGTAATCCAACTCCAAATTTGTTTTTAATCGATCTTGCTGTTCCGGCGGGATTATTTCGAAGAACAATTGCTCGTTGAGTTTGTGTGAAAGTTGATTGTATTTGGTAGGGACCAAATCACCCTTGACTCGCAACATCGGGGCGAAGCCGGGCACCATGTGCAAGTCGGACGCTCCCGCTTTCACTGTCTCCGTCAATAATGCATCTATACGCGCCATGAAATCTATCCTTGCGCTGTTTTCGCCTGCTGGAAAGCTTTTTTGTTCTCGGCATATTGAATGGCGGTTTCGACGTTAATTGAACCCGAATGCAGGAGTTGGCCGATTGAATCGTCCATCGATTGCATCCCATGTGCGCGGCTGATCTGCATTACCGAAGGGAGCTGGAAAGTTTTTTCCAGACGGATCATATTTGCCACCGGGAGAGTTCCGATAAGTATTTCAACGGCCAAGACCAGCCCTTTCTTGTCGGTACGCGGCAATAATTTTTGAGTAAGAACAGCTCTCAATCCGTCTGCGAGCATGGTTCGAATCTGGCTCTGCTCATCCGGCGGAAATGTGTCTATGAGACGATCAATGGTCTTAGGACCGGATGAGGTGGCAAGCGTCCCCAAAACAAGATGGCCGGTTTCCGCTGCGGTAACGGCCATTCTGATAGAGTCTATGTCCCGCAATTCGCCCACCATTATAACATCGGGATCTTCGCGTGTAGCCGACCTTAGCGCATTGACAAAAGATCGGGTGTGCGTTCCGAGCTGTCTCTGGTTTACGATTCCTTTCTTGACCGGGTGAACGAACTCAATGGGATCTTCAATAGTCAGGATGTGAACTGGCCGCGTGGAATTTACGTGGTCAATCATGGCGGCCAGAGTAGTCGATTTTCCCTGACCGGTCGCGCCGGTTACAAGGATCATCCCCTGATGATAATCGCTCAAGGTCCTGACTATTTTGGGCAAACCCAATTCATCGAGGGTAGGAATTTGTGTTGGTATTACCCGGAATGTGGCATCGAAACCTTTACGCTGAACGATCACATTGCCTCGGAATCGAGCAACGCCTTTTATCTCATAACTGAAGTCGAGCTGAAGATTCTTTTCCAGCTTCAAGCGCTGATTTGGAGTTAAAATTTCAAAAATAAGATCCTTTGCCTTCTCCGCGGTCAATGCCGGTGAATTCATTTTCTTCAGCTGACCAAACTGTCGAATAACGAGAGGATTGCCGGTGGCAATGTGAACATCCGACGAGCGTTGCTCCGCTGCTGACTGAAGGAAAGAATCTATTTGCGCCATGCGCTCACCTTTGAACCATGATGTTTATGTACTTGCGTTGGTGAATAACTTAGACGAGGTCGACAGTTCCCCCATATTTACTGCCGGACCTGATTATTTATGCAACGGGAACATTATCGAGGCGCTTCCTCGAGGTTCACTAATACCGAACATCCCTAGAATCTGGAAGACCGGAATTCTTGGAAAGAGTTGTGAACGGGCTGCTTATGAGCCGCGGAAAGTTGCTCATGCATTCGGCCAAACTCAGCCTCAATCTCCAGCAGGGCATCAACAATCTCGGGATCAAACTGCTTATCACGGCCGCTGACGATTGCCTGGATTGCCTGTTCATGTGCAACCGCCTTCCTATAGCGCCTTTGCGTAGTCAAAGCATCATACACGTCCGCAAGCGCAACAATTCGAGCCGCAAGAGGTATTTCCTCGCCCTTCAACCCGAACGGATAGCCATTTCCGTCCCAGTGTTCGTGATGATAATAAGCCACGTCTCTTCCCATTGAGAGATAGTTTTCCTCGCCGCCCACTTCGAGTGCCGCTTCTTCAAGCGCTTTGCCCCCGTAAACTGTATGCTGCTTCATGATCTCATATTCATCCAACTCGAACTTGTCAGGACTGAAAAGGATGTTATCAGGTATAGCCACCTTTCCGATGTCATGAAGCACTGAGGATCTGACTATATTGTCAACAAAATCGTCCGCCATGAAGCGCTGATAAGCTTCGCGTTGCCGGAGCCTCAGACAAACGGCCTTGCAATAGGCCTGAAGTCTTCTCAGATGCAAACCAGTTTCATCATCACGAGATTCGGCCAATTTTGCCAAAGCGAAAATCGAGGCCTCCTGAATTTTCTGAATGGTCTTGTAAGATTGCATCAAGTCTTTGGTTCTGGCCTCAACCTGCTCTTCCAGGATATGCCTGTAATCCCTCTCAAAACGTCTCAGTCTACAGTGCTCAATGCCTGTAATCACCGTATTGAGAAGAATTTCCGGATTAATCGGTTTTAAGAGAAAGTCATACGCCCCTCGGCGTAGCGCCCTTAGAGCATTATCAAGATCTCCGTGTCCGGTCACGAGAATCACCGGCACACATTCATCCATTTCCCTAATGCGCCGGAGAACTTGCAAGCCGTCCAGTTCCGGCATACTGATGTCAGTAATCACTAAATCCGGCCTGTTATTTCGGAAGACCTCAAGCCCCGCTCGGCCTTCTTGCGCAGTTAGAACCTCAAATGACCGCAATTCAAGTAAGTCCTTGAGTACTCCCAGAACGACTTCGTCATCATCGATGACCAGAATGGACCCTTCTTTTACGCGTTCTGCCTCAGGTTCTGATTCACGTAATCCGTGTATAAGGCTGGCTTTATTATTGTTATCAGGTTCCACGATGGCACTCCAGTTTGAGAGAGCAATTTGAGAGAACCAAAAATGGTTTTAATGTCGCCCCGTGCATGCCATTTAAACTATGCGAAAACATTTAGTTCAGCAGTATAGACCGCAATCCTACATTTTGGGACCTATTCTACAACATTGATAGACGCTTCTGCAATGCGTAAAGCCTTTATGAAAATTCTGAGCGGTCCAGAGCTTGAAAACAGTGCTGGGACGGTTGACATGGCTGGGCACGTGATTTACCTGATAGGTAAATGTGTGATCACGACAGAACGGGCATCCTGAATGAGCCGCCCTTGCGCATCACCATTTGTCTGACGACCGGTCTCGCGGTCCGTTCAACAGCTCTGAACCCGAATTATAGGAGTCACAATGCGTGCAGATAAGTTCACGCTAAAATCCCAGGAAGCTCTGGAACTTGCACAAAACACTGCAGCCAAGCGGGGAAACCCGCAAGTGGAAACCGAACATCTTTTGCTTGCCCTGCTCTCGGACGAGGAAGGAATCTGTGTTGAGATATTAAAGAAATTGGGCGCGGATACCGAGAAGATTCGGAATGAGACGCTTCAGGCCATAGAACGACTTCCCAAGCAAACGGGAGCGCTCGCGGACAGGTATTTCTCAAACCAACTCAGGACTGTGCTCGAGACCGCATTTAAGGAAATGGAGCAACTCAAAGATGAGTACGTTTCGGTTGAACATCTTTTCATTGCCATATCACAGGCGACGGGCGCTCCAGCCGCGAAGATACTCAACAGCCAAGGTGTGACAAAGGAAAAAATATACACAGTGCTTGCTGATATACGCGGGACACAGAGGGTGACCGACCAATCTCCCGAAGAGAAGTACCAGGCGCTGAAAAAATTCACCCGCGATCTCACCGAACTTGCCCGCAAAGAGAAGCTCGATCCCGTGATTGGAAGAGACGATGAGATCAGGCGAATTATTCAAGTTCTCTCGCGCAGGACAAAGAACAACCCGGTTCTAATCGGAGATCCAGGGGTTGGCAAAACCGCCATAGTGGAGGGACTTGCTGGCCGGATAATCTCGGGCGATATTCCGGAGTCGTTAAAAGGTAAGCGAGTGCTGGCCCTTGATTTGGGCCAGTTAATCGCAGGCACAAAGTATCGTGGTGAATTTGAAGATCGCCTCAAAGCTGTACTGAAAGAAATCGAGACCGCAGCGGGAGACGTCGTCCTTTTTATTGACGAGCTACACACTCTAGTGGGAGCGGGAGGGGCTGAAGGTGCGGTAGACGCTTCCAATATGCTTAAGCCCGCATTGGCCAGGGGTGAGCTAAAATGCGTCGGGGCCACCACTGTTAACGAATACCGCAAATATATCGAGAAAGACGCGGCACTGGAACGTCGATTCCAGCCTATCTATGTGGCTGAACCGTCCGTAGAAGACTCAATAGCCATCCTGAGGGGCCTGAAAGAGCGTTACGAGGTGCATCACGGAGTGCGAATACAGGACGCGGCAATCATTGCTGCAGTAACACTTTCAAATCGCTACATTACCGACCGATTCCTGCCGGATAAAGCCATCGACCTGATAGATGAAGCATCTTCCAGGCTGAGAATAGAAATTGATTCCATGCCGACAGAAATCGATGAGATTCACCGCCGGATAGTTCAGTTGCAGATCGAAGAACAGGCGTTAACGAAGGAATCTGACCCGGCCAGCAAAGAACGAATCGGCAAAGTGCGTGCTGAAATTGCGAAATTGACGTCCGAATCCGACGCGCTGAAAAAAAAATGGCAGCAGGAAAAGAAGGTCATCTCCGCTATTAGAGAACTCAAAGAGAGATACGAACGAGCAAAAACTGAAGCCGCCAAGGCCGAGCGCGAAGGAAACCTCAGCCGGGCTGCTGAACTAAAATACGGCATGCTCATCGAGATCGAAAAAGACATTCGGGCAAAAAATGAGGAATTGGCCGAGATTCAGAAGGAAGGCGGACTCCTGCAAGAAGAGGTAGGTCCGGAAGATATCGCTCAAGTAGTGTCAAAATGGACCGGAATCCCGGTTTCCAAAATGTTGGAAGGAGAAGTCGAGAAACTCCTCACAATGGAGGAGCGAATCAGTAAGCGCGTGATCGGTCAGCGTGAAGCCATAGTGGCTGTATCCGATGCTGTCCGCAGGGCGCGCTCGGGCTTGCAAGACCCGAATCGTCCGATAGGCTCATTCATATTTCTCGGACCTACAGGGGTCGGCAAAACTGAGACCGCCAGGGCCCTGGCTGAATTTCTCTTCGATGACGAGCAGGCTATGGTTCGCATCGACATGTCGGAATACCAGGAGCGACATTCCGTGGCCAGGCTAATCGGGGCACCGCCCGGATATGTCGGTTACGAAGAAGGGGGGCAACTGACCGAATCGGTTCGCCGACGTCCTTATTCAGTCATCCTTTTTGACGAAATAGAAAAGGCACATCCGGAAGTATTCAATACTCTTCTTCAAATTCTGGATGATGGCCGCCTGACTGATGGAAAAGGCCGTACAGTCGATTTTAAAAACACGATCATTATTATGACTTCCAATATAGGCTCCTTGGAAATCAGCGAATACGCGGGAAAAGATGAAGAAAAGGTGAAATCCAAGGTCATGGAGGTGCTCAGATATCATTTTAAACCTGAGTTCCTGAACAGACTGGATGACATAATCATTTTCCACGCACTTGATAGAGGCCAGATTAAGCAGATAGTGGACATTCAGATACAACGATTAAACAAGCGCTTGGCTGAAAGAAAGCTCATGCTGGAGCTAGACGATTCTGCCAGGCAGATGCTGGCGAATGAGGGATTCGATCCGGCATTTGGTGCTCGGCCCCTGAAAAGAGCAATTCAGCGACTGGTGGAGAACCCGTTTGCTCGGGAGATTCTTTCAGGCAAATTCCTGCCGGGCGACGTCGTCGAGGGAACAGCGGACGGAGATCGTATTCGATTTGTAAAAAAATAAATCCTAGCCTCGCGACGAGTTATAGAATTCTTGTCCGATCGGAATCTGATCCCCGTTATTCCCGTGCAAACAGGAAACGCGGATAAGGCCCCCGGTTACTCCGTGGTCTAGACTTGTCATTGCTAGGCCGTGAGGCCGTGGCAATTGCCTGTCATTGCGAGGAATGAAATGACGTGGCAATCTCTGAGATTGCTTCGCTCCGCTCGCAATGACATTCTTTGGCCGCCCGTGACCGAAGCGTTACAAACGGGAATCTCAATACCATGCAGGCGGGAATCTATTTTTTGGATTCACGTTTTCATAGGAATAATTCAAAGGGGATTGCACAGATGCAGATCATGCGAGAGTCTGTACGGGCGACTGGCGCTTGACCTCGCGGTCTTGGTAGGCACCGGCCTTCCCGCGGTACGCGGGATGCATGGGCAATCGACCGGCAGGGAGAGGCTGTCTCAAAACTCAGAATCGAGAAGAAATCGTGCCACACTTCTCGTTCCCAGGCTCCGCCTGGGAATGCATGACCTGGAGGCTCCGCCTCCATTATAGGCTAGAATGCCAGACAGTTACCGGGCAGAGCCCGGAAGATATGGGTTCCCAGGCTCCGCCTGGGAACCAGGAAAAAATGCGAAATTTCGCTTTCATACTCCCCCTCTCCCTCCCCTCTCCCGCCAAGGGAGAGGGTTTCCAAATCCCCCTCCCTTGACGGGAGGGGGAAGGGGGAGGGTGATAACTTACTGAAATCACATGCGCGATAACACAAAGTTAGCGCCTATGAGGCGGAGCCTGGGAACCAGGAAAATCATAGTTTTCATAGCACGATTTTGGCCTTTCTCGGATTTTTGAGACAGCCTCGGGACGCCGGTCGCTACCGGAAATTCGGTCGATGCCGATCGCACAAGATACTCGTCGCTACCAAATCCTCTGCTTTTTCGCTATTATCTTCAAGAATCCCTATAGAAGCGCAACCGAACATCGAGAGGCCGGATCGTGCTTGGCCAATTGGGACAAAGTTGTTGTTTGTGATAGAAATTAGTTTGGGCCGGCCAGACTGGCCGGATTGGAGGTCTTATTGAAATCGATAAAGAATGTAGCTGTCCTCGGAGCGGGAGCGATTGGCGCTTCGTACGCCGCGATGTTTTCCGATGCATCCGGATTCTCTACTTTGTTGGTGGCTAAAGATCAGCGCTATGACCGACTCAAATCAGAAGGTTTGGTCATCAACAGAAAAAAGTATTCGATTCCGGTGGTTCATCCTGAGGAAGCTGTCCCCCCCGCGGATCTAATCCTGGTGGCGCTCAAGAACCATGACCTTCCCGACGCGGTTCACGATTTGAAGAACCTGGTCGGCGATCAAACGATCATTATGTCAGTAATGAACGGTCTTGACAGCGAAGAGTATCTTGGTTCCGTCTATGGAATGGACAGGTTGCTCTATGCCATCGCCGTGGGAATAGACGCGCTTCGTGAGGGAAACTCTGTCACCTATACCACGTCGGGGAAGATCGTTTTTGGTGAGGCTGAGAATTCGAATCCGAGTGAACGGGTTCTCCGAGTGCAGAATGCATTTGAGCAGGCTGGAATCAAATCCGAAACGCCCACTGATATGATACGTGCGCTGTGGTGGAAGTTCATGGTCAACGTGGGGATCAATCAAGCGTCAGCAGTGATGCGAGCGCCCTACGGAGTCTTCCAATCCTCGCCGGAAGCCCGGGCATTGGTAGACACGCTGATGCAGGAGGTGATCGTCCTTGCCGGACTTATTGGAGTGAACCTGGTAGAGAAGGACCTCGACGACTGGAATGCCGTCCTCAATTCTATATCCCCAAAAGGTAAGACTTCGATGTTGCAGGATATTGAAGCAGGACGCAAAACCGAGGTCGACGTCTTTGGCGGAAAAGTGGTGGAATTGGGCAAGAAGTACAATGTCCCCACGCCCGTTAGCCAAACTCTTTTGAGCATAATCCATGTCTTGGAACAATATCGGCCGTGAGACAACTGACTTGACCAAACTATGACATTTTGGCGTTACTCTGCTCAGCCAATTCTTTTTGGTATGCTTTCCATCCCGGGCACCAGCCGGTGTGCCATCGCCAAATCCGGGCCAGAAGTGAATTTGGTTTTCGCTCCGAATACTTCCGCAATTTGCAATTCTCGCATTTGGATTTCAAGGTGATGACCTCCTTTAAAACGCCGAAGTGGCTTGCCGGGAAGCATGGTTCGAGAAGTGGCTAGATGTCCTAGGATTGTAGATATCTCACAGTGTGTTAACGGTCAAGCAAAAGCACAGTTGACGAGTAATGGTTCGATTACGGTCGGCCAAAGACTGTCATTTGCGGGCGTTTCTTGCTAGGATAGGCGTCTAGCCTGTCTATTAGAATGACCGGCAATCCCGCGTTTTCCTGGTTCCCAGGCTCCGCCTCATAGGCGCTAACTTTAAATGCGAAATTTCGCTTTCATACTCCCCCTCTCCCTCCCCTCTCCCGCCAGGGGAGAGGGTTTCCAAATCCCCCTCCCTTGACGGGAGGGGGAAGGGGGAAGGTGATAACTTACTGAAATCACATGCGCGATAACACAAAGTTAGCGCCTATGAGGCCCCGCCTGGGAACCGATACCTTCCGGGCTCTGCCCGGTAACTATCTGGAAATATGGCCTATAATGGAGGCGGAGCCTCCAGGTCATGCATTCCCAGGCGGAGCCTGGGAACGAGAAGTGTGGCACGATGTTTTCTCGATTCTGAGTTTTGAGACAGCCTCTTTGTACCGGGCGGTCATATCCCGTAACCGTGTGTAGGGGTAGACCTGCGTGTCTGCCCGGGTGGACACGCAGGTCCGCGCCGTACAGAACAATTTCCTTATTCCGCTCCAGCAGAGAGAGAACCGCCGAGAAATCACCTCTTTTCGCCCCCAATTATCCCGGCAATTTCCGTAGCTTCCGTGAACAGCATTCCTTGCGAACCGAACAATTCATGTGGTAGTCTCAATAATTCTAGGAGGAAGCATGACGGGCGCTGAGTTACGAGAAAAATTCCTCAGATTCTTTGAGGACCACATCCACACCAGAGTTGCCAGTTCCTCGCTCGTACCCGAGGGGGATCCTACGCTGCTTTTCACCAATGCAGGAATGGTTCAATTCAAGAATGTCTTCACAGGGAAAGAAAAGCTTCCCTTCACCCGTGCGACCTCTTCGCAAAAGTGCCTTAGAGTCAGCGGAAAGCACAACGATCTCGAAAACGTGGGCCGTACGCCTCGACATCATACTTTTTTCGAAATGCTCGGCAATTTCTCATTCGGCGATTACTTTAAAGAGGATGCGATTCCGTACGCATGGGAATTCCTTACTAAAGCTATCGGATTACCCAAGGAAAAACTCCACGTAACCATTTTCCAGGATGACGATGAAGCATTCCACATATGGAAAAAGGTCCTTGGCCGCGGGGCTAATCCGATCATCCGCCTGGGCGAAAAGGATAACTTCTGGAGCATGGGTGACACCGGTCCGTGCGGTCCTTGCTCGGAAATACATTATGACCTGGGCGAGGAGTTCGGATGCGGTAGGCCTGAGTGCGCCCCCGGGTGTGATTGCGATCGCTTTCTGGAACTGTGGAATCTGGTGTTCATGCAATTCGATCGGGATGCCTCGGGCAAAATGACGCCACTGCCTCGGCCGTCAATTGATACAGGCCTAGGACTGGAGCGCCTGGCCGCAGTGGTGCAAGGAGTTGGGAGCAATTGGGAATCGGATCTCTTTCTGCCTATAATCCAAAATGTTGAGCAACTTTCAGGTCATGGATCTCGCGGCAAGGGTAGTAACAACACGGACTCCGTCGCCATCCGTGTGATCGCCGATCATAGCCGTGCCGCTGCGTTTTTGATCGCGGACGGAGTCCTCCCGTCAAACGAGGGAAGAGGCTACGTGTTGAGGCGCATCCTTCGACGGGCGCTCAGATACGGTAAGCACATAGGACTTGATAAACCTTTCCTTTATCAAACCGCGCTGGTAGTCGTGGATAACATGGCGAACGCCTATCCCGAGCTACAGATTCATGCAAGTCTTATAGAAAAAGTCGTTCATAATGAAGAAGAGCGCTTCCTCGATACACTAGCCCGCGGTCTTGTCCTTTTTGAAGAAGAGGCCGAGCTGGTACGGCGCCAAGGTCAAAGCACATTGCCGGGCGCCGTGGCGTTTCGATTGTACGATACATACGGTTTTCCACCTGACTTGACTTCCGACCTCGCAGCGGAGGCCGGTCTGATGATCGATCATGCGGGATTTGAAGAGGAGATGTCGCGTCAACGAAAAAAAGCCCGACTGGCTTGGGACGGCACAGCAAGTGAGGATGCCGAGGCCCTCCGGAAGATCCTTAAGCCCGATGTGAGTACGGAATTTACAGGTTACGAGACGATGGATGATTCGGGTACTGTCCGGACCATCATAAAAGATGGTAAACCCGTGCAGGAAGCAAAATCCGGCGAACGGGTGGAGATTGTAACAGATAGGACCCCATTTTACGGAGAATCAGGCGGACAAATTGGAGATCAGGGAAAGATAAGTTCCAATGGAAATGAGATGGAAGTCGAAGATGCACTCAAGCCGTTTCCATTTATCATTGTCCACAAAGGCGTAGTCAAAACAGGCGTCTTCCATCTGGGCGACAAGGTTGAACTCAACGTTCATAAGGGGCGTCGACGTTCTATTATGGCTAACCATTCGGCGACGCATCTTCTTCAGTGGGCATTGAGGGCAGTGCTCGGCGATCACGTCAAACAGAGCGGATCTCTTGTCGAACCGCAACGACTTCGATTCGACTTCACGCATTTTTCACCTATTTCGGACCAGGAGTTGGACCAAGTGGAGGACTTGGTTAATGAAAAAATTCAGGAGAATCTTCCTGTAACAGCGAAGATTATGCCGATCGAGGAAGCGATGTCGGCTGGCGCTATGGCTCTTTTTGGCGAGAAATATGGGGACACGGTCCGCATGATTTCCATTGGCGATATCAGTAAGGAACTTTGCGGAGGCACTCATACTCACCGCACGGGCGATCTCGGCTTTTTTAAAATCACCAGTGAGGGCGGTATTGCGGCAGGTGTACGCAGGATAGAAGCTGTAACCGGCGAAGGCGCAATGGATTATGTGAGAACGATTGACCGCGAAATCCGAGCTATTGGCGAAAGACTTCGGGGCAGCCGTGGCGAACTGGTTAGAAAGCTGGACAAGCTTATTGAAGAAAAGAAGCTTAGGGAAAAGGAAATTGAAACCCTGAAAGCCAGGCTGGCTACGGGACAGACATCGGATATTCTGGAGGGATTGAGAGAAGTAAAGGGAGTGAGGATCCTTACCAGGATTGTGGAGCACATTTCAACCCCTAAAGATCTGAGAGATTATGCCGATCATGTCAAGGATAAGCTTGGGTCAGGCATAGCTCTTCTCGGCGCCAGGACTGATGGCAAGGCGCTGCTTATTGCTCTTGTGACCAAGGATCTGACTGACCGATTTCATGCAGGAAGGATAGTAAAACAAGCAGCGGAGCGACTCGGCGGGTCCGGAGGCGGGAGAGCGGATATGGCTCAAGCCGGGGGGCCTGAGCATGCCGATCTGGATAAGGCCCTACAATCAGTGGACGAATTTCTTTCATGAATCTCAGCAAAGATGTCGAATCCGGTTATTTGCGTCCCGTCTCAACGGGAGTCCGGAACTTTCTCCGAAAGAGCGGGAATCCAATCCCCGGGCATTTCGGCTTACGCGGGAATGCGCTCCTGGATTCCTGCCCCCATTAACAAGGCAACTTTACCCCGGCGCAGGTGGGACAGGAATAACGACACGGAAGCCAAATACAAAATTGCGCTGAGCCCAGTCCGTAATGCGTTCGCGAAATTAGTAGTTCAGCAGCGGGTTTGGAGGCCGCCGAGAGAAATGAATATCAACGAAAGTAATGAAGTTTATGTCAGAATTGCCCGTGTGATTAATGAATTGAAAATGGACAGAAAGCCTGTGACCGTTTTCAAAGTTTCCGAACTTACCGGCCTGGATCCGTTGATCGTATTCAATTATTTCTATGAAAAAGGATTACTGAAGGGTAAGTGAACTCCTAGCGTTAGTATTACCAGAACCAAAATCCCCACCTTGGATCGTGAGGGGTAGACATGCTCGCCGGATATGCGTACTGTTCCGGCCACGTAGAATACCATTCGGTGAACCAACCTTGATAGGTGGTCCATCCAAAGAACGCCAGAATCAGAACGAATTTCATGTAACGACTGCGGAAAGCGCACATAATTGATGCTCCTTAGACTTCTGCGGATGAACAATATGAATGTGCTTTACTTTAGCTGAATTACAGAAAATAGTCAATTATAATGTTTAAATAGATGATTAATTTGTTGTAATTGTAGATTATATTAACATTCAAAACATAGGAATCAGTCGGCTGGCTTGAATCCAAGTTTCTCCAGGAGGGTTTTTCTTTTAGGTGCTGAAACGCGTTTCTTCTTTTTCGTGAATAGCTGTTTTTGTAGACTTTCGAGCGAGCGGAGAAGTTCCCCGGAATTGGCATGCCTGTCGTTTGGGTTCTTGGCAGTCATTTTCTTAAGAAGCTTAAATACGGAATCGGGCACAGGTGGGACAACTTTGGTGAATGGGGGTAGAGGTTCATTAACATGCTTCTGGAAAACAACAAAAGGGGAATCTCCTGTGAATGGCGGAGCGCCCTCTATGAGGTGATAAAGGGTGATGCCGAGCGAGTAAATATCCGATCGAATGTCCAGTTTGCGAACACCCTTGGCTTGTTCCGGAGAAAAATAAAGCGGAGTTCCACAAGCCATGCCACTCTGCGTCATAGCCAGATCGGTGGAATCCCGAAAGGTCTTTGCAAGACCAAGGTCAGCTAGCATGGCTTCGCCTCGGGCACTGAAGAGGATGTTGGCAGGTTTGACATCCCGGTGGAGCAAGTTGTGTTCCTCGGCCAGACTCAACGCACGAGCGATTTCAATGCCGGTCTGTAGAACCTTATCTATGGGCAGCCGTCCTGACTTGGCCAGTAGGATCGCTGCGCTGCCTCCTTCTATGTGCGGCATTACAAGATAATGCAGACCATTCTCATATCCAACATTCATAACCCCTACGATGTTGGGGTGCTGTAACTTCGCTGCAGCCCTGGCTTCGCGAACGAAACGCCTTATAAAAATGGGATCTTCGGCAGCGAGGTGGGTATAGAGTATTTTTACCGCTACCGGAATGTCCAAACCAATGTGGTGGGCTTTGAACACGCCACCCATTCCGCCGCCCCCAAGCTTGTAAAGGAGCCTACAACCGCCTATGGTTTTTCCGGTGATCTGCTCTGAAATTTGATCTCTTCTTGCATCGACCAACGGTACAGTCAAAGGCTGGCCACAATTTTTGCACTTGCCCTTCCGGCCGAGATTCTGTTTGCCTACCACATGAATCTGTCCGCAGCGGCAGGCAAAACGGATCTTTGTCTTTTCTGATCGAATTGAGCCCTTAGCTCCTGCTCCATCTTCCTCATATATGGCGGCGTAACTTTGGTCCTGCGATTCCGCTGGCATGGTGCCGGACGAGTCGAGTATTATAGCTTCTCCTAAAGCATTAAATGCCGCTCTATGTAAGGTGTCGAAAACGCTTGTTGCTCGTTCGGTGAACCCCTCTACATGGATATCTGCGTTTTCCGCCAGGATTGAAGGGTCATTAACAACTTCATCAATAAATGCTTTGAGCATGACTTCCCCGCCGGGAAGGAAGGTTGCGAAATCCGCCTTGCTCGCTATAGGAAAATCCGGCCATATCGGCTGGTTCTCAGATGAAATTTTTGTGATTTTCGCAAGGACCCACACGGGTTCGTCCTGTTTTTGTACAGGCAGATGAAGCTGAAGCACGAGTGAGTCACCTATATCCGGGACCTCCGCGAGATGAATCAATGCCCACCCTGCGGAAAGTCGCGAAGCCATCCCATTCAGCCAATGTTTATTGTCAAAAGAGTATCTGATCCCGGCATTGAGAGGAATAGAAGTTTCGACAACTTGAGACGACCTTATCGATTCTGTGAAGTCATTGGCGGAATCCGACTGTGTATCATATCGATCTGATTCGGCGCCCGAGACTCGGGCATGATCATTTTCCGCGGCCAAACCGACCACCTTGGCGATCAAGCTCGCATAATCTTTTGTAAAATATTTCATTTTCTTTGAAAATGAACCCAGCAATTTCTGGGCGTGTACTGTGTCCCGCTGTTCAAGGAGTATTTCAATCGCCTGCGAAGCCACCACGCCTTTGGCTTTCGCTGTCAACATTGGTTTGAAAAGGATTTTGTCAAAAACGTCTTCGTCCCCGTGCCACTTAAAAAGTCCGACCAAGGAATTGGCGACATATCGCAATAGTTCCGGCCTGAGGGCGGGCGAAGATTCGATCGCTTCAGTAAAGGACTCCAGAGCATCCTCGTAAAGATTCATCCCCATGTAGGCGAGCCCCAGATCCAGTAATTCCTGCACAGAAGGTTCATCCGGCGAAATTCGACGGGTGGTTTTGGTGTCAGCCATTCGCTGTGTGAATTGGATTTGAACTACTTTGGCTTGAGCTTTGCGGTTATCAGGTTCTTTACTGAGGATGCTCTGATATACGATCACAGCTTGATCGTGCAACCCGTGGCCCTCGTAGACCTTGGCTTCTTGCCATAAACGTTCAAGCTCTTCTTGCGAATTTTCAGGATCGCTCATGCTGATTCAGCTCAGTTTCGGCTACTTAACAAGCATAATTTTCAGCTATCTCTCAATTCGCGGCAAAATACAAGTAAGAACTTGCAATGATGATAGCAGACTAGCTCAGCATTGTCAGTCCTATTTGATTGTGAAACCTGGGGGCAGCGATTTATCTGGCGATTCCGTTGTCTCCTGGGGGCTTCCGCCGATTGAAGGGGGGGTCGACGACTCGAATGTGCCGGGGCCAAGACGTTCCGGATCTGATTTTCGCTGCCGAAAGAGCATTCCGTACTCGCGCGCCTTCTCAATGTAAGATCCGGATGCAAGCCGTATTTCGCCGATTACGTTGACACAAATAGCGGACGCGCCCTCTACTGGGCATTTGCTTTCGCACCAGCCGCAGCCAAGACATCTGTTCTCTAATACAACGGGCGCTGCATTGTTTCTGTCCGGGACCGGTTGAAATGAGACAGCACCGTACGGACAAACTTCATCACAAACAAGGCATTTCTTATCCCGTTCCCACACCAGGCAATTCTGCCGCTTTATCCAGGCAGTCCCGGTTTTTGCGTGATTCTTTTCAATGAGTGGCAGGTCGCGAATAGCGCCCGTGGGACAAACTTTTCCGCAAACATTACAGTTCACGGCGCACGCTGCCAACCTTGGGAGCATGACTGGAGTGAAAATGCCTTCCAGCCCCGCTTTGAACCATATCGGTTGCAGAGTGTTTGTGGGACATGCTTTCATACATTCGCCGCATCGGATGCAATTTGCCAGGAACTCCGCCTCAGGCAATGCGCCGGGAGGTCGAATAAGGCTCTCGTTAAGTAGAGCCCGCTCTCTGCTTCGGGGTCTCGGTTGATGAACCCCGGAGCGCAACACCCCTGCTGTCAAGAATCCGGATCCAAGGGCCAGTACTATATTGCGTCTCGCAAGGTCCGGGTTAACGGTCTGTCCCGAGTTGGAAAAGGGCATTACTGAAAAGGACACAGCGGATTCAGGGCATACTTCCTTGCATTTCAAGCACGTGATGCACTCGGAATGCTGGGTTCTCGCCGGATTCTCAGATATTGCGCCTGTGGGGCAGCTTCGAATGCACTTTCCGCAGCCAGTGCAATTATCATTGACCTTGCGTTTAATGACCGGCGATCTGGAAAACAGGCCGATCAATCCCCCGGCAGGACAAAGATTTCTGCACCAGAACCGCGGCTGAACGTAACCCAGTATGGTTATACCGACAAAGAGCAGAAACACGAACGCGCTGGTGGTAAAAACGCGTTCGGAAATTTGCAGATAGTTCAAAGATGCAAAAGGGGTCCTCAAGAGTGCAGGCCCGGTCAATTGAAGAATCCCGTCTGCTGCTGAAAGCAATACTGGATAGATGACAAGGCCATAAAAGCGAGTTACTAACGATAATGGAGATCCCCAATGAACAAGTGAGACACCGGTCAACGCGGCAGCGATGATTGCAAGCAGGACCAGGTATTTCCATTTTCGATACTGCTGTGTTGACTCATACGTATTGTTTTTGGTCGTGGATCTTTTTCTGCGGCCCAGCAGCTTCTCCAGAATATCCAGCGTAGTCCCCATGGGGCAAATGTGCCCGCAATAAAATCTGCCTATCAGCAATGCGGCCACAAGTACCAACAAGCCCGGAAGTAAATGGACCGCGAGGTCTCGCGAAGCTATGATGGTTCCGAGACTGACAAGAGGGTCCAGTCGGAGGAAGAAGTCTGTGTTCAGTCCATCGGGAAACGGATAAGTTGCAGAGAGCAAGAGACCCAGGAAAAGCGTCAGCGTGACAGCCCGGGTTACCTTATGCAAATTCATTATATCTTAATATTCCTCACGTTTAAATTTTGCAGATCCATACGGCCCAGGCCGCGCTCGGCAGCAAGTCGAACGTGTTTCACCTGTCCGGGTTCAAATGGTCGATTGTACCATGTGCCTAGAGCGATCATCTGGGCGTCGGCTGCCACCATATCCGGCGAGGCAATGACGACATTCAATGGGATGATTTTCCCCGGGCCTCCAGGGCCGCCTGTGCTCAGAATCCGGGTACCGTCAATCACCACCAGATGGGGCTTCAGGACCGTTACCATATCGACTATTGCCTCGTGCAGATCGTAGCGACCGTGAAAGGAGTTTCGGTCATATATCAATCCCATCATGCCCTTCATGGATAGACTGACTCCGGATGAGGCATGGGTCTTTCCCACCGGAACAGCGATAAGAACATCCGCATCCAGCGCCTCCGCCACGGCTTCCATAGACTTGACTTGGCGGCCTGCCGGAACATTAACCTGCCGATACAATCGTTTTGATTTAACTGCATTCACCGTGGTTTGCGGTATAGCCGCGCAAGTAGCGGGAATTTGTGAAAGTGAAAGACATTCTTCGGGCGTGTGTAGAACATTGTCCAGAACAGAGATTTTTGACGCGCCGGCCTGGATACACATTCTAGCCACTTCACCTACCACAGCGGGGTGGGTAGTTGCAGCGGAAGCGGGGCCGCTCGCAAAGCTCATATTTGGCTTTAGAACTACTTTGTTTCCTGGTTTTACGAATCTCCCCATTCCTCCCAATGCATCTACCGCTGCACGTGTCATCGCCGCAGGATCGCTGCCGTTGGCCACAACCAAATCCGGAAAGCCCTGTGCGCAGCTTTCCCGCGGGTCCATTAAAGTAAGGTGTCCTCCGGCAAAAACTGTTGCCGTTACGGCCAATCCTCTTTTCAAGAATTCGCGGCGATCGGATGAAAACGACATCCGGTTCTCCTCCTTAATGAAAGCATCCAAATTCAAGTAAAGCCGTCTGTAGCCAAAAAGTCAACACACCCGAGGGCACGAGCTTGGTCTAAAAAATCAGTTGACACCAAATTGATTAACGTATATGTCCTAAGGAAAGGAATATAAAGCTCAATATAACCTTTAGCGTGTAACATTGCCAAATATAAAACGAAGTTATTATTTGGAGGCGATTGCCAGTCCAGCAGAGTTCTCGAGAATTGCTAGCTCGGTAAATCTACGAGCATCTTCGGGAGAGCGGTCGCGACTTACGACTGCTAATGGCCGCACTGCTACAACGAAACTTTTCAGGATCATCGAAATTTTGGTTACGATGCTTCTGGCGTTTCTCATGCTGATGACGGTCTCTTTCTTAATGTTACGCCCCACATTGAAAGAAATCAGGATGGAAGCCAGAGCCGAATGGGCTGCATTGACCCGAGCAATTCCGGAACGAAACAATTTGCTTCCAGGTCTCGTTGAGTCCTTCAAGGGTTTCGAATCCGGACACGCAAGAATGGCAGAGAGGCTTACGCAGGCTAGATCGATCTCAACGCGTTCTACCGATCCGGACCGCATAATCGCAGCTACCGATGAAATCGACAGAACGTTGGAAGATATAAGAAAGATCGCTGAATCCAAATCCGATCTCGCCCAATATCCGCCGTTCGCAACGCAATGGAAAAAGGTCGAGAAGGTCAGTCTGCGTATTTCCAGGCAGAGAGCCCAGTACAATAATACAGCGACTTCATATAATCGGTTTCTGGGAGTCTTTCCGCAAAGCCTTCTCGCAGCCGCTTTCGGGTTTGTCCCGCTTAATATTTATAGTTCAGCAGGCGGGATGGTGGACACCGCACAATAACCACGCGCCCCGGCGACCAATTCCTCCTTAACCTGACTGGCTCTCGGCCCCGATGTTAACGGATCTCGGTAGGATTGTTAATTTCTTCTTCCCCTACCTTTTGCAGAGTTCCGCCGTTGAGGACAAAACTGGCCAGTATAAGTTTATCCTTTTTCGAAGGATGAAGATAACGGACGCTGAAGCCCGGTTTCCCTTCGGAATGGTAATTTGTTATGGGCAAGATCCCGTGTATTCGGGATTGCCAGGTTATAACGCGTTTCTTGAGTCTTGGGGTCCAATTCATAAGGTAAAGTCTGGTGTAATCACAACCAGGGTCTTTCCCAACGGGTGCGTAAGCTGCGATGTAATTGTTCTTGGCACCACGATCCGGGTCATCAGTACTGTTAACGGTTCTCCATGCGACAACCCGCATGAAGGGCACTTCTCTAGCTATATCGTCGGGCGGGGTCAGCTTCATGTTGTGGGTATAAATGTAACCCACCCTACCATCTTCAATCTTAACTTTGTACCACACATCTTTCTTTACATCGAACGAGTCATCGGCTATTGCCACGTTTTCCGGAGCCGAACTTCGGGCTGCTGCTTTACCCCTGGTGTTGACAACGTCTCCGGCTCGTTCGGCCTCCCGGATTGTCACTACGCGATCATAAACTTCGAATTTCTTTGCAGGAGGCAGCACCTCAATAATTTCGTGATTTCGCCCGGCATACAATCGAAAATTGGCCTTTGTCTTAGTTTCGCCCTCAGCTTGGGGCGGCGTGCCTTCGATAGATCGTCTGAGTTCATGCGTTCTCGCGATAATTTCTTCACCACCGATCATTTTTTGTTCGATATAACCTTCTCGACCGTCTCGGGTCCGAACTCGATACCACTCACCCAATTTATCGAGCAAATATATCGGTGTCTCCGCCGGAAGCTTCTTGATAATCTCAGAATTGAGATTAGCCGTTTGATACGATGAGCAAGCCCGGATCGTCATTCCGTCTCGGGGAGTAAACGGATTCTTCTTTTTCAGGACCTTGGTCTGAATGGTTTTTAAGGCTTCCCTTTTTAGGGTCTCTATTTCTTGGCAGCCGAGAGTAAAAAGACAAGAAATACCTAGCAAGGATATTAGAATCAAAGAACGGATAATCCGTTTATTAGTTACTAGGGGCATTTGGCATATCTCCAGCCTCCCTTCTCGGAGGGTCACATTATATCGGTTCGAGGGAGAAATCAACTCCCGCAATTATAAGTAATTCTCACGATAATCATTGATTTATATGCTGAAATCGGTTAGATTTTGACCCTAACTACTCCATGGGAGCACAAAAAAATTTCTCTCTAGGAGCATAATGAGAATAGTAAGGGACAGTCATTTAGGGGGGCATAAAGATAAGTGATCTTTCAAGCCTGGGCCGGCACGGATATCGGAAAACATCGCGTTGTAAACGAAGACTGTTATCTGGTAGATGAGGAAACCGGTTTAATTTTGGTGCTGGACGGCATGGGCGGCCATGTGGCCGGCGAAGTCGCTTCTCATTTGGCAATGGAGACAATATCAGCTTTTTATCGGCGATACTCGGGAAGCAGAATCAAGGAAATACCGGTAGCCGAAAATTATGACCAAGCTTTTTCGTACCAATCCAATCTGTTACGACGTGCGGTCATTGAGGCGAACAGCGTTGTACTCGAGAAATCGCTTGAGAATCAGCAGTTGTCAGGCATGGGAACTACGGTAGCTGGAATGGCTATTCGCGATTTCACTGCCTCGGCCGTCAATGTCGGTGACAGCAGGATCTATCTTATTCGGGATAACAATATCGAGCAGATCTCTGTGGATCACACCCTGGCGGAAGATCAAGTGGGAGCAGGAGCCATGACGCCCGAGGAAGCCGATGATTCCGAACTCAAACATGTCTTGTCCTCGGTTCTCGGGGTGGACTCTGACATACAAGTACACATGGATGAATTGTCGATCCTTTCAGAAGACATTTTCGTGGTGTGTACAGACGGCCTTACATCTGTGATGAAAGACGAAGAAATCTTGGGCACTGTTATGAAACAAGAGATCGGACCCGAAACTGTCCAACGACTTATTGAGCGGGTGAATGTCCGTGGAGGACCTGACAATGTGACTGTGGCTTTAATTATGGTTCACGGCGGCAATGCTGCGCAAACAGGTTAGACGTACGAAGGAGGTTCGGGCAATCTGTCGTTCGGATGAGCTTTCGCTAGCGAGATCCGGAGGGCAGGATACTGTGGAGGGTACCGATGTTTAAACTGGTCCTGAAATTTCAGGATTCGGTCCTGGAAGAGTTCATTTTTGATAAAACACCAGTAACGATTGGCAGACGTTATGACAATGACGTGGTGATTGATAATATGGCTGTCTCTGGACATCACGCTGCCATAGAAGACGAAAACCCGAATTTCTACGTACTTGTGGACCTTGAATCATTAAATGGGACATTTGTTAATGAAACAAGAATCAACCGGCAAAGAATTTTTGATGGTGACATTTTAATAGTTGGAAAACATACCCTAAATTTCGTTGATCTCCGGCCGGAAGATGAAAGGCCCATTCAAAATGAAGCTGGCGATGAAGCAAAGGCCGGCGGGTTTAGGGATACCGTTATACTCGATACGAAAGCCCAACAGGAATTACTGGCGAAGCAAGCTGCCGCAAGAGAAGAATCTGGGGCCCCGGCGCCTGAGAGACCCAAAAAAGTGGATTTTCATGGCTCTCTAACGATTTTATCAGGTGGCACTCCTCAAATTATTGATTTGAACAAGCGGCTTATAAGACTCGGGAAAGGATCCGAATCTGAGGTCAAATGCTCGGGACTACTCGTCGGGAAAACCGCGGCTCTGATCAATAAAAGGCCGAATGGTTTTTTTCTGGCCTACGCCGAGGGTCTCAAAAAACCCGAAGTGAATGGGCAAGTGGTCGCCACACAGGTGCAATTACAGGACGGAGATGAAATAGTAGTTGGTAACACACGTATGACTTTTAATGTTCGCGAAGAGATATCTTGAATTGGTCACGATCACCTGACGAACGAGAATTACGACTAACATCGCGCCTTCGCAGACTTCTTGTTCTCAGCATAACTATAAAGAGTATAAGCAAACCTAATAAAAGCAGCGCTATGCCCACAAATTTCCTCAGAATCGGTTGCGTGGAGGCTTCTTCAGATCGTACGGGTTCGATGACAACGGGTGCTTCGGACACCTTTAGTTCGCCACTGAGTTTGATTTCGGATGATAGCGCCGCGATGTGTCCAAGGTTCGTTACTGAAGGTGCGTTACCAAACTGAGGCTTTGCTTGTCCATTGTCGTAGTAGATACGATAAGTCAAATCTTTTCGATATTCAAAAACGGCCATCCGCACCGCTCCAATTGCCTCAATTTCATCCACACTTACTGTGGGACGTGAACCCAGTAGCTCCAATTTCACGTAGCGGTACAGCTGGGGCTTAAATTCTGCCTGCAGTTTCTCTTTTAGGGTGTCCTCTTTGTGGATTCGAAATAGGGTCCCATCATAAAAATCTTTCCATGGATCTCCATTTGCCGACGATCTTCCAGCTATTCGAATTGTCTTTATAAACTCCTTTGTCTTGCTGGAGATCCGAACGGACGTCAAAGGGAACCGCTTCTGCCCTAGATCGAATTCAACCGAATTGGATCCTGTGACACCCTTCTCCGTTATTTGCGGTTCCAATTTTTTCGTCAAATTCACTCCTACATTGGCCGGGCAACAAAGGACATTATCTATTTTGAGAGATGGCTGATCTTCGTCTAATATGCGAAGCTGCAAATATTGGAAACTGTTCACAGGATGTTCGATATCAAGGCTCTGAAGAGGTGCAGGCTTTACTAAATCGGCTATGAGGCCATCAACGCGAATAACATAGCTGTCTCGGGCATTATGCGAACCTCGAAGTTCGACCTTTCGCGCGAAATCCTTAGAACTCGTCTGAACTATAACAGCACGAGTCAAGACCTTCGCTTTTTTGTCTATCCAGATTTCAGTGAACTTGCCGGGTCGCTTGGTCACTCTGAACACTTGGGCTGGAAATGGTGCCGCATCCTCTCCGTCCGAAGCTTCTGTAATCAGAATTGGAACCGCTGTGCTGCCGGAACTGACCACGCGAATGTCTGCAAGATCAGGCCTGCACTTCTCCAATAGTTCGGATTCCAGTGCAATCCCGACTGGGCCTTCCTTTACTTCTGCGGGAATATGGATTTCCCTGAAGCGCTTCCAACCGTTGGAATTAAATTCCGCTGAGCTGAGCGCGAAAGTGGTCGAAGTAAACAGAAGAATCAGACAAAAAATGAATATATTGAATCGGCCTTCCATACCTTCCTGCAACAGCGATTAACACAATCTCTCAAATATAGAAGTGAATTATAGCTGCACGGGACGCGGGAATCAAGATAGGAGAGTACGAATTCAGTCAGGAATAGGAAAGATAGCGAGAAACTTTTAGCGCCAGTTTCAGCAGCGGTTGGCGCCGAGCCGGTTCGATTGTTGATTGCCGGTAGAAATGCCGATGATTACTGAAAAAGTGACCCGAGGCATTTATGAATGGTGCACGCTGGGCCCGTAACGACAGACCTGATGCCTCCCCCAATATGCGCTGCTCGGAATGATCCCGCTGTTTGCGGAATACACTTCCGCAACTAAGCGAATGCTGTTCTCGTATCGGTACCCTCGAAAATAGGATTTTATTTTCAAGCAAAAACATGTAATTTCGTTTGGCTGTCCTAGCAGGACGCACACTAAATTGGGCGGAGCAAAGGTTGATTTCTGAAACAAATGCAAGGGCGATTCTGGTTACCGGTGGCGCCGGGTTCATAGGGAGTCATCTGGTTGAAGAACTCCTGGAACGGGGTATTCAAGTTAGGGTCCTCGATAACTTCAGCACCGGGAAAAGGCGGAATTTGACTGGTCTCGGGACTGGTCAATGGAACGCTGGAAAAGATTTCGAGGTGGT
>CAWJJL010000034.1:0-47150 GCA_963843165.1 uncultured delta proteobacterium | reverse complement strand
GAAAACCGCTAGGATAATCGAGTCTTAGCCGGTCCATAGCAGTTCCAAAGTTTTGTCCGAGTACCTGAGTGATTCACTGACCGATTCTGATCAAGCTCTTTTTTGAAAGTCCCGAAGGGACTTCCCAACAGTAGCCACGGGCGAAACCCGTGGTAAAGATGATGTCGAAGAACATGACCCCGGCGGGATCTCCCATTACCGAATTGGTGGACCCCGCCAGGGTCCTCGATGAGGTTTTATCAATTCCCTTCCGTGGGGGTTGGCATCCCGCGTCTCGCGGGACTACTGTTGGGCAGCCCCTCCGGGGCTACATGCTGAAGCAGAATAGTCCTGACTATTTTTTCGTTTACAGCTCCACCTAGGACGAGATAAAAAGCGCAAGCATGGCGTTATGTCATTACGCAATCGGACAAAATTTTAGAGACTTGCTATAACTCATTCCTCTCCTAATGCCCTATCCATCCTTTCAGTGAGGAACTCCTTGACAGTGCCTCAGGTTTTCGTACACCAGAACACGGAGAACAACAAATGGTCATCAACATTAACAAGGCATTTTTCTTTTTTAGCCGCATAAGGAGCACGCCGATGTCCTGAGTGTGACCATTTCACGATACGGAGAAAGAAGCGGAGTCCACACTCCGCTTTTTTTATTGTCTAAAACCGATTCACTTTTCTCAATTCGATTTGACCTGCATGGATGCCGGTCGATTCACCTTTGGGGATAAAACGAAGCATTAAACCATCAGAAAGAAAGGAATTAAATATGCCAGGGCCTCTTGATGGAATTCGCGTGGTGGAAATTTCGATGTTTCAGCAGGGACCGGTTGCAGGTATGCGACTTGGCGACCTCGGAGCCGATGTGATCAAAATAGAGCCTAAGACCGGTGATCCGGCGAGAGGATTCATGAGAATTATTGGGGCAATGGTGGGATTAAAAGGCCGTAACTATTATTTTGAGCACTGTAACCGCAACAAAAGGGGTCTTGTCCTTGATCTCAAAAAGCCGCAGGGCATGGAAGTTTTTCTTAAGCTTATAGACACTGCCGACGTATTCCTTAACAACATGAGCATAGACGCGCCGATAAGAATGGGCATAGGCCCTGACAAACTGTTGGCAAGGAATCCACGGCTCATCTATGCTCAAGCGTCGGGTTGGGGACGCAAAGGTCCGGACGCAGATAATTATTCATTTGATTATACCGGAATCGCGAGATGTGGATTTATGATGTCGTGCGGAGAGAACGGTGGGCCGCCAAGTCAAATTCTTCCGGGGATAGGAGATGAGGTAGGGGGTTTGATTTCCGCCTGGGCAGTTACAGCAGCCCTTTACGCACGAGAAAAAACCGGAAAAGGACAGGTGGTGGATACTTCATTAATGGGCAGTATCATAGCCATGTTGGGATTCATTATGGCGGCCCCGGCAATTATGGGCCAGGAATTTCCCAGAGAGACCAGACAACAGGCTGGCAATCCAATATACAACCACTATCGTTGTAAGGATGATAAATGGATGGCAATTGCTCATCTTCAGCCAGAACGCTATTGGCCCAAAGTATGCGAAGCCCTTGGCCTGGATAACCTCGTTCACGACTCCAGGTTCGATACGGTAGAAGCTCGCAGCAAAAATGCCGGAGAATTAGTAGCGATTTTTGATGAAAGATTCGCCACAAAAACTAGGGACGAATGGTTAAAGATACTAAGTGATGCCGGGTGTATTTTAATCCGATTCAGACCCCCACCGAAGTTGTGAATGATCCCCAAGCTCGTGCCAATGACTACTTCATTTCCCTAACCGGCGCGGCTAAGGACAACCTCAATATGGTGGGTTTCCCTTGGAGTTTCAGTTCGACGCCGGCGTCTTGCAGGCGCACTGCCCCGGAATTCGGACAGCATACCGGTGAAATTCTTAGCGAACTTGGTTATAAAAATAAGGAAATTGAGGCAATGAAACAGGAGGGCGCGATTTAGAACATATTAACGGCTTGTTGCCGCGGCATGAGTGAATGGTCCTTGTTCAGGGGCGATGAGGTGTGTCGGGCATTGCCCGACCTACCCTTTCTCCTGATTCACTATTGGTTCATATAATGGTTTCCAGAGTCCGGCAAAACAGGTCAATTTCTTCCTCGCTGTTATAATAATGTAATGACGCACGGACCAGGCCGTCATAAAAACCACGCTGCTCCATGTCAAGAAGCGTATAGCACTTCGGGGCCACCGTAACGTTGATCTTCTTGTCTGCGAGCAATAGTTTTATTTCCAAGGGCTTTTTTCCATCCACGGTGAACGTCACAATCCCGCATTTCTGACGGCCAAGGTCATGCACAGTTACGCCCGTCAGTTGCGTTAGGCGGAGCCGAAGCTCTTCGGCAAGGTGGCAAATTCTCGGCCACGTGACGCTGATATCCAAATTCAGGGCGTAGTCGATAGCTGTTCCAAGCCCTATTTTGCCCGCGTAGTTTCCTTCCCAGGTTTCGAAGCGAAGAGCGTCTTTCCTTATTTCATATTTGTTTTTTTCCACCCACTCTGCCGAATGGAGATCCAGCAACGTAGGCTCCACATCAGTAACAATGTCATTACTCACGCAGAGAAAATCCTGTCCCGCGGGGACCTCGTAGCGCACGTCTTGGGGTCAGGTCTTGTATTTTGACACTCAAGAAGCAAGACCTGACCCCAAGACTCCAAGACTCTTGCGGCTATTAAAGCCCCTCATGTCATTATCAGGTCTGCTCTTTGCTCTGAAACATGAGTCAAGAGCAGACTTGGCCCAGACTTCGAAACGGCAAAAATGAGTTGTGCGGCAGCGAGTCACCACTCAGGAGGCAGGAAACTCAGAAATTTTGCGAGGTGGGAGCGGCAGTCGCCGAAGGTAAGACTGGCTCGTTGAATGTTTCTCGTGTACTAGGCTATTGCGAAACTCACGCACTGCGTGGGCACAAGTTGCGGTTACATCCGGGATTACGCGGAAAGCTGCTACGGATGCGAATCAGGCTACTAATTTGAGGGGAGCTTTTGCGTTTTCTGGCGACTTTCCAATAGATCCGCAAGGCTGATTCAAATTCCGCGAAGAGTCTCACGATATAAGTGGCTTCGAGGTTGGAGAGGCATTTTTTAACATCAGCAAGCAATAGACCTGCGGATGTCAGATTCTTTGAATCGCTCCGCGCCTCCTCGCGCAACTTGGTTACGGCGAGTCTCGCAGCATGATACTCACTTTCCACTGATGCTATCCACTTGAAGAAATCGTCCCTTTTCACGCTTTTGTGAGGCTCTCTGCAAGTTCATAAAAGGTTTTCCGACCCCAAGGCTTTGGCCAATCGATCCGGGAATCCGTCTTCAATATCCATTTATTCTCTTGTCTAATGAGGAGAAGGCGTTGCAGGGTGGGCCAAGAGTAAATATCTACGCGACCACGTGCGCCGATGACATTTCGGGCCACAGGTTCAACTGTACAAGACTCCTGCCGGAAGCTTAATTTGCAGGACCGGAACGGAATAGGTCCCTATAACCGCCTCGTTGACGGTTTTTTCATCCCGACGGATCTGCCATTCCCTTTGGCCGGCCCATTCTTCAATCTGGGACAAGAGCTTGTCGATAAGGAAAAGCCAATCCTCACGTTCGACCTTACTGTTTCGCGCGGCTGAAATACCCATGCGTCTTGCCTCCTATCCTGCGTTACGCACATTCTATATGGAGTATGACCTGATAGCAATGCAGGATTTCACATTCGTTTGATAAAGCTATTGCGAAAAAATATTCCACAAAGTCTGTCTGGGATGGGATATCTCAAAGGCGAGAAACACGATTCTGATCGCTTCTCGACCGCGTGCGTAGCGGGGTCAGGTCTTGTATTTTGACACTCAAGAAGCAAGACCTGACCCCAAGACTCACGGGTCTGCCCCTACAGCGGCCTGGTCGGTCCGACCGGCAGGCTGGAATCCCGCGCTGACGCGGGACTGCCCCACGTTGAAAACCCTGTTTACCCTACCGCCAGCAATTATAAAAGTTTTTGCCGAAGGGGTGCGGGAATCCCGCGTCTCGTGGATGGCCTTCTCGGCCTCCACACAAAAACCGGGTTCCCGCATTCTTTCCTTGTCCTCTCCTTCGGCGGGTTGCGCCGGCGGCCTTCTCAACGCCCCTATTAATTCATCCGATGGTTTCCAGAGTCCGGCAAAACAGGTCAATTTCTTCCTCGCTGTTATAGTAATGTACTGACGCACGGACCAGGCCGTCATGAAAACCACGCTGCTCCATGTCAAGAAGCGTATAGCACTTCGGGGCCACCGTAACGTTGATCTTCTTGTCTGCGAGCAATAGTTTTATTTCCAAGGGCTTTTTTCCATCCACGGTGAACGTCACAATCCCGCATTTCTGACGGCCAAGGTCATGCACAGTTACGCCCGGCAGTTGCGTTAGGCGGAGCCGAAGCTCTTCGGCAAGGAGGCAAATTCTCGGCCACGTGACGCTGATATCCAAATTCAGGGCGTAGTCGATAGCTGTTCCAAGCCCTATTTTGCCCGCGTAGTTTCCTTCCCAGGTTTCGAAGCGAAGAGCGTCTTTCCTTATTTCATATTTGTCTTTTTCCACCCACTCTGCCGAATGGAGATCCAGCAACGGAGGCTCCACATCAGTAACAATGTCATTACTCACGTAGAGAAATCCTGTCCCGCGGGGACCTCGTAGAAACTTCCTGCCGGTGGCCGAGAGCATATGGCATCCGATGCGTTGAACATCCATAGGCATTTGGCCCACCGACTGACATGCGTCAAGTAAATATAAAATACCCGCCTCTCGAGCGATCTTTCCGACCTCCTCGGCCGGATTGACAAGGCCCCCGTTGGTGGGAACGTGAGTCAGTGCAATTAATTTAACTCGATCGGTAATACTCTTCTTCAGGGCTTCGATTGACAAAGCTCCGTATCGATCGTTTTCGATGACCTTGATCTCCGCCCCAGTTCTTCCGGCAACCTGCAGATACGCAATGAAATTGCTGGCATATTCCGCCATAGCAGTTAAGATGATATCACCGGGTTTGAACCGAATTGAATAGAAGGCCATATCCCACGCGCGAGTGGCATTCTCCATAATGGCAATTTCATCGGAGCGGCAATTTATAAGTCGCGCCGCGGAATCGTATACGGATGCTAACTTGTCCCTGGACAGCTCAGCGGCTTCATATCCTCCTGTACTGGATTCCAATTTGAGATAGTCTATCACGGAGTTTAGCACCGGCTCGGGCATCAGGGATGCCCCGGCATTATTGAAGTGCAGGACATTAGAACATCCGGGAGTGTCTGCGCGGGCACGCGCGAGGTCGAATGACATATTATTCTCCGATATTGTTTCTATTACTTCGCATGTAATACGGGGGACTTTTCCCTGCACCCAAATTGAGCATCATGCGTACTCGAGCAAGAAAACTCATGACCTACTACTTGCTTGTTCAAGAATCGCTCAATTTGGGTTGCAAAAATAGTTTTCTCCCCGGCGGCCCGCTTTCTGAAATCAGTTCTCCTGTGATAACGGGACCCAATTGCAGGACGCGTTCTCTAGAATTTATTCAAATCAGATGTGAATCCAACCCGCAGGCTATCAGCCGATCAAATTCCGGGGCTGGAGCGAGGGACGTAAGCTCGAACTTGTCCGACAGCTCCATAAGTCGAGCTTTAACATTTTTGATCCCGCGAAGGCTTGCATAACGCGCAGGTCCGTGCCAACAATCAGGAAAGCCGATGCCCAACACAGCCCCCAGATCCATGCTGTAATAATCAGGCAGAACTCCGTCTGTCAGGCACCAGAATGCTTCATTTACCATTCCCAGGAGCAGGATTTCCTTTACCTCATTACGCTCGGGGACCGGCAGACCTTTTGCCGGGACTATATGTTCCAGAGCCGATTCATCTCGTGTCATAATCCTCTCATCCAGATAGAAAGAAGGCCTGCCCGCGCCTACATAACCGGCTCCGTACAATTTGGTTAGGCTTTCCGGAACCTTAATACGATCCGGAAAATGGCTGGCCAGGAACTGATTCGCGTGATAAATGACGTTTCCGCCGGTAGTTCCGTACAGATGTAAAGGACCCTGCGGAAAACCCGCCTGTAAGGCCAGAAAATCCACATCCCATGGTAATATGCCGAGCTCGGCCAGTCGGAATCCATTATTCATAAAACTGCCGAAGGTCCGGCTGGTGTAAAACCCCGGGCCGTCATTGACCAGGATAACCGTTTTGCCCATTGTTCGGCCCAGGATAACTGCGGTGGAGACTGCTGACAGACTGGATGCCGCTCCTTTAATCACTTCGAGTAGCGGCATTAGCGGCACTGGCGAAAAAAAGTGCATGCCGACGACCTGCTCAGGCCGCCGAGCGCCTTCTGAAATATGCGTCATAGGAATGGTTGAAGTGTTGGAGGCAAAAATCAGTTCAGCATTGACATCTTGAACCTGTGACAGAATTTTACGCTTAAGTTCGAGATTCTCGAAAACGCACTCTATGACCAGCGGAACCTTTTTTAATTCGGCATAATCCGTGGTCCACTCGATGTTTCCCATAACTTTCTCTTTGCGAGCCTTTGTCCAGCGGCCTTTTGAAACCATTCTCTCCAAATTCCGATCGATGTTCTCGACTGCAGCCCTGCTTACATTTTCGTCAATGTCCAGGAGGGTAGTTTTTATGCCTCGCTCCGCGGCCACCTGAGCGATGCCTCTTCCCATAAGTCCGGCGCCAATTACGGCTATTCTATCGACCTTGACGGCTTTGGAGCTGTCGGCTTTTGCGAGTCGAGGCGCAATACCGGTTGCGAGAAAAAAGAAATCCATCTTGTTGCGCGTATTAGGGTGCTCGAAGAGCGGGACGAATTTTTCAACTCCATTTCGCACGGCGTCTTCAAATGAAAGCTTCAGACCCTCCTCAATGCAGTCGATCGCTGCACTAAGATACGGCCGGTCAGGACAAACCGTATACCGAAGCCGCGCGGAGTTTATGATCTTCTGCTTTTCTTCGTCAGGTAGAGCATCAGGCTCTTGGAAATTGGGATCGTAATTGCGATTAATTACACTTTGATTCTCATCAATCCAGCCCTTTGCCAGCGGCTTGAGATCCGCTGAGGAACACATGGTCAAAAAAGCCGGATTTATGAAAGATTCCGCTGAGCTGACGCGGCCGGTAGTTATCATCTCAATCGCGGTTTTAAAACCCACTACCCTGGCGAGAGGTACAAGTTGCTCCACCTATAGGAAATAATCCGACATTCACCTCTGGCTGTCCCACCTTCGAACCGGGAGTTGCAAATACGTGGTCGCATCCCCAAAGGAGAAGCTCCAGTCCACCTCCCAAGGCGGTCTGAGCGTCCAGCATAGCTACTACTGGAAACGAGCTTTTGGCCAGGGCTGCCAGTATGTCCTGGTATCTTATAACCGCCAATCTGATGGATTGAGGCGACGCATCGGTGATCAATTCCTTCAGATTGGCTCCATCGAGAAAGCTGTTCTTCTTCACTGAGCTGAGCACGACTCCTCGAACTTCATCCTTATTGGCTTTGTTGAGAGCTTTTTCCATATCAGTCATAAAAGTCTGGCCGATCGTGTTAATCGGCCCCGCGGTGTTGATGATAAAAGATGCCACCATGTTTTCTCTATCGAGAATGTAATCTACTTCAGACATGACTGCCCCTTTGTTTGTAGTTCACCGGGATGGACGCGGCTCTGCGCCCGGCGAGGATAGAATGAGAACCTATCTTCCCCTCCACATACCGATTCGAAAATCCAATAGCCATCATCTAATGCCTTCGACTATTTTCCCATGGATTGTTTGTTTTGCTCCAAAAGGCTTCCGAGAGGCTCTTTCCGGCAAGAAAACCGCGCCCCTCAAAGAACTCCAATATGCTTCTTGATCTCGTGTGCGGCTAATTCTCTCTCTCGCTAGCTACTCACTTCTCCGCAAACATATGAGAGTTTTCGGAAAGGGGGTCCAGGTCCACTGGGCGTGGGGCCAACAATGCACCTCAATGCCCGGCGCCTTCGATTAACTTAATGCTTGCACAAAGGTGTTGCTCGCCGTGCGCGGAGCACCTTTTGCAAAAGGGTTTTCTCCCTGGTAATCCCCTTTCTGAAAGTCATTTCTTTTCCTACACTTCCAAAATGGTCGCTTCGCCCTGAGTTAAACCGCCGCAAATTGCAGCGATCCCGCGGCCTCCACCCCGGCGTCGCAATTCGTACATCATCGTCATCAGGATCCTTAAGCCTGAAGCGCCGACCGGATGACCAATGGCAATGGCGCCGCCGTTCACATTGGTTCTCCGCAGCAGGGCATGCCATGTATCCTGATCACCATCGGCCAATACTTTTGTGCTTACAAGTGGCATGGCTGCAAAGGCTTCGTTAATCTCGACGAGATCCATATCCTCCAATTTTAAAGACGCCTTGGATAGCACTTTCTTGATTGTGAATGCCGGTATCCAGGAGATACCATAAGGCATGTCAGTTTCCCCGGCCATTTCAATTATGCTGCCCAAGGCTTGCAATCCTAGTTCTCTGGCCCGGTCCTCAGTCATTATCACTACAGCGGCCGCTCCGTCATTAAGACCTGGAGCATTCCCCGCAGTTGTGGTCTTGGCCCCGAAGACAGGCGGGAGCTGTTCTATTGCGGCCAGGCTACCGTCTGGGCGCGGGAACTCGTCCTTTGCAAATAGTATTGTTTGGCCCTTCTTCTTTACAAGAATCGGAGCTAATTCGTCGCTGAACTTGCCCGCAGCCTCGGCTTCCGCCCATTTACGTTGAGACCCCATGCTCCACGTATCCAGCATTCTTTTTGGAATTTCATGTTTTTCAGCGCCATTGGCTGCATCTACCGCAACTGAATTGTAGCCGGGATACATGATGGGAAAGATGAAGTCTCTGAGCTTCACTTCGCCGATTCGGACCCCATTTCTTAAGTCACGGGATGTATGCGGCACACGACTCATTGCTTCGACACCGACAACCAGCGCGGCCGAGTACTCTCCCAACCGCATTCCCCATAGAGCCATCCGCAGGGCCGTCATGGGCGAACAACATGCCGTATCGAGAGTCACAGTGAAACGGTCAATTCCTAATTTCAGCCCAATTTGACGGCCTGTCACCGAAGCGCCTTCGAAAGATCCCGGGATGCAGTTGCCTGCGAAAATCTGGTCGACTTCCCCGGACAAGTCTTTTCCTTGTGCAGTCAAAGCAGCTCGTCCTGCGTGGACGGCTACATCCAGAGGTTCCATCTCGGAAAGTGACCCGAGATATTTCCCGAATGGAGTTCTTTTAGCGCCAACGATAACGCATTTATTCGTCATTGTTCCGTTCCTTCCACAGCAGAAGTCATAAATCGGAGACAAGAAAAAATTAGACTGATACTTGGAGTGACCAACTGATTATAGGTGAAACCGCGTGGCCATGCACCTAAATATGGAAACGAATTGAAAGTATTCAAATCCCGAAGAGATCCCACACGATACTTGCTAAGGTCACCGCATCTATTGAGTTTTCGAAGCTATCATGGTACACGCTTGCTGTGACTATGACACGTTTGACATGCCCTGAACAAACTACCGAGCTTGACGGCTTCGATCGTCAAACCGATTGCGCGGTTTCCGCGCCTCGCGAAAAACATGGAATCGAGAACGTCGGCTTCCTGGATCTTAGTGAAATTATCAAGATTGTTAAACCGTTGTTCGTGAAAGGACCAGGAACTGGTGGTGTTTCAGGCATTTCCATTGATACTCGAAAACCGATAGGTGAAGACTACATATTTTGGGCGATAAAAGGTCGAAATTTCAACGGCAACGACTTTGTTGAGGAAGCCCTCTGTCTAGGGGTTAAAGCAGCGGTCGTCAGTCGTCCTGATCTGCTCGAAAAGGAATCGGCCGAAAAGGCGACGTTGATTCTCGTCCCCGATACCCTCAAAGCCTTACAAGATCTCGCGGCATCTTATCGACAGTGTTTCACTTTTCCAGTGATCGGCATTACGGGGAGTAACGGTAAAACACTCGTTAAAGAAATGCTCGCGTCTATCCTGTGTCTTGAACGCAAAACCTACAGGTCTCCGCTATCATACAATACGCAAGTAGGCGCCGCTCTGGGATTGCTCGGCATGAGGCCGGAGCATCAGGTAGCTATCATAGAGGCCGGAATAAGCCTGCCTGGTGAGATGGATCGACTGGAACGTATGATCAGGCCCGATAATGGTATTCTCACAATAGTCAGTAAGGCCCATATAGGCGGTTTGGGCAGTCTTGAAAAGACGTTGGAAGAAAAAGGGAAACTATTCACCAACCTCAATGAAGATTCATTTCTCTTACTCAACCTGGACGATGCGTTGAGCATGAACCTGTCCACTCAAGTACGGGCACGAGTGACCACTTTTGGACTTTCCCAAGCGGCGGATGTCACGGCCGAGGATCTGGTCTCGGTACGGGATCATGGACACAGATTTAAGATGCGTCTTTTTGGAAGCACGCTAAATGTTATGCTTCCGGTTCCCGGACTGTTCAATGTTCTTAATTCATTAGCAGCGGCCGCAGCGGCCACCCTTCTTGGAGCATCACCAGCAGCTGTCCGTCAAGGGCTCGAGAACTTCCGACCATCCCCAATGCGACTGGAATTTCACACTGATGTTACGGGAGTAACTCTTATTAACGATACGTACAATTCCGATCCCGCCTCGGTCAAAGGGGCTTTAGACGTGCTGGCTAAAGTTGGGACCGGCCGCCGCAAGGTGGCGATCTTGAGCGACATGCTGGATCTCGGTCCATACAGCAGCGAAGAGCATCTGGCAGTGGGAAAGGACGTGGTGCGAGCCGAGGTAGATCACCTTATCACCGTAGGCGAAAATGCAGCTCTTATCGGAAGAGCCGCCGCGGAAGAAGGGATGAACGCCAAGCGAATCGTAAATACTCATAGCTACAACGAAGCGGCCCAAGAATTGGAAAAGATCATGACCAGCGGGGACGTCGTCCTCTTCAAGGGTTCGCGCTGGTTCAGACTGGAACGTATAGCCCGTGAACTGGTCGGATCCATAGGTCCTACGAGGCTGGTCGTCAATCTTGATGCCATAGCGGCAAATACCAAAGCTATTAGGAGGGCCGTCGGCGAAGATATTGCGATTATGGCAGTTGTAAAGAGCTTTGGTTATGGGAATGATTCAATCCGGGTATCAAGGACCGTTCTGGAGAATGGCGCGAACTACTTGGCCGTAGCTTTTCCGGATGAAGCGGCAACTCTGAGAGAAAACAGGATTGATGCCCCCATTCTGGTGTTTCATGTGCTACCAGAAGAGGTAGACAGAGTCATCAGATATCGATTGGCTTCAATGATATCATCTCTGGAACCTGCCAGAGCCTTGAACAGAGCGGCAACGGGTACCAAAAAGATTCCTGTGCACATTAAAGTGGATACCGGGATGGGAAGATCCGGCGTCTGGGTGGATGAAGCCATTCCCTTCATCGAAGAAGTGTTGTGCCTGAAAAATCTGGAAGTAGAGGGCATAATGACTCATTTCTCCAGCGCCGACGATCCGGAGGCGGATGAATATACATTAGGTCAGATTAACGCATTTCAGTCACTCTTGGCCGAGCTCAAAAGAAGAGGACATGATATCCCGTATGTGCACGCAGCCAATACAGCAGCGGCGGTTAGATTCCCTCAAACTCGCTACAATATGGTACGGCCGGGCCTGGCGATTTACGGAATGTATCCTTCCGAGGCGGTGAAACATTTGATTCAAGTGGAACCCGTGATCACCTTTTGTACCAAAATCGCGCAAATTAAAGAGCACCCGCCGGGCCGTTCCATCTCTTATAGCCGTCGATTTGTAACTTCCGAGAACTCCCGAATCGCTACTATTCCGGTCGGGTACAACGACGGATATCCCCGTTTTCAATCCAATCGCGGCCAAGTGCTTGTCAGAGGACGACGTGTTCCGGTTGTTGGAACTGTTTGTATGGATGCAACCATGGTAGATATTAGTGATGTGCCGGAAGCTCAGGTTGGTGATGAGGTAGTGCTTATCGGCCGCCAAGGTGACGAGGAAATTTTAGCTGATGAAATCGCTGCCAACGGCAATACAATAAATTATGAGATCGCCTGCAAGATCTCACCTAGAGTCAAAAGAATCTTCGTGCAGAGCTGAGAAGGCACCTCTCAGACGGATTCGCCATTAATTAGCATATCAATCATTCTAGAGCCATTCTTCACGAACAGTCCTGATCCCTGGGCCTCTGCCTCAGAAAAACCGCGATTACTTGATGTCCCGGTAGAGTTCCAGCGCCCCGAATCCAGTAAGATGAATGGCACCGGATCGCACGAGTGTTTCCTGGTGGTAACAGGAGTCGGATGATCCGGCATGAGCAATATTCTCCATTTGGGAAACGCCTTCAGACCTTCCAAAATTGGCCGAACGATCCGGTCATCAAAATCGTTAATGGCTTTTATTTTGAGATCATATTGGCCGGAATGGGCTGCTTCGTCCGGGGCTTCCACATGCAGGAATACCAGATCCGTGTGACTCAGAGAACCCAATGCAGCTTCAACTTTGCCCCTGTAATTCGTATCCAGATACCCGGTAGCCCCCGGTACATGAACAATTTCCAGTCCTGCATACTTTCCGATACCACGCACCAGATCCACAGCTGCCACGACTGCTCCGGAAATCCCGAAGCGTTGAGTCAGAGTGCTGATTTTGGGCGGCCTGCCCTGCCCCCAAGGCCAGACAGAATTAGCTCGACCCTGACATCTTTTTGTCCGCCGAAGGTTTACCGGGTGATTTTCCAAAATCTTCCATGACTTTATTATAAGCCTCAGCAATGCGTCCGCTCCCGGACCGGAAGGCAAATGACCAGCGAGGAGTTCTCCCGGTATATCGTGCGGCGCCTGAGTGATCAACCCATCGGGTCCATTCGCCCATACGAGAAGATTCCTATAGGATACTCCCGGCACAATCATGAAACCCAGATCTTCTGCCGCCGGAATTAGGGAGGCTACCAATTCGTGGGCTTCAGGAGTGGAAATATGATCCGCGCTGTGGTCCGCCATCATCGTGAAATTTCGATCAAGAGTGACAAGATTCAGTCGAAAGGCCAGATCGCTTTCTCTGAGTGAAACCCCCATAGAAGCGGCTTCAAAAGGGGCTCTCCCGGTGTAAATCTCGGCAGGGTCGTAACCCATGATAGACAGATTGGCAATGTCGCTCCCGGGGGAAAGCCCTTCCGGCACAGTTAGTGTCATTCCAATCGTTCCTACCGCAGCCATACGATCCATCCACGGGGTTTTGGCCGCTTGCAATGGAGTGCTGCCACCCAATTCCGGCACGGGCAAATCGGCCATGCCATCGGGCACGAGGACTAAGAATTTCGTTTCAGAATCCGAGGACATTGAGTACCTTCTTCATTTCGGGTTCGCACGTAACAGGTTCGGCCGATACCTTGATCGCATTATCCGGATCTTTCAGACCGTGCCCAGTGAGGGTGCAGACGACTCTAGCGCCCTTGGGGAAGTAGCCTTCTTTGCTCTTCTTTAGAACACCTGCAATTGAGGCTGCCGAAGCGGGTTCGCAGAAGACGCCTTCTGTCGAAGACACCATCCTGTAAGCATCAAGAATTTCCTGATCGCTGACCATATCTATCAAGCCCCCTGATTCATCCCGAGCCGCTTCTGCGGCTTTCCATGACGCGGGGTTCCCAATACGGATTGCGGTCGCCACGGTCTCCGGATGATCCACCACATGGCCTCTCACAATAGGGGCCGCTCCCTCTGCTTGAAATCCTATCATCTTGGGGAGCGTCTTTATCTTGCCCGTATCAACATAGGTCTTGTACCCTGCCCAATAGGCGGTGATATTTCCGGCATTTCCCACCGGTAACGCATGATATTCCGGCGCGGAGCCCAACACATCGCAAATTTCAAAGGCCGCTGATTTCTGGCCTTCTATCCGATGTGGATTAAGAGAATTCACCAGAGTTATTGGATAATTCTCGGATATTTCTCGAACTATTTTTAATGCTTCGTCAAAGTTGCCCTGAACTTTCACCACCATTGCCCCGTGGATCATCGCTTGGGCTAGTTTGCCGAGAGCAATCTTCCCCTCCGGTATAACGACGAACGCCTTTATGCCTGCCTGCGCAGCATATGCCGCGGCAGAAGCGGACGTATTCCCTGTTGACGCGCAGATGATGGAACGTGAACCTGCTTCTACTGCCCTGGATACTGCAAGCGTCATACCTCGATCTTTAAACGAGGACGTGGGATTCAATCCTTCGAATTTCAAGTAAATGGTAATATCGGGGTTAATTTTGGCAGCTAACCTGGGCGCGGGAATAAGCGGCGTATTCCCTTCCAGGATTGTCACTATATTTCGGCCGTCATCAAAATGATAAAACTCCGGGTATTCTCTTATGATTCCTTTCCACATTTGCGCAGGCTCCGTAGGGATCTTATTCAGAATGCCGCTTTAATGATCAAATCATCACGCAAGCGTTTCGTCTTCAATTCTTATTATTGTCGGACGGCCCTCTACCACATCGAGTTCACCAATACGAGCATTGGCCTCCTGCAGATCCGCTTCTCGTGCACGGTGAGTAAGAAACACTACCGGCACTGTGCCGGAGCTGTCACGACCTTTTTGGAACACTGAGTGTATGCTGATCCGGTGGTCAGCCATAATCCCGGAGATCTTTGAGAGCACCCCCGGCTGATCTTTGGCCTGGACACGCAAATAGTAATTGGTGATGATTTCTTTCATGTCCATCACATCACCTGAAGCGGCCCAATCTCCCGGATATGCTGCAGGAGATACATGCTTGAAATTGCCTTGAACGATATTTTTCGCTGCCTCTATCACATCGCCGACCACTGCCGACGCGGTCGGTTCTTTGCCCGCTCCGCGTCCGTAGAAAAGCTGTTCACCTACCATATCTCCTCTAAGATAAATTCCGTTGAAGACGCCGTCCACTTGGCCGAGAGGGTGATGCTCGGGAATCATCGTAGGGTGAAGGCGCGCCTCAACCGTTTTCCCGTGATCGATTATAATTGCCAATAATTTGATTTTATAACCGAATTCTTTTGCCATCGCGACGTCAAAAGGCTCTACTTGCACGATTCCTTCACGATGGATCTTATCAAGGGGAGCCCGAATGCCGTGGGTGAGCCTAAGCACGAGCACTAGTTTGTGAACAGAGTCGATTCCTTCAACATCCAGAGTTGGATCCGCCTCGGCGTATCCCAATTTTTGAGCCTGACCAAGAACCTGGTTTAAAGAAATACCAGGTGATTCGTGCATCGCTGTCAAAATGAAGTTACAAGTGCCATTGAGTATGGCCAGTACTTTTTCGAATCTATTGGCTACCAAACCTTCTCTGAGTGATCGCAGGATCGGGATGCCGCCGGCTACAGCGGCTTCAAAGTCTATATACACACCGGCTGCGCGGGCCGCACTGAATATCTCGGTCCCGTGTTCGGCCAACAAAGCCTTATTAGCGGTGACGACCTGCTTTCCATTACGGAAAGCCTCGAGTATGAAACTTCGCGCGGGTTCGTAACCACCGATTAGTTCAACAATTATGGAAATCTCAGGGTCTTTAAGTACTGCATTGGCATCTGTTGTGAGGATGGAATGATCTACTTGGATCCCTCTGTCAGACTCCACATCCAGATCCGCGATGCTTTTCAGGCGCAGAGGTATTCCCACCCTGGCTTTCAGAATGTCATGATTCTCTTGAAGAATCTTTACTACACCTGAGCCGACAGTACCCGAAGCCTATCAGCCCGATGGAGATCTCGTTCATTGTAATATCACCGTAGATCTATTAAACAGCCGCTGAGCGGATTTCAGGAACTCCGTTTTTCACGTCATTCTTGGCAAGGAATTGACGGATGCCCCGAATTGCCTGCATAATTCTCATTCTGTTCTCGACCAGGGCAAATCTAACGAAATCATCACCAAACGGGCCAAATCCAATGCCGGGGCTTACAACCACCTTCGCCTGCTCCGCGAGAATTTTCGAAAATTCGAGCGAACCCATTGACCGAAACTCTTCCGGGATTTGTGCCCAGACAAACATCGTGCCCTTCGGCGGGGAAACGGCCCAACCGGCGTCATTCAATCCCGAGCACAAGGCATCTCTTCGGTCTCTATATTCGTCAACAATTTGTCCGACACAATCCTGGTCTTCATTTAAGGCTATAATAGAAGCGATCTGAATCGGCTGGAACATTCCGTAATCTATATAGCTTTTCAATCGCCTCAACGCTTCGATCATTTTGGCATTTCCCGCCGCGCAGCCTACCCTCCATCCCGCCATGGAATAGCTTTTTGACATGGAAACAACTTCCACGCCCACCTTTTTAGCCTCTGGGATCGAAAGGAAGCTCGGGGCACGATAGCCGTCGAATGTTAGGTCTGTATATGCGAAATCGTGAATAACCATTATTTTATATTCGAGTGCGAAATCCACAATCCTCCCGAAAAAGTCTTCATCGACAACCATCGTGGTCGGATTATGGGGAAAAGATATAATCAGCATTTTCGGTGACGGCCATGTAAGCCGTGCAGCGGTTTTGAGATCTTCAAAAAAGTCGCTGTCGGTCCTGATCGGGATGTGTCGAAGATCGCCCCCAGCGATGATTACTGAGGTCGGGTGAATAGGGTACGTGGGAGAAGGAACGAAAACAACATCTCCAGGTGTCGTTATGGCAAGGACCATGTGCGCCAGAGCGTCCTTGGCGCCCATTGTTGCGACAATTTCCTTATCGCAATCCAGATTAACGTCGTAACGCCTTTTCCACCAATTAGCGAAGGCTTTTCGCAGGTTGGGAATACCTGCCGACGCGCTGTATCTGTGGTTGCGCGGATTCTGAACAGCTTCGATTATTTTTTCCACTATATGTGACGGGGTGGGAATATCCGGATTGCCCATACCCAAGTCAATTATGTCCTCACCCTGACGTCTGAGCTTCATCTTTAAGTCATTGACAACTTGGAACACATAAGGAGGAAGCCTTTTAATTCTCTCGAATTGTTCCACGTTCACCTCCCGTCGGCTTTAGACCGATCTCTATCTCTTAGAAATAATAATCTGCCTATGGCGTTCATGCCCATTTTGCCGGAGCGATAATGTCTTTCTTCTCCCGACACTACGGCACAAGGTTCTCACACAAAATGTTTCTCAAAACAGCTAGGGTCCTCACCGGCCATAATAGCCTCAGCATCTGATGTCCGTTTGCCGGGACATTGATAAAGTACCAAGGAATTCTCGACAACATCACAGGTTGATAGATTCGGCCCTGCTTCCATGCAGACCAGGCATGAGGGCGCCCTCTCGTAAGGATGAATCCATAACATACGCGACAGCTTAAATCCAGTCTCTTTCATCGCCTGACAAACACGATCCAGACTGGAAGCAGGATAAATGAGTGATAGTCTTCCGTCCGGTTTCAGGAGCTTTTTCGATATTGCGAATAGATCATTGAGCGGCATCATAAGTTGATGTCTGCATACCGCTTTTTCCTCTTGAATGTTGATGTGCCCGCGTCCCGGCTCGTGATATGGGGGATTCGATACTATGCAATCAAAGCAACCATGCCGAAAAAAATGATCCGCGCGCCGTAAATCTCCGCGCAGGATACTTACCGAGGACTCAAGATGGTTAAGTTTGAGTCCGAGTCCTGCGCGACGGGCCAAAGCCGATTGTATTTCCAGTCCCACAATTGTGGTTTCAGGCTGTTTCAGCGCCAAACCAAAAGCAATTATTCCGCAACCGGTACCCACATCCAGTATGAATTCTCCCGGATAAGATTTGACAAACCAGGTCAAGATCAAGGCATCTTCGGACACGCGGTATCCTTGCAGGGCCTGTATGACTTTTACCTTGTTTCCGAACAAACCGTCGATCGATTCCGCTTTAATCAAATCCCCTTTCGCTTCTTGTTTTTTCATACGGCGCCGAGTAATTGATATTGACTGCACATTATGCAACATCGCCGACCACAGACCCAGACATAATGATATAGCCCGGAACTCACATTTATGTATCAGAAGACGTGCAGCACAAGGCCTGAAGATATCTTCGGATAGAAATAGGTGGATTTATGAGGTAGCTTATGGCCCAATTCTGCAGCCGACTGCACTTGGTCTACTCGCGTAGGATTTAGGACAAAACTTATCTGGATTTCTCCTCTCAGAACTTTTTTGAGGGCTTCCTCTATTAAGGGCGTATATTCTATTTTACCTTCTGCATTTTCCCCGTCCATACCTAACCCGTAATTCATTATCGCTTCACGTAAAATTGTAACATCTAGAGCACGCAATGACGCGGGTATGGAACTATCCATAAGAGATTCGGCAGCGTGAAAATCCTTAAGCCTTAATAATCGAAAACATGGCTCTCCCTGGATAATCATGCCGAACTTTCCACCCACCTCCGAATATGATTCAATTCTCTCAATTAAAGTACGGAATACCGATTGTCGATCCTGGTCATTAAAACATAATTCCTCAATATTAAAGTAAGGTCTCAATTCCGCCAGGAATTTGCCTAGATCGAGATGGCTGATTCCTTTTACCATTCTATGTGCGGGTAATATGACTAATCCCGGGTGTGTCATCGAGGTCAGATAAGCCATGACATACTCATGCGGATCCGTGGGGTTCGTATGCCCGGCTGCTTTCATTTGGTCTTTGTAAGCGCGTGCAGTCTCATAACGATGATGGCCGTCAGCTATGAAAAGGCTTTTTTCTTTGAAAATATTCTGCAATCTCTTGATTACGCCCGGATCAAAAATGTTCCAGGTCCTATGAATTGTTCCATTGGGATCCCTAGTCTCTTGATCCGGAGGTTCCTGGATATAGAGGCTGTACGCATCAGTGATTAGGTGGGGCTCGTCCCCGAATAGGGCATGAATAGGTGTTAAATTTGCCCTGCAAGCTGTCAACAAATCCAATTGATCTTGCTTAGGTCCTTTATAGGTTTTTTCGTGCGGTAAAACTTTCCCCTTGCCGTAATCGTCGACTTTTATCAGGCAAACTATGCCGTCAATTATGCGAGTACCATGTCCAGGCTGCTCGAACTCCATCTGATAAACCGTGATCCCCGGATAGCTTTCCTGGTTAAGAACGCCGTCATCCAGCCATTGCCGCAGAGTGGCCGCAGCCCTGGTATAGCGGTTATTGCCGTTTGCATCGTCAGCAAACTGCTTGCCCAGAACCAACCTGATGATGTTTAATGGATGGGCCGCGTAGAATAATTCCTGTTCCTCTTTGGATATGACATCGTAAGGGGGGGTGATTAAACGGTCCAATTCTGCTGCAAATTTGCGATCATAGTGGACCATCCGAAATGGTTGTATTTCTGCCATCTAATTATGTCCGAATTGTGGGCAGATTTCTCATCGCCCATTGAAATCAAAAAGGCAACTCCCACAGCGGATTCCAGTGATGCAGCCGTGGAAGCGCCCTCGTAAATATCCAACCCTATCATTTAACATGCGGAGAGGGGAGGGTCAAGGTCCGCTCGGAGGATTCGAAGTTCAGGCAGAAATGGCGCTGAGGCTATTCTCAATTGCTTGGAATAAGAAGTACACATCGCTGGGTGGAGATTTTAGTCAGTTTGAATCTTCGGGGAGTGATGCGGCTCTCCCGTCTCGCGGGAGAGCCGCATCGTAAGCGTTATTAGCTATTTCACTTCCCTGAAGTCTGCGTCCACGACATCTTCATCTGGTTTCGCCCCAGCTCGAGGGCCACCTTGCTGCTCAGGGCCTGGACCACCTGTCGGGCCGGCCCCCGCCCCGGGTCCGCCCGCCGCCTGCTGATACATGGCTTCGGCGAGCTTATGTGATGCCTGCTGCAGTTCCGCTACCGCGGACTTAATCGCCTGAGCATCGGAGCCTTCCATTGCGCTTTTAGTTTTTGAAACCGCAGCTTCAATGGCGCTCTTAACCGATCCGTCCACCTTATCTCCGTGTTCCTTGAGGGACTTTTCGGTCATGTAGACCATGGAATCCGCTTCATTGCGAGCCTCGATCAATTCGCGTTTTTTCCGGTCGTCCTCAGCATGACTTTCCGCGTCGCGTACCATGCGTTGGATTTCTTCTTCCGAAAGTCCACTGGAAGCCGTGATCTTGATTGATTGCTCCCGTCCTGTTCCGAGATCTTTAGCCGAAACATGAACAATCCCATTAGCATCAATGTCAAAGGTGACTTCGATTTGAGGCACTCCTCTAGGCGCGGGAGGAATTCCCACGAGTTCGAACCGTCCCAAGGTCTTATTATCGTGAGCCATTGGGCGTTCCCCCTGCAGGACGTGAATCGACACTGAGGGCTGATTGTCCGAGGCCGTTGAGAAGATCTGGCTTTTCCGAGTAGGAATCGTGGTATTCTTCTCGATCAACTTGGTAAAAACGGACCCTAGCGTCTCAATACCCAATGACAAAGGAGTTACATCCAGCAACAACACGTCTTTGACATCACCCTTGAGGACCGCGCCCTGAATGGCGGCTCCAACTGCCACTACCTCATCCGGGTTCACTCCTCTGTGCGGTTCTTTGCCGAATACCTCCTTCACCTTTGCCTGCACAGCGGGCATACGAGTCATACCCCCGACAAGGATCACTTCATCAATGTTTGCGGCAGTTAAACCCGCGTCTTTTAGAGCGGTGCGGCACGGGCCTGCGGTCTTTTCGATGAGATCGCCCACCAGTTGCTCCAGTTTGGCTCGGCTAAGTTTCATGGTGAAATGCTTCGGACCGGACGCATCGGCAGTGATGAACGGAAGATTGATATCAGTCTCCACAGAGGAACTTAGCTCGATTTTAGCCTTTTCGGCGGCTTCCTTGAGGCGCTGTAGGGCCATTTTGTCGTTGCGAAGATCTATCCCTTGTTCCTTCCTGAATTCATCGGCCAGATAGTCCATGACACGCAGATCAAAATCTTCACCACCCAAATGAGTGTCACCGTTGGTGGCTTTGACCTCAAATACCCCTTCCCCGAGTTCAAGAATTGAGATATCGAATGTCCCACCACCTAAATCGAAGACAGCGACTTTCTCGTCCTTCTTCTTATCCAGTCCGTATGCGAGGGAAGCTGCGGTCGGTTCATTGATGATTCGCAACACATTAAGGCCTGCGATACGGCCTGCATCTTTAGTCGCCTGACGTTGGGAATCATTAAAATATGCCGGAACCGTTACTACAGCATCCTTAATTTCTTCTCCTAAATGATCTTCCGCTGTTTGTTTCATTTTCTGCAGCACCATGGCGGAAATCTCGGCAGGAGTATAATCTTTACCTCTTACTCGGACTGCTGCGTCGCTATTCTTTCCCTCCACGATTTTGTAGGGCAGGATTTTCAAATCTCCTTGGACTTCCGGGGAACTGAACTTACGGCCAATAAGTCTTTTGATCGCGAATAGAGTGTTCTCAGGATTCGTAATCGCCTGTCTCTTTGCCACCTGTCCAACGAGCCTCTCTCCTGAATCCGTAAAGGCGACCACTGAAGGAGTTGTACGCCCACCTTCGGAATTGGGCATTACGACCGGTTCGCCCCCTTCAATGACCGCTACGCACGAATTGGTTGTTCCCAAGTCGATTCCTATAACTTTCCCCGGCATTTGTTTCCTCCTGACCGCCATAGTGACTATGACGGTTTATTTAATTCTAAATTACTTGCTCACGAACTCTCGTGTTATCTGTATCTTGCCTTTTCTATGGTTCCTTGGCGGCAGCGATTACCACTTTGGCTGCACGCAAAAGACGGTCCTGGTACTTGTAACCTTTTTCCATAACCTCAATTACGGTATTTGGCTGACCATCCTTGCTCGCAACCTTCGCTATAGCCTCATGAAAATTGGGATCAAACGGCTGCCCCAATGCCTCGATTTCCGTTACGCCGTACTTTTTCAAAAGATCTTGAAGCATATCGGAAATCATGCATATTCCTTCCACTACCGGGTCGGCTCTGCCTTCTTTGTTGCAAAAATCCACAGCTCGTCGAATATTGTCCGTCACAGGCAATAGATCTCGGAGCAGGTCGTCATTTTTGTACTTGAGTAACGCGCTTCGTTCCTGGATGGTCCTTTTCTTATAATTCTCAAGGTCGGCGACGGCCCGCATCCACCGGTCACGATTTTCCGCAGCCTCCTTTTTAGCGGCTTCGAGCGTATCTTTTTCGGCGTTCTCCTCGACTTTTGCTTCCGTATCCCCCTGTTCACCGCTCACGGCCACGGGCTCAGACGGGGAATGCCGCTGGACAGCCTTATCTCTATCTCTTTCACTTATTTGAGAATCTCTGGATTTAGGAAATTGCACTACTTTGTCTGGTCCTTCAGTCAAACTAACCTCCGAAAAGAGTCTCCGGATAAGATGATCCTCGTAAAATGGTCCGGCAATTCTCTGGCTCTTAAACCGCTCACGCAAGACCATGGAGTATGGATTTTTTTCACGGGAGCTATGACGTTTCTGCCGGATAGTAACAAAAATTCAATAGGTTATTGTGAAAATAACCTGCTGTTACATTTGGGCACAGCCCCGAGTATTGTCAAGTCTTAATTAACCGCTTCTTTGCTGGTGATACTTGAGGAGACGCTGCTTAATCTTATATAGGTTGTCGGAGAGAGAAACTTTGTAGAGGTGGGGATTTGAGAATCGTTTGTACTCCGGTTCCAGACTTTCAATTTGCTGGACGACCAGTTTTCTGGTCTCTTCTAGCCGGGGCGGGTTATAGATTTGCTTTCCACCTTGAAAGATTGGAATCATAATTTCCTCGGCAGTGTACGGTGGCCAATACACCTTTTTCATGTAATCATACATAGGATGATGCGCTCGAACTCGCTCGTCGCAAGGCACAGGTTCATCCACCTGCGCCAACAGGTCGCCCATCATCCGATTATCTCCATTGTAGAATCTGATAATTTTCTTTATGCCCGGATTGGTGACTTTGGCCGGATTTTCGGAAATTTTGATCCTGGGAACCAGCTTTCCATCACCGCGATCACCTGCCATGAGCTTGTACACCACTCCAAGTGCAGGCGTGTGATATGACGTAATCAAACGTGTACCGACGCACCAAACATCAATAAGGGCTCCTTGCGCCTGAAGGCTCTCTATAACCCACTCATCCAGGTCGCTGCTGGCTAGAATTTTGGCGTTCGGAAATCCTGCTGCATTCAACATGTATCTAGCCGCTTTCGAGTGATAGGCCAAGTCTCCGCTGTCTATCCTTATACCCGCGAGTCTTCTGCCTGAGGCGGACATTTCCCGCGCTACTTCGATAGCCTGCCTAATTCCCTGGAGGGTGTCATACGTATCTACCAACAGCACGCAATTATCGGGAAACGCTCCAGCAAAGCTTTGGAATGCGGCCAGCTCAGTATCGAAGCTCTCAACCCAACTGTGCGCATGTGTGCCTCTCAACGGAATGCCGAACAGTTTGCCTGCTCTCACATTGGACGTCGCCATGCATCCACCTATGTAAGCTGCTCTGGCCCCATACAGCGCAGCTTTAACGCCGTGCGCTCTTCGAGTTCCAAAGTCCACCACTTCCGAGCCCCGCGCTGCAATGCAAATCCGGGCCGCCTTTGTAGCTATAAGCGTCTGATGACCTACGAGCGCCAGAAGAGTCGTCTCGAGGATCTGAGCCTCCGCTATCGGAGCCACTACCCTTATGAGGGGCTCATTAGGAAAGACCAGCGTCCCCTCGGGAACGGCCCACACATCACCGGAAAAAGTGATACCTGAAGCAAGGGCATCCAAAGCAGCTTGCGAAAAAATTCCAAGGCTTTTTAGATACTCCAGATCATCCGGGAAAATACCCAAATTCTTGATATAATCAATGACGCTGTCCAATCCTGCAAAGACGCAGAAGGCTCCGTTATCGGGATTTTGCCGATAGTATAAGTCGAAACATGCCTTGCGTTTGCCACGGCCGAGCAAGCGATAACCTGCAACCATGGTCAGTTCGTACAGATCGGTATCTAGTGTCAAATTGGACCGTCTTAAAGCTTCCAAGGCGCCGACTGCGTCCACTGTCCCCAGCGACCGATCTGATTCTGAATCCATTACCTCTATCGTATCGAGCGTCCGACCTGTTGACGGGTCTCGGATGAAAGGCCTCATGATTTGCCTTCCTCTTCAGTAAGGGAAAATAGTCTTTGGAATGATTCTTTGTACGGCTCCGATGCAATTCCGTGTTCGGTTATTATACCTTGTATCAGGTTGTGCGGTGTTACATCAAACGCTATATTCCTAGCGCTGATACCCTCGGGAGCGATGCGGACACCGCAGATCCGTGTGACCTCATCAGGGTTCCGCTCTTCAATCGGAATTTCCGCGCCCGAAAAAATCGACATGTCGATCGTGGAAAGAGGCGCTGCGACGTAGAAAGGTATCCTATGATATTTGGCCAGTACTGCCACGGAATAGGTTCCGATCTTATTGGCCGCGTCTCCATTAGCTGCGATTCGATCCGCCCCCACAACCACCTTTTGTATCTCCCCCCTCTGCATTAAGGCTCCGGCAGTATTATCGGGTATTAAAGTCACGGGGATTCCAAGTTTTTGCATTTCCCAGCAGGTGATACGCGCTCCCTGATTTAAAGGTCGCGTCTCATCCGAGATTACGTGAAGGCTCTTTCCCTGCTCTACTGCGGCTCTAATGACTCCCAGGGCAGTACCGTAACCTGCTGTCGCCAACCCGCCTGCATTGCAATGGGTCAACACGGTTTCGCCGTCTTTAAGAAGCACGCTGCCATGTAGCCCGATCCTTTCGCAGCGTCTTCGATCCTCTTGTTCCATAAATATAGCTTCTTGGATAAGAAGCTTTTTCATAGCAGGGATTGCAAGATGCCCTGCCCGCTCGCGAACTTTTTTCATTCTTTCTATAGCCCAAAACAAATTGACTGCGGTGGGCCGGGTACAACCGATCTGCGTGCAAATCGTCTCGAACGATTTATCGAAGGAGTCAAGATCATCTTCCGGCGCCCAAAGCATCCCCAAGGCGACGCCCATAGCCGCAGCCACTCCAATTGCGGGAGCGCCCCTTACAGCCAATCGTTTTATAGAATCGCACAATTCATCAACAGTACGAATTGTTATGTACTCTTCTTTGCCAGGCAATAAGGTCTGATCGAGTAATCGGATGTGATCGTCTTTCCATTCGATCGTTCTGAAGGGATCTTCCAAAGTACCTCCTCGGAGATTTGTGAATTTCAACGCGCCTAGATTAATGAGCAGTCGAGAAATAGTCAATCTGTGCAGATCTCAGCGACATGCAAATTTTAATCACACGTCGCTCCGGAGAACATCCAATTCAGGTTATACCGGTTCGTTCCTTGAAGAATGAGAACTATACCCATGACATAATGAACTTGTATTATTAATAAGTTATGCCAATTTTATAAAAAAATTGTTGCAAAATCACTGTAACATATGTATAGTTTGTAAAAATTAATGAGGATCATCCATGAACGGCAAAACACCTGTCATCATACTTGCTCTCGTTGCCCTGCTGATAATTGCAGCGATTGGCCCAGCTTACGGCGACAGGACGGTTTACCTAGTTGTATGTCAAGAATTGGTGAACCGCGCTCGCGCGTACGAAGCTCGAGCCAATCAGGCGAATCAGGTAGCCAAAAGCTTGGTGGCGCAGATAGAGAACCTCGCGAAATACCCCAAAAATCAGGCAACCGTTAGTGGAATGGACGCCTTGTTTGCCCAGTATGATGAAAATCGCGCTATGGAGCAGAAATTCCGCGAACTCTACCGACAGGCTCAAGACGAAGCAAAACAGTGCATGCAGCAAGTCCAATAGTTAATAAGTGCGCCTGAAATCAATAATTGAGCCATCAGCCAACCCAAACTGGGTGTAAAAAAGCGCCTCCATATCACTCCAACTCATCCGGGAAGACATGATCACCTTCCCGGGTGATCACCCCTCAAAAATAGATCCATTTTTTAGCCCAGCCAAAAACGACCCTCCTGATCTTCGCTGACGTCCACAATCTGACCCGGGATGCATTTGGATCCTTCGCACCGGATGTTTCTCCGCTATAATGGGTCAGCTTCACTCAGCACATCCTGCGGGTATAAGGGAGCAGATTACTACTATAATCCTCGCTCTCCGGCCAGTTCGCGCGCTCGGCGCAGATCATCTGGGGGTATTGACGTTCAAGAGGAAAGAAAGAGCAGGGTCGAACAACTTAAGTTCTTCTTCCGGTATTTCCAGTAACTTAGCCTTATGAAAAATATCTCTTATCTTAAGATCTTCTTCAGCGAATAGCTCCTCGATAATGGGCAAACACTTCCGAGAATAGATCCCATGCAGAGGCTCCACTCCAGCGGATATCCTTGGAACGATTACATCATTGTCATCTGTTCTATCAACCATGTATGAGATAACGTCTTTGTTCAAGAACGGCATGTCACAAGCGACGAGAAATCCATAATCCCGCCCACAAGTCTTTAACCCGGTGTATAACCCGCCGAGAGATCCACGGCCTAAGACTAGATCACCAAACATGGGCAGCCCGAGAAACCCAAAATCTTCCGGGGAATTGGTAATGACTATATTGTGTTCAAAAATTTCTCGCAGCACATCGGAGACGCGTTCAATAATTGATCGCCCGCCAATTGGCAGAAGCGCCTTGTTGCCTCCACCCATTCTGCGGGATTTTCCTCCCGCGAGAAGAATGCCAGAAAAAGTTTGTGCCGTAGTCTTATCGCTCCTATTTACCGGCAAAGAATTATGGCAGGCGGTGTTGGCAGCGCAATTCAGAAGATTTCAGAATTGCTGCCTTATTGGTGCTATTTGGGACGCTTCCAGAATCGCCTTAAGAGGAAATTCACGACTAGTATAGCGGATCACTGTCCGCGCCGCCTGAATTTCAGTTCACCTTCAGGTGGTTCACTTTTTTTCGGGTCGAACCTGATCTTGACCGGATCGAATTTCTTCGGAAAATACGAGGGCCCTTTTTGTCAAAATTTCGTGACTCTTCGCCAACTCGGAAAGGGACCTTGCGTAGAGTTCCAGACTCCTTTTGTATTGGGCATATTTGTCCACACATCGTCGTTCGGCCAAAACCCGGTCGAGAGAATTCACGACTAGCGCTCGCAGGAGCACCAGTCTTTTGTAAATAGTTAATTGCTGAAGCACATTCTCATCTATTGATTGCAATGTTGGGAACCTGCTCTCATCGCACAAATTCATCATTCGAAGGGCCAGCAGATCATAGCTATCGAATTGCTGCTTGAGTTCCCAAATTTTCTGATTGATCTCAGATAATAACTCACTGTATCGTCTGTATTGGGGTAATTCTGTAACAGGTCTGTCAAATAGTTTAAATTCAATCTTGTCGACCCATTCGGATTCGTCAAAAGCGAGGTACCCGCCGATTTTTACGCGGTAAAGAGCCGCCGGATCGAGATCTCTGTCCCGTACGAGTTCATCCGTAATTAATTTAGGTTTGTCAGGAGCTTTCAATGTAATTTCGAAGACTCCGTCTTTGGATTTCTCCTGCCCTGTGGGGGAAATCGGAGGCTGTTCGTCTTGGGCCGCAGCCGGTCCGGATAAGCCCAACATAAAAAGCACGGCAATTACACAATTTCGCACGGTACGCGAGCTCATTCCCATTCTCCTCCCGTGATTATCGTGGCGAGAATTCAAATAATGACCATCGCTATAGTAACTTATGAGACGCTCACATATCATCATACATCATAAGTAGCCAAGATGTCAATTAATATTGGTAATCATTAATTTCGATTTACTTGCTTCGCGCTCGACTGGCATTGCGAGCAGTGAAACAGCTACCAGGGAACAGCTAAAACTGCTCTTTGAGCCTTGAGCAACCGCACAGCGCCATTGTTTCTATTTATGATAGCCATGGCCAAAGGAGAATAGCCGGATTCATCCACGACATCCCCATTGGCTCCTGCCTCAAGAAGCATTTTGACCGTTTCCCCGCTGGTTGACGAGCAAGCAGCCATGAGGGGAGTCCATCGGTCGTCCCGTTTTGCATTGACCAAAGCCTGTTTTTCCAGCAACATTGCTACGATATCCGGTCTGCCGGAGTATGCCGCGGCCATTAAGGCAGTAGTGCCCGCGGGAATTGCCGAGCCGTTGGCCGATAAGATGATCGGGAACCCTTTAGTCCTTGCATTCACTTTGGCGCCCTTATCCAATAACAATTTTACGATCTCCGACTTTCCGGCCGAACAAGCCGCCATTAATGCCGACCAGCCTTGCAAGTCCGTTGAATCCGGATCAGCCCCGTTTTCCAGCAGAGAATTGACTCCAACCAGATCCCCCGCCTCTGCTGCCTTTATTAGGGCATACCCGAATGGTTTCAACTTGTAGTCCACTTCAGTAACGGTTCCTTCGGCAGCCCGCTGGCCCAATCGTTTGAGAGCGATTTTGACATTGATCACTTGGTCTTTTTCCAATAGACCGGAAAAAGCGGATTTGGTAATTTTTCCGATTGGAGTTGTCGGCAGGGGTATGGATGCCACCGGGGCTCGTTGATAGGATGAATTCATTCCTAGTTCTGGATATGAACCTGAACCTGCTTTTGGAAGCGGATTGCCAATTTCCAATCGGAGCTAGGGTCGATTCTACAGTAACACTGACTTCCGCTTTGGAAGTCTTGACGAAAGATATGCGACCAGCCCAATATAATGTGAGTTTATCCTGGGTTGGTTCGATGAAAATCTCTTCATCGGAGACTGCCAGCCTGGGAACCGAGTCTGTCTGGGCGGACGCGATGCCCTCGAAAGGTGCTGAGAACATGCTGTTCAGCAATAGGATAATAACAGCATGGAACCCGAAACTGACCAGTTTTTTCATTTTAGACCTCCCCGTCTTCATTCAACATGAAGTAACCCGAATTATAGTATAGCGTACTCTCCTCGAAATATCAATAAGTTGCGAACGCAAAGAGACAAAACTATTCATCGGTGCCGGAGTGGTGCTAAACATTTGACAAAACATACTATTTTCGTGTATGGTTTAATGTGAAATTCCTTCATCGTTATAGGGGAGAATCCATGAGATTGAAAAGCAAAGCGCTTTTGGTTCTGGCGTTTGCTGTTTGCGCCATCACGTTGCCTCTGAGCGTTTTTTCCGCCGATCAGAAAATCATCGATGAAATGCTTCTCGCTGCTTTCCGAGAAGAAAAGAACAGTGGCTCTTCCAGCAAGGTAGCGGAAAAATTTGAGGCTCTGTTGAAGGCCGATCCCAATAATTATTTTGCTCTCATTAAGTTGGGCGCCATAAAGACGCAAAATATCCAAGGCTCGGGCCAGGACAAAAAGGCTATGGCAGAAGCGGTGGATTATTTTTTGCGTGCAACTCTTTCACAACCACAAAATCCTGAGGCTTTTCTTTACTTGGCCGAGCTCTATTACAAATTCGGATATGTAGCCGAAGGAGATAGTTATGCTCGCATGGCAAAGACCCTTTCACGTTACGTGGTATACGACAGCGTCTGTCTTATGGGATCCAGGTATGAGGACACAGGTAATTATTATGCCGCGATCATGACATATGCGCCCGTGGCGCTCGGCGCTGAATCAAAATTTAGATACGACCCGTATTTGGTCAAACGCCTTTATATGCTGCCTCTTCTGCTCCTCCACCTTACGACTGGGTTTACCCAGTATTCGATCGAACTATTTGGGAAAAAGAAGCAAACAGATCTTGGATGCCGTCAGAAACGGTTTTGAATCGAGCTATTCGCTGGCTGTTCCCCAGATGGTCCAGAAAGACTATGTGGAAATTGTCAGTCAAAATGCTGCTACGTGAATATCATTAGACTTTCACGGCTTGCAAACAGTAGTTGCGGCTGAGCGCAAAATCCCTGAACGCCATGAAATGCCGTCCGTCCTTTATAAGCACTTCTTCTGCAACCCTGAAGAGATCCCTTCGAACCCTTTTACCGATCCTTATGAAGCATTTGTAAAGGCTTCTTTTGATTCAGCCCAGGAGCAAACCCGGGTCCTATCGGAACTGAAAGGTTTGAGAGATGAAGCATTGAAAGTGGTTGCAGACGAAGAGAGCGAAGTGGAAAAGGCCAAGAAGCTGTTCACCTGGCTTAAGAAAAGGGCTTTGGTCGAATACGACGCGCTGGATGGTTTTTCCGCAAAGGGCATAGTTGATGACAAAAAATTTCTGTGCCTGAGCGGCTCAATTGTTTACACGCTGTTGGCGCGTGATGCAAAACTGAATGTTTGTGGTGTGGTGGAGCCCGGACATGCATACGCCTCCTTGATTAGCGATCGGAAGATACGCATTGAAACCACCACTGAAGGGCCGGAAGGCTTTGATTACAGACGTGAAGTAAGATCCCGTGAAAGAGACAGAGTGCTTCAATTAGGTCCGTTTGCCACTTACGGCGAAATAACTGAACCAATGAAGTTCGTAGCGTATCAATTCCATAATGCAGCGCTATTTAGTTTGCATGATCTGGTATTAAATAAATACGAAAAGCTGCTAAAACAAGCTTTGAGAGAGACTAAGCATTGGGATGATGCAAAGCAGGCAGATAGAATAAGCCTACTGGAAACAACACGGATTGGAGAAGTAGGGGTCGTAACCAGGCTAATGGCCGCTGCTGATGATCGTTTTCGTGCGGATTTGCTCAAACAATTGGACAAGAATGTGGAATTCCTAAAAACCGCCCGAGCGTTATCTCCCATTTGATTTGTTGTACAGAGATATCGATTCGGGACTTTATCATGGAGGCCGCGGATTTCGAATCCCTGCCCGCGGAAGTCGCAGAGGAAGAGAGACACCTAAAACGAATGAAACTCCGGCTAAAGAAGGACGGCACCTAATCGTTCCGTGATTGCTGCCTCCAGAGATCTCAAGCAGCCGAAAGAAACGCCTGAAGAACAAGAGATGGATACGGCCAGTATAGATGCTGAATTGGAGCAACTTAAGCAAGAAGCTGAGGAAAACTGGGAAGCTGAAAAGAAATTTTGGTTGAAAATGGTCAAGAGACTCTCTAATGCCGCCAAAGATTTTCCATGTGATGAGAAGCTCCAAAATAATCTGACGCGAGTTGTCAGCAAAGTCCAAGACTTAGGAACCGACAGACGAGACAGGGCAATTATGGAAGAACTCCGACCTTATGGTACAGGCCGGCAATACTAATATTCGTTTCTGAAGGTGGAACGGGAAGGGGAGAAAAATCCCCTTCACTCGTGTGATTGTCCTTGCGAAAGCTCGGGATCGGGACTAGAGGGCTTACCGGCCATGCTCCTCTAAGAAGATAATCATGGGACAGTTCAGCGCAGAAAGCTGGACTGCCGATCTAATAGCTTACAAGCTGGGACGCCTCTCCACTTCTCGCATTTAAGCCGGACTGCTTCACTGCCCGAATATAATTTGTTAATTCATTTCGTTGCCGAATTCATATCTTCAACATAAAATAGTATAACTAAATTTTGGGAGGGCCCGAATTTGTCAGACCAAACCATCCTAGTGGACGATGAAAACTTCGGAAATGTGATCGTATGTCCCGGGGGGGTGGTTCACATAAATCTTGCTCATGTAAGTCTCAAGTTTCTTCCTGAAGACTTCTTGAAATTTGCCGATCTGATTGGGAAAGCCCACCGGAAATATGAAGCGCCGCTTTTGACTGGCAACAAGCCCCGTTTGCATCTAGTCGCTCCTGATGAGGATCAGGACAAGAACGCTGATCCCAAGGATTAATTTCAGTCATATTTGGTATCAATTCCGAGCACTCTTCTTCTAAGAGTCTGCCTAACTGATAATATTCAGCGATCTGACTCGAACGCGAAGAATCACACTTCATCCCAGCGAATGGTGGTTAAATGATAAGTTTTGGGGTGCCGGCGAACACGGCATCCCGTGTTTTCGATGGTAGATCGGTTTTCAACTCAAAATCAGTTTTTTGAGAAAACGAATCGATGCGGATAGCTGCTCAATGGGACGACTCGCCTTGCTTTTCACAATTGCTTGGCTTATGATCCCAACCTCAAATTAGTGCGGATGCGCTGTGTGCGCCCGTCGTGCATTTTTTGAAAGCAGTGAGGACTTGGAATGAGGTTAACGATATTGCTCTTAATATCCATTGCAGTTCTTCCCATAAATATTGCCGCGCAGCCTGTAATCACTGAATCCGGGGGAGACGTGCTGGCCAAAGTCGGAAACCGCGAGATTACAAGACAGATGCTTGACCACATAATAGCGACTATTAGCGAAGAGAATAGGGTCCCATTCCTTACCCCTGACGGAAGGAAGAAAATCCTCGACGAAGTGATCTCCTTCATGCTTTTTGCCGAAGCAGCGAAGGCACAGGGCATCGATAAAGAACCTGCGATAAAAACACGGCTTGACTACTTGCAGGCTGAGTACTTGGCCAGAGAGTACTTCCGAAGATACTTGGCTAAGACGCCGCCACCCTCAGAAGACACTTTGATTAATTATTACAAAGACAATCTGTCTGAATTCAAGCCCCCTGAAGAGATAAAAGCAAGGCATATTCTGGTAAAAACTGAAGCACAAGCTAACAAGATTCTTGATGAACTAAAGTCCGGCAAAGACTTCATCGAACTCGCCAAAAAGAATTCCATTGACCCGGCAGCTGCCAATGGAGGAAAACTGGAACTGCCGGATGGGCGTGATTGGCTGCCGAAAGGTGCTTTTGAAAAATCATTCGAGCACATACTTTTTAAAATTCCCCAAGGCCAGTTTGGAGGACCAATAAAAACTCAGTTCGGATGGCACATCGTGAAGGTGGAGGATAAGAGACAGCCTGAAACGCCATCTTTTGTCCAGGTCAGGAGTCAAATAAAAAATAAACTAGAAGAGCAAAAAAATTCCGAGATTCATGGCAAAGTAACGGAAGAACTGAAGAAAAGTATTCCAGTTACGATAAAATGAAATTAAGTCCGGCAAATTTGAACGGGAGGAAAACACGCAGACAATCATTTATGGATGCAACCGAGCTATGAACAGTAAAAATTTTGAGAAATTTTCACAATCTCCTGCTCCGTCATGGAATAGGGATTCAGAGACATATTTTTGTCCAAACTTGACGAATGAACGAACAGTCCCTGGAACTTATTTGCTATTGCCGGCATTCTGTTTATTAGCTCTTCTTCTGGTTTGCCTGCCGGATGTTCGGCTCTCCGCTCAAGATGAACCTTTCCGACGTTCCTTCGTCTCATCAACAGAAAGTAACGTTGCGTATAACGCTCAGAAGCTCTATGAGTCTGTGTTAGGTTATTTCCAAGGTTTTCATCAGAGACCAGGACAGATAGAAAAAAAGCCGATTGCAGGATCGAAGAAATGGTCCGGCCCATCGAAAACAGTCATCGAGGACGATTCCGTCGTTCGAACTGCGGAGATCGACGAGAACCTGGCTCTGGCGCGCATGGACAGGAATGAATGGGACCTTGCCATTCCGGCTCTGGAACGTGCTTTAAAATCTTCTTCTCGCCTTGTTTCGGCTGACGACGCTGTTCGTTTGAATGACATGCTGCAGAAAGCCCGAGTCAAAGCCCAGAATAGCGGCCAGGAAGCATCTCCGAGCCCGGGTGAGATAACAAACTCCATTGGTATGCGCCTTGTGACAATCCGCCCGGGCGCTTTTGTCATGGGCAGCACACCGGCAGAAACACGTCGCATTCAGGCCGAGTGGAACGTTCCGGAAACGATGCTACAGGCCGAAAGCCCTGCGCATAATGTGCAAATATCCAAACCCTTCTTGATGGGCAAATATGATGTCACGGTGGGTCAATTCAAGAAATTCGCAGCTGAAACCGGGTACAAGACAGTAGCCGAAAAGCAGGGTTGGGGCTGGGTATATGACGAAAACAAGAAGCACTGGTCCAAAAAAATGGGAGCGAGTTGGAATGATCCGGGAAACCAGATTTCGGACGATCATCCGGTATTCTCTTGTTTGCCATGCTGATGCAGAAGCTTTTTGTGAGTGGTTGAGCAGGAAAGATAATCGCCGATATTATCTCCCCACTGAAGCCCAATGGGAATACGCGGCCAGGGGCGGCAAGGAGGGCGAACGATTCTCCTGGGGCAACGATTACCCGGACGGCAAGAAATTAAACATGGCAGACAGGTACTCTCCCGTGCCCTGGGCCGACCGGACAATGACCGACGGCTACGCACGCCTTTCTCCTGTTGGGAGCTTTGAACCGAATGGATTTTGGCTTTATGATATGCTGGGCAATGTCTGGCAGATGTGCTCCGACTATTATGATCCTAAAGCCTATGAAGCTGAAAAATCGGGTACAAACATAGATCCCACCGGACCTCGAACCGGAAAAAAACGGGTGGTGCGAGGCGGTAATTGGGCTTTCGAGGCCGGGATAGCGCGAAACTGCTTTTCGCTTTGGAATAGAACCGGACCTATGCGTGGATATTACAGGGTTTCGAGTAGCGGCAGACCCGACCTTCCGGGACAAGTCCCCGATAGAGGCGACAGAAAATTTTACTAATACCGAACAGATTTTAAGGTTAATGGAAAAAGTGAAAGAGCTCATGTTTCAGGGCCGAAGGCTTGAAGCTCATAAATTAGTGCGCAAATTGGACCAGCGAGGATCCAAAGCTAAGCTGCTGCTGGATAACCCTGAATTCTTTGCCAGGAATGTCCTTGATACTCTGATTGATGTTTCAGTGGATCATAGCGTCCAATCTTTTACCAATTCTTTAGGCATGAAAATGGTCCGGATACCCGCCGGGGGATTCGTGATGGGCAGTTCAGAGGCCGATATCGCCTGGGCCATGGCAACTCTTGCCCAAGGACAGCCAGTCAACCTCGAAAATGAATACCCTTTCCATAAGGTTCGCATCTCCCGTCCCTTCTTCATATGTGCCACCGAGGTAACCGTGGGCTGGTTCCGGAAATTTGTTGAAGAGACCGGTTATATCACCGATGCAGAAGACGAGAAAGGCGGGCAGGTTTTCAATACGCAGAGAGGGCGCTTCGAACCCAAACCTGGCAGCTCATGGAAGAATCCGGGTTGGCCAATATCTGACGATCAGCCTGTGGTGATGATATCGTACAATGACGCTCAGGCATTTTGTGAATGGCTCACGGCCAAGGAAAAATTACCATATAAGCTCCCGACCGAGGCCCAATGGGAATACGCGGCCAGAGGAGGCCTGCCGATGGCGCAATTTCCCTGGGGTGATGCGCTTCCCGATGGCCGCAGGGCCAATTATGCGGACAAGAACACCGATTTCGAATGGAGAGATCGAAACTCGGATGATGGTTATAAATACGTGGCGCCGGTCGGCAGTTATGAACCCAACGGATACGGGCTGTATGATATGGCCGGAAACGCACTGGAATGGGTGAGAGATTATTATGTTGAAGATTACTACAGATTCGCGCCGGAGGTCGATCCTGAAGGTCCGGGCCATGGCGAAAATCGCGTAATGAAGGGCGGTGAATGGACATTCGGAGCTGTGAATCTGAGATGTGCGTTTCGAGGATGGGCCAGGCCGGATTTAGGCTGTCGATAACGGCGGCTTCAGAGTAGCTATTGAGCCGGCCAATGCCCTTCGCAGTTTTCATTTTGCGGAAGATTTTCTTACAAAAGAATGGGTGCCCGGACCGGATCAGCGGACTGTAGCGCTGGCCGTCGCCAAGCAGAAGGAACGGCGCCCGACAACTAGCCGTGTCCAAGAAAGTAAAATCCAGCCTCAGGAGCCGAAAACAGATGTCACAATTAAGGGAGTACTGGTAATTTCTTTGACCCCAAAATCGGACGCGAGACGGGCCGGTATCACACAAGGCGATATAATAGTTGAATATGACGGCGTAAGAGATCTCACCACGGAAAAATTCATAGCCTTGACGGCAAAAACGAGAAAAAGCAAAACCAAGCACCTGGTAGTGTTCGTTCGCGATGGCTATGAACATTCGGTGAGAGTCTCACCGGGGTTTGTAGGCGTTTCCGTTATGGATACCAACCTTCGCGGTCCCTTGAAACAACCTGGCATCAGGCCGGAGACAGAACCGAAAGATGATAAAGAGAAAAGGTCCAAAGGTCTTAACTGGACTTGATTGATGCGTGCGTCTATGGACGATAATCCAAGCGAACAGCAATGGATGACCTTAAGTGTGACCGTGCCGCACGAAATTGGTGATGCCATAGCCAATTTCTTGCACGAACGTTCTGTGCCCGGCCTGGTCCTGGATGATAATGACTCGGACGTCACACGAATAACCGCTTATATTGAGAAAAAGAAACTGGGGAGTGTTTCGTCTGACCTCAAGAATTACGCGGTGGCATTGCGTGAAATTTTTCCAGGGCTAAGAGAAGCGCTTATCAAAATCGTCCCGCTTAAGAGCGAAAAATGGGCGACAGCCTGGAAGAGCCATTTCAAGCCCATCAAAATAGGACGGAAACTGATCGTTACCCCTCCGTGGCTCAAGCCGAAAACGGACGATAGGGAATTAGTAATTATCGAGCCTGCCGAGGCCTTTGGCACCGGCACACACGAGACCACCCAGGGATGTCTAATACTTCTTGAAGAAGCCATTGCCCATTTGTCGAATGAACTCGACAAGCCTACTCAGCTGGACGTAGGCTGCGGTTCCGGTATTCTGGCCATAGCCGGTATAAAGCTCGGAGCCTCAACTGTCCTCGCTGTGGATAGTGATCCGATCGCTGTTCAGTGCGGCCCGTAACAATGCAGCTCTGAATGGGGTGGAAGAAGCACTTTTGCTGAGACAACGTTCTCTTGATGAGCTATACGAAACAGCCGACATTGTAACGGCGAATCTCGACCCAATCACTTTGGCTGAAAGCCGTAACAAGTTGGTCTCCCTTTTTAGACGTTACCTGATCATTTCAGGCGTTCCCCTGAATCGCTGGAATGACATAAAAAGTAAATTCATTGTTGATGATTCAATCTTAAAGAAAGAAATCACAAGATCGGAGTGGGGTTCCGGATTATTTGCGAAAAGCGAATGACAATTCATGATTCATTATTTTTTTTAAAAATAAAATGGATCAGAAACAGACCCGCCCCCACACAAAGCGCAGAATCCGCAACATTGAACGCGGGCCAATGCACATTGCCCCAATGAACATCAAGAAAATCAATGACTTCTCCGAATCGAACTCGGTCGATCAGATTACCCAATGCGCCGCCGAAAAAAAGGCAATAACCCGCCAGCAAGCCCAATTCTATTGCAGCTGATGAATAAATCACCCACAGTATGGCCGCCATAGCAGCAAATGAGAGCAAAATAAAGAAGGTTCTCTGAAAGGACCAGGCGTTGCCCGACATCATACCGAACGCCACCCCGGAGTTCCTCACATGTGCCAAGTCGAAAAAACCTGTTATAACTTCAATTCCGGTATGTAGTGGTATTGATTCAATAACCAACTGTTTGGTGACTTGATCCGCTGTAAAAACAATCACAGCAATTATTATGAGCAGAAGCCATTTTCGGCTTCCACTTATTAATTTATTCACGCTTAGTAGCTCTTCTTACTCCGGATTTATCCCGGATTCTCTCAATACACCCGCGCAGCGCGGGCATACTTCCGGATAGTCCTTATCGGACCCAATCTCAGGATCACGAACCCAACACCTCGGGCATTTGTCTCCATCGGCCTTAGAAACCGTCACCCGGGTATTTGCGATAAGTTCTTCCATCTCGGCTTCTCCAGCCGCTTTTCCTGCTGGTTTTATGTCCACTTGAGAGACGATGAAATAATCATCGGGGTCTTCCATACCCGCCACAGCGCCTGCGACACGATCCGGCGCTTCTATTTGCACCTTGGCTTCAAGAGAAGATCCGATCAGCCGGGCGGCTCGTGCTTCTTCCAACGCTTTATAGACCTCCTGCCGTACTGCAGATCTTATTTCCCACATGGAACGTTCATCGTCATCAAACGAAACCCCAGGTATAAGTTGAGGAAAACTCGTCAGGTGCACGCCCGAGGTTTCTTGACTTTCACGCCTGAATGCCAACCAGACCTCCTCTGCAGTAAAAGCCAATATAGGCGCCATGAGCCTCACGATGGACGAGAGAATGTGATAGAGAGCAGTCTGGGAAGATCGCCGAAGCACACCATCAGTTTTTTCCACATAAAGCCTGTCTTTCAGGATGTCTAAATAAAGCGCGGACAGATCTACAGTGCAATAATTGTATAAGGTATGAAAGACAATATGAAAATCAAATTCCTCATAAGCTGTTCTCACCCTGGTAATAATCTGATTCAGTCGATCCAGCGCAAAACGATCCAGTTCGCGGAGCTGATCTGTCGGAATCATGTCTTTTAACGGATCAAAGTCGGACAGATTTCCCAAAAGAAAGCGACACGTATTGCGGATGCGCCTGTAAGCCTCAGTGAGCCTGTCCAGGATTTCCGGCGAAATCCTTATGTCATCACGATAGTCTTCAGCCGAGACCCACAGTCGTCAGGATATCCGCGCCGTATTTGTTGATAATCTCTTCGGGTTGGATGACATTACCCGTCGACTTGGACATCTTTTTTCCCTGGCCGTCGACCACAAATCCATGAGTCAACACACTGCCATAAGGAGCACGATCTCTGGTACCTACAGAAGTTAATAGAGCGCTGTGGAACCAGCCGCGATGCTGATCGCTGCCTTCAAGATACATTTGGCACGGGTATTCGAGGTTGCTGCGTTTTTCGCAAACTGCCGACCAGCTTACGCCCGAATCGAACCAGACATCGAGAATATCCGTTTCTTTTATTAGTGAAGAGCTTTTGCATGAAGGGCATTTGAGATCTTTAGGAATCAGGTCTTTTCTTTCCGGATCGAACCAAATGTCCGCGCTTTCTTTCTCAAAAAGTTTGGCTATATTTTCGAAAAATTCAGGTGGGGCCACAATTTCGTCGCAATCCGCGCATCGCAGCGCTGTTATGGGCACACCCCACGTCCTCTGACGAGATATACACCAGTCCGGCCTGTGCTGGATCATGCCGTAGATTCTGTCACGTCCCCATCTCGGTATCCATGTGACTGTATCAATGGCCTTTAGCGCGTTTTCACGCAATTTCGACTTGTCCATTGAAATGAACCACTGGTGGGTGGCCCTGTAAATCACAGGCTCCTTACAACGCCAACAATGAGGATAACTGTGCTCGATTTCCTCGGAGGCCATTAGCGCTCCGACCTCATCCAACTTGGCGATCACCTCGTCATTCGCATCAAATGCAAACATCCCTTTGAAAAATTCCACGTCTTTGGTGAAGATTCCGTGATCGTCCAGCGGAGCATAAACGTCGATATTGTATTTCAAGAATCCGACTTCATAGTCCTCCTGCCCGTGACCCGGAGCTATGTGCACCGCGCCTGTGCCGGTGTCCAGAGTTACGAACGGAGCAAGAATGATTTTTGAAGCCCTATCATAGAGCGGGTGGGTGCAATTCAAACCTTCCAGAAGGCTCCCGCTGAAAGTGGCGATAATTCGATAGTCATGGATATTAAATATCTCCATGTTTATGGTCACTAGCCGCTCAGCGAGGATGTACACATCATTGCCGACCTCAACCGCGGCGTATGATTCGTCGGGATGAAGCGCTATCGCCAGGTTCGCCGGGATTGTCCAGGGAGTGGTTGTCCAAATTATCACATAGACTTGCTTCCCCTTGACTTCTGGGATCCTGGTGGAGAAATCGTCGCGAGCAGCGAAGCGCACATAAATAGAAGGCGAAGGCACATCCATGTACTCTACTTCAGCCTCGGCAAGGGCCGTGACGCAGGATGCACACCAATAAACGGGCTTTTTCCCGCGATATACCGCTCCGCTCTGAAAAAAACGGCCTAGTTCACGCACAATGGTGGCCTGATAGTCGTAACTCATAGTGAGATACGGATTTTCCCATTCCCCAAGAACACCGAGTCTTTTAAATTCTTCACGTTGAATATCAATGAACTTTTCTGCATACGCCCGGCAATGTTGGCGGATTTGCATGCTATTCATGGTTAGCTTTTTATCGCCAAGCTCCTTGTCCACTTGATGCTCGATGGGTAATCCGTGACAATCCCAGCCAGGCACATAATCCGAGTCGTACCCGGCCATGAATTTCGATTTTATGATCATATCTTTGAGGATCTTATTCAGAGCCGTCCCAAGGTGTATATGGCCGTTGGCATATGGTGGGCCGTCATGGAGAATATATTTCTCTCTACCCTTGCTTGCGGAAAGAATTTTCCTGTAGATATCTTGTGATTCCCAATGCGCGAGCATTTCCGGTTCTTTCTTGGGCAGGTTCGCCCGCATGGGGAATGAGGTTTTGGGAAGATTGAGGGTGTCCTTGTAATCCATAAACGGCCTCCAGCGACTCTATTCAAAATTTCTGAACCAAGAATCGGCCTGTATCTGTAAACATCCCGGCACATTAAGGTTGAAGCCGGGAAAAGCTTTGCCCCTGAGCTAGCTGCAAGATTGAGTTGGTTCAGCTCTACTCGGCATAACCTTTCAATTTTACGGACTGCCGCGGCAAAGTCAATAAAAAGGACAAAGACACCGCAATCATAAGATCATAAGCTGCCGCCTGCTGGGTTCATTCCCACCTTAGCCGTTCTCGACCCGTCATTCCTGCAAACTGCCATGCCGTAAGCGGCACAATGAATAATGAAAACACCAGTAGGACCGGCATCTTGCCGGTCATGGTGCTATGGTATTCATGGGAAGCAGGAATCCGAATTCTGATTCCCGCAACAGTGGGAATCGATAGTAAGTTGTGTTGAACTTCGCTGCAATCTCCCCATCCCCGTACCTCTTCCCCAAATATGAAGGGGGTGCCGGAAGCCCCGGGGTTCGACCTCCCCTGCCCCCACGGGCGCTAACTTAAGGGACACGCCGAAGTGATTTCAGTTAGTTGACTTAAGCAGCGTTTCGTCACCCCGGCGAAAGCCGGGGTCCAGATCATATTGAAAACACTGGATTCCGGCTTCCGCCGGAATGACGGACCTGGGACCACCGCAGCCTTATTTTGACGCCTATGCCCCCTACCCTCTCTTGTCAAGGGATGGGGACTCGAAACCCTCTCCCCTCGCGGGAGAGGGAAGGGAGAGGGGGGAGCATCACCTAAGACGAGAAAAGGCAATCCTTAACCCAAAGACTATGGAAAAAATGCACTAAAATTGATATCTTTGGTCCGGTATCGCAGCAGCCGGAATTTCAGTCAAATATCGTCCCCAATAGGATCACTCGATGGATAAGGTCTTGATCGTTACAGCCACGAAAGTGGAAGCCCAAGAGGTGCTGGACCAATTCACCCGAACTACCGGAGCCAAAGGGGAACCATGCTACATAGGCCGTAAGACTTACTATCCTCTGGGCGATATAGGCGGAGTTGATCTCTTCATGGTGCAGTCGGAGATGGGAACGAGCACGCCGGCCGGTTCGTTGCTAACCATATCGAAGGCGATTGATGCGATCTCGCCGGTGGCAGTGATCATGGTAGGGATCTGTTTCGGCGCTAGACCCGACAACCAAGAAATAGGCCAAATTCTTGTTTCAAAGCAGCTTCATTCGTACGAGCCGAAAAGAGAAACGGTCAAGGGAAGGATTTCGCGCGGGGATAAAGTCACTGCCTCGGAAGCTCTATTGGACAAGTTTCGTAGTGCTGATCTGCTCTGGAAAGGAGTTCCGATCCATTTTGGCCTGATACTGTCCGGGGAGAAGCTTATTGATAATCCGGTGTTTCTTCAAGAATTGCTCGAAGAGGAGCCCGAAGCCATAGGCGGCGAAATGGAAGGTGCAGGTCTGTATGTTGCCGCTCATCATGCATGTGTGGATTGGATCATTGTCAAAGCGATCTGCGACTGGGCGGACGGGAAAAAGAACAACAAATTCCAACGAAAAGCAGCGCAAAACGCTGTAGCTTTCGTGCTCCATGTCATCCAACAAGGGGGGTTGGAACATTTACGACTTTCCGAGCCTGAAAACGGCCCATCTTCGCACTCTCTCGGTAAGGACATCGAAGAGACGCGACTACCTGGGAAGGAAAGCGACGAGAAACATTGGTCAGTTCGTTCCACCATTCCCGGTCGATACGGAAAGCCGTTTGTCGGGAGAGATGACGAACTTGCAGAGATGCTCGACAAACTCGGAGATACCTCTCGGGAAATGGTCCTGGTGCTTCACGGCCAGTCCGGGGCCGGCAAATCCGAACTCGGCTTTGAATTCGCCCGCATCCAGCAAGCACGTTATCCTGGAGGAACGTTCCTGATTCGGGCCGGGTCGGTCGGGGCCGCGGTTGACCTCGCGGGAGTGGGAAAAAACATATTGGGTCTCCAATTTGCTCCTGATCTTAGGTTGGAGGATCAATGTCAGAAAACTCTTCACGCGCTTGGCTCCGCGGCGACGCTGCTTGTGTACGACAATGTCATAGAGCCCGATGAAATTCGAGATTTGCTCCCCCACGCGGGCAGGCCGTGCCATGTAATCGTCACCACTGTTGTGGACCGATGGCCCCCTAATTGGCCGATCATACATGTTCATCCACTTCCCGACGAAAAAGCCTTCGATCTAGTTAAAGCTATTGGCGGCGCTGCCATTACGGAAAAGTACGGCCAACGGCTGGTCGAGTTTTCTAAAGGCTTGCCGATTCAGATCTGTCCTATGGCTGAAATCCTCAAGCGTGAACACGACCGAGGCCTCGATGAATCTGTGGAGTTTAGCTTGTCCAATGACGCGATGGCTAGCTTTAAAGGCGTTTACGACCGTCTGAATGCCGATCAGAGGCTCTTACTACACGCGGCCGCTCGGCTGAATCCGCAACGCATTCGGCGAGACGAGTTGTTCCGGAGTTTGAGCGAACCGGAAGTGATGAACGATCATGAACTCATTCGAGCGCTGGATGCCTGTATGGACCTCACCCTTCTCCAGGGTGGCCATGAACTGCGAATGCATCAACTAAGGGCCGACTTCTTGCTCGGTGTTCCATTGCCGAACGATCAGGTGGAGACCTTCAGGAAGGTGCGACAGACCCAGGCGGAACATTTCGTCGAAGTCGCCCGCGAATTCATAAATGGGCCGGGTGATCCGAATTTAGCCGGTAAATTGACTGCGTTCTCTCTATCAATAGAGGCATGGAGCGGTATTGAATACTTCTCCGGCGACCAAGACCACTGGATCGGTTGTGCTCTCTACGAACTGGGACGATGGGCCGACGGTCTCCCATGGTTTGAGCGGGCCGTCCAGGCCGCAGAGAAAGGCGACACGCATGGAAGGGTAGACCACCAGACCCTCGGAGCAAGCTTTCATCAGGTGGGGATGTGCCATTCGAAACTTGGCAACTTTCGAGAGGCTCTTCCATGGTTTGAGCGAGCAATAGAGACCGCTGAGAAAGGTGATAGCAATGGAATGGTGGATCACCAGTTCTTAGGAACGAGCGTCGGTGCGGTGGGGACGTCCTATTTGCATCTTGGCAAGTTCGAAGATGCGCTCCCATGGTTGCAGCGGTCAGTAGAAGCCGCTAAGAGGGGTGATATCAATGGTAGAGTGGACTATGAGAGCCTCGGGAGAAGCCTTTGTCACGTGGGGATGTGCTATTTCGATCTTGGTAAGTTTGAAGATGCGATCCCCTGGTTTGAGCTGGCGGTGGAAGCCACCAAGAGGGGTAACATCTATGGAGGGGTAGACCACGAGAGCCTCGGTGCAAGTCTTCATGAGGTGGGGATGTGCTATTGGCGCCTTGGTAGGTCTGAAGATGCGAAGCTCCGGTTTGACCAAGCGGCAAAAGTCAAAGAGAAAGGTGACATCCATGGAAGAGTGAACCACGAGAGCCTCGGGAGAAGCCTTCATCAGGTGGGGATGTGTTATTTCGATCTTGGAAAATTCAAAGAAGCGCTCCCATGGTTTGAGCGAGCCGTTCAGGCCAAAGAGAAGGGTGACGTACATGGAAGGGTGGACCAGCAGAGCATCGGGGCAAGCCATCATCCGATGGGTCTGTGCTACACCTGTTCTGGCCAGTTCGAACAGGCGCTTCAGTGTTTTAGACGAGGTGTAGAGGCTCAAGAGAAGGGGGACATACACGGAAGGGTGAACCACGAGTACTTCGGGAGAGGCCTTCACCAGATGGGAACCTACTATTCCAATCTTGGTGAATTCAAAGAAGCGCTCCCATGGTTTGAGCGAGCCGTTCAGGCCAAAGAGAAGGGGGACATACATGGAAGGGTTGACCACCGGAGCCTCGGGACAAGCGTTCATGAGGTAGGGATGTGCTATTACGATACTGGCGAGTTCAAAGAGGCGTTCTCATGGTTTGAGCGAGCGGTTAAGGCCGCTGAGAAGGGCGACACATACAGCAGGGTTGATCACGCGAGCCTGGGTAAAAGCGTTCATCAGGTGGGGATGTGCTATGCGAAACTTGGTAAAGTCAGAGAGGCGCTCCCATGGTTCGAGCGAGCCGTTAAGGCCAACGAGAAGGGTGATATCTACGGAAGAGTGGATGAAGAAAGTCTCCGGATTAGCAGCGACGCGGTGAAAGGCTGCTTGGAACAGATCAATAAATCCTAAAACGATGCTATGAACGAAACGGAAAAGAAAAATAGCTGGTTCGAAAGAAACCCGAAAAAAACTATTATTTTTTCGGTTGTTGTGGTTTGGATCATTCTAGACGCCGCTGCGGCAATGCTCTTGCCCCGCCGGGAGATCGGGACGCCGTCGCCGTATTATCATCACGATCTGAAGAAATCATTCAAACTGGATAGCCATATTCGAGATCGCAAATATACGGTCTATACCAATTCTCTTGGTTTCAAAGACAGGTCAAACAGAACGGTCGATCTCAAATCGGATAAACACAGAGTTCTTTTTATGGGGGATTCTTTCACCGAGGGAATAGGATATCCATATGACCAGACTTTAATAGGCCTCATCGAGAATCGGATTGATAAATCAAAAGTGGAATTGCTTAACGCTGGTGTCCGAGGATATGGTCCGAAACAATATTATCTCAAAACTGAGTACCTGGTTGAAAAACTGGGATTGAAATTCGATTATATGATTGTGCTGGTGGATGTATCCGACATCCAGGATGAAATAGCATATGAAAATTATGTGCCGAGCGACACCAGCTATTATCTCGCGATGACTGATATTTATCTGAAAGAGTGGTTCTTGTCCTACCGCAATATAACTGAGAACCTCCTCAGCGAATCGCTGGCTAAACTCAGGCAAAGGATTTTCGGCAGTGACGACCTGATCCATTCGTGGGCATCGCGGCGGGACCTTTGGTCGGACGTCTTGGATCTACGCACGGGAACGAGACGCCTGGCTCAATGATGAAAAGGTGTATGAAAAATGGGGAAACGAGGAATTGGACTCGCTGAAAAGAGTATGGACCTTCTATACGAATTATGTAAACGGCACAATATCCCAATGACTATTGTAGTGTATCCGTGGCCATCACAGGTTTTGCGAGGCGAATTGGATTCCAAACAGGTAACAATCTGGAAAAACTTTGCTGAGGAACGGCAAATAGATTTTGTTAACTGCTTCCCATATTTTATAGATCAGGCAAATGCAAATGGGGCTGATAAAGTCCAAAAGTATTTCCTACCCGGCGACGTGCACTGGAACGATCAAGGACATATTCTCATGGCGGATATTTTGTGGAAAAAGCTTCGCGATAAAATCAAAAGAGACTAAAATATGATTGTGCGTGATTTCGCCTGCGCTTCACCGAGACCCAGATGAGCAAACTCTTTCGAATCGCTTTTCTCCTAATTTTTGCTGCGCAAAGCTCGTGTGTTCTGCATTCTTTGCAGGAAACCCCACCGGCCGGAGCCTGTAGCGCCCGTGGAAGGGTACGTAACTCTTAATAAACTGCCCTTTCGTGAGGCCTGGTACGGATGTACTTCCAAGAAGACAAAATTGGATATAGTCACTTCAAAATTGAACCGTCCGGGGACATTTTCAATATTACAACCGATTCCCTGATGCGTCTTAAAGCGAACAACAAGATAAGTGAAATCGGATTGAAAGAAAAAGTGAAGGTCAAGCCCGATCTGACCATGATTTCTTTCGAATCTCGGGTCATGATGAATGACAAGCTCCTGGAAATGACCGGCAAGATCGAAGGACAGCGCTTGGTCGTAGATATGCAAGTGGAAGGGGAGAAGCGTAATCAGGCATACCCGATTGAAAACAGTTTGTTTCATTCCAGCGCGATTTCTCTGATGCCCGCCCTGAAAGGGTTAAAGGAAGGCCAGGTAAATTCTTTCGCGGTTTTTAATTCGGAAAAGCAGGCCATTGAGCAGGTTGAACAGAATCTGTCATCGGTAAAAAATGCACCTGGCCCGAGCGGCGCTGTATGGAGCGTCAAAAACACTTTCGGTCGCTCGACCGTACAGTCCTGGCTGAATAAAAGCGGCATGACGGTGCTGGAAAAGGCGCTGGACGGATCGCTGATAACGATACTGGAAGACGAAAGCAGCGCAAAACGTTTTGTCGAGAAAAAAACCGCAAACAAGGACATCGTCCTGGATGTCAGCCTTGTCCGTGTATCGAAACAATACGCAACCCGGAAGGCATTCGGTTTGTGAAGTTAAAGATGAAAGGCGTGGATCCATCACTAATCGTCAATGATCATCGGCAAAAAGTCACTCCGATTGACAAGGATGCCCTCGAGAAAGGTTTTTATGTCACCGTGAATATGGAAGATCCTGCCAAAGCTAGTCCCAGCCGAGTCCCTGTTGCTCGTTCTTTTCTGGCGGATCACCTGGTTTCAACGATCGGCATTCAGGCCGATCACGAGGAAATTGTCGCTCAATCCGAAAAAATCGTGTCGCCCGGCGATTCAAATTTGGAAAAAGTTCACAAACTTGTGCGGTGGACATCCGATAATATCAAGAAAGAGATGAAGGACTCCTTTACTGCGCTTGAAGTGCTACGGAGCAGAGAAGGAGAATGCCAGTCTCACGCGAATCTCTACACTGCGTTTGCCAGATCACGGGAAATTCCCACAAAGGTTGTGACAGGTCTGGTGTACTCGGAAAAATTTTCAGGATTTCTCTATCACGCTTGGGCCGAATCTCACGTTAACGGATGGCTTGCCGTAGATCCAACCTTGAAACAAATCCCGGCCGATGCTACGCACATTAAAATTGCAGGTGGATCGGAAGATTATACCGATACCTTGTTTAAAATGATCGGCAAGAT